>CAYWJJ010000005.1:0-102169 GCA_964458105.1 uncultured Geobacter sp.
GTACGCACGGTGGTGTGGGAGGACGGCGGAAGTAATTCCGCCTCCTACCCGATTTGACGAAATGATTGAATAAGCAAAACCGGCCCACATTATTCCCTTCCATATTTCCCGCATTATTGCTGCATATTATAATCAAATTTTTCCATCATAATGCTCGGCCCGTTTGAATCAGAGCTAAGCGACATGGCTATACAGCTGTTTGAGTATGCGAAATAATGAATGACAAAAATTTGCTATATTGTTGTCGTAATACAAAACTGTGATTGTAATTTCAGTGTTGTATATAAAATCAAATTATGTTATTCACACACACAACATTTGAGATTCCAAATAATGTGTCGAGCCCAAGTGGGCGTCGTCATGTCATCCCAAAAGAAAAAGGAGAATAGTATGAAACGTTTGATTATGCTGGTTACCCTCGCTACGATGGTTCTGTCACTTTCTTCGCCTGTTTTTGCAGGCAGCTTTGGTACCGCCGAGGAAGCGAAGGGTATGCTTGAGAAAGCGATTGCCGCCATCAAGGCCAACAAGGCGGAAGCACTGACCCAATTTGTCAAGGGTGAGGGCGGGTTCAAGGATCGCGATCTTTACCCGTTCTGTGGCGGTTCAGATGGTAATTTTACCGCCCACCCCACTCTGGTTGGCAAGAGTCTGAAAGGGCTCAAGGACAAGGCCGGTAAAGCACTTGGTGAGGAAATCTATGCGACTGCCAAGGAAGGTGCGATCAGCGAGGTTTCCTACATGTGGCCGCGTCCGGGGAGCACCGAGCCGGTGTCTAAGGTCTCTTTTGTGACGAAAGTCGATGATCAGGTCTGTGCGGTCGGTTATTACAAGTAACTCTGGCTGATAAGTAATAGTCATGGGCGATGATTATTGTCTACAGATGGTCATTTTGGAGCGAAGCAGAAACGATTGAATCAAATTTGCCATAAAGAAACGGCCGGTTATTGCAGGCCGTTTCTTTATGGCGGGATTCTAAAAAAAATAGTGGTAAATGTGTTTATCAGATGGTGCCGGAAAGATTGAGTCGGCTACCGACTCAACGTACGAATTATCGTCGAACCAAAAACCTCCACCAGTATTGGCAGGCACTACGTGAAGCATCATTTACGTGTAATTTCGCAGCCGAAACCGAATTCTAATTTTCCTGTTTGAGAGCAATCGGAATGAAAAATGCGATATATAATGGGGAGAATCTTTATCATGACTGTCGGGTTGCTGGCAATTATGGGATGTGCCGGTGAACGGCCGAACAACCTGGGAGCGAAGGATGGACTTCTGGCAACGTGTCCCACATCGCCCAACTGTGTATCAAGCCAGTCCGCTGATGAGAAACACCGAATCGTCCCGCTGATCTTCAATGGCGATCCGGATGCGGCCTTTGCACGTTTGAAAGGGATTCTTGCACGGCGGAGTGATACAACGATAACTGAAGAGTTGCCCGGATATCTGAGGGTCGAATTGCGCACTGCTCTGTTTGTGGATGACGGCGAGTTTCTGCTGGACCGCATTCGAAATGTCATCCAGGTCCGTTCTGCTTCTCGGATTGGTTATTCCGATCTTGGCAAAAACCGCAGTCGACTTGAAGCGATTCGCAACGAATTCTCAATAGAGGAGAAGAAGCCATGAGCCTGATTGAACAAAATCAGATTTCCGCGGCGGTCTTGATCAACTCATCGTTCCGCATCCGGTCCCGGCCATGGTCCTTGGCCACCAGCATGTAAATGGACGGCACTACGAATAGGGTGAAGAGTGTGCCGATGAACATGCCACCCACCAGCACCAAACCGATCGAGTTACGGGCAGCAGCTCCGGCGCCGGAGACCAGTGTCAGCGGAAAGTGGCCTGCGATGGTGGCGGCGGTGGTCATCAGGATCGGCCGCAGGCGGGTCATGGCGGCCTGGCGGACGGCGTCCTGCTTGGCAAGTCCTCCCAACTGCAGCTTGTTGGCAAATTCGACGATCAAGATACCGTTCTTGGATACCAAACCAACCAGGGTCACCAGTCCCACCTGGGAATAGATGTTGAGGGTGGTGGTCCACCCCTTGGTCCAGAAGGGAACATTGGGATCGGGCATTTTCAGGAATGTGAAGATCAGCGCCCCGAAGATGGCCAGCGGAACCGACCCGGCCAGGATGACGAAGGGGTCGCGGAAACTGTTGAACTGGGCCGCCAGGACCAGGAAAATCAGGATCACCGCCAGCGAGAAGGCCGGCAGGAATTTGTTCCCTTCCGTCCGCAGCTGACGCGATTCGCCGGTATAATCCACCACGTAACCTTTGGGCAGAATCCTGCCCGCCTCATCCTCCAGATAACGCAGTGCTTCATCCAGCGGACGGACAGCCACGCCGCTGATCTTGACCGCGTTCAGCTGCTGGAAGCGGTTCAGCGAACGCGGGACGACTGACTCCTTCAAGGTTGCCACGGTGGAGAGCGGGATCAGCTTGCCGTTCGGACCGGTGACGCGGATATCGCCCAGCTGTTCCGGATTGAGGCGACCGACCCGTTCGATCTGGGGGATGACCTTGTAGCTGCGCCCGGCGATGTCGAAGCGGTTGACGAAGTTGCCGCCGATCATGCCTCCCATGTCGGTGGCAACCTGTCCCAGATTAAGCCCGAGTGCTGCGACCTTGTCGCGATCAATGACGAATTCGGTCTGGGGCTGATCGATCTTGACGTCGATCAGCGGCGGAAAGGCGAACATGCCGCTCTTCATGGCCTGCTGCTGAATTTTATGCGCGAACTCCAGGATCTGGCCGGTTTCGGCGGTGGAAGCCAGGATGAACTCGACCGGGAACTGTCCGCCTCCCGGCAGGGCGGGCGGTGTCACCGGAAAAACCTGGATGCCGGGGATGCCCTGCAGTTTCTTCTGGACCTCCGGCATGATCTGGAAAATGGTGCGGTTCCGCTTGTCCCAAGGTTTGGCGACCATGCCGCCGAAACCGGAAGCTGGAAAGGTGATCTGGAAGGTAAAATCGGTTTCCGGCACGCTCATGAAGGCCTGGTTGACCGCGGCGGCGTAACGGCTGTTCTGGTCCAGGGTCGAGTTGGCCGCGGCATCCAGGATGCCGAAAATGACTCCCTGGTCCTCGGTCGGTGCCAGTTCGCGGGCCGACATGGTGAACATGGGAATCGTCAGCAGGCTGATCACGATCCAGACCGCATAAACCGCCGGACGGGCGGCAAGGAAGATGTCCAACAGGCGTCCGTAGGCTTCTCGGAGACGGATGAAATCGCGGGAGATACGGCCGGCCAGGCCATGCTCCGCCATGCCGGGTTTCAAAAGCTTGGCCGACATGACCGGCGAGAGGGTCAGGGCAACAATACCGGAGATGGTAACCGCCCCGGCCAGGGTCAGTGAAAATTCGCGGAAAAGGGAACCGGTCAGGCCTCCCTGCAAACCGATCGGCAGATAAACCGCGGCCAGGGTGATTGTCATGGCTATGATCGGCCCCAACAGTTCCCTGGCACCCAGCAAGGCCGCCTCCAACGGCGATTTACCTTCGCCAAGGTGCCGCTCCACATTCTCCACCACCACGATGGCGTCATCCACCACCAGACCTACCGAAAGCACCACCGCCAGCAGGGTCAGCAGGTTGACCGTGAAACCGAAGGCCTGCATCAGGAATACTGCTCCGATCAGGGAGACTGGGATGGCCACCACCGGCACCAGCACCGAGCGGAAAGAACCGAGAAAAAGGAAGATCACCACCACCACGATCAGCAGGGTATCGCCTAGGGTTTTCAGCACCTCGTGGATGGCGTTATTGATGTAATTGGTGGCATCGTAGGCAACCCGGGCCTGCATGCCACTGGGCAGGTCGCGCTGGATTGCCTCCATTTCGACTCGGACCCGCTTGATGACGTCGATGGAGTTGGCGTTGGGCAGAGGCCAGATGCCCATGAATACGGCGGTCTGGCCGGAAAAACGTACCTCGGCGTCGTAATCCTCCGCGCCCAGCATGACGTCGGCGATGTCGGAGAGCCGCACCATGGCGCCGCCCTGTTCTCGCACCACCAGCTGTTTGAATTCATCGACCGTGTTGAGATTGGTGTTGGCGGAGAGGTTGACCTGGATCAGCGATCCCTTGCTGCGTCCCAGGGCCGCCAGCACGTTGTTGGCTGCCAGGGCCTGTCGCACCTGGGCCGGACTGATATTGAGGGCCGCCATCCGCTCGGGCTTGAGCCAGATGCGCATGGCAAAGGTGCGGGCGCCCAGAATGTCGGCCCGCTGGACACCTGAGATGGCAGACAGGCGTGGCTGAACTATGCGCACCAGGTAGTCGGTGATCTCGTTCTGTTTGAGAATGTCTGAAGTGAAGCTGAGGTAGGCCGAGGCAAACTGGCTGTCGGCCGACTCGATGTTGATGATCGGCACCTCCGCTTCCGGAGGCAGGTCGCGTCGTACCTGATCTACCTTGGAGCCGATCTCGGCCAGGGCAGTGGTGGCGTCATAGTTCAGCTTGAGACGTATCTTGATGGTGGATAGTCCCAGGCTGCTCTGGGATTCCATGTACTCGATGCCGTCGGCGGCCGCAATGGCCCGTTCCAGCGGCGTGGTGACGAAACCTCGTACCAGCTCCGCATCCGCCCCCACATAAACGGTGGAAACGGTCACCGCCGCATTCTCGCTGCGGGGATACTGGCGCACGTTGAGGGAGCGGATGGCCTGCAGGCCGGCGATGATGATCACCAGATTGACCACCAGGGCCAGGACGGGGCGACGGATGAAGAGATCGGTAACGTTCATGGCGGGTCAGTTGTTTTCCGGCTTGGGCGCCTGCTGGAAGTTCGGGGCCAGCTTGTTGTCGACCACCACCTTCTGGCCGTTGCGCAGTTTGAAGACCCCGGTGCTGACGACCGTCTCCCCGGCCTTGAGGCCGCTGGAGACAGCCACAAAATCTCCCCGTTTCTCTCCCAGTCGCACGAACTGCTGACGCAGCAACATCCCTTTGCCATCTTTGGCGTTTTCCACAACGAAGACCGAATCACTGTAGGGAGCGTACAAGACGGCCGTGCCCGGTATTGATAAAACTTGCCGGCGTACCGGTAGTCCTACCGAGGCATTGACGAACATTCCCGGTCGCAGCCGTTCGGCCTTGTTGGCAACTGTGGCCTGGATTTTTACATTGCGGGTTTCCGAGTCCACCAGAGGGCTGATGGCCGAGATTCTGCCGGTCAGTACGTCACTGCCGAGGGCGTCGCCGGTGAGTTTCACCGTCAGGCCGATGCGCACCCTGGAGAGCTCTTGCTGCGGAACAGAGAAATCCACATAGATCGGATCGAGGGCCTGAAGGGTAACAATCTGGTCTCCTTCGCGCAGCATCTGCCCCAGGTTGATCTGACGGATGCCGATCCGCCCGGAGAAGGGGGCCCGGATGGTCTTTTTGGCAATGGCCGCCCGGAGATTATCCACCTGTGCTCCGGCCTGCCGGGATGCGGCCAAGGCCTTGTCCTGGTCGGCCTGGGATATGATGCCCTCGGCGAACATCTGCCCCGACCGCTTCAGGTCACCGTCGGCCAGGGTGGCTTGGGCTACAGCGCCAGGCAATTGGGCTTCTTCGCTGCTGGTGTCCTGTTGGATGAGCAGGTCACCCCTTTTGACCGACGTGCCGGATTCGAAGGCAATCTTCACAACCTTGCCGGGCGTCTCAGCTGCCAGGTTGACACCCTGCACGGCGGTGAGTGTGCCCACGGAACCCAGGAAGGTTTCCCACGATTCGCTTGCGGCCACTGCGGTTGTCACGGTCTCGGGCGGGGGGGTGAACTTTTTGCCGCTGTCGATCATCGATCTGATCTGCAGCGTCTTGATACCGGCAAGAGCGGCAATGACCAGGATAACGCCGAGAATGGCGAACAGAATGCGTTTTTTCATGTTCAGTCGCTCCGCTTGAATTATTAACATAGTTCAATGGCAGGATACATGTTGCATTAAGGTGGTTTATAGCATTCCCGCGGATTCTTGAAAACCAATTAATAGTGAACAGTATGTAAAACATAAGAACATGTTCATAACAGGCGCTTCACAAACCTGGAAAAATCGCTATAATATTTCCTCAGGTTCAAAACCATGTGGCTCAGATACAAAGTCCAAAATAGAAACGGAGGCTGAGAATGATAGTTTTCAATGTCAACGGCAAGGAGCGGCGGGTGGATGCCAGCCCGGACACGCCGCTGCTGTGGGTGCTGAGGGAAAAACTGGGGTTGACCGGTTCCAAGTACGGCTGCGGCGAGGGGCTGTGCGGTGCCTGCACGGTCCATATTGACGGCAAGCCTCAGCGCTCGTGTATAACTCCGGTGGGAGACGTGCGGGGCAAGAAGGTGCTTACCATCGAGGGTATCAAGGAGAGTCACCCGGTCAAGAAGGCCTGGCTGGACCAGGAGGTTTCCCAGTGCGGCTATTGCCAGCCAGGACAGATTATGTCCGCCGTGGATCTGCTGGCAAAAAATCCCAAGCCGACCGACGCCGACATCGACAGTGCCATGAGCGGCAATCTCTGCCGCTGCGGCACCTATGGTCGGATTCGCCGAGCGATCCATGCCGCCAGCGGAAGGAGTACGGTGAAGGGAGGCAAGAAATCATGAGCAATACATCCAGCATGAGCCGGAGAGAATTCATCAAGACCAGCGCCCTGGCCGGAGGCGGGCTGCTGCTGGCCTGCCATATCCCGTACGGTGCACGTTATGCGGCCGCAGCCGGAGATGCTGTCTTTGTCCCGAATGCTTTTCTGCGTATCGGCACAGATGAATCCGTTACGGTCATCGTCAACAAGTCCGAAATGGGTCAGGGAGTCTATACCTCGCTTCCGATGCTGGTGGCCGAGGAGCTGTGCTGTGACTGGAAACGGGTCACATTTCAGGCTTCGCCGGTTGCCCCTGAATACAACCACGCCCAGTTCGGGCCGGTCATGGTAACCGGCGGCAGCACCAGCGTGCGTTCCGAATGGGACCGGCTTTCAATGGCCGGGGCGGCTGCCCGGGAGATGCTGATCACAGCTGCGGCGCAACAGTGGAAGGTCGAACCGGCAGGCTGTCGGGCCGAAAACGGAATCGTGATCGGCCCCGGCGGCAAGCGGCTCAGCTTTGGCAAGCTGGCTGCAAGGGCCGCCAGGTTGGCGGTGCCCAAAGAACCGAAACTGAAAGCCGGCGCCAAAAACCTGCTTGGCAAGCCGCTCCACCGCCTGGACAGCCCGGCCAAGCTTAACGGTACCGCCATCTTCGGTATCGATGTCCATCTGCCGGGCATGCTGACAGCCGTGATCGCCAGGCCGCCTGTCTTTGGCGGCAAGGTCAAAAGCTTCGACGCCGCTAAGGCATTGGCCGTTCCGGGCGTTAAAAAGATCGTGGCGGTGGATGCCGGGGTGGCGGTGGCGGCTGATGGATTCTGGCCGGCAGTGAAGGGGCGTGAGCTGTTGCAGATCGTCTGGGAAGAAGGCGATGGCGCAAAGGTCTCGACAGCAGCCATGCATGAGGATTATGCCCGTCTGGCCGCCACTTCCGGTCTGGTGGCCCGCAAGGATGGCAATGCGCCGGCGGTGTTGGCTGGGTCTGCCAAACGCTTGGAAGTAGAGTACGAGGTGCCCTATCTGGCCCATGCTACGATGGAGCCGCTCAACTGCTTTGTGGATCTGAAAGCCGACAGCTGTCTGATCCGCACCGGCAGCCAGTCCCAGACCGCGGACCGCAATGCCGCTGCTAAGATAGCCGGACTCAAGCCGGAACAGGTCACTCTGGAGACCACCTTCCTGGGGGGCGGTTTTGGACGACGGGCTTCAAGCGGCTGCGACTTTGTTGCTGAGGCGGTGCAGGTTGCCAAGGAGATCAGGCAGCCGGTCAAGGTGATCCGTACCCGCGAGGATGACATGCGGGCCGGCTATTATCGACCGCTGTGGCACGACCGGGTGGCGGCCTGCCTGGATGACGCCGGGATGCCGCTGGCCTGGCATCACCGCATTGTCGGACAGTCTATTTTAGCCGGTACTCCATTTGAATCGGCCATGGTCAAGGACGGCATCGACGATACTTCGGTGGAAGGCGCAGCAAATACAACCTATGCCATTCCCAACCTGCAGATCGAACTGCATAGCCCCAAAAACGCGGTGACGGTACTCTGGTGGCGCTCGGTCGGCCATTCCCACACAGCCTTCGTGATGGAAAGCTTCATGGACGAACTGGCCCATGCAGCCGGCAAGGACCCTTACCTGTATCGTCGTCAGTTGCTGGCCAAGCACCCGCGCATCCTGAAAGTGTTGGAAACCGCAGCGCAAAAATTCGGCTGGAGCCGACCGTTGCCCAAGGGGAGAGGACGGGGTATTGCCGTGCACGAATCTTTCGGCAGCTATGTTGCCCAGGTAGCCGAGGTCTCGCTGGATGCCAAGGGGAACATCCAGGTGCACCGGGTGGTCTGTTCCGTCGACTGCGGCCGCATCGTCAATCCGGACACGGTCAGGGCCCAGATGGAATCGGGCATCGCCTTCGGGCTTTCGGCTGCCCTCTACGGTGAGATCACCATTAAAAACGGTCGGGTGGCACAGGGCAATTTCCACGACTACCAGCTGGTTCGCATGCAGGCCATGCCGGAGGTGGAGGTGCATATCATAGACAGCAGCGAGCCGCCGGGCGGCGTGGGTGAGCCTGGCGTGCCTCCCATCGCCCCGGCGGTTGCCAATGCCCTGTTTGCCGCCTCGGGCGCAAGGATGCGCTCACTGCCCATGACGCCCGACAAAATCAAGGCTGCAATAAATAAGGGATGACCTTGGTATCAAACAAAAGTGGCTGCAGGCTGAATTACACTTACTTCATAGCCATAGAGGAGCATAAATATGACTACACGTCGCATATCCAAAATATTCAAGAGCCGCCCCACCGTCGAAGGGGCCGGTGTGCACCTGAAACGGGCCTTCGGTTATTCCCAGGTGCCGCAGTTCGATCCGTTCCTGATGCTGGACGATTTCCACACCTCCAACCCGGATGAATATCTGCCCGGATTTCCCTGGCATCCCCACCGGGGCATCGAAACCATTACCTACGTGCTGGAGGGACTGGTGGAGCATGGCGACAGCATGGGCAACAAAGGCGGCATCGGCGCCGGCGACGTGCAGTGGATGACGGCCGGCAGCGGCATTATCCACCAGGAGATGCCGCAATTGAGTCCCACCGGCACCATGTGGGGCTTCCAATTCTGGGCCAATCTGCCGGCAGCCCAGAAAATGATAGCGCCTCGCTACCGGGATGTTAAGGCGGCCGATATCCCGCTAGTAACGCTGGAGAACGGTGTCAGGGTCAAGGTCATCGCCGGTCAGGTGAGTGGTGTAAAGGGGCCGGTGGGGGATATCGTGATCGAGCCGGAAATGCTTGATATAAGTGTGCCGGCCGGTACAACTTTCTCGCATCCGCTTCCGCTCGGGCATACCGATTTTGCCTATATTCTGTCCGGTGAAGGCTATTTTGACGATCAGCGCGACGCTTATGCATATGAGATGGTCGGACACGGCTGGTCTGATACCGAGCGCCGCTGTGCCTGCGCGGCTGAAACCGTGGTACTGTTTGAACACGCCGGCGCTGCGGTACAGGTAACGACAACGGACAAACCGGTACGCTTTTTGTTCGTTTCAGGAAAACCGCTGCGCGAACCGGTGGCGTGGTATGGTCCGATTGTGATGAATACCCAGGAGGAGTTGAAGACCGCCTTTGAGGAATACCAGCGCGGGACGTTTGTCAAATGAGTTCTCGCTTTGACCGGGCTTGAAAGCATATAGTTTAGATGAAAGGAGTTGAGTATCATGAACGCAACCGTAACTGCCCATGAACTGCAGCCACTGATTTCCAGCGGTTCGGTCTGTCTGATAGATGTGCTTCTGCCCGAGGATTATGCCTGCAGGCATATTGCCGGCGCCGGAAATGCCTGTGTCTACGAGATGGTCTTTCTGGAAAAGGCCGCTGAATGCGTGTCGGACCGTGACAGGGCTGTTGTTGTGTATGATGATAGCGGCACGACCATGGCGGCCCGCACAGCCAAAGAAAAACTGGAACGGGCCGGATACCGGAATGTGGCGATACTGGAAGGGGGACTTCAAGCCTGGCTGTCGGCCGGATTTGCGGTAGAGTCCAACGCTGCTGCTCCGCCTCCGGCCATGGCCCGTGACGGCCTCTATCGCATTGATGCTGAACATAGTGTTGTCGAATGGGCTGGTCGCAATATCAATAACCGTCACCATGGCCGGATTGCCATCTCCGGCGGTGAAATTGTCAGTGCAAATGGCCGTCCCGTTTCGGGCAGATTCGTGCTCGATATGACCAGCATCAACAACCTGGACCTGCAGGATGAAGGGTGGCGGGGTATGCTGCACCGGCATCTTAAATCCGACGATTTCTTCGATGTGGAACATTATCCCACGGCAACCTTTGAACTGCGCGGCGCAGCCGCAATTGCCGGGGCTACCCCCGGGACACCCAACATGGAAATCGGCGGTTTGCTGACCATCAAGGGAACTACCCGTTCGATCTGCTTTCCGGCCATAATCGCGGCTCAGGAAGACGGGACTATCAAAGCCCAGGCCGCACTCGACCTGGATCGTACGCTGTGGAGTGTCTGCTACGGTTCAGGCAAGCTGTATGAACGGCTTGGCATGCACCTGGTTAATGATCTGATCAGCATCGAACTGTTTCTTGTTGCACGGGAAGCGGAATAACTCAATTATTTGCAGTGTATATGGCGTTTTATGACAATAAATACTAAACGGTTGACGCCAATGTAAACTGTGGAGTATCTTTGCGTCATTTTTCGATCATTCATGAATTGTTATGCCGGTTGGTAAATAAAATACAGGGGGAACCAGAAATGCATTTTTTCCGTAATTTTGCCTTATCTGTTTTTGCAACGGTATTATTGTCAGCGGCCGCTTTTGCAGAGTCGGAAAAACCACGTATAGCTGTCATGCGCTTTACCAATTCGACCAATGCGCACTGGTGGAGAAGCGGGACCGGTTCAGAACTGTCCGATATGCTTACGAATGAACTCGCAAGCGGCAAAAAATTCCGTTTGGTGGAACGTCGTGAAATCGAGAAAGTTGTCAATGAGCTTAGATTCGGAGAGTCCGGGTTGGTTGACCCATCCACAAAGTCAAAGCTTGGCAAGATCAAAGGCGCCAAGTATCTGGTCATGGCTACGGTATCTTCTTTTGAAGAAGGGGCGGAAAAGTCGGGAAAGGGTCTGAGCTTTATGGGATTCGGTCTTGATACCAGCAGCGCCAAAGCTTATGTTGCTGTTGATCTGAAGGTGGTTGACGTTGAAACCAGCGAGATTGTTGAGACCAAAACAATTGAGGGCAAATCCGAAAGCTCTTCAAAAGGAATTTCCGGGAGCATAATGGGGGTTGGCGGCAGGACCCAGGCCGAGCAAAAAACACCGGTGGGTAAAGCAATTCGCGCCTGTGTGATTAATATTGCAGAATATCTGGAGTGCTCCATGGTGGATAAATCTGAGGAGTGCCTTGACAAGTTTGCTGCCAGCGAGAAAAAACGTCGCGATAAAACAAAGAGTTCCATCAGTCTCGACGAGTAGAAAAACCTTGTATTCATTCTGGCCGATTGGAAATGCGCCCCATTAGCTTGTGCCTGGTGGGGCGTATTATATTATTGTGCATGAGTATTGAATGAAAATATTCCACGGTTTTGAGAAATATTCGGATGTTATGTTGTGTTTCGCTAATATAAGTTGGAGGAAGTTATGGATACTTATTATGATCCCGCCGATTTGGGCGATTTTGCCTCGATCGGCAAAAATGCTCCCGACCTCGCTGCAAAGTTCTTTGATTATTACGGAGCTGTTTTTGCCGAGGGGGCTTTGACGGAACGCGAGAAGGCGCTTATTGCGCTTGCCGTGGCCCATGCCGTGCAGTGTCCCTTTTGCATTGACGCATACACCACGGGTTGTCTTGAGAAAGGGTCGAATCTTGACGAAATGACCGAGGCGGTGCATGTCGCCAGCGCTATTCGAGGTGGCGCTTCTCTGGTGCATGCTGTTCAAATGAGAAAAATCGCCGAGAAATTATCCCTATAGAATGGTTATCACTTCGTTTGAACAAAAGCTGGTTAAAGACGGACTGCAGCTGAAGCGAGATGTGACAACAGCCATGCAGATTAATGTCGGGCGGATTTGCGACCTTTCCTGCCGCCATTGCCACCTGGAAGCGGGTCCCATGCGGCGGGAGAGCATGTCCTTGAAGACGGCCGAGGATGTAATCACCTGTGCCCGGCGTTTCAAATTCAGTTCCATTGATATAACCGGTGGCGCCCCTGAATATAATCCGAACCTTCCTCTGCTGGTTGGCGAACTGGCGGGTGTAACTCAAAAACTGATTGTCCGCACTAACCTTACGGCCCTTGAACGTGTCGGGTATTCTGAGCTGGTTGGGTTATATCAAAAAAAGGGAGTTGTTCTGGTTGCGTCGCTGCCCGCGGTGAACAGTTCGCAGACCGAGGCCCAGCGCGGCGCCGGGGTTTGGGACACTTGCATTGAAATGTTGCAAAAACTGAATTCAAGTGGATACGGTTGTGAAGGTAGCGGGCTTGAACTGGACCTTGTCTCAAGCCCCGCCGGAGCATATCTTCCCGCCAATCAAGCCCAGTCAGAAAAAAGATTCCACAGTGAACTTCTTCGGAAGTACGGTATTAATTTCAACAGGCTGTTCACTTTTGCCAACGTTCCATTGGGACGTTTCAAACAGTGGCTGGAGTCTTCCGGAAACTACAACAGATACGTTGAAAATTTGACCGCCAGTTTCAATCATCTTGCCTTGCCCGGTTTGATGTGCAGGTCTCTTGTGTCGGTTGATTGGGATGGCATCGTTTACGATTGTGATTTTAATCTGGCTGCCGGTCTGCCTCATTCCGGAGAACGTCTGCATATTTCAGAGATGGTCGAATTACCGCACTCCGGGTCAGATATATCGGTTGGAGATCACTGCTATGCCTGCACCGCAGGGGCCGGGTTCACATGAAGCGGCAGTATAGCGACCCAGTGTGGGGACGCACGATAACAGGTTGATTCCGGAAGTAAGTTGTTTCATTCACTTCTTTTTAAGTGGTGCCGCCTCTTTCCAGTAAATACCCAGAACTTCGCGATCATTTTTATCCAGCGAAGCTCCACGTTTTTCCATCTCCTCCTGGATCCTGTTCATATCTTTTCCGGATGATAGTGCCATGTCGATTTTTTCTGATGAGTGGCACCCGGTGCATTTCCTGGCAATGATGCTGTGTGCATTTTTGAAGTCGCCACCTTTGACATTGCCAAGGTTGGTACCGGACTGCGGCTCCCGATTTGCGGCAATTGCACTGCTGATTGCTAAAAGTGTGAACACGGCTGCAAGATGAAGGTTACGTTTCATGAATGCTCCTTGCATGATAAAATAATCGGCCTGAAGTCATCCGACGGCAGGCCGATTTGGAATTTATAGGAATTTTGCCGAACTTTATTCTCTGACGTACGTATCCTGGTCGGATTCGTGAACCATTCCCATGATGTGGGCGTATTCCGATTCAATCAAAGCATAATGTCCCTCTGTCTCCTTTACAACCCTCGTGAACACAGCTCTTACGCCCGGATCAACAACCCCTTCAGCAAGCTGGGTGTATTGCCCGATGCATTGCTTCTCCTCCATCATGGCTAGTTCGAGGGCTTTTTGTTCAGCCACATCTTCGCTGATTGCTTTTTCAAGCTTCATGTAGGTGGGATTCTTCGTGTCAACCGGCGAATTCATGTAGGATGCCAGGTCGCCAAATTCTGCGCCTTTGTAATGTTCAAAAAAAGCTTTCAGGTGGCCGACTTCTTCGTTGGCGAGCAAGTCAAACACCTTTTTGGCTCTTTCGTTCTTGGCTACAGAAGCCGCTCTGCGGTAAAAATCCATACTATCCTTCTCTGCCTTGACTGCCAGAGAAATGGCCTCCTGAAGTGTATACTCCCTGCCCATACTCACCCCCTGAATAAAATTTTGTATACAGTATGAACATGATATAGATATGTTTCCAGTTTGGTCAACAATTTTATGTTGAATTGGCATTAAAAAACACAAAAAAACTCTTGACAATTATGGTTGCGCAACGTACATTCTCATTAGAAACATTGGTGTTCGCCTAATTAAGCGAACAGGCGGAGCACAGGTGCCATGAAGACAATATATGTGCTTTCCGATTCTACCGGCGAAACCGCCGAGCGTGTGATACGCGCAGCTCTTTCTCAGTTTTATGAAGAAGATGTTCGTGTGCAGCGACTCTTTCAAATCCGTTCTCAAGCTGATGTGCAGCAGGCCATGTCCATTGCTGTCCATGAGCCCGGGCTGGTTGTGTATACCCTGGTTGACCCGCACTTGTCTGAGGCTGTAGAGCGCGTGGCGGAAGAGAGCGGGCTTATTACCGTTGATCTGCTGAGTCCGCTGATTTACAACCTGTCCCGCTATCTCGGGGCACCGTCACGGGAAAAACCGGGTTTGCTGCACCGGATTGATACCGATTACTACCGTCGGGTTGAGGCGGTCAACTTTACAGTGAAACATGATGATGGCCAGGAGACACGCTATCTGCACAAAGCTGATCTGGTTTTAGTAGGCGTGTCACGGTCATCAAAAACGCCGCTCTCCATGTATCTGGCTCACAAGGGGTACAAGGTTGCGAATGTTCCGCTGGTCTTTGGAATCGCACCTCCTGAGGAGCTGTTTGAGATCGACCAGGGCAAAATCGTCGGGCTGCTTATTGATCCAAAAAGGCTTGTGGAGATACGGACCTCAAGATTGATTAATATGCGGCAAAGCCCACGAGGCAGCTATAATGATTATCAGCAGGTCGAGGAGGAACTGGCTGCCTGCAGACAACTTTACCGTCAGCATCCCGATTGGTTTGTATTGAACATTACCAATAAATCTGTCGAAGAGGCCGCTTCTGAAATAATGCGTCGTATGGAGATTAAAAGCAACCAGTGAGCCGGAAAAAACCGTGTAGAAACTAAATTAAATTAAAAAAAGGAGTCTAAAGATGAAAATTCTAATTGTTGAAGATGAAAAAAAGGTTGCCAGTTTTATAAAGCGTGGACTTGAGGATGACGGATACCAGGTCACCGTGAGCCATGATGGCGCGGATGGCCTCAAAAAAGCGCTAAACGGCGATTTTACACTCATCATACTCGACAACATGCTGCCCAAGAAGGACGGCGTCACGGTCGCTCGCGAGTTGCGGGAAGCAGGCAACCAGGTTCCGGTTTTGATGCTGACGGCCAAGGACACAACCGAGGACATCGTGTCGGGTCTTGACGCCGGTTCGGACGATTATCTTACCAAGCCTTTTGCTTTTGCCGAGCTTCAGGCCAGGGTCCGGGCGCTTATCAGGCGTGGCGAGCAGGACCGCGGAGCAGAGATCCGTTTCGCTGACCTGCGCATGGATCCGGTCAACCACAAGGTTTGGAGAGGTCAAACCGAGATCGTTCTTACCGCCAAAGAGTATACTCTTCTGGCATTCATGGTACGTAACGCCAATACCGTTCTCAGCAGGGCGAATATTGCAGACAATGTCTGGGAATATCCGTTTGAAACCTTTACCAACATTATCGACGTGTATATCAACTATCTGCGCAAAAAAGTTGATGGCAAATTCCCCACAAAGCTCATTCATACAGTTCGTGGCCAGGGCTACATCCTGAAAGAGGGGTAGAGGGGTTGATTTTTCTGAAATGATTTATTATCTTAAATAGCTGAAACGATCTGGGGCGGTGTCGTGACTCATGCGATTCCGCCCCAATCTGTTCAATACGGAAGAATAAATCAGGGAGGTCAGATCATGTTCAAATCAATCGTATTATCAGCTCGTTTTCTGGTCATGGGGCTTGCGTGTGCTTTGGCGCTGCCGGCTTTTTCGGTTGCCAAGCCGATCAGCCCGGATTTTGTGGAGTTGGCAAAGAAACTAAACCCGACGGTTGTCAACATACGTACAGCCAAAAATATCAAGCCCAAGCAGCGTTTGAGGCGGCCACAGCAGCAAAACCCCTTTGGCAACAATTTCTTTGACGACTTCTTCAACCGTTTTTTTGATGAAATGCCGCAGCAGCGGCCTCGCCGCGAACAGAGTCTCGGCACCGGTTTTATCATCAGCGCCGACGGTTACATCCTGACCAATAATCATGTCGTAAACGGAGCTGATGAGGTCATGGTCAAGCTCTCCGACGGGAGAGAACTCAAGGGCGAGATTAAAGGACTGGACGAAAAAGTCGATCTGGCCCTGATCAAGATCAGTGACAAGGACAAGCTTCCATTTGCCGAGCTGGGCGACAGCGACACACTGGAGGTCGGTGAGTGGGTTATGGCCATCGGAAATCCGTTTGGCCTGTCGCACACGGTTACCGCCGGCATTGTCAGCGCGAAAGGGCGAGTGATCGGAAGCGGACCGTATGATGACTACATTCAGACCGACGCATCAATAAATCCCGGCAACTCCGGCGGACCTCTCTTCAGCGCCCAGGGCAAGGTTGTCGGCATCAATACCGCGATCATCGCCGGTGCAGGCGGCGGAATCGGCTTTGCCATTCCTGTCAGTATGGCCAAAGCTGTTGTCAGCCAGTTGCGCGATTCCGGCAAAGTAACGCGGGGTTATCTTGGAGTGCGATTCCAGCCGTTGACGGCCGACCTGGCCAGATCCTTCGGACTTGATTCCGAGAAAGGTGCCCTGATTGCAAGTGTGGAAAAGGATACGCCGGCGGAGCGTGCCGGTCTGAAGGCGGGCGATGTCATCCTTGAATATGACGGCAAGCAGATAAATGAAGGAAATGAACTGCCTCGTTTTGTAGCGGCAACTCCGATTGACAAGAAGGTTAAACTCTCGATTTTCCGCGATGGCAAAAAGCAGGAAGTGTATCTGATTGTCGGCAAACTGAAGGATGGCGGCAGCGATGTAACCGCCGGAAGCAGTGAAAGCAACAAGATTGGCATCACTGTTGAGGAGCTCAACAAGGAAAAAGCGGATCGTCTCGGCATGCGCGATTCCAAGGGGCTTGTTATCAGCGAAGTCAAGCCCGGCTCTTCGGCCGAAGATTCCGGCGTGACTCCCGGATCGATCGTCATCGAAATAAATGGTCAGCGTCCGGAGACGCTTGCCGCGTTCAATGCAATCGTGGCAAAGCTTGTCAAGGACGACGTTGTGCGACTGCTGCTGAGGCGTCCTGACGGCAGTGTCCATTACGTTGCACTAAAGGTGGAATAGATGGCTGCCGCCGGGTTCTAATACCAAGTCGCAATCAAACGATTACGTCGTTGGCTTCGTCGGTGGCTCCTCAACGTACTTATAGTACGCCTCAGTCGCCACTCTCCTCGCCGCCTTGTACTCATTTTGATTGCACCTTGGTATAAAACGGTACGATGCCGGGAGAAGAACATGTCCGCTCGCTATATGCAGCCGTTGCGCATAGTTATCCAGTTCTGCTTTCTGGGTTTTATGCTCTGGTTGGGTCTGCGCTTTTACCAGTTTGTAACATTTGTGCGTGTTGGCGGCGGTTCTGCATTTGTGCCCCGTCCCGATGGCATAGAAGGTTTTCTCCCGATTTCAGGTTTGCTTGGAACCGCCTCCTGGATCAAGGGAGGCGGCGTCAATACAATTCATCCCGCTGCGGTGGTGGTCTTTGTAGCCATTATGGCAGTGGCATTCATGCTGCGCCGCTCGTTCTGCTCATGGATCTGTCCTGTCGCAGCGGTATCAGAATGTGCCTGGAAGTCCGGCTTTAAAATTTTCAGGCGCAATCCGCGTCTTCCGCGCTGGCTGGATCTTGCGCTGCGATCCTTGAAATATCTGATGATGTTTTTTTTCATCTACTCGATCGCTATCGTCATGTCGCCGGATGCGATGGATCTGTTCATCAATTCTGATTACCACAAAATGGCCGATGTGCGCATGCTGGATTTTTTCCGGCACATATCTCCCCCGGCGTTGGCTGTAATCCTGTTTCTGCTGGCAATTTCGGTCGTGTTGCGCAACCCTTTTTGCCGTTATCTCTGCCCTTATGGAGCGCTGTTGGGGCTGATTGCCACGATTTCACCGCTGAGGATCACCCGCGACACGGAGCGCTGTGTATCCTGCGGAGTCTGCAGCCAGGTCTGCCCGGCCCATATCGATGTCATGCACAAGAAGAGTGTATTTTCGCCCGAGTGCATCGGCTGCTGGCGCTGTGTCAGCCACTGCCGTTTCAATCAGGCTCTTTCCATGCGTGCCGCCGGCAGGTTCAATGTTCCGGGTATTTTATTCGCATTTTTACTGGTGCTTGTTTTCTGGGGCGTAACCGTCATCGGCAAATGGAACGGTCATTGGCACACATCACTATCACTTAACGAATATGCCCGTCTGCTGGGCAAGTAATCGAAAGGAAGTACAATATTCATGGGCGTTTATGCCAACACAGTCAGTATCACTCAGTTCACAATAACCGGCGACCTGCCGAAGGACGATCAATTTCAGTGGTTTTCGCAAAAGCTTGCCGACAGGGGCTTTCAGTCAATTGAAAACTCTGCTGAAGAAAGCTCGGAAGGGTGGGCTCAGGTTGATCGTCCGGATGATGCTTCCTTCGAAGCGCCCTCCGATTTCTGGCGAGACAACTACGTGGTGTTTTCTCTGCGCAAGGACCAGCGCAAGATACCGGCCGCGGTTCTCAAATCCCACACCGGTCGTGAAGAGGGCGCTTTTCTGGCCCAGCATCCCAATCTGCGGCGCACTCCCAAGAACAAGCGGGAAGAGATCAAGGAACAGGTACAGATGCGGCTGTTGATCAAATGCCTACCGGTGCCCTCCAGCGTCGATCTGGTATGGGACCAGAGAAGTAATGTTCTGGCTCTCTACAGTCTTGGCACCAAGGTCATTGAGCGGTTTGAGGATGTTTTCCGCAAATCGTTCGAAGGTTTCAGTCCGGTGATTATTCATCCGTTTGCCAGAGCCAGGATGCTGCTGGAAGGGCAGATGCTGGACAAGCTTGAGGCCGCCAATCAGGCCGGTTCGGATGCCGTGGTGTCGATGATCCGGGATAACCAGTGGTTGGGTTGGGACTTTCTGCTCTGGCTGCTGCAGCGCGGGGTGAGCGGAGAAGGAGAATTCAGCATCTGCCGTCCGGGGCATTTCGCGGCCGGAGAGCGTTTCTCGGCGTGGATCGACGATCGCATTCAGTTGCAGGGCGGCGGTGAGGAGGGGGGCATACAGAAGGTCACCGTATCTGGGTCCCAGGACAGCTATCTGGAGGCAATTTCGGCTCTCAAGGGGGGCAAACGCATTACCAGCGCCACAATTTACATGGAAAAAGACGAAAACCCCTGGAAACTGACGCTAAAGGGTGACACCTTCGGGTTTGCATCCTTCAAATGCCCGCAGGTCCGTATTGAACGTGATGCGACCGTCGAGGAAATGAGTGAACGCGAATCGGTCTTCTATGAACGCATGTATCTGATGGAACAGGGAATGCAGCTGTTTGACAGTTTGTTCACGGCGTTTTTGAATGAGCGATTGACCGAGGCCTGGAACGTGCGCCTACAGACCATACAGGCATGGTTGGATGGGAAAGAGACCGAATGAGATTTATCGATGAAGTAACCTTGTTTGCCGCTTCAGGCCACGGCGGAGCGGGCTGTGTTGCCTTCCGGCACGAGAAGTTTATCGAGTTTGGAGGCCCAAGCGGCGGTGACGGGGGCAAGGGTGGCGATGTGATTTTTGTTGCATCATCCGGGCTTTCCACATTGCTGGAGTTGCGTCACAGGCCACACCAGAAGGCCGAGAAAGGGCACAACGGCATGGGCAAAAACCGGCATGGCGCCTCCGGTGCGGATCTCGTGATCAAGGTGCCGGTCGGTACGGTCATAAAAGATGCCGAGACCGGTGATGTTCTGGCCGACCTGACCCGGAACGAACAGCGGGTAACACTGCTCAAGGGGGGGCGCGGCGGTCAGGGCAATGCGCGCTTTGCGTCCGCTACCAACAAAGCCCCTAAATTCGCCCAGCCGGGCGGAGACCTGGAGGAGCGCAAGCTCCGGCTGGAACTGAAGCTGATGGCCGATGTCGGCCTGTTGGGCTTGCCCAATGCCGGCAAATCATCGCTGATCAGCAAGGTATCGGCTGCCCGCCCGAAGATTGCCGATTATCCCTTTACAACGATTGCTCCGTCACTTGGCGTTGTGCCGTACAAGGACTACCGTTCTTTCGTAATGGCCGATATTCCGGGCATCATCGAGGGTGCCCATGATGGTGCCGGACTGGGGCATCGCTTTCTAAAGCACTTGGAGCGTTCAGGCATTCTGCTGCATCTGGTGGATATTTCCTGGATGCCGGAACGTGATCCGATCGCGGAATTCGAGTCAATCAGCCGTGAGCTGGCCCTGTTCAGCCCGGAATTGGCCGCCAAGGAACAGGTGGTTGTCATCACCAAGACCGATCTGCCGCAGACGCAGCAGGAGCTGACCGGAATCAAGGCCTGGTTTGAGCGGCAGGGCATCAAGGTTTTCCCGATCTCGTCTGCTACCGGAGAAGGAATCGAAGCTCTGCTTGATGAGATCGCAAGGCGCTTGTGGGGCAAGGCGGAAGAGGTGTGGTAATGCGTAAAGAGATCCTGAAATCAGTCAAGCGGGTAGTGATCAAGATCGGCAGCAGGGTTCTGACCGATTCGGATGCTTCCCTGGACATGGCGGTTATCAGACGGATTTCCAGTGATATCGCCGCGCTGCGTGAGCGGGGTATCCAGGTGGTGGTTGTGTCATCGGGCGCTATCGCGGCCGGCAGAAGCGAGCTCGGCCTTACGGACAAACCCAGAACCATCCCGCATAAGCAGGCTGCCGCCGCGGTCGGTCAGAGTCGCCTGATGCGTGCTTATGAAGAGGCGCTGGCTTCCCACAATCTGAAGGTGGCCCAATTGCTGCTGACGCGTGAAGATCTGGAAAGCCGACAGCGTTTTCTGAATGCCAGAGCCACCATAGATGCCTTGCTCAGTTTCGGCATAATTCCCGTCATCAACGAAAACGACACTGTCGTGGTGGACGAGATCAAATTCGGCGATAACGACAATCTCTCGGCTTTGGTTACCAATGTGGCCGAGGCACATCTGCTGCTGATATTGACGGATATCGAGGGGTTCTACAGTGCCGACCCCCGCAGCAATCCTGATGCACGGCTGATCTCACTGGTAAAGGTTATCACCCGCGAGGTTGAAAAGGCAGCCGGAGGTTCCGGGTCAAGCGTTGGTACCGGTGGCATGGCGACCAAGGTTGCGGCAGCCAAGAAGGCGGGCAAGAACGGCGTTGCCACAATCATGCTGTCCGGCAAGCGCGATGGGATAATTCTTGCCGCCATGCGCGGCGAAGAAGTCGGCACACTTTTCCTTCCCGCCGGTGAAGGCGTCAATCGTAGAAAACACTGGATAGCCTATACGCTTAAACCATCCGGCAGGGTGTTCGTGGACGAGGGTGCACGGGATGTGCTTCTGAAAAAAGGAAAGAGCCTGCTGCCATCAGGCGTTGTTTCCGTGGAGGGGCGCTTCGAGAGAGGAGCGTGTGTGAGAGTCTGCGGGTTGGACGGGGTAGAGTTCGCGCGGGGTTTGTCCGACTATTCAAGCAGCGAGATAACCCGTCTGGCTGGCTGCAAAAGTTCTGAAATTGAAGCGAGACTCGGATTCTACTACGGGGATGTAATCGTACATCGCGACAACCTTGTCATGTTGTGATGCCGGATAATAAATTTATTGTGGTATCTGCCGTGGTTGCACTACCACTGAAGCAACGGTGGAAAAAATATCCTTACGCTGAAGCTGGCCATTGATGACTTCTATCTGTCCGTTCAGTTTCTGCCCATCCTCGCTGTTATTCCGCACCTTCACATCCAGGCTGAGCTCTGCCAGCTTGCCTGGGTCCAGCTGTTCTAGCCGGAAGACGAGAGTTCCGTCCGGTTCCTGTTTGAACTTAATTTCGGGGATGCCCAGAAAATCAAGCTGAACCGGTAGTTGCAGCCTGACTGTCAATGATTGAGCCGGCATTGAGCCGATATTGAGAATATTCACCCGATAACGCAACTCTTCTCCGGGAGCCACTTGGTTCTTGGCCAGCTTGGCCACTACCCGCACAAGAGGTGCCGAAGTTATCGCCAGTACCCGTTTCTGCTGGGAAACATCAGCGTAGACAGCCGATGTCGCTTTGATGGTCATGCTGGTGCGGTTGCGGTCAACTTTGTCTAAAGGCATCCTAAATGCAAGGTTACCTTTAAATGTCTCACCGGCCGCCAGCTTTATACGCTTGATTGCAGAGTCCGTTTTTGTGATCGAGGTGATTGAGGCCGAATATTCTGCCGGGGCGACACTCTCCAATAAAAATTCTTCGCTGTTTTTGCCACGATTTGAAATATCAAATGGTATGCTCCCGTTTTCACCTGCTTCAACCACTTTTTCATCCATCACAGCGATGACCGCTTTGATGCCCTCTTTCAAGAGTTTTTCCGCTGCTGCTTTTTCCTTTGCGCGCCGCTCGGCCTCGATTTTTTCGCGAGCGATTCGCAGTTGCTCGGCCTTTTCCCTGGCCAGTCGCTCCTGCTCTAGTTTTAAAGCCGCCGCCCGCTCTTTCGCCAAACGCTCTGTGCGTACTTTCTGTGCTGCAACTTGAAGCTGCTTGTTCGGAAGGATCTGTTCACCTTTTTTTAAACGATTAGCCAGAGACTGCAGTTCCTCCTCAACGGTGGCCTTGAGGCTACTCTCCGGAAATTCATTGTTAAATGAGGTGACCGCTTTTGCAGCACGCTCGTTGTCACCGGACTTTATGCCGGATCTGGCTATCAGCAGCAGGGTCACATCCCGCAGGGGGGAGTCCGGAAAGACCTGGTTCAACTGGTCAGCTTTTTCTATGGCGGTCAGGTAGTCCTTTTTCTGGTATGCGGAAAATGCATCGACAAATATGGCGGAATCATCAATGTCGGCAGCAAAAGCAAAACCGGTTTGCAACAGCATGAAAAACAGGCTGATACAAACCGGTCGGATTATATTTGTTAAACCCCTCAAGGTATTAATCCACAAAGCTCTTGAGCTTTTTGCTGCGGCTGGGATGGCGCAGCTTGCGTAATGCCTTGGCTTCTATCTGACGGATACGTTCCCGGGTGACCTCAAAATCCTGGCCGACCTCTTCCAGAGTGTGGTCGCTTTTCTCACCGATGCCGAAACGCATTCTCAGAACTTTTTCTTCGCGCGGCGTCAATGTGGCCAGTACTCTGGCGGTGCTCTCGGACAGGTTGGCTTTGATGACCGCATCTATTGGCGAAACCACGCCCTTGTCTTCAATGAAATCTCCAAGATGAGAATCTTCTTCTTCACCGATCGGAGTTTCAAGGGAGATCGGTTCCTTGGCTATCTTAAGCACTTTTCTAACCTTGTCCAGCGGCAGCTGCATGCGATCCGCGATCTCTTCCGGTGATGGTTCGCGTCCGTTTTCCTGTACCAGCTGACGACTTGTCCGGATCAGTTTGTTAATGGTTTCGATCATGTGAACCGGAATGCGGATGGTGCGTGCCTGATCTGCAATGGCGCGGGTAATGGCTTGGCGGATCCACCAGGTGGCATAAGTGGAAAACTTGTAGCCGCGCTGATATTCAAACTTGTCCACCGCCTTCATCAGGCCGATATTGCCTTCCTGGATCAGGTCCAGAAACTGGAGCCCACGGTTTGTGTATTTTTTTGCAATTGAAACCACCAGACGAAGATTTGCCTCGATCAGCTCGCTCTTAGCGATGCGGGCTTTGCATTCGCCTTCTTCAATTGCCTTAAGAGCGGCTGCCAGATCGCGTGCTTTGAATCCGGATTCCTGCTCAACTTTCAGGAGCTTGCGAGCCGCACTGCGCAGCCGCTTCTCCAGTTTTACCGTCTCGTCCTCATCAAGCTTCAGCTTTTTGAGTTCAGTCGTCCCCTTTTCATCTTCGTTTTGAAGCTTGTCAACCAGTGCCTTTAATTTGTCGGCAGGGATGAGCGGTTCCAGGTCGGATAGCTCATCCTGCATCTTGTCAACCTTGAGTGACAACTCCTTGAGGCGTTCGGCAACTTTGTTGGTATGGCGGTCTTTCAGGCGCAGGGACTTGAGCAGTTCCGCTTGATGGTCCTTGGCTTCACGGTATTTCTTTTCCAGTTCCTTCTTTTTGGGTGCGGATTTCGCGTCCGTGATCGAATCGGTTATCTCGGTCAGCAACTGATCCTGGGCTGCAATTGAATCGATGACTTCAAGCAGGCGGATCTGCTGAACGTCTTCTTCATCTTCTTCAAGTTGCTCCTCTTCGACCTCTTTGCTGATCTCGGAAGGGTTGATCTGGAATTTGCGGAGTCTGTCGCCCAGGGAAAGCACTTCCTTGACGGTAATCGGGGTATTGAGAATAACGCTGGCAACGTCGCGCTCGCCATCTTCGATACGCTTGGCAATCTCGACTTCCCCTTCTCTGGTCAGCAGAGAAACCGAACCCATTTCACGCAGATACATCCTGACAGGATCGCTGGTACGACCGATGGAACCGGGTTCGAATTCCACTTCCTCGGATTCGCCTTCAGACTCTTCGTCCTCTTCCAGGTCGATCTTCATCTTGGGGATCTTGACCTTCTGGGAAGAATCCACGATCTCAATGTCCATATCACCGAACATACCCATAACATCTTCGATCTGGTCGGTAGCTATGTCGGGCGGAAGTATGTCATTGACTTCGTCAAAAGTCAGGAAGCCTTTTTCCTTGCCGATATCAATAAGCTGTTTGACATCATCCATGTTTTTCTTTGCCATGTATTCACCTCTGGTTTGCCGTTCGTACGATCAAAACGGCTAAAGCTCTGACTTTCTTTTGCGCAGGCTGTCTGCCTGTTTCAGAAGGAGTGCGTACTCCTCGCTGTCTGCATCAAGCACCGCCAGTCGCGCGGCAATGCCTTTTATTGATCCAAGCGCCTTTTTTTCACTGCTTCTGGAGCATTGATCAAAAACATTGCGCCAATCTATGTCAGCCAAAAAAGCGTCCGACACCATGATTCTCGACAGTATTGTTTTTTGCTCCTGGTTTTCTATTTTGTCCGGCAGATGGCTAAATGCCAGTGAATTATCAGGTTGTGCCATGGTGTCGATCACCAGTTTGGCAAGCTCCAGGTAGTCACCGCTGAACAGAATTTCGACGCCGGTACGTATCGCTTCATCCCGTGCTTCAGGATAGTTTATCACTAATGCTAAAAGTGTCTCTTGCGAATTGTTGCCATGCGGTATTTTCTTGTTGGAATTCATCTCCGTGTCATTTGCGGAGAGGTTCATCCCTCCTATCCGCTTGCGAAATGAATGTGCCGTAATCCCCAGTAACCTGCAAATTTCCTTTTCATAAAGATCCCGCTCCACCGGGTCGGAAATTTTTCGAAAGCGTGGAACAATTTCATCAATTATTCTTACCTTGCTGTCCACACTGTCAGCTGCCGTCTCGGCCAGCAGGGATCGAACAAAATAATCAAATGCCGGGCGCGCCTTGTTTAGGCGATCGTTAAACGCTTCAACCGGATTGCTGCTCAGAAAGCTGTCCGGATCATCTCCAGGCGGCAGAGTGATTACATATGCGGGCATGCGCTGCTCCAGAAACAGTTCCATGGAGCGAATGGACGCCTTTTTGCCGGCACTGTCTCCATCGAACAGCATATGGACCTGTTCGGCATGTCGTTTGATCTGGCTTGCATGCGTTGCCGTCAGAGCCGTGCCGCAGGTTGCCACCACATTGAAAATACCTGCCCGGTATAACGCCAGATGGTCGAAGTACCCTTCGACGATAATAATAGAATTCTTGGCTCTAACAGTCGGAAGCGCCATGTCAAGGCCGTAAAGAACCGAACTCTTATGATAGATCGGCGACTCCGGCGAGTTTATGTATTTTGGCAGAGATGAATCCAGCACCCGTCCGGCAAACGCTATTACCGAGCCCTTGGGGTCACGGATCGGAAAGATCAGCCGATTACGGAACAGATCATACCAGCCGGAATCTCCTTTGCGAATCAGACCGAGTTTAAGGGCAATTTCAAGTTCTACGCCGTTATTCCTCAAGTGTCTGACCAGGCCGTCGCGGCGATCCGGAGCGAATCCAAGCCGATATGCCTCTGAAATATCATCGCCTACGGCACGTTTCGCCAGATACTGCCGGGCATGTTCACCGTCTTGGCCGTTCTGGAGGGTAGAGCGGTAATAAGCGGCTGTCAGCTCATTAATTCTCTGGAACTGTTGACGCTCATCCTGCGATTTTATTTCGGCAGGAGTCAGCTGCCGTTCCTCAATCTCTATCCCGGCTTTACGGGCCAGCAGCTTGACCGCTTCGGGGAAGCTCAACCCTTCCATCTTCATTACGAAGGAAAAAGCATTTCCTCCGGCGCCGCAGCCGAAACAGTGAAATATCTCGCGAGCCGGATTTACATTGAACGAGGGGGTCTTCTCGCCGTGGAACGGACAGAGCCCAAGATAATTGCCCCCTGAACGCCGCAGCTGCACATACTCGGAAACAACCTCTACAATTGAAAGACGTTCAGCGACTTCCCGTACTTTTTCTTCAGGTATCATGGTTTCCCGGCCGGTGCATTCCGCCATAAGGAAAGAAATCGATCGCCAGTCATTGCAAACAGGTTCGCCGATTCTGTGGATCTGATCTTGTTTCGTATCTGCTCAGGCATAAACCCGGACGAAGCTATGCTGAAAACCATGCAAAGCAGGAGCGCCCCCTCGACCGCGCCGATCAATATGCCGCCAAGCCGGTTAAGGCTGCCCAGCATGACGAGACGAAGGGCTGCAGTTATGACATTGCCGATGATGTGTGCGCAGACTCCGGTTAGGAGCAGGATAATGATAAAAGCCAGAAACGAGGACAGATGCGCAGGCAGATGAAGTACGCTTTTAATCGGAACGGCCAGTAAAGGGTAAAAGCGATAAGCCAACCATCCTCCCGCCAGAAGTCCAGTCAGAGAAGACGCCTCGTTAACAAGTCCTCTGACCAGGCCTTTGACAGCAAAAAAGCAGAGAACCACCAGAATGATGATGTCTAATAAATTCATCGCAGCGCCGTGAAATATTTACAAAAGAAGGGGCAATCTTCATGAAAGCCCCTTGACTGTGTGCGGAAAGAGTGCCGATTACTTGAACTTGAAAAAGCAATCAGGCCAGCCGACTCCTGACAATGTCGCTAACGGCTCTGCCATCAGCCTTGCCGGCGGTCAGCGGTGTGACGGCCTTCATTACTCGCCCCATGTCTTTAGCGCCTTGAGCATCAATCTCATGTATGACCCGTGACACGAGCAGCTCAATTTCTTCCCGGCTCATCTGGGCCGGGAGAAAGTCGAGCAGAATATTCAGCTCAGCTTCTTCTTTTTCAGCCAGTTCCGGTCGGTTGCCTTCCTGGTACATCCGGATGGATTCGCGACGCTGCTTGACAAGAGTTGAAACTACATCTACGACGCCCTGGTCATCCAGTTCAGCTTTATGGTCGATCTCACGATTTTTGATTGCGGAACGCACCATGCGCACAGCCGAAAGGCGCAGGTTGTCCCGCGCCTTCATGGCTGCTTTCATCGCATCGTTTAACTGTTCTTTCAACGTCATCAAGTGGTTCCTAAGCCCGGTTGCCCAGGTAAGTACGTTCTGCCATACTAATCCATCATTTTGCGCTGTTTTTTGAGTGCGCGCTTACGGGCGGCGATGGCTTTCTTCTTGCGCTTGATGCTTGGTTTCTCAAAATGTTCGCGTTTGCGTACTTCTGAGAGGATACCAGCTTTCTCGCACTGTTTTTTAAACTTCTTCAGCGCCAGTTCAAACGGCTCGCTATCTTTTATTTTTACTCCCGGCATGTAAAATCACCCCCCGCCTGTTCCAGATCGTCAAATAAAATCATACTGACATAGAAATAATTTGAGTTGAGTACAATATCACACTATGCGGTATTGTCAATAAGCAAATACAGGAGTCAAGAACGCGCTGCCTTTTCTTCAATGCCGGATGTTCCAAAACGTCGCCTGAGCTCACTGTAAACATCTTCGGGCGGAATGTCGTGAAATCCAAGCATGACCAGCAGGTGAAAAAAAAGATCGGCCGTCTCATAAACGATCTCGTCCCGCTTGCCCCCTTTTGCGGCAATGACAACTTCGGTAGCCTCTTCCCCGACTTTCTTCAGGATTTTGTCAATCCCTTTCTGCATTAAAGATGATGTGTATGAACTTTCGGCAGGTTGGGCCTTGCGGTCAAGAATAACCTGATAAACGGCCTGTAAAATGTCGTCACTGTCATTCATCGTCTTACCGCGACCCCTCTTTCGTGTAGATAGTCCTTGGCCTGTCCGATAGTGTATTCCCGGTAGTGAAAAATGGAAGCCGCCAGGCAGGCGCTGGCTCCGGCAGTCGTGAATCCGTCGTAGAGATGCTCCAGGTTGCCGACACCGCCGGAAGCGATGACCGGGATCGAAACCGCATCGACCACGGCGCGTGTCAGTTTCAAGTCGTAACCATCTTTGGTGCCGTCGCAGTCCATGCTGGTCAGCAGAATCTCGCCGGAACCGTACTGCTCCATTTTTACCGCCCATTCCACAACGTCAATGCCGGTCGGGTTGCGACCGCCGTGAGTGTATACCTCCCAGCGCTCTTCGCCAGGTACCCGGCGGGCATCGATCGCCACAACGGTGCATTGCGAGCCAAAGCGTTCGGCAGCCTCTTTTACAAATTCTGGGCGATGGACAGCGGCGGTGTTGATCGAGGTTTTATCCGCTCCGGCATTCAACATGCGGCGGATATCCTCCACGCAACGGATGCCCCCGCCCACGGTCAGCGGCATGAAGACGCGCTCGGCTGTGCGGCGTACTACATCGATGATCGTGTCGCGCTGGTCGCTGGAAGCGGTGATGTCCAGAAAAGTCAGTTCGTCAGCGCCCTGCTGGTCGTACATCTCAGCAATCTCGACCGGATCGCCGGCATCGCGCAGTTCCAGAAACTGAACTCCTTTGACGACACGGCCGCCCTTGACATCCAGGCAGGGAATGATACGTTTGGTCAGCATTTCAGGAGATTCCCTTCGTCAGAGCGATCGCTTCGTTCAGCATGATGGCTCCGGTATAGACGGCTTTACCGGTGATGACCCCGGTAACTCCTGATGATTCGATCTTCATCAGGTTTTCGATGTCTTTCAGGCTCGAAACTCCGCCCGAAGCGATGATCGGAATCGAAACTGATTCTGCCAGCGCTTTGGTGGCCTCCAGGTTGGGGCCCTGCAGCATGCCGTCACGGGAGATGTCGGTGTAGATGATGGCGGTAACGCCGCAGTCCTCAAACTTTTTGGCCAGTTCGACAGCGGTAATGTCAGTCACCTCGGCCCAGCCCTGCACCGCTACCATGCCGTCTTTGGCGTCGATGCCGACCACGATCTTGCCCGGAAATCTTGCGCAGGCTTCGCGTACCAGTTCCGGGTTGCGCTGGGCGGCGGTGCCGATGATGACACGGGAGAGGCCGAGTGACAGATAGGCTTCGATGGTGGCAATATCGCGGATGCCGCCTCCCAGTTGAGCCGGGATCGTAATCGCCTTGATGATGGACTTTATCGCGGCCTTGTTCTTCGGCTCGCCGGCAAAGGCACCGTCCAGATCGACGATGTGCAGCAGCTCGGCCCCCTGGTCCTGCCAGGCGCGGGCCTGGGCGCCGGGGTCATCGTTGAAAACGGTATCCTTCTCCATCAGCCCCTGTTCGAGGCGGACGCATTTTCCTTCTTTCAGGTCTATGGCAGGTATGACTATCATTTCAACTCCGCAAAATTCTTCAGTATTCGCAGGCCGATCTCCTGCGATTTTTCAGGGTGAAACTGGGTGGCAATGATGTTGTCTTTCCAGACCGACGAGCAGAACTCGATGCCGTAGTCGGTGGTGGTCGCTATTACGGCGTCGTCATCCGGTTTGACATAATAGGAATGGACAAAATAAACGTTGCTACCATCCTGTATGCCTTCAAAGGCCGGCGGATTTTTTTTGAAAGCCAATTGATTCCAGCCCATCTGGGGCACCGGCAGGCGTTCGCCGGCAATGCTCATATGGTCGGGAAAACGGAGGACATGGCCGGGGATGACGTTCAATCCGCTGTACAGGCCGAACTCCACGCTGTCGGTAAACAGCAGTTGCATGCCGACACAAATCCCCAAAAAAGACCGCCCTTCGGCAATGACTTTCAGCAACGGTTCAACAAAGCCACCCTGCTCAAGATTGCGCATGCAGTCCCGAAAGGCCCCCACGCCCGGAAGAACGATCTTGTCGGCCTCAAGCACGACTCTCGGGTCGGAAGTGACATGCGCTTCGGCACCGATCTTTTCAAAACCTTTTTGTACGGAACGGAGGTTGCCCATACCGTAGTCGACAATCGCTATCATTTGATTCCGTTCTTGTTCAGGTGTAGTCCGTACTTTTTGTCAACGCCCATGATGTGGTTTATCAGCCAACTCTGTAAAAACTCGATCACTCCCTGGGCGGGGAGGGTTTCGCCTGCATCGAATTTGGCTTTCAGCCCCAAGGCCTGTTCGACCAGTTTTTCATGTTCCCGCTTGTGGGCGGCAAAATCAGGATAGGAGGTGCGGGTCATGGCTTCCTCCTCTCCTGCAAAATGCTTGGCCGTGTAGTCGATCAGGCGATTCAACACCGATCCGACGGTGTCGCGGCTGCGCTTCTGCTGCATGGCATCATGCAGGTCGTTGACCATGGCGAAGAGTGTCTTGTGTTCATTGTCGAATTTGGAGACCTTGGTGGCGAATCTATCGTCCCACTCCAGCGCTTTTGCCAGTTTGAATTTACCGACCAGTTCGTGCAGATTGTCAACCTGCTTCGCCAGCAGGGTGGTCGCTTCAGTCGTGCTGCGGGAGCTTTCAACGTTGCGGTTGACCACGTCGGTAATCATCTGGATGTTGTTGGTGATCTCATGGGTTGTGGCGGTCTGTTCTTCGGCGGCGGTGGCAACCTGGCTGATCTGCATCGATAGCTCGTTGATCCTGTTGAGGATGTCTTCCAATGCCTCGCCGGAGCGGGCCGCCTCGGCGGTGCCGTGTTTGACTTCGCTGACCCCTTCGCCCATGGACTCAACGGCTGTCCTGGTTTCGCTTTGGATCGATTTGATCATGGAGGCGATTTCCTTGGTGGCCTTGGTGGTACGCTCGGCCAGGGCACGAACTTCATCTGCCACCACCGCAAATCCGCGCCCCTGCTCGCCGGCCCGGGCCGCTTCTATGGCTGCGTTGAGAGCCAGAAGGTTGGTCTGGTCGGCGATGTCCTGGATGGTGTTGACGATGGCGCCGATCTGGTCTGAGCGCTGTCCCAATCCTGCAACCGTCTGGGATGTTGAATTCACTCGATGGGCGATGTTTTCCATCAGGCGGGCACTGCCCTGGACCAGTTCCGATCCGCTGTGAGTCTGCTCGGTGGCCTTTTGGGCGCTTTCGGCGGCATACAGGCAGTTGCGGGCGATGTCACCGGATGTGGCGGACATCTCCTCGCTGGCGGTCGCAATCGTGCCGGCCTGCATGGCAACGTCCTCGGCGGCGGATGCCATCGCGTCGGTGGTGGAACGCACCAGTACGACCGAATCGCGAACCGTGTCGGCTACCGAAAAGAATTGCCGCATGGCGTTGTTCATATCATTCATCATCGTGTTGAAGGCGGTTGCCAGCCGGGCAAACTCGCCATTGCCCGAAACATCCGCACGGACGGACAGGTCACCGCCCGCGGCTTTTTCAAGAGCCGCGACTATTCCGGTAAGCGGTTTGAAAGCTGCATTGCTCAAAAATCCTATGATGCCTGATATCACAATCAGTAATGCGACACAGATTGCAGCATCGATCCACAATTCACCCTTAGGGTTAATGATGGCTGTTGCGGAGACTGCCAGGATGATACTGATAGCATTACCGATAATAATTCGTGCAGAAAACGACATTGAATACTCCTTTTAAGGTCAGGCGATTTTCGAGAAATCTGCAATCTTTTCAAACATGCGGGCAATGCCAGTCAACAGTGCCAGTCGGTTTTCCCGTACTCCCCGGTCTTCCGCCATGACCATGACCTTTTCGAAAAAGGTGTCTACCGGCCCGCGCAGGGTCGCAATTTCGGTCAGGGCATCCAGCCATTCACCCGACGTGATCCTGGCATCCACCGTGTTTTTGGCCGACAGAAAGGCTTCGTAAAGACAGGTTTCGGCCGGGTCCTGAAACAGTGCCGGATTCACCGGGGCGTCGTTGCCCTCCTTGATGATATTGCCGACCCGCTTGAAGGCTCCGGCCAGCGGCTCGAAGTCGGGATGGGACTTGAACTCGGCCAGGGCGGAGATGCGGGCCTTGACGTCTACCAGGTCGTTGAAGCCGGTTGAAACGGCGGCATCAACCGCATCTGCTGCAAAGTCGTTCGCCAGCAGGTTCACGAAGCGTCCCCTGAAAAACTCCAGCACATCGGCCGCCACCTGTTCCTGCGGTCGAGCCAGTTTGGTCGCCAGAAGATCAAGTGATTGATCGATCAAGGCCTGGAGCGACAGGCGGTAACCCCTGTCGAGAATAATGCTGATGATGCCGATGGTGGCGCGGCGCAGCGCGTAGGGATCGGCGGCGCCGGTCGGGATCAGCCCCACGCCGAAACAGCCGCAGATCGTGTCGAGCTTGTCGGCGATGGAGACGAAGGCGCCGATGTCGGATGCCGGCAGTTCGCCGCCGGCCTGGACCGGCAGGTAATGTTCGGCAATGGCGTTGGCCACAGCCGGTTCCGTGCCCTCCAGCAGGGCATATTCGCGACCCATGATACCCTGCACTTCGGGGAACTCTCCCACCATGCCTGAAACCAGATCGGCTTTGCAGAGCGTTGCGGCGCGGGCGGTTTGCGCTTTTACGGCCGGATTGAGCTGCTCGGCCAATCCTTCGGCCAGCGCACGAAAGCGTTCCATTTTCTCGTAGGATGTACCAAGCTTCTGCTGGTAGACGACCTTTTTAAGCGACTCGACCCGCTCGTCGAGAGTTGTTTTCTGATCTTCTTCGAAGAAAAAGCGGGCATCGGACAGGCGGGCCCGCAGGACGCGTTCATTGCCCTTGACGACCACCGACGGATCATCGGTCAGCGTGTTGTTAATCGTGATGAAACCTGGCATCAGGCGGCCGCTCTCGTCAACAATCGAAAAATAGCGCTGATGGCTGCGCATGGAGGTGATCAGAACCTCCTTGGGTACTTTCAGGAATTCTGCCGGGAAGGTACCGTGTACCGCGCTGGGGTATTCCACCAGATAGACAACCTGATCCAGCAGCTCTTCGTCCGGCAGCAGGTGTCCGCCGGCAGCTATCGCCACACGGTGTGTTTCGCGGCGGATGATCTCTTTACGCCGTTCCGGATCGACTATGACGAAGTGTCGTTCACACTCTTCCTGATAATGTGCGAAATTCCGTACCGGGAAGGTGGTGTTGGCCATGAAGCGGTGACCGCGGGAGATTGTGCCGCTTTCGATATTGCCGAAGGAAAAGGGTACCACGATGCCGTCGAACAGGGCCACGATCCAGTGGATCGGGCGGGCGAAACGCACATCCAGATCGCCCCAGCGCATCGATTTTTTGAAGGGAATGTTTGATACCAATCGTGGCAGGATTTCAGCCAGCAACTCGTGGGTAGGGCGACCGGTTTCCTGCTTGGTTACCGCCAGGTATTCACCTTTTTCGGTGCTGATGATCTGCAAAGCGGAAACATCCACCCCCTGTCCGCGGGCAAAGCCCTCGGCAGCCTTGGTCGGCTTGCCATCGGCATCGTAGGCGGCTTTCTTGGACGGTCCGCTGGCGGTAATCTCCGCGTCGGGCTGCACGGCCGGAATATCCTTTACGACCAGCGCCAGGCGGCGGGGAGTGGCCAGGGTCTTGATCTCGCCGAAAGAGAGGCGGGCAGCCGCCAGTTCCCGTACAATCATCGCTTCCATCTCTGCCAGGGCGCGGGGGATAAAGCCGGCCGGAATCTCTTCGGTGCCTATTTCCAGAAACAGTTCTTTGGTACTCATTGCGCAGCACCTCCTTTCAGCAGCGGAAAGCCCAGTCGCTCTCTCATCTGCAGATACCCCTCGGCGCAGATACGGGCCACGTTGCGCACCCGGCCGATGTACGAAGCGCGTTCCGTCACCGATATCGCGCCGCGTGCATCCAGCAGGTTGAAGGTGTGGGAGCATTTCATGACGTAATCGTAAGCCGGCAGCACCAGCTCTATTGCCGCAAGTCTCAGGCATTCCTTTTCATACATGCCGAAGAGTTGCAGCAGCATGTCGACATCGGCCTCCTCAAAGTTGTGGCGCGAGAACTCCACCTCGCTCTCGTGGTGAATGTCGCCGTACTTGATCCCTTTGACCCATTCCAGGTCGTAGACATTGTCCACGCCCTGCAGGTACATGGCGATTCGCTCGCAGCCGTAGGTGATCTCGGACGAGATCGGTTTCAGGTCGATGCCGCCGGCCTGCTGGAAGTAGGTGAACTGGGTGATCTCCATGCCGTCCAGCCAGACCTCCCATCCCAGACCCCAGGCGCCCAGGGTCGGCGATTCCCAGTCGTCCTCCACAAAACGGATATCGTGCTTGGCCGGGTCAAGTCCGAAGGCCCTCAGCGAGTCCAGGTACAGATCGAGTATGTTCATGGGCGATGGCTTCATGATGACCTGAAACTGGTAATAGTGCTGCAGGCGGTTGGGGTTTTCGCCGTAGCGGCCGTCGGTGGGGCGGCGGGACGGCTCCACGTATGCCACGTTCCATGGCTCGGGACCCAGTACACGAAGAAAAGTGGCCGGATTGAAGGTGCCGGCCCCCTTTTCCGTATCGTAGGGCTGTTGGATGATGCATCCCTGTCTGGCCCAGTAGCCTTGCAGGGAGAGGATAAGATCCTGGAATGTCACGATGATACCTCCGGTGGGGAGTATGGGGATTTTCACTCGAAAACAGACGTACTTAATAGCAGGAATAGCTTGTGCGGTCAAGGTTGAGAGATATGTCGGGGAATAAATTGATTCGGCTAAATCAAAGAGGAAGTCATCCGTTGCTACCGGTTCTCCCTGATCAGATTATGTAGTGGAAAGAAGCACGGCTGTTATGATGCGGAAACAAAATGAGGGATAGTTCCATTGGAGCTATCCCTCATTTTGATTTGCCATAGTTTGTTCAATTCTGTAACGATGCTTGTGAACAGTCTGTTTTGTTGTCATCATTTATTGGCCACCACCTCCTGCTTGGACATTTTGGCTGACAGTCCTTTGGCAAAACCGAACATCAGTATGACTGCTGGCATTACCTGAACTACCACGATCAGGGCGCAGAACCCCAAAAAGATCCATACAAAAATCCCGCTGTTGTCTTCATGAAGAGTTGAAGCTGCGAATGCTGTTGCGGGGGCCAGGATTGCGATTAACGCTGCGAGTGCTTTCATGACTTTCTCCTTTTCTTTATATATTTTCAACTAACGGTTTGCAGAAGGTGGCCGGTTGTCAGTTGGCTGTGGTTTCATGTTCATCTTTCCGGCCCAATGACAAAATCCCTTTCAGCATTCCTGCCATCAACATGATGCCCGGGATAAACTGGAACATAACTACCATGATGCCGAATCCGATGAAACATGCTGCCAGAATGCCAAGACCTTCACCCTCAGGTGCTCCGCCGGCTGCCAGTGCCTGGCTGGCGGTGATCATAAGTGTTGTTAACATTGCTGATATGGCTCTCATGACGATCTCCTCTTTCAGCTGTATTTTTTTTGCCTTACCTGCTTATTACTAAAGCATCGAGCGTGCCATGTTTTGTGAAAAAAATTAGTGTGCCGTAACATGCTTATATTGAAGGGTAATTGTTGGAAGGTGTGGTGAGGGAGGCATGGTTTTGTTGTGAGGCGAGGTGAATCAATGTATTTTAATTGTATACTCCATGACTGTTCAGCCTTGTGGCAAAACGCTTGCTACCTGCTGATATAAAAGGTTTTTTTGCGAATTGTAGGTGTCGCTGCGGTGTACATGAATTCTATACACGTATATGCTCAACAGAAATACCATTGATCCCGGTTGCGTTGCGCGTTGTCGAGTAATGCATGGCAAGGCTTTTTTATTGTCACCATACGACCGTTCTGCTAACGTTTCCATCTGATACCAAGTCGCAATCAAGCGATTACGTCGTTGGCTTCGTCGGTGGCTCCTCAACGTACTTATTGTACGCCACGGTCGCCACTCTCTTCGCCGCCTTGTACTCATTTTGATTGCACCTTGGTATTATTCCTGTCGAAAGGTTGTCCAATGAATGATTCCTGGCTTGAAATTGCCTGCGATGTACCGGCTGAACTTGCCGACGTTGTGTCGGATTACCTGACTACCCTTACCGGTAGCGGTGTCTGCGTTGAAAACCTCTCCGTTGATGCCTTTTCTCCCAGCGAAATTCCGGATTCCCTTCGGATGACGGTCAAGGCCTACCTTCCGGCTGATGTGGATCCTGCTCCCAAAATGGATGCACTGGAAGCGTTTCTGCTGGAGCTGGCCGGCCGCCAGCCCGGACTGTCTCTGTCCCCTGCGACGATCACGCCGGTCCGCTCCGAGGACTGGAGCACCAGCTGGAAGGTACATTTCAAGCCGCTGCGTGTCGGCACCAGGCTTTTGATAGTGCCGACCTGGGAAGATGCCGCATCTCTGCCGGGAGACCTGGTGCTGCGTATTGATCCTGGAATGGCCTTCGGTACCGGCGGCCACGAGACTACTCGACTCTGTCTGGAGCTGCTGGAAAAAATAATGGATGCCGGCCGGGCGGCTGCACCGTCTCTGCTCGATTTGGGCACCGGTTCCGGGATCCTGGCGATGGCTGCCAGCCTGCTGGGGGCCGGCCGGATTCTTGCCCTTGACATCGACCCCGAAGCGGTCGACGTCGCACGTGAAAACCTGGCTTTGAACGATCTGGCCGATAAGGTTGAATGCGGCACGGTTCCGCTGGAGTCGCTGGAGGAGGGGTTCGATATCATACTTGCCAATATTCTGGCCGAGGAGCTGGTCCGTCTGGCGCCCGGCCTGGCCGCTCGACTGAACCCGGGCGGAGCGCTTATACTTTCAGGGATACTGGCCGAGAAGGAAGATTTGGTGCGTCGCGGATTTGCCGATCAGCCGCTGCTTTATCAAGAAACCAACAAGGCCGGCGAGTGGGTTGCGATGCTTTACCGGAGTACACACCCAAAATGAGCATGCGTCGTTTCATGATAACCTCGGGCTGCATCCGTGACGGTTACGCGGTTGTGGAGGGAGAGGTATATAACCATATCGCGAGAGTGCTGCGACTGGGAACCGGAGCCCGGGTGCTGCTGGTAGACGAAAATGGTGTCTCATATAACGGCGAAATTGACCATGTTGCGAAAAAGAGTGTCGTGATCGCCATATCTTTGGCTCAAACGGCTGCCGCAGTCGATGCGACCTCGCCCAGGATTACGATTTGCCAGGCGCTTCCCAAGGGCGACAGAATTGACCTGATCCTGCAGAAATGTTCCGAGCTGGGCGCCCACGATTTCCTTCTGTTCGGGGGGTGCCGTTCGGTCGCCAAAGTGCGTGAAGAACAGTTGGCCGGCAAGCTTGAACGCTGGAACCGCATCACGTCCGAAGCGGCACGCCAGTGCGGTCGAAATGATGTGCCCCGTGTATCGTGGCGGCCGACTGCGCTGGATGCGGCCAGTGGGGCCGGTCAGCAACTGCGTCTGATTCTCTGGGAGGATGAACGGGAGTGCTCGCTCAAGCAGACGTTGTCGTCGCAGGAAAAACCGGACTCGGTCGTTGTCGCAATCGGACCGGAAGGGGGGTTTGATCCGCTGGAGGTAAAGCACTTTTCACAGCATGGCTTTCAGCCCGTTTCGCTCGGCTCGAGGATACTGCGCACCGAGACGGCAGGTATTGCTATTCTGGCCATTATGCAGTATATATGGGATGAAATGTGATCAGATCACGGCCAAGGAGCCGCCCATGAAATGCCCCAAGTGCGGATACAACAGTTTTGAGTTTCATGACAGCTGTAAACGGTGTTCCAGCGACCTGAGCGGCTATAAGCAGACCTTTGGCATCACCCCGATTGTGCTGCCGCTTGAGGTCAGGGAAAAAATGGCCGAGGAGTTTCGCATCGCTTCCGCTGAAACCGAGCAGCTGACAGAAAATGCTGAAGCCCATGAAGACATGTTTGCGTTTGATCTGCCGGAAGAAGCTTCGCCGTCTTCGGCCGCCGCTGCCGTATCTTTCAATGACGACCCCTTCAACTTTGACGATGAGCCGCCGGCTGCGGTTCAGAAGCAGTCCAATGTGGAGGCGGACCCGTTTGCCGACCTTCTTGAAACGACACCGCAGGTAAGTGATGATCCATTCGGCGCGCCGCCGCAGGCTGCCGCCCCCAAGGCTGCGGCAAAGACTGCTGAACCTGGCGAGTTTGACCTGGAAAACTTTTCCTGGGACGATACTCCCGAGATTTCGTCTGCCGCTGGCGAAAAGGATGCTGCCGATGATTTCGACAGCCTCTTCGGTGATGCTGACGATAGTGCCAAAAAATAATCCCCTGTAAAATTCATGAACAACAACCAGAAAGAGCGGGGTTTCCCGCTCTTTTTTAATTGCACGGAGAAGACATGTCTCAGCGCATAACGATACTGCCGGAGAACCTGACCAACAAAATAGCCGCCGGTGAGGTTGTTGAACGCCCCTCTTCGGTTATCAAGGAGTTAATTGAGAACTCTCTGGATGCCGGGGCGACCGACATTTCAGTTGAGATCTCCGCCGGCGGCCGGCGCCTTATCCGTGTGGCCGACAACGGTCACGGCATGTCGCGCGAAGATGCGCTGCTATCGCTGGAGCGACATGCCACCAGCAAAATCAAATGCGACAGCGACCTGGACGGCATTCTGACGCTCGGTTTTCGCGGTGAGGCGCTCCCTTCGATCGCCTCGGTTTCACGCTTCTGTCTGGCCACCCGGGAGGCCGGCAGTCTGGAAGGCACCGAAATCACCGTGGAGGGGGGGCGGGTGCGGGAGGTAAAAGCTTGTGGCATGGCTCCCGGCACGGTAATCAGTGTCGAGCAGATTTTCTTCAACACTCCTGCCCGTCTAAAATTCATGAAAAGTTCCGAAACCGAAGCCGGTCATGTGGGGGATGTGGTGGCCCGCCTGGCGGTTTCCCGCCCGGATGCCGCCTTCAGCTGCATCAGTGACGGGCGTGAACTGCTGCGGGTGCAGCGTAGCGACCTGCAGCGGCGTCTGTCGCAAGTGGTCGGCAAGGATAGCGCATCACAGCTGCATTCGGTGGACAGCAGCTGTGAGTATGCCGCCATCAGCGGATTTGTTTCCGGACCCTCACTGGTACGCTCCGGCCTGCAGGCCATGTACACCTATATCAATGGCCGGTTCGTCCGCGACAAGGTTGTGCATCATGCCGTCATGCAGGCCTACCGCGGTGTGATCGACCGCGGCCGCTACCCGGTTGTGGCGCTGTTCATCCAGCTTCCGGCAGGGGAGGTGGATGTCAACGTCCATCCCACCAAGCACGAAGTGCGTTTCCGCCGCCAATCCGTCGTGCATGACGCCATTCAGGCCGCGGTGGAGGAGGTGTTGCGACTATCTCCATGGCTGGCAAACAAGCCTCTGGCGGCACCATTGCAGTCATCGTCAGCACCGACCGGTCAAGCCTATCGCGAGCGGATTGCTGCTGCCGCTCAGAATTCACTGGCGCTGCCGCGCCGGGAACAGCATTATGCGCAACCCTCTGACCCGATCAGGACGGTGCCGACAACGGCTGCCCCGGTTTCTCATGCACCGCCCGAAACGGTTACCGTCGGCGAACCGGCTGTGCCCTTTCAGTCGGAGCAGGGCAATCCCGGCGGCTACTTCTCATCGTTGACGGTCATCGGCCAGTTTCACAGCGAATACATCCTCTGCCAGTCCGGTACGGATCTGGTGATCATCGACCAGCATGCCGCCAGCGAGCGGGTGGCCTACCAGCGACTGAAACAGCAGTGTCTGAGCGGTGCTGTGGAGTCGCAGCGTCTGCTCTTCCCGGAGACTGTCGAGTTGTCATTCAGTGAAGTCGCTATTGCCGGCCGTTTCCGCTCGGACCTGTCCGGCATCGGTTTCGATCTGGAGCCGTTCGGAGGCAACACCCTGATGGTTGCCGCAGTTCCGCGTCTGGCCTCAGAAAAGGACGCTATCCGCCTGGTGCGGGACATCCTGGCGGATCTTGCCGGACTCGGCACCAGCGCTGCTTTCCATGACCTGCTGGACGAGCTGCTCTCACGAATTGCATGTCACTCGGTTGTGCGTGGTGTTCATGCCCTGGAAATCCGCCAGATGAAAGAGCTGCTGCGCAGTATGGATGAAACCGAATTCGCCGCCAGCTGTCCGCACGGCCGTCCAGTCTCGCATATCGTTACCCTGTCCGAGCTGGAAAAGATCTTCAAACGGACGTAATAGATAGTTGTTGAATATCTACGCCCGGTGTATAGGCGTGCCACACGCACTGTCAGCCTCATTTCAGATAAGAATATCTCTTTCAACCTCCTAAAAGCCTTGCAAATTAATGATGCCATCACTAATATGCAAGACATGTATCGTAACCGACTCCTTTCAACTCGTTTAGTCCGTTTAACGGAAAATTTTCCGGTAACCGTTGTTAGTGGTGCCCGGCAGGTGGGCAAGACAACGCTCCTGAAACACCTTTTTCCCCAGCATGATTATGTCGTGTTTGATGCAAGCCTCGACCTTGAGGGCGCCAGACGAGATCCGGATCTTTTCCTGCTCAATCATCCCCCGCCTCTTATACTTGATGAAATCCAATATGCTCCCGAGCTGGTATCAGCCATCAAACGCTTGGTTGATCGTTCCTCTTCCAGAGCCGGTCAATTTATCCTGACAGGCTCACAACAATGGCAGGTACTGAAAACACTATCTGAAAGCCTTGCCGGTAGAGCTGCGTTCCTCGATTTACAAGGTTTTTCGTTGCAGGAATTGTCTGATGCTGACGGTTGCTGGCTATCCGGATGGCTGGAGGCTCCTGATCAGTTTCTGGAGTGGAACCGGACAGCATCCAGATACTCCGGAGACCTGACAACATGGCTTTGGAAAGGTTTCATGCCAGGGGCGCAGCTGCTTCCTGACGATCTGATCACAGATTTCTGGACTGGCTATCATCGGACATATATTGAACGTGATGCACGTCTGATGGGAGAAATACAGGACTGGCAAGAATTTGGCCGGTTTATCGGTCTCATGACTGCATTGACAGCCCAAGAGATAAATTACAGTCAATTGGGGCGCGAAATAGGCATAACCCCGCAGACGTCAAAGCGCTGGCTAAAGATTCTGGAAGCAACCTTCCAGTGGTTTGAGCTGCCTCCCTTTTCAGGTAATCCGGTCAAACGAGTTTCGTCGCGTCCCAAAGGGCATATTAGCGATACAGGTCTTGCCTGTTATCATTCCAGGGTTTCATCACCCAAAATGCTTGCTTCAAACCCGTTATTTGGGTCTCTGTTTGAAAGTGCCATGGTACAGGAACTCTACAAACAGGCAGCTGCCACGGGAATTACACCCGCGTGGTATCATTGGCGTTCAGCCGGAGGAGCCGAGGTTGATCTGCTATTGGAGAAAGACGACGTCATATATCCATTTGAGTTTAAACTGACCACCAGGCCATCCCGGCGGGATGTCTCCGGCATAACCGCATTCAAGGCAGCCTATCCTGGACGGCGTATCGGAATGGGATCAGTGATCTGCGCTGTAGAGAAACCATACTGGATAACGAGTGAGGTCATGGCTATTCCATGGAATATGGTATGATTTTGGTGCCGTATGATAGATGCTTGTAGTTGCTAATCAAATCAACAACAAAAAATTGCAATGTTTAACGGCAGAAAAAACTCGTCACATGAGGACGTTTCTTACGGCGAAATATAGGATTAAGCGCCATTCGATGAATACCAATAAAAACCTCCCAAAACTCCTGATTATTTGCGGGCCGACCGCTTCCGGCAAGAGCGATCTGGCCCTGCGACTGGCCCATGAACTGGATGCCGAGATCGTAAACGCCGACTCGATGCAGGTCTACTGCGGTCTGGACATCGGCACCGCCAAGCCGACCCTTATGCAGCGCGCCGAAATTCCCCATCACCTGATTGACGTAGCCGCACCGGACGAATCCTTCTCGGCTGCCGATTTTGCAGTGGCGGCCGATACCGCAATTCAAGACATTACAAGTCGGGGCAAGCGGGCCATTGTGGTCGGCGGAACCGGCCTGTACATCCGTGCCCTGCTGAAGGGACTGGTGGACTCCCCCGGCGGAACATGCGAAATACGCGCGGCACTGCAGGAAGAGGCCGCTCGGATCGGCAATGCAGCGATGCTGGAAAAACTGCGGCTGGTGGACCCGGAACTGGCCGCCGGATTGCACCCCAATAATCTGGTGCGGATCATCCGTGCCCTGGAGGTGCATCAGTTGAGTGGCATCCCGCTTTCCCGCCACCAGAAGGAACATGCTTTTTCAGAACGGCGCTACGACAGCCTGCAGATCGGCATCCAGGTTGAACGAGGCGAACTGTACCAGCGCATCGAGCAGCGTGTGGACCGGATGCTGTCCGACGGCCTGCTGGATGAGGTGCGCGGTCTGCTGTCGGCCGGTTTCGGGCGTGAACTGAAAGCCATGCGTTCAATCGGATACAAGGAGTCAGTCGCTTGCCTTTCCGGGGAATCCACTCCGGGGGAAACCATACGGCTCATCAAGCGCAATACACGGCATTATGCCAAGCGTCAGTTGACCTGGTTCAAGGCGGAGCCGGATATATTATGGTTTGAATATCCGGAAAAGTTTGTTACTATTTTACAGTATGCAATTGAATTTTTTGAAAGACGGGAGGCGTAAACAGATGGCTAAGGCACCCTTCAATATTCAGGACCAGTATCTCAACCAGGCCCGCAAAGAGCGGGTGCGGGTAGCGGTTATCATGATGTCGGGCGACAAGCTGGAAGGTTTCATCAAATCGTTTGACAATTTCTCGGTGCTGCTCGACTCCGGCAGTGACATCCTGATCTACAAACACGCCATTTCCACGATCACTTCGGCGGATGGCTCCTTCCGGCTGCACCAGTAGTCTCCTCAAACAGGCCCCCCGGCATTCGGCTGCGGGGGCTTTTCGGTGATAATACGATCCCATGCAAAAAAGCTCGAAAATCCTTCTGACGGTTGCACTGCTGTTGCTGGTTCTGGCCGCGGCCGCGCTTTATTACTCTTCTACGGTTTTTCTGCAGCTGTTTATCGCTCTTGCGCTGGCCTATATCCTTAATCCCGCAGTTGCTTTTCTGGAACAGAAAGGGGTCAAACGGCTCTACGGGATTCTGATCGTCTTCACTGTTGCGCTTGTTGTCTGCACCGGATTTACGGTGTTCATGGTGGCATCCATCAGCAGCGAATTCTCTAAAATGCAGCTCAATCTGCCGGCCTATGCCCACCACCTTTATGAGATCACGCCGGCGGCCATCAAGAAGTATCTGAACATCGAGACCCCTGACAAGCTTGCGCTGAGGATGAATGAACTGCTGCAGCAGGCGCGCAGCGTTGCGCCAGACCTTTTGAAGCCGCTGCTGGCATTTCTGCAGAAGGCGCTTACCTCAACGGTATCGGTCATTCTGGCCGTTCTGGGCTACTTGATCATCCCGGTCTATCTGTTCTACCTGCTGTTCGACCTGCCTCAACTCAAGCTCTTCATCGAATCCTTCATACCGGCGCGTTTCCGTTCCGGGTACGGTGAAAAACTGGCTGAGGTGGATACGGTCCTGTCCGGTTTTGTGCGCGGTCAGCTTTCGGTCTGCGCCATTCTGGCGCTGCTTTACAGCATCGGCCTGTATTTCATAGGCATTGATCTGGCGGTTGCCATCGGCACACTGGCCGGCGTCACCTTTATCATCCCTTATGTCGGCACGATCATCGGCATCTGTCTTTCGGTCGTGATGGCGCTGCTCAAGTTCAACGACATTCTGCATCCGCTGCTCTGCCTGGGATGGTTCGGGTTGGTGCAGGCCCTGGAGGGAATGGTCATCACTCCCAAGATCGTCGGCGACACCGTCGGCCTGCATCCATTGGTGGCGATTGTGGCACTTTTGATCGGCGGTCAGCTCTTCGGTATCATCGGCATGCTGCTGGCGGTGCCGGTCACCGCGGTTCTGCAGGTGTTTCTGCGCTCACTGGCGGCTTACTACCGTGATTCCGAATTTTTCCGTGGGGCCTGATGAAGGGGCTCCTGGTGGAAAACGTGCAGCCCGGCTCGATTGCGGAAGAGCTGGAGGTACAGGCCGGCGACCGCCTGCTGGCTGTAAACGGCCAACCGCTGCGTGATATCATCGATTACAGCTATTACACCGCCTCGGACGATGAACTGCTGCTGGAGATCGAAAAACCGGATGGTGAAATCTGGGAACTGGAACTTCAGCGGGAGCCTGGTGAACCGCTGGGGCTCTCCTTTCCCGCCCCGCAACCGGCCCGCTGCGCCAACAACTGCATCTTCTGTTTTGTCCACCAGCTTCCCAAAGGACTCAGGAAGCCGCTCTATGTCAAGGACGAGGACTATCGCCTCTCCTTTTTGAATGGCAACTACGTCACCCTGGCCAACCTGAAGCCGCAGGCCTTGTCACGGATCATCGAACAGCGCCTCTCCCCGTTGTACATCTCGGTGCATGCCGTCAATCCGGCGCTGCGGGAACAGCTGCTGGGCAAGCCGGGCATACCGCCGATCATGGAGCAGTTGCACAAGCTGGCCGCCGCCCGCATCGCCATGCACACCCAGGTTGTGCTCTGTCCGGGGCTGAATGACGGCCTTGAGCTGGAACGCACCGTGACCGAACTGTCCGCGCTGTACCCGGCAGTGCGGTCGTTGGCGATCGTGCCGCTGGGGCTGACGGCCCATCGACAAAAGCTGCCGCGATTGACGCCGGTGGATGGCGCTTATGCCCGCCAATTCATAGCAATCTGGGAACCGCTTGCAAGGAAGCTTTGCAAGAAGTTGGGAGAGCCGTTTCTTTTTCTGGCCGATGAGTTTTACCTCAAGGCCGGGCTGCCGTTTCCGCCGATCAGACAGTACGGAGATTTTCCGCAGATTGAAAACGGGGTAGGCATGGTTCCGCTTTTCAATCGGGAAGCAGCGCAGACCCTCCGCCGGGCTCGTCCGCTCGAACCGTTCAGGGCGACGGTCGTAACCGGTGTTTCATCCGCCGGATTTGTCGGAGAATTTTTAAGCAAGCTCGGGCAGAAGACCGGTCTGGAACTGGTGCCGCTGGCGGTTGATAACAACTTATTCGGATCGAGCGTTACCGTCAGTGGCCTGGTGGCCGGCAACGACATTATCGCCGCGCTGGCCGGTCACAGAACCGGTGCGGCGTTGCTGGTGCCGGATGTCATGCTGAAAGAGGGGGAAGGGGTCTTTCTGGATGATCTGTCGCTGGAGGAACTGCAGCGGCGGACCGGATGCCCGGTGGTGGTTTTCGACTCAACTCCGCGCGGCTGCTATCATGCGCTTGCAGAGCTGAACCGCAATTTCAAAAAGAAAAAGCCGTCCTGAGACGGCTTTTTCTTCACATTTAATTAAATCGACAACTGCTATTTTCTGACCGTCATGCGGCGCTGCATGCGGCCGCCCATCGATGCCATCTGGTGCTTCTGGAGAGCGCCCAGGCTTTCCAGGTGGAACTGAAACCAGAGATCACCATAGGCGCGCATGTTCATCTTCTTGCCTTTTTCCAATGCCTCCAGGTTGTCCTTCAGCTTTTCATCACCCGGAAGTTTTTTCAATCCCTTGGCCAAAATCTCCTTGGCCTTGGACGGTTCGCCGCTTTCGTTCATGCAGTAGGCATACAGGCTCCAGAGCAGCGATTCCTTGCCGTTCCACTGAACCGCTTTGTCAAAGGTGCTGATCATCTTGTCCTTCTTCTGGCGCTTCATGTATGAAACGGCCAGCATTGCCGTGGCGGCCCAGTTTTTGAAAAACGATTTCTCAAGATGCGGGAAGGCGTTGGCAAAGTCGCGCTTCATGTAGTAGATCATGCCGATCTGGGAATGAATCTGCCCCTCCACGTACAACTGCCATTTGCTGTATTGCAGGGCATCCTTCAGTTCGCGGATAGCTTTTTCAAAACGAGGCGGCTGGGCCTGGAGATCCTTGCCGGCCGTCTCGATGCAGGCCATGACCTTTTTCATCGTGATGCGCGAAAAAAGTACGAAGACAATTGCGAATACTATCAGTGCGATCATCAACCCAATCCACCACGACAGCTTGAGGACCAGCAGCAGTATCAGAAGTACCGCGGCAGAGGCGCCTGCGGAGATGAGAATGTTATACATCGGTAATTCCTTTCGTTGTTTTTAGCAATAGGGATAAGCGGGAATCAGCTCTTGGATGCGGCCGGAACCATCGCTCCGTTCTTTTCGGTGAACTTGGCGATGATGATACGACGACCGGGTTTGAGCGCTACCGTTGCTTTCAGGTTGTTCCAGGCGGTCAGCAGTTTGGGCGATACATTGAAGCGTTTGGCGACTGCTCCAAGGGTATCACCCTTTTTTACGGTATAGTACTTGGAATAATTTCCCTTGTGTGCGGCAGAGCGTGCGGTTCGTCCTTCATGGCTGAAGTCGACGGTCTGCTTGGCCGGTACGATCAGGGTCTTGCCGGACAGGCGGCTCTTGGCGTTCAAGCTGTTCAATTCGGCCAGCGCGGCCGGAGTTGTGTCGAAACGGCGGGCGATACTTTTCAGTGAATCCCTTTTTCCGGCCTTGTAGCGGGTGTAGAGAACCTTTTCAGCGAAACGCTGGTCTTCCGGAATTTTGGCGAATTCCGCCTCAAACTGCTGTCTGGTTCCCTTGGGTATTTTGAGCTGATAATCGGGATAGTTGGGGGGGGTGCACCAGTGCCGCAGGTCCGGATTCAGTTCCTTGATCGTCTCGTAGGTGGTTCCGCACAACTTTGCCGCCAGGTCCAAATTGGTGCGTGACGGAATCGTGACGGTGTCGAATTCGATCGGCGGCAGATAGGCCACGTCGGAAAAACCGTAACGGGCCGGATCTTTGGCAATGATGGCGGCCGCCAGCAGCTTGGGAACGTACTCCTTGGTTTCGCGCTTCAGGTATGATCCCTGGGAGATTTCCCAGAAGTCGCTGGTGTTGTACATGCTGATGGCGCGCAGGATCTTGTTCTCGCCGGCATTGTAGCCGGCTGCGGCCAGGTACCAGTCGCCCTTGAACATGCCGTACAGCTCTTTCATGTACAGAGCCGCAGCGGTGGTTGCCTTGACCGGGTCCTTGCGTTCGTCAATCCACTGATCGATCCGTAGCGAGTAGCGCCGTCCCGTATCTGAAATGAACTGCCACGGTCCGACGGCATTGGCCCATGAACGGGCGTGCAGATGAAATCCGCTCTCGATCATCGCGACATAGACCAGATCTTCAGGCATCCCCTCGCGCTTCAGAATCTCTTTCATCATCGGAATATAGCGGGATGAGCGTGAAAGCCAGTGCGAGAACGACTGTTTGCCCCTGGTCTGGAAATAGTAAAGAAAATATTCGACTTTGCTGTTGAGGGTCAACGGTATGTCTGAAACCGGCAGATCCACATCCGGCAACGCCAGTTCGATGTCACCGCCGTTGTTTTCATGCAGTTCTTCCAGCGAGAAAAGATCAGCAAGCGGGGCGGCGGGATCGATCTCCTCCGCATCGATTTCGTCTGCCGGAACCAGCGCCGGCTGCTCGCTGGGCGCCAGCTGCGGTGCGTTAGGACGGGTCAGCTCGGCCAGAAGCGGCTGGATCGGCTCGGTGGCGAGGACGGGGAGCGCGTAGAGCAGTGCGGCAATTGTGATAACCGCATATCTTGTCAGATGGAATTTCTGCATAGGTCGAGGGAGTATAAAGTATGCCGGCCCGAAAGTCAACGCCGCTGGAACCCGCTTCAACCGGACTCTTGGGGGTGCCGGCAACTGTGGACAGGCTCTTGCTGTGGTGTTGCGGAAGAGATCAGGATGCATTTATCCTGTTTAGTCATGCCCTTGATCTGCCGTTCCCGCCTGGAGGCTGTGCTGCGGGTGTGGCCCTGCTCCAGATATACGATCTCCGTTGGCCGCCTTGCTCGAAAATACTTGGCCCCCAGTCCGTCTGCATGTTGCCGGAAGCGCCGGTCGGGTTCGGTGGTGATGCCGGTGTAAAGCGAGTTGTCCGAACAGAGGATGATATATACGCTCCAGTTCATGGCAGGCGAGTTGATAGGGGCGTTGGTATGTGAAACATGCAATGCTCCCGAATCTGGTGAGTCGTTGAACAAAAAAAGCCCACCGGAGTGGGCTTTCTGAAGGGGTGCTGCGAGGGTTACTGTATCGAACTGCGTTCTTTCTGCATCGCTTCGCGGCCGGCTTCGATGGCTGACGCCAGGACCGATTTCTTTTCCACGATCGTTTCCTTGCCTTCTTCGATGGCGGTTTTAATTTTTTCCTGGGCTTCCTTGGCATATTCCTTGATCTTGTCCACAGCATCTTCAGTCAGATCGACAATGTTTTCACGCATTTCGCGGCCGCTTTTGGGAGCATAAAGCAGTGCCAGTCCTGCTCCGATCGCTGCTCCGGCGACAAAAGATACCAATACGGTTCCTGCGGATACTCCCTGCTCTTCAGACATGTCAGATACCTCCCCGTTTTTTAAGATAGCTTTCAAGTACATATTTTCCGGCCACTTTGGCGCCGGTTGCCCAGACCGAAGTGGTGCTGAGAACATTAGTGACTGCACCCACCGTGCGGTTGATAGTGTGCAGGTTGGTTCCGGTTTCGCCCAGCGCCGACATGAATCTCTTGACATCGTCGGTGTGCTCAACCACCCCGCCGCCTACGGTCTTCAGTTCTGAAAGCACGCTGGTCAATTCCTGGATGGTCGGTTTTAACTCCTTGTGAACCATTTCACTCAGAGCGCCGACAGACTCGAAGCTGCGTCTGGCAGCCAGTATTGTCGGTACCAGCGTCACTACTAAAATACAGATCGCAATGGTTATGATTATAAGCGCAATTCCGGTCAGGGTCATCTCAACTCTCCTGCAGTCAATTCAAAAGTTGATAAAGTATAGAGCAAAAACAGATTAATTCAATCGAATAAACAAATTCAGTTGTCTGTTTTGCGGTGAGTGTCTTTCAGCATCTTCGACAGCACAACTTCAGCGGCTGAATATGGGTCGATACTCAGGCATTTCATCCCTTCCAGTACACTATCCAGAGTGTTGTCAGCGGTGATAAGCTCCATCGCACTCCGGAAAAGGCTGTCGCGCAGAATGTCCATGAAGTGTCGCTGATTGCGCTCGCGCAGGAAATTGTCGATTGTTCCGCTTGAAAATAGAAAGTCACGGTGGGCGAGTATTTCGCCGGTCAGTTCCTCGACGCCGGTCCCGCGCTGTGCCTCGGTTTTTAAAACCTGCGGGTTCCAGCTCCCTTCCGGTGCGTTACGCATCTCAAGCATGGTACACAGCTCGCGGGTCGTCCGATCGGCGCCGTCACGGTCGGCCTTGTTGACCACGAAAACGTCGCCGATCTCCAGAATGCCGGCCTTGATGGCCTGGATATCATCTCCCAGTCCCGGTACCATCACGACGCAGGTCGTGTGGGCGGCCTTGACGATATCAACCTCGTCCTGTCCCACGCCTACGGTTTCAATGATGACGATATCCATGCCCAGAGCGTCCATGACCATGCCCACATCGGTTGTGGAGCGCGAAAGTCCGCCCAGCGCGCCGCGGGTGGCCAGGCTGCGAATGAACACGCCTTCATCGCAGGAGTGGCGGTTCATGCGGATACGGTCACCCAGGATGGCGCCGCCGGTAAAAGGGCTGGTCGGGTCGATGGCAACTACGCCGACCTTTTTGCCGCGCTTGCGGAACGAGGCGGTCAATTGATCCACTAGAGTTGATTTGCCGGCGCCGGGCGGTCCGGTGATGCCGATGATGTAGGCCTTGCCGGTGTGTGGATAGAGTTGTTTCAGCTCCTGAACCGCATTGGGGCGGTTGTCGTCGATGTCGCGCATCAGCCGGGCTGCCGCGCGGATGTTGCCCTGTACTACCTGTTCTGCGAGGGTCATGGTGTACCTGTTGTTGGAGGATTGATGTGAAGAGGGGCTTTTATAGCACGATGCCGGCGGGAATTCAACCGGGGGCGAGCAGATGTGGAGGAGTGTCTGATTAGAATACTTCTTCTTTCCTGCGGCCCAGATAGACTCCCAGGCTCTGGATGGCAATTGATTCCATAAGCGGAATTTCTGCAAGCGGAAACGTAGTCTGTGCAACAGTTTCGGCCAGATGAAATATCTGATGCCAGGGGAATGGCGACTTTTTGATGCTTTGAGCCATAGGACATTGAGTGTCAGCCGTTCGAGCCAGACTTGACGGCGTTTTTCGAGAATATTATCGATAATTGCATAGATGGCCGATAATTCGGCATCCGGTCTGTTGTGCTTCTTTTGAAGGCAGATGCAAGGTCTATTATGGGATATGTAATTGCAGTATCGATGTGCGTAAAGCTATGGCTATCCGCAACGCACGGCATTCTGCAAAATCTTCTGGCAATAGCTGTTCAGGCTCTCGCCGACTCGTGCTGCTCTGATCGAGACTTCTTTGTGCAGGTCTGAGCCGACTCGAAGGACAAAACGCCCGGAATATTGTTTGTTGGCAGTGGCATGTGGTAGAGGCTTGCCATCCGCTTGATATAGTTCGACAGCTTCGGAAACAACCTGGCACAACTCTTCGTATACCTTCGCTTCGTTTTCGCCGTGAATTCCGCCATGAATAAGGCCCGGGCAGGTCCCGATATAACAGGTGTCTTCTTCAGACCACTCTACAATCTTTAAATATTTGTCAGCCGGTTTCATCGTTTGCTCTCCTCAATCACTTTCTGCACCAATTTTTCCTGATATGGCTTTGCATCATCACCGGGATTACCGGAAATGGTTACCGGCATAGAGCAATTTGGATGTGTGAAATTGCGGTGGCTACCCTTGCCACCTCTGTCGGTAAACCCGGCTTGCTTCAGGAACTTTATGATTTCTCGCAGTTTAGGCGATATAATAGAATGGTATCAATGTGATACTATTGTGTCAATGGGAGAATAGATGAAGAAAAAGTGTTTTCGGATAAAATTTATCAATCTCCCAGTCGTTTTCCTGGAACAAGATAATTCCTGATGTAATCGCCGACCGCTTCCTCCACGGAAGTAACCGGGGCCGAATAACCGGCCGCGCGAATCTTGGAGGTGTCGGCGCAGGTGCGGTACTGGTAGGTGTTGCGGATCGATTCCGGCATATCGATGTATTCAATGTTGACCGGACGGTTCATTGCGCTGAAGACGGCCTTTGCCAGACGGTTCCAGCTGACGGTCGTACCGCCGCCGACGTTGAAGATGCCGCCGGCCTGGCTTCCCTTTAGGAAGTGCAGCGTCATTGCAGCGGCGTCCTTGACATAGATGAAGTCGCGCAGCTGTTCGCCGTCGCCGTATTCCGGACGGTGCGACTTGAACAGCCGCAGCGTGCCGGTGGCGCTGATCTGTTCGTAGGCTTTCAGCACCAGCGAGCGCATTTCGCCTTTGTGCTGCTCGTTGGGGCCGTAAACGTTGAAGTATTTGATGGCGACGATTCTGTCCAGCAGGCCCTGGCGGAGAGCCCACAGATCGAAAAGTTGCTTGGAGTAGCCGTACATGTTCATCGGCCTCAACTGCGGCAGTTGCTCCTCGTCATCGGCAAAGCCGTTCTCTCCGTCGCCGTAGGTTGCGGCGCTGGAGGCGCAGATAAAGCGGGCGTCGGCGGCCAGCGCGGCCAGGGCCAGTTTGCGCGAGTATTCGAAGTTGTTGTTGATCAGGTAGGTGGCGTCCGGCTCTGTCGTGGCGGAACAGGCCCCCAGATGGATGACCGCTTCCGGTTTGCCGCCCGGCAGACGACTGGCCAGGGAACCGTTGTCCAGCAGCCGCTCGAAGGCATCCTTTTCAAGATAGTCCATAAAGCGCAGCGGCGACAGATTGCGCCATTTATCGGTTTGGCCGAGATGATCCACCACCAGGATGTCTTCCCTGCCGATCTGATTCAGGTGCTGAACCACGGCGCTTCCTATCAGCCCTGCTCCCCCGGTTACGATGATCATCTGGCTTTCTCCTTCCTGATTTCAGATGCGATGCCCCGCACCAGTTCGGCCCTGTTGCGAGGCAGATATCCATTAGCATATACGTTTATCCCGGTCAAGGCGATGGTCGCGGCGATCTCGGCCACAATCGGCGATGCGCCCAGTTCGGCATGCACATCCGCCCGCACCAGCGCCTCCGTTGCCGGACCGTCTGCCAGCAGCCGTCCCTCCTGCAGTACGATCACCTCGTCTGCCCAGCCATAGGCCAGGTCCAGATCGTGGGTGGCGATGATCATGGTTGTTCCACCCCGGTGAAGTTCATACAGAATGGCGCTGAACTCGGCCGCCATGACCGGATCAAGGCCGGCGAAGGGCTCGTCCAGAACCAGAACCTGCGGCTGCATAGCCAGAACTCCCGCGATGCAGGCCCGTTTTTTCTGGCCGAACGACAGCGAATGGGTCGGCCGGTTCTCAAGTCCCGCCAGCTTCATCTGCGTCAGAGCACTTTCCACGCGGTTGCGCACTTCATTTTCCGGCAGGCCGAGATTCATGGGGCCAAAGGAGATGTCTTCATAAATGCAGGCAGAAAAGAGCTGGCTGTCCGGATCCTGGAAAACCATGCCGACCGACTGGCGCAGTTTGAGGATACTCTGCCGGTCGTAGCCGATTCTGGCTCCATCAAACAGAATCTGCCCGCTTTGCGGTCGCTGAAGGCCGTTTAACAGCGAAAACAGCGTGGTCTTGCCGGAGCCGTTGCGCCCCAGTACGGCGGTGCGGCGGCCTCGAACAAAGGCTGCCGAAAAGTTGTCGAGGGCCTTTATGTCGCCGGGGTAGGTGAAGGTTACCCCCTGTAGTTCGATAACGGCAGTTGTCATGGATGGATAGCCAATGCCAGAGCGATCAGGATGATCCCGGCTGTGCATGCTCCGACCAGATTGCGGGTGGACCAGCTGCGGCGTGGGGAGAGAAACAGCAATTCATCACCGTATCCGCGGGCCAGCAGCCCCAGATGATTCCTGCGGGCGCGTGTCAGTGTGGCGAGCAGGATATTGGCTGCTATTCCGGCCAGGGATTTCATGGTCCTTACGGTGGAGGTGTATCCGAGACGCGCCTGCTGGGCGGTCCGGATCTGACCGGCGATTTCCAGGAAAATAAAAATTTGGCGGTAGGTGATGGTCATCAATTCAATCATAAGTTTCGGTGTGCCGATACTGCGCAGAAGGCGCATGATCTCGGTCATCGGTGTCGTCAGCGCCAGAAGCAGCAGGCTGAAGGTTGCCCCCAGTGAGCGGGCCAGGGCCAGCCCCGCCTGATTGATTCCTTGCCGGCTGAAGCCGATGTCCAGCCGCAGAGCCGGAAATTGCGCCAGCGGCAGATCGCCGCCGGAAAAGCTGATCGCCAGCGCCAGGCAGCTCCAGATCAGGAATGCGGCCGGAAGGACGGCAATTCGCAGGTAGTCCCGCCAGGGAATTCCGGCTCCCGCGATTGTCAGGGCGGCCATCGCGGAAGCAATGATTAGCGGAATCAGAACAGTGCGGCTTAGCAGGGCCGCTGCCATACAGCAAAGCGCTAAAATCGCTTTTTCGCCGGGATGGACGTGCCGCCAGCGATTGTTATAGGCAAAGGTGTCAATGTGCACGTTTTATGGCTGACTGTGTGGTGTTCTGCTTGGCCCGTCCACGGGAGTAGCCGACGTAATAGCCGATGAAGCCGGCGCCGATCGCGGCCTGCAGGGCAAACAGCAGACTCTCGATTTCGCTGCTGGAGGGATTCATGATGGAGCTGAACCAGGGCTTGTAATCAGGGGCGATCGATTGGATAACCCCTTTGGCCTGGTTGTCCGAACCTTTGAACATCTCAGCCGGTTTACCGTCAGGTCCGGCAGTGGTTTTATTGACCGTCAAGAGCGGCAGGATTGTCAGCATAGCCACAGCGGCGATCAACAGGGTGTTTTTCAGGCGCGCGTTCATACCCGCTCCTCACTGCCTGCCAGTCTGAAGCCCAGCCCTGATAGCTCGCTGGCGCTGTATTTCTGGATGAAATTGTAGATCAGCAGCGTCAGCAGCCCTTCGCTGATCGCCAGCGGTATCTGGGTAACGGCAAAGACTCCCAAAAACTTGACCAGCGAAGCGCTGAAACCGCCGCTTGGATCCGGAAAGGCAATTGCCAGCTGCAGGGCTGTGGTGATGTAGGTGGCCAGATCAGCCAGTGCGGCTGCCAAAAAGACCGTCAGTCCGGTCGGCAGGCCGATTGTTCCGGCCAGTCGATAAATGCCGTAGCCGACCAGCGGTCCGGCCACCCCCATTGAAAAGATGTTGGCGCCCAGCGTCGTCAGACCGCCGTGCGCCAGCAGGACCGCCTGAAACAGCAGCACGATCGCGGCCAGCGGCGCCATTGCCAGCGGCCCGAACAGGATCGCTCCCAGGCCGGTTCCGGTCGGGTGTGAACAGCTGCCGGTCAGCGAGGGCAGTTTCAGAGCCGACAGGATAAAGGTAAAGGCGGCCGATACTCCCAGCAGCATTTTCAGTTCCGGCCTGTTCCCGACCGCTTTGGTAATTGAGCGCAGACCGATGCCGACACAGACAGCCGAAGTGGCTCCCCAGGCTGCGGCGTGCGTGGCCGGCAAAAAACCTTCCATAATGTGCATGATTATACCTCCCGGAACGGCGTTTAAGGCGTATCCGTTAATAAACCCTGTAATCGGGAGATGTGTCTGCGGCAGGTAAATGGATCAGATATGCAAACAAAGAAATGCTTCCCCCGAAGCGAGCGAATGGAGCGGTGTTCCGACTCAGGGCGACCTACTTGCCCGCCTTCCCAGGTGATTCCCAGTGGCGCTATCGCATTCTTGCGATCGGGCTTTCGTTCCCTTTACGGCTGCGGGGCAGCGGGGGCTTTGCACCCCTCTTCCACGCTTCCATCCGTTAAGAATTGATGAGTGTTACTATTACAGAGCGGCGCTATTTTTGTCAAGTTGTTCAGCTGTGATGGTGGTGATGGCCATGATGACCGTGATGGCTGTGACTTGGACTCGGTGTGGATACTCTTGTCGAACTGCCTCCACAGACCGGGCAGCCCTGCATGGAGAGCGGTTTCTCCAGCCGGCATTCGGCCAGCAACCTTTCGTTGCTGAAGATATCCAGTGCCGGCCCGTCGGCCCAAACCTTTCCCTCGTGCAGCACAATTACCCGGCTGCAAAGCTCCATCACCATATCCAGATCGTGGCTGGTAAAGATTCTGGTGTGTTCGAAGTCCCTCAATAACGCTATGAGCTGCCGCCTGGCAAAAGGGTCGAGCCCATTGGTCGGTTCATCCATGACCAGGATATCGGGAGACATGGATAGCACCGTGGCGATGGCCACACGTTTTTTCTCGCCGCCGGAGAGGTGGTAGGGGGGCTTGTCGCGCAGGTGGCCGGCGCCTACCAGTTCAAGTACCTCCGTTACCCTCTGTTCGACATCAGCGGTCGTATAACCCAGGTTCAACGGTCCAAAGGCGACATCGTCAAAGACAGTCGGCATGAAGAGCTGATCGTCAGGATCCTGGAACACCATGCCGACAGTGCGTCTGATATCCGGCAAGGTGCCTTTTGAAAGCGGGGTGTGCCCTATATGAATTGATCCCCCGGTCGGCTCAAGGCTGCCGTTCAGGTGCTGAAGCAGGGTTGATTTGCCGGCGCCGTTGGCCCCGATTATGCCTACCGACTCGCCGTGGGTGATTATGAAGGAAACGTCTTTGAGGGCAGCAGTCCCATCGGAATAGACGTGCCGCAGGTTTTTTACTTCAACGATGTGATGACTCATGGAAATAACCCCGTGATTACTGTACCCAACAGCCGCGAGGCGTTATTGAGACGCAGGAGGATAAACAGTGCGGACCAACCAAGAACAAACAATAATTCATTCTTGCCGAAGGATGATTGGCGATAGGCATGGAACCGGCCGGTAAAGCCGCGCGCCAGCATGGCCATGTGGATGCGCTCGGCACGCTGCCAGGTGCGCAGCAGCAGGTGTCCGATCATTGAGCTGAAACTGTTAATTCCCAGCCCCTTTTTGCCGCAGGAGCGCAGCTCACGGGCTCGCGAGGCCCGGCTGCCCTCCTCGCTGAGCACGAAGATATAACGGTACAAAAAGAGTAGCTGGACGGCAAAAACCTGCGGCATACCCAATCTTTCCAGCGCCTGGCAGACAGCGGTAAAGCCTGTTACGCCGACCAGAACGAATGCGGCTCCGACAGTCAGAATAGAGCGGACCAGGATCGACACAAAGGAGATCCAGCCGCCGGAGACGCCCAGTGGGCCGAGATTGAGAAGCACTTCCCGATCGAAGGCCGGATTGAATATGCCTACCACCAGAACAAAGGGGCAAAGCAGTGCGATCTTTCTGGCAATGAACAGGGCGGGGAGATCGGCCAGCGCGATCATCACGGCGGGAAAGATGAAGAATGGGAACAGTGCGGACAGTTCGTATCTGTCGTATGATACGACGCAGAGAATGAAGACGCCGGTCACCAGTACTTTTGCCCTCGCATCAAGGCGGTGAATTCCGGAGTCATTGTTTGCCAGCAGGTCAAGGCGCTTCAGATCCAGCACAGCCTTGTTTATTGAAGCCATGGGGCGTCCTTTAACGGATAAGAGGGAAGACATGTCGTCTCCACCCTTTAAATCATATCCGCATCCTTATTACAACTGCATCGTTTCAGACCGCGCCGGTACGTTTTTTCAGTATGAAACCGATGATGCCGGCCAGTGCGAAGGTCACCAATCCGCCGAGGATGCCGGAAACGCTTGTTCCCAGCCCGTTGGCGTCATTCTCTCTTCTCTCTTCAACCGGTTGACCTGCAGCATCTTTTTTCAGCCCGGTTGCCGGTTGCGGGGTTTCGATCCTGGAAACTTCCGGTTTTTTAAAGGAATAGCCGGGAAGAAAAGCCATCTTCTCCTGTATTGCGGCCAGCATGCCGTGCAGAACGCTTTTCCGGCCATTCACCTCTTCCTTTCCGGTCACCTTTTTAATAGACCATTCCAGCCCGTCGGGTTGTTCCGACGCGAACCTGGAAAGCACGCCTCCGGTTAGAAGGGAGGCCACCAGGAAAGCGATCAAGATGGTTCTGATTGAAGAATTGCCGATCGGTTGGGTCAGCATGGCGCTCTGCAGAAGCTCGGGGCGGGCCTTGTAAACGAACGAAACGATGGCCGCGGTTACCAGGCCTTCGACAATGCCGATGCCGAGGTGGATCGGTTGCATCAGCGATACAAAAGTGCCGAAGGGGAGCGAGGAGACGCCTGATGCAACTGTTTCAAGAACTACTCCGAACGCGCCCAACTGCAGGCCGAGCACCGCGGCTATAATCGATGCGGCTACAATCCTGCCCTGAGTCGGCCGGTTTCCGGCGATTTGCTTGTAGATCAGCGGATAGGCGATGAAGGCCGGGAATATTCCCAGGTTGAAGATATTGCATCCAAGGGCCAAAAGCCCCCCGTCGGCAAAAAAGAGCGCCTGAATCAGCAGGACGGAGGCTATGGTCAGGAAAGCCGCATAAGGGCCCAGCAAGATCGCAAGAAGCAGCCCGCCTCCCAGGTGGCCGCTGGATCCGGTGGCCGGAATCGTGAAATTGATCATCTGTGCCGCGAAGATGAAAGCGCCCAGCACCCCCATCAGCGGCACCTTCTTATCGTCCATCTCCCGGCGGATTATTTTTGAGCAGAAGGCAATCGTGCCCGCCGATGCGGCCCACATGGCACACCCTACAGCTGGGGAAAGTAATGCATCTGCCATATGCATTGTGATTTTTTCCTTGTTGGGGATGACGATAGTAAAATGAATTAGAGTGTCATTGATGCGCATTGTTGTGTAAATGGTATCTGTTCGGTAACACGAATTAAAAATGTGTGCAACCAAAAAAATGGCTGACTAGCCGTATGTCATTAAAATGGGTGTATTCAATTTATGTTCACTTTTTTGATATTCAGCGGAGTCTGAAACAATAATCTGATTATAAGGATGATTTGCTGGCAGGTGAATACACTGTTGAAAAGGATTGAGGGTGATGGAGGCGATTTGGGGCGGTTTTCGGAATGGCATTCGCCTCTGCGGTAACCGGCTAGAGGTGCGAGTGATGAAGGGAGTTTATATGTGTTGCTGTTTCCCGTTCCAGCAGGCAGCCGGTGCGCAGGTCGGTGTTTTCAGCCGAGTTGAGCAGGCGCTTGGAGGCGGAGAGCGCTTTCAGGGGGTGGCTGGCGATACGTTCGGCAAAGCCGGTTACCGCCGGCCAGAATTCATTGATCCCATGCACCTGGTCAACAAGTCCCATCTGCAGCGCCTGGGCGGCGCTGTATGGATCGGAAGTCATGAACATTTCGCGGGCGAAGTTCTTGCCTACGATGCGCGGCAGTTTCCTGGTGCCGCAGAAACCGGTGATGATCCCCAGCCTGGCCCCAGGATGAGCGATCTGCAGAGTATCAATGGCAATTCGTATGTCGCAGGCCATGGCCAGATCGCAGCCTCCGCCCATGGTGGTGCCGTTCAGCGCGCCAATGACCGGTTTGTGGCAGGACTCGATCTGCTCGAACAATGATTGGCCCAGTTCGGAAAAATGAAAGGCGGCAGCCGGATCGAAGTGAGACATCTGGCCGATGTCGGCCCCCACGGCGAATGATTCGCCCGGATGGCCGGAGAGGACAACAACGCTCACATCCCGATCGGATTCAACCTGTGCAAAGGCGCGCTTCAGCTCGCGGATGGTGGTGATGGAGAGCTTGTTGAAGCGTGAACCGGCGTCGAGCAGGATATACCCGACCCGGTTCGCGACTTCTATGCGGAGTTTTTTATATGGCATAATTGGAGACCGGCAGAGGTTTAGACAAAAGGTTGTCTAACGCTCCAGTTCGACTTCAGGCCCTGGGCTGGACGTTGCTTTTTACCCAGCCGACGATGTCTTCGGTCGAGGTTCCCGGGGTGAATACCTCGCTGATGCCGGCGGCTTTCAGCGAAGGGATGTCATCTTCAGGGATTACGCCGCCGCCGAAAACCTTGATGTCGTTGGCGCCTTTCTCCCTGAAAAGCTGTGTGACCCTGGGGAGCAGAGTGTTGTGGGCTCCGGACAGGATCGAGAGTCCGACGCAGTCCACATCTTCCTGGATCGCGGCCGAGACGATCTGCTCGGGTGTCTGGTGCAGTCCGGTATAGATGACTTCGAAGCCGGCGTCGCGAAAGGCGCGGGCGATGATCTTGGCACCGCGATCATGGCCATCCAGGCCCGGTTTTCCTACCAGTACGCGTAAGGTTCTTTCAGCCATTTTCAATTCCTCCTTCTGTATGTAGTAAATTAATTTATATTATGCATCGTTCCGGCATTCAGATTACATCTCTATCCCGGTCCTGGCCGGAACACCCGCTTTGTAGTAGTGCTTGATCTCCCGCATCTCGGTTACAAGGTCGGCAGCTTCAATGACCCGTTCGTGGGCGTTGCGGCCGGTCAGAACCAGCTCTGTTTTTTCGGGCCTGAGAGCTATCAGCTCCAGGATCTGTTCGATGTCGATCAGCCCGAATCCTGCGGCACCGTTGATCTCGTCACATATGAACAGGTCATACTCGCCGGAAGTCAGCAGCCCTCTGGCCTGGGCGAACGCTTCCTGTGCCAGCCGGCGGTCTTCGGCAATGTCCTTGGTGTTGACCCACCCCGGCCGTCCGGTCTGGATGATGGTGTAAAGCGGCGCCAGTTTCTCGGCGATCAGATGCTCGCCATAGGGCCCGCCACCCTTGATGAACTGGAAAACGCAGACTTTCAGGCCGCGGCCCACTGCACGCAGAGCCAAACCCAGAGAGGCGGTGGTTTTGCCTTTGCCGTTACCGGTGTAGACCTGTGTGCAGCCGCGCTCAAGTTCCATTTGTCTATTCTCCCTTGAACTGCGGATGCCGTTTGTCCAGAAAAGCCTGCATCCCCTCGCGCTGGTCAAAACTGGAGAAGCAGAGTGCAAAGGCATTCCGCTCCAGCATGCATGCGGTCTGCAGGTCGATATCAAAGCCGGCGTTGACAACTTCTCCTCCAACACGGATGGCGTTGGGGCTGCGTTTGCAGATATGCGCCATCAACTCCATTGTTTTCGGCAGCAGTTCCTGGTCTGAATAAAGCCGGTTGATGAGCTTGATGCGGTGCGCTTCTACGGAGTTTATCAACTCGCCGCTGTAGATAATCTCTTTCGCCTTGGACTTGCCTACCAGTCGCGCCAGGCGCTGTGTTCCGCCGCAGAAGGGGATCAAGCCGTCTGCTATGGCTGGAAACCCGAAGCTGGCGGAGCCGGATGCAACCATGAAGTCACAGGCCAGAGCTATTTCCAGCCCCAGGCCGGTGCATTCGCCATCGATAACCGCGATGCTTGGTTTGCCGGTTTTCTCCAGATTGAACATGACCTGCTGTCCGAAGCCGGACAGGGCTGAAAAATCGTAAAGGGTTGGATTTTCCGCTTCGGGAGAGCTGTAGTTGATCTGCCGCAGGCCGGTCACAATAAAGCCCTTGATTTCATTGTTGTCGGCAATCGTTGCTATCCGTTTCTGAAGAGTCTCCAAAAACTGAAGCGTCGCTACCGATTCCCGCCAATGGATCGCCAGTACGGCTATTCCCTGATCTTTTGACTGTAGACTGCAAAGACTCTCTGGCACCGGTTTTTCCTGATTATAAGTGGAATTCAAGCGCCGAGACTATAGCAATTCAACTGTATACGGTCAAGAAAAGCTTTGGCTGATCTTTATCGACAGTAAAACTTTCCTGATGTTTGCTTTTGAGGTTATAATTAACCGGGAGTCAAAATTTCCATCTGGAGTAACTACATGAACCTGCCTTCAATTATCCGTCGCAGTGCCGGCGCAGCAAGAATTTCCGCGGACCGAAACGCCGTCTGGCTCCAGGAACACATGAGTCCCTATTTTTTTCTGGCGATGGACGATGAGCGTGAGGCTCTGGCGGCGTTGGCCAGGGAAATGGGACGGTTGCAGAATAACCGGCATCTGATTCTTATCGATCAGAACAAGTTATTGGTGATAGCTTGCGTCAATCGTCCCGGTTCGCTTTATGACACCATAAAGAGGATTGGGGATCGTGAAATTTCCTATGCGATGTTTTCACACTCCAACGCAAACATGCCCGGCATCCACAATGAGTTGGAGGTGCAGCGCTTCGAGTTCGACCGGCGTCAGAATCATGAGATAAACCTGAAGGCGGATGTGAAAATACCGGCCGCGCTGTTGCGTAAGGTTCGCGCGGAGCTGCGCTGCTCATTTCCCGACTTCGATCTGGCCCGGCTTGACCGTTTGCTGAAAATTCTTTGGCTGAACAATGAGAATTACATTCGCATGTCGCCGCCGTCGCGAACAGCATATCTGGTCTGGCTGTTTGACAGAGGCAACTCTTCGGGAGGTTTGTTCCTGGATTTTACCCAGGTCGAGCGTGAAGGCCGCAGCGAAACCAGGATACTGTTTGCGGTCGGCAACCCGCCCCAGGAGGATTTCCTGCTGCAACTGCTGGAAGTGTTCAATCGGCTCAATGTCGGTATTCGCAGGGCATATTGCCAGACAATATCCAACGGTACCCACCCCTATTTTCTGGGGGCATTTTATGTCATCAGCCGGGAGGGCGAAGTCATCCATCCTTCCGGAGAACTGGCTGCGCGCCTGAAAAGGGAGTTATGCACGACTCAGATTATCTCCACATCGTCACAGGCCTATCGGGATTATGTTGTCGAAGGGTTGATGACGGGCGAGGATGCTTCGCTGGTCAATGCTTTTATTGCTTTCTGCCACACCAGCCTGGCCCATGCCCAGCCGGATCGGTTCGGCCTGGATGACGTCCAGAGTGCGTTTTATGATCATCCGGAAATTGCGCAGATCCTGATCCGGCTGTTCCGCTTGCGTTTTGATCCGGATCAGCAGGACAGGGCGTCGCTCTATGGCAAGGCGCTTGCCGAAGCCGGGGAAGCGGTGGAAAGGTATAATACCGGCCACCGCTGGCTGGATGATATTAGGCGGTCAGTATATCGCTGCTGCCTGTTGTTTGTGGCACATACACTAAAGACAAACTTTTTCGTGGTTGAGAAGCAGGCTTTGGCCTTCCGGCTTGACCCGGTCTATCTGCGGCAGCTTGGCAAGGAATTCACCGCCGATATCCCCGAAGCGCTTCCATTCCGAATAACCTTTTTCTTCAGCCGTTTCGGCGCCGGTTACCACATAGGCTTTTCCGATATCGCCCGTGGCGGCTGGCGAACCGTCATTGCCCGCAGTGCGGACGATTACATCACTTCGGCCAACACGATTTTCCGCGAAGTTTACGTTCTGGCCAACACCCAACACTTGAAGAACAAGGATATCTACGAGGGGGGCTCCAAGATGGCGCTGGTGCTGGATGCCTCCGATCTGGACCAGGCCGGCGGAGATGCTGAAAACTTCCGTCTCTACAAGCTGCAGTATGGTATCGCCAACGCTTTTCTGGATATTTTCGTAACTGAAAACGGCCAGGCCAGGGATCGGCGGGTCATTGACTATTACGGCGACGACGAACCGATTGAAATCGGGCCGGACGAGAACATGCACGACGGCATGATCGAGGCCATTGCCGCCCTGTCAAAGAAAAGGGGTTACATTCTGGGTGTCGGCATCATGTCCAGCAAGCGCTTCGGCATCAATCACAAGGAGTACGGCGTCACTTCCACCGGCGTAGTCAAGTTTGCCGAAATCACCATGGCCGAGGCAGCCGGAATCGATATTCGCCGCGACCCTTTTTCGCTGAAGATGACCGGCGGGCCGAACGGCGACGTGGCCGGCAACTCGCTGCGAATCATGCTGCAGCGTTGCCCGGCCATGCAGGTGCGGCTGATTCTGGACGGAACAGCCGCGCTGTATGATCCGAACGGCATCAATCGTGACGAGTTGCGCCGTATCATTCTGGCCCACGATCTGGACGCCTTCAATCCGGATTTTCTGGGAGAGGGCGGCTTCATGATTTTTCGCAGTGGCCGCCGTCTGGAAGGGCTGAAGGAGTCCCACCGCCAGGTGACTCGCTCCGGATCCGGTTTGAGCGAGGTATGGCTGGATATCGACGATTTCAACCGCCTTTACGGCAGCCTGGTTTTTACGGTCAAGACCGACCTGTTTATTCCGGCCGGAGGACGCCCCGAGACGATTGACGGCCAGAACTGGCGTCTGTTCCTGGATGATGCCGCCCAGCCGTCCTCAAAAATCATCGTGGAGGGGGCCAATTCCTTCATTACGCCGGAAGCACGACTGCAATTGCAGAACAGCGGTGTCGTGATCATGCGCGATGCTTCGGCCAACAAATGCGGCGTGATCTCCTCATCGTACGAAATCATCGCCAATCTGCTGCTGTCGGAAAGGGAGTTTCTGGAGCAAAAGGAGCGCTATGTCGGAGATGTGCTGGCCATCCTGGAAAAGCGGGCCGGCGACGAGGCCCGGCTGATCCTGCGCAGGAGAAGGGAATCTGGGGGCACTCTGCTGTACAGTGATATATCGGAAACCATCAGCCAGAACATCAACAGCCTCTACTCACGCCTGTTCGAGTTCTTCTCGGCCAGGCCCGAATTCTGCCTGCAGCCCCCCTTCCGTCAGGCGCTGATAAGCCATCTGCCGCGCCTGCTGCAGGAATCGCCGGCCTACCGGCAGCGGGTGAAAAAACTGCCACGCAAATATCAGTGTGCGATCCTGGCGGCCGAGATCGGTTCCTCATTGGTCTACACCGGCAGTCGCGATGCGGATTTTGAGGATATGATCCGTCGGCACCTGGCACGGGTGTTGTGAGGCGCTAGGGACCATTCATTAACAACAAGCTTTTGAAAACTAGTTTAGCTGTGTTATAAACAGGAACGGTGCTGTTTTGCCGGAACAGTTTGCTTTGTGACGGTACCGTTGACAGAAACGGTGTTGCTGGACCTGCAGGGGGGGGCGTGGGTAAGGTTGCCATCGAAAGTATTGAGGCCGGAATGGTTCTGGCCGGTGATGTTCGTGATCGCTCCGGGCGCATGCTGTTGGGGGCCGGGGCGGAGCTGACTCCAAAGCATCTGGTCATCTTCCGCACCTGGGGGGTGCTGGAGGTCGACATTGCCGGTCAGGGTGGGGATGAAGCCGCCGATCAGATCCCTGCGGATGTGGATCCGTTGGAACTGGCGGCTGCCGAAAAGTCTCTGGCGCCCCTCTTCAGTCATTCGAATCGGGAACACCCTGCCATTGCCGAGCTGATGCGGCTTGCGGCGCTAAGAAAGGTGCAGCATGGCACTGTCTGACTATCCGGCCGCCACTCTGGATCGTCTGGTGGAAGAAACCAGTACGGTCTATTCTCTCCCTCTGTTCTACGAACGAATGAATGAGACGATCAATCATCCCCGCAGCTCCATCGATGATATCTCCAAAATCATTACCGAGGACCAGGGACTGACCGCACGGCTGCTCCGGCTGGCCAACAGCCCCATGTTCGGCTGTTATGCAAGGGTAGACACCATTACAAAGGCGGTCACCATCATTGGAACCCAGCAGTTGCGTGATCTGGCGCTGGCGGCCTCGGTCATGGGGATCTTCGAGGGGATACCGGAGGATCTGCTGAACATGACCTCGTTCTGGCGTCACAGTATCGCCTGCGGCATTATAGCCCGCAGCCTGGCTGTCTATCGGCGTGAGTCGAATGTGGAACGGCTTTTTGTGGCAGGCATGCTTCACGATGTTGGGCAGGTTGTGCTGGCCGCAGCGCGGCCCGAGCTGAGCCGCGAACTTCTGGAGGCGCAGCGCGATACCGGCAGGTTTTATCTGGATCTGGAGCGTGAGCGGCTTGGCTTTGATCACGCCGAGTTGGGAGGGGCACTGTTGAAAAAGTGGAAAATACCGGCCAGCATCGCCGAACCGGTTGCCTGTCATCACAATCCGGGGTATGCCGAACAGTTCCATATTGAAACAGCTTTGATCCATCTGGCGGATATCATCTGTCAAGCCTTTGAGCTGGGGCAGGGAGCCGAATGGGGGGTGCCGCCGCTTGACGAGCGTGCTTGGGAGCGGTTGGGGTTTCCGGCCAATGTGCTGGGAACTGTTCTGAAGCAGTCCGAGTCACAGATAGCCGAGACTTTTTCCATCCTGTCGGGAGGGGCGAATGCTTGACCGGAATGTATCCAGATCACCGGAATTTCTTCAGGAACGGGTCAGTTATCTTGAGGAGTCCAATCAGCGCTTCATGTCGATTTTGGAGATGCTGGCCTCCAGCAGCGAATTTCAGGGTGATCTCAGTCGCTCCAAGGATGGGGAGGGGATTTTCAAGGCGACTGCCGGCCAGCTGCGGCGTCTGTTTTCGTTCCAAGCCATAGGTTTTCTCGACAGTCAGCCCGACGGCAGTTTTGAACTGCTGGTGGTGGACCCGGCTGGGGCGCACGAGCATCTGCAGGATCTGGTCCAGGCTCGCATGATGGATGGCACTTTTGCCTGGGCTCTCAATCGTAACCAGGCCGTCCTTGTTCCGACGGAGATGGGTGAAACCCTTGTGCTGCAGGTGGTGGCCACCCAGTCCCGCGTCCGGGGAATGTTTGTAGGCACCCTTGCTGGCAGCTCGGCTGCATTGGATGCCGCTTCGCTGAATGCCCTTTCGATAGTGCTGTATACCTGTGCCTATGCGCTGGAGAGCACCATTTTATACGGTATGCTGCATGATCATACCCAGCATCTGGAAGAACGGGTGCAGATCAGGACCCGTGACCTGGAAGAGGCCCGCCGGCAGGCGGAAGCGGCCAGTCTTGCCAAAAGCGATTTTCTGGCTAATATGAGCCATGAGATCCGTACCCCCATGAACGGGGTGATGGGAATGACTGAGCTGATGTTGCAGGGGGGGCTTACCCCCCAGAAGGAAAAAAAATATCTGCGAGCCATCAAGGATTCCGCCGACAGCCTGATGTTGATTGTCAATGACATCCTGGATTTTTCCAAGATCGAAGCCGGCAAATTTACGCTGGAAAAAACTCCGTTCAGACTCCGTGATGTGCTGGAGCGCTGTTTGAATGGATTGCAGGTGAGAGCCGAGGAAAAGGGGCTCAAGCTGGTTCACCGGGTTGACTCTGTTGTTCCGGCATGCCTGGTAGGGGACCAGGGGCGTCTGCGCCAGGTTCTGACCAACCTGGTGGGGAATGCGATCAAGTTCTGTCAGCAAGGACAGATAAGCGTCGATGTTGGACTAGCTCCACCGGAAAAGGACGAAATAACTCTGCAGGTTCGCGTGACCGATACCGGCATTGGCATTGCGGAAGAGGCCTGCCGGCGGATCTTTAATCAGTTTGAGCAGGCTGACAGCTCCACCACCAGAAAATTTGGAGGAACCGGGCTTGGTCTGGCCATTTGTAAGAAACTGGTGGAGTTGATGGATGGAAAGATCTGGGTGGAAAGCCAGTTGGGGGTGGGGAGCAGTTTTTATTTTACGGCCCGCTTCCTGTTGGGGGATGAAGGGCTCCTGTCGATTGACAAAGAGGCCGCTTTGGCTTCCGAGCGACGCCGGCAGTCCGGGCTGGCTGTTCTTGTTGCCGATGATGTGGAAATAAACCGCGCCCTGACGCAGGCAATACTTGAGCCCCACGGTCATCTGATCACATTTGCGGAGGATGGGCGGAAGGCGCTTGAGGCATATAAGTCCGGACGGTTTGATATTGTGTTGATGGATATTCAGATGCCCGAGATGGACGGGTTGCAGGCAGCCCGGGCAATCAGGGAATACGAGCGCTCCCTGGGTCGGGGGGTACCCGTGCCGATTGTTGCCATGACCGCATTTGCAGGGAACGAGGATCGCCAGGTCTGTCTTGATGCCGGAATGGATGATTATCTTGCCAAACCGATAAAGCAGGCTCAGTTGTTGCAGCTAGTAAACAAATATAGTGATCGCACAATCGAGTCCGTTGAAACATTGGCAGAGGATACTCCGGTGACGCCGGCGCCGAACGCGTCAACTGATGAACTTGACGAAGGATTTGCAGTTTTTGCCCAAAACGAACTGCTGGAACGGCTTGGGGGGCGGCCGGAGATGATTCCCCGCTTTGTGGGGCTCTTTTATAAAGGGGTCTTGCCGCAGTTGGAGGGACTGGTTAATTCGCTGGCCTCAGAGGATACGGACGGAGTGCGGCGGTACGCTCATGCCATCAAGGGAGCGGCCGGAAATATAGCCGCTTTACGGATGCATCAGGTGGCTTCAATGATCGAAAAAGCGGCCAAAGAGGGCGATTTGACGGAGGCGCCGCAGCGGCTTGCCATGCTGCAGATGGAATATCGGGCGTTTAGCGAGGCTGTCGACGCTTTGGGGTTTGTTGCCAGAGCTTGATGGACGCCGGTGCAGATGTGAATGCGTCACGATGTCTGATTGTGGATGATGATAAACTGGTATGAGTGTAGGGAAATATGTTTGAGATAGTGCTATTGATGTAGTTGTTCAGACCGTTCAGTTCAAATGTAGTATCCTTAGGAGGCTGGTGTGGCTGATCCACTGTTTGTACAGGATCCCAAATCGCAGAACCGCTTTGAAATAAAGCGCTATGGCTATACATTGCTGTTCGAACTGTCCGCCGATGGCGTGGAGTGTTACTGCAGCTACGAACCGGCAACAACTGGCGGAACGCCGCTGACGGCTGAAGAGCTGCAGGGGTATCTGACTCAGTTCAAGATCACGGAAGGGATTATTCCGGAGTCGTCCGCCTCTCTTCTTCTTTCGGCGGCGACTGCACGAAACGTGATCGGTTTGCTTCTGGCGCAGGGAATACCAATGGTTCCAGGCGAAGATGGGCAACTTATCGTGAGTGTTGCCGATGACCTTGGGAAAGCGGAATCTGATCAAGGAGATTCCGGAACCGTAGATTTTCGCCATGTACAGACTTTCTTGAATGTCGAAGCCGGAGCTCAGATTGCGACGATCACCCCACCCGGTCCGGGAGAGCCCGGCAAAACCGTAACCGGGAAAATAATTCCGCCGCAGCCGGGTGCCCCGGTTAATCCTGAAATCGGGCAAAATGTCCGGTTGAGCGATGATGGTGAGTGCATTTTAGCTTTGGCGGGCGGGCGGGTCTGTTGTCAGGGGAACTCGATTTCAGTCGAGGATATCTATGAGATCGACGGTGATGTGGATTTCAAGGTCGGCAACATTTCTTTTAAGGGTTATGTCGAGATCAAGGGTGATGTACTGGACGGCTTTTTCGTCAAGGCTACCAAGGGAATCAAGATCCAGGGAAATATCGGGGTCTGTTCGGTTGAGTCGGGTGGGGACATTGTCTTTTGCGGCATGAGCGGACAGGGAACCGGGAAAATCTCGTGCGGTGGTTCAATAACCGCCAACTTCATTTATGACTCATTAGTAGTATGTGCCGGCGATGTCAAGGCAGAGATCGAGATTCGCAATTCTCACGTCAAGTGCTTGGGGGCGATCTTCGTCAACAAGGGGGGGCTGAGCGGAGGCGAGTATTTTGCTCTTTCCGGAATTGAATGCGGCAATCTTGGCTGCATAACTTCGCTCCGCACTCGTGTGGTTGCCGGTGTGCACTATGGTGACCTTGAAGATCTGAATGCCTTGTTTAATGAGTTGAAGCTTTTGGTTGCAGAGTTCAGTGCCGCGCCAAAAGGAACCGTAGATATGAAGGAGTTCGCAAAAAAACGGGCTGAAATCACGGAAAGGACTCAGCAAGTTCGTTCAAGGAAACATGAGCAGAGTAATCCGAAGATAAATGTAAAAAAGAAGCTTTATGAAGGTGTCAATATTACATTGGGAAATGCAAGCGACAGTATAATTGAGGAACGCAAGGGGCCCGTCAGCTTGATAGAAAACACCATTGAGGGCGGCCTGCGTTTTCTTGGGATGACACAGCTCTCTTTCAATGCTCAAACCATTGAACAAACCTTTATACAGCAGCATCTGCTTGAACAGCAAAAAACACGATTGAGTTCGCAGGAGGATGCGGCATGAAGGCCTTGATAGTTGACGATGTGGAAATGAACCGTGAATTGCTTTCCATCTTTCTTGAAGGGCGCGGAGCAGTTGTCTTCGCCGAAAACGGGCAGGAGGCTCTAAGGCTGGTTAAAGAAGCTCTTGAAGCGAATGCCCATTTTGACCTGATTTGCATGGATATTGAAATGCCCGGAATGGATGGGCATGAAACACTCAAAAAAATCAGAGAAATGGAGGGTGTGTTAAACGGCATGCGGGCAACTGTTTTCATGGTGACCGGCAGCAGTTCCCCCGACGACATGTTTGATGCGCTGATTCATGGTGACTGCGATGATTACCTGACCAAGCCGCTGATGCAGCAGAATTTTTGCGACCTTTTGGACAAGCATGGGCTGTGCTGAATCAAGGATGGCGCCGGTCCCGTCACGGGGATGTGAATTTTGCTTTGATTCCACCTGTTTGCTGTGCTAGAAATAAAGTCCATTTACATTGCATTTTGATCCCACGATAAAAGGAGTCTGCCATGTCAACCAACAACGATAACGCTGCAGCTGCTGTGATTGCCTTTGTTTCCGGTGCCGTGATCGGTGCCGCCGCTGCTCTTCTCCTGGCTCCGGCGCCTGGTTCTGAAATGCGCGAAAAGCTTTCCGACCTGGGTGAAACTGCAGCCGAACGTGTTAAACGCCTGGCCCGCGAAGCCAAGTTCAGGGTCACGCCCAAGGCCAAGGGGGGCGATTATGAGTATGACGGAGGGGATGCCTGGATCTGACAGGCAGAGCCTGATGGAACTGAAATACGGTTCAACATTTTTTTCCATAAATCTCCCGCCGGAACGTTTGGCGGGAGTAATCGTCCCGTCGTTATCCCTGCCCGCCGAATCCCCCGAAGATATAATCAATACGGCGCTTGAAGCCTGTCAGCCGATGATTTCGCGATTCAAGCCGGGTGAAAAAGTTGTTATCGTCACCTCTGACATTACCCGTTATACCGGCAGTGAGATCTATCTGCCCCTGCTGGTGGAGCGTTTGAGCCGCCAGGGTATTGCCGAGCGGGATATGGAGATCCTGATCGCGCTCGGCATACACCGCAAGCAGACTGACCACGAACACCAGAAGATCCTTGGACCGCTCTACGGCCGGATTCGCGTCACGGATCACGAATGTGACGATTCGGCCCATTTGTCCCTGCTGGGAACAACTTCGAACGGAATCAGGGTCAGCATCAATCGCAGGGCTGTCGAGGCCGATCATCTGATATTGACCGGCACGATCGGTTTTCACTACTTTGCCGGTTTCGGCGGTGGGCGAAAGAGTGTCCTGCCCGGAATTGCCAGCCGTCAGGCCTGCATGGCCAGCCACTTTACCGTTTTGAATCCCGGAGCGGGGAACGGCAAGAACCCGTTGGCGACCACCGGAAATCTGGATGGTAACCCGGTGCATCAGGCCATGCTCGAGGGGTGCGCCATGGCAGAGCCGGCTTTTATCCTCAATACGGTTCTGGCACCTGACAAGCGGATTATGGCCGCTTTTGCGGGTGACTGGCGTGAAGCTCACGAAGAGGGTTGTCGCTTTTATTCCGAACGCTTTGCGTTTCCGCTGAAAAATAAGGCCGATCTGGTAATCGCTTCCTGCGGAGGTTTCCCCAAGGACATCAACCTGATTCAGGCCCACAAGTCGATGGAGTACGCTTCCCAGGCGATTTGTGACGGCGGCGTTCTGATCCTGCTGGCGGAGTGCCGCGACGGGTTCGGTAACGGCAATTTCTTTAACTGGTTCCGCCACAAGCGACTGAACGTTTTTGAAGCGGCACTGCGCGAACATTACGAAATCAATGGCCAGACCGCCTATTCGATATTGCAGAAGGCCCAGCGCTTCCACGTCATACTTGTTTCGCAGTTTCCTGTGCAGCTGGTGAAGGAAATGGGCATGGTTCCGGCCGCTACACTGGAGGAGGCTATGGTTGTGGCCTCCGGGTTGCTGCCGCCGGACTGGCGGGCGTATCTGATGCCGGAGGCGGGCAGTGTGCTGCCGACGGGGCCGCTTTATGGAAAAAATGTTGCCTGACAGTGGCATCATTGCTATTCTATAGAGCTTTGATCACTTAAACTGTCCGGGATGTGAATGATGACTCTGCACGAACAATTGAAATCTCTCGGGTCCGGAGCCACCTCCTATTGCTACGATAAGCCGGATGCCGCGCTTCTGGAAGCGTTTCCAAGTCCTTTTGCCCAGCCCGAAATGAATCCGGTCGGAGCGATTGGGACGCTGCACATTGAATGCCCCGAGTTCACCTGCCTCTGCCCGATGACGGGCCAGCCCGATTTTGGAAAAATAGTCATTGATTACCAGCCGGAAGAGCTTTGCGTAGAAAGCAAAAGCCTCAAGCTATATCTGGGTTCTTTCAGGATGCATGGTGAGTTTCACGAAGCCGGTGTGAATCGCATCTGCAACGACCTGGTAAAGCTGCTTGCACCGGTCTGGATGACGGTTCGCGGTGAATTCACCCCGCGCGGCGGCATCCCTTTCTGGCCCACCGCTGAATATCGCAAGAAACAATAATCAATTTTCAAGGAGAAACCGTTTTTTATGTTCACCACGTCCGATTTCAAAAAAGGGCTCGTCATTCAGCTTGAGGGCGCCCCCTGCATTATAACCGATGTCACCACCCAGTCGCCGACGGCGCGCGGTGCCAACACAATGGTCAAGACCCGCTATCGCAACCTGATAACAGGGCAGGTGCTTGATAAGACCTTCCGTTCCGGCGACAAGGTGGACGAGGCCGATTTTGAGCGCCACAAGGGGCAGTTCCTGTATGCAGACGGTGGCCGCGGGGTTTTCATGGACCTGGAGAACTATGAGCAGTTCGAGATGGAGGAAGATAATTTCGAGCCGCTTTCAATGTATCTGCTGGACGGCGCCGAGGTCGTTCTGGGTTTGTTTGAAGGGCGAATGGTAAATGTGGATCTTCCTCTGAGCGTTGAATTGACTGTCACAGAGACCGCCCCGGTCCTTAAAAACGCCACTGCGACAGCCGAGACCAAGGATGCGATTCTGGAAACCGGCCTGAAAATAAAAGTTCCGCCCTATCTTGAATCTGGCGAAAAGGTCAAGGTTGATACCCGCGACGGACGATTCCTGTCACGGGCATAACTGCCGAAAACCGCTTTAAAAATACTTGACAACTATAACATCGTCCTCTAGTATTACCGTTCCCTTCAAGGGCCTATAGCTCAGTTGGCTAGAGCCACCGGCTCATAACCGGTTGGTCCCAGGTTCGAGTCCTGGTGGGCCCACCAATTCACAACGCGAGGAACATACGCCGGATGCCGGCACGAGAACAGGGGATATCCCGATTTCATACCTCAACACGAGAGTGCACACCGCAAGGTTGCACTCTTTTTATTTATAGCCCATGAAAATAATAAAAACATCCGATATAGTTGGAATCATTAATAAAATGGCTCCGGTTGCTTTGGCCGAAGCGTGGGACAACCCCGGGCTTCAGGTGGGTGACCCCACTGCGGAGATCACGCGCATCATGGTTGCGCTGGACCCTGCTGCGGATGTAATCAATTCTGCCATAGCTTCATCCTGTCAACTTCTTGTCACACATCACCCCCTCATTTTCAAACCGCTCAAGTCGATCTCCACCGCTAATACCCAGGGCAACCTGATACATGCCGCCATAAAGGGAGGCTTATCGTTAATCAGCATGCACACCAATTATGACATCGCCACGGGCGGATTGAACGATTTGCTGGCATGCAAAATCGGTCTTTTCGAATGCACCCCTCTTCAAATTTCCACCACTCGTGAGCTGGTAAAGCTGGTTGTATTCGTGCCGGCCAGCCATCTTGAAAATGTGCGGCGTGCTCTATTTCCATATCTGCAGTCACAGGGCAATTACCGGGACTGTTCCTTTGCCGCGAGCGGCGAGGGAACCTTTCTGCCGCTGGACGGAGCCGATCCATTCATCGGTACCGTCGGAAAACAGCAAAAAGTTTCCGAAGAACGGCTTGAACTGCTTGTCGAACGCTCTAATCTGCCGCGGGCGATAAAAGCTCTGCTGGCTTCACATCCCTATGAAGAACCGGCTTACGATCTTTATCCCTTGATTAACGAAGGCGAAAAACTTGGTCTGGGACGGGTCGGCCGCCTGTCGGAAGCTGTAACGCTGGCGGATTATGCCGGACAGATCAGGGAAATACTGTCCGCTCCAGGTCTGCGTTATGTCGGATATCCGCTTGCAAGAATATCGAAGGTTGCTCTTTGCAGCGGCAGCGGGGCATCTCTGTTGCGTGAAGCTGCCCGTGCCGGCGCCGATGTGCTGGTCACCGGCGACATAAAATATCATGATGCTCGCGATGCCCAGGATCTGGGAATATCACTGATCGATGCCGGTCATTTCCCGACTGAAATTATAATGGTGAACGAAATGGTTGATCGCCTCAGTCAAGCACTTGCCGAAACCGGCTGTCGTGAATGCCAGGTATTGCCTTGCCGTATGGAAAGTGATCCGTTCAAAATATAAACAGCAGCTGCGTAAGAATAAAACTCGTACCAAGGGGGAACTGGATTTTGAAAAAGAAACTGGAGATGCTGGAAGAGTTGCAGGAAGTTGATCAATTGATTGATGTGCTGAAGGTCAAGCAGAGCGGACTGCATGACGAGCTTAACGAAATCGCACAGGCGGTTGATTCGGCTCGTGAGGAATTGGCTGTCATGGAAGGAACTCTTTCCAAGCTTGAACAGGAAAAGGGTGTGTTGGAGGTAAGTCATGCCGCAGAACTGGAAAATATTCTGCGAGCTGAAACCAACATGAAGGAGATCAAAACCAACAAGGAGTTTCAGGCTGTTGGTCGCGAGATTACGGCTGCCCGTAAGCAGGTTACGGATCTTGAAGAACAGGTTCTTCAGAAAATCAGCCAGATAGAGGAGCTCTCCGGTGCGGTTGCCGCCAAAAACGCTTTGCTTGTTGAGCTGACCGAGAATTCTTCACAGCGAACGGCAGAAAAACAGGCTGAAATCGACAAGATTCAGCAGGATATCGATTCTGATGTGGCCCGCCGGGAATCATTGACGAAAGAAATGCCGGCCAGTCTTGTCAAGCGTTTTGCGGCCCTGCGCGACCAGCGTCGTGGCCAGGCACTTGCGATAGCCCGTGACGGCCACTGTCTGGGGTGCAACATGCACCTGCCGCCGCAGCTGTACAATAATCTGTTCAAGTACGAAGAGCTGCTGACCTGCCCGCACTGTCAGCGGATTCTGATCCTCAAGCTGCAGTAGCAGCAAAATTTTACGTCACAGCAGAAGAAAGTTCTGTCGAGGCGAGGGTTTGGTTGAAGTAGTCCAGATGGCCGCTGCCGGTTTATCCGGTGGAGGAAAGTCCGGGCTCCACAGAGCATGACGCTGGATAACGTCCAGCGGGGGTGACTCCAGGGAACAGTGCCACAGAGAGAAGTCCGCCTGCTTCGGCAGGTAAGGGTGAAAGGGTGAGGTAAGAGCTCACCGGGTCTGGCGGTGACGTCAGATGCCAGGTAAACCCCGTCAGGAGCAAGGCCAAATAGGGAGGCGTTAAGGGCTGCTCGCCCGTGTCTCCGGGTTGGCTGCTTGAGGTTGTCGGTAACGGCAGACCCAGATGAATGGCCATCGCCCGCTAAGGGGTAACCCGAACCGGGAACAGAACCCGGCTTACGGACTGCTTCAACCAATTTATTTAAGGATCCGTGTGGACGATCAACAATTATGGCAGCAGGGTTTGCGGCTCCTCAACACCCTGTTGAATGAAATAACGCATGACAAGAAAAAGCAATTGTCGGAATTGCTGTGCAGATACCGTGAGGCGAAAGAATCTCAGGCTGCCGTTATTATGGCGATAGATTCGAAAACAGCATGCAGCAAATGTGCGGGACAATGCTGTTTGAACGGCAAGTACCGGATGAACGTTTTTGATGTCCTGTCCCATAGCACTGCCGATATATCAGTATCGCCCGACTTTTCACAGAAACCGCTCTGCCCATACGGAAATGCACTGGGATGTAAGTTGGAACCCGGCTTTCGCCCGGCTGACTGCATTCTTTTTATCTGTGATACCCTGGACGGGCGCCTGTCTGACTTTACCAGAACCGATCTGAACAGGCGCGAAAAAGCCGTTCGGGAATGTCTTCACAGTGCCTCCCGGCTGTTGAACGTACCGGTAAAAACCCCTCTGCTGCTGTGGGCGGAAAAGCATAATAACCAATCCATAAAAAGAGGCATATAGATGGCTGCTACCAATGATATCGTCCTTATTCATGTTGATGACAAACCCGGATTCTATGCCCGTATTGAAGAAATTGACCCAGATGTAAAACCAGGCTGGTGGCAAGTCAAGCTGCTGGTGTTAACATTTCCTTTGCAGGTTTTTACCTGGATCCTTGATGATTTTCAGCTCGAAGGTGCTCCATTTACAATGGGGGGGACTCCGCTGCGTCTTGAAGAGCTTGTTTCGCCGGTTGAATTGGAGAGGATCGAAAAAGAGAAAGAAGAAAAGGAACGTCAAGTGAAGATGCGTCAGGAGGGGGGCGCTCCCAAGGTTATTTCATTACAGGACCGGAGAAAAAAATAACTGATTCTGTTAAAAAAACATGCCGCAATACAAAAGCCCTTCCGGAAACAGCTCGGAAGGGCTTTTGTTTGTCCTGCTCAGTCATACCAAGTCGTAATCAAACGATTACGTCGTTGTCTTCGTCGGTGGCTCCTCAACGTACTTACAGTACGCCTCGGTCGCCACTCTCCTCGCCGCCTAGTACTCATTTTGATTGCACCTTGGTATAAACCAATTATTCGCAGCTGAAGTTTGCTTCAATGCGGCGGTTTTTAGCTTTACCTTCCTTGGTCTTGTTGCTTGCAATCGGTTTGGATTCACCGTATCCCATTGTGGTAATCCGTTCTGGAGCGATGCTGAAATTCTTGCCAATGTAACTTTTAACGCTATCGGCACGACGTTGGGAGAGCTTCAAGTTGAACTTGTCTCCACCGACGTTATCGGTGTGTCCTGAGATCTCACCTTTCGCTTTGGGGAATTCTTTCAGGAATTCTCCCAGCTTGTTGAGATCAGCGGTGTATTGGGATTTGATATCTGCTTTGTTTGTGTCAAAAAGTACGGAAACTACGGAAGGCTTGTTGCAAAAGCGCTCCCTTGCTTCGATTTTCTGAGGGGTTTCCACTACCGGAGCCGGTGGTGGAGGGAGAGTCACGCCGATGTTGGCTCTGCTGGTTGCTTCTCCGCCAGGGCCACTGCAGACCAATGTGTAAGCGGTATCTTCCGAAGGAGAAATCGAGCGTGAACCCTGTGTCGCTACTTGGCCGATTCCCGGCTGAATATCGCATTTATCGGCATTGCTGGATGCCCAACTCAGTGTTGCGGCGGCATCGTTTGATTTGACGATTGTTACCGGAGATACCGACAGATTAGCCGTTGGAGCAGCGGGTGCGGGTGGCACTATCTTGGCCGGTTCCGGCATTGGCGCGGGCGGTGGTGCTACCGGCTGGACAGCCGGGGCAGCGCCGCCGAACGGAATATATGCGCCCAGGGTATATTCAAGATTGTTGAAGTCGGTAGAATTGAATCTGTAGAGAATGTGCCGTACATCAGCACGCAGCGCGAAGTTGTCATTGACAAAGTATTTGGCGCCGAGACCGTAGTCGAACGCGCCATGGGTCTTTTTGTTTATTTGGCCACCTTTGAAATTCAAACCCGCATAGCCGGCTGCCAGATATGGTACAAACTTGTTGTCAGGCATGAAGTGGTAGAGCAGCTCGCCGCCATAGCGATACATGTCCACCTTGCCTTTGCCCTTGTATGATTCCGTGTAAACATAATCAAAGAGGGCTTCTGCGCCGATCGCCTTGGTGAAATTGTATCCGGCTCTGGCACCGTAAACCACATTGGTATCCAGATGCTGTTTACCTCCTTCGAACGTGTAACCGCCGACAACTGGTGAAATCGAGAACTGACCATCATTGTTTCCAGCGAATGCAGCCGTAGCCGATACGATCAGAGCTGCTGCAACAATACTGCTTAACCGATTTTTCATTTGTATCCTCCTTTTTTGATAATGTGCTGCTATTAAGAATGTTTGATTCTGTACCATTTAAGTCTGATTAGACGCAAGTAAAAAACAATAGTAATATTTTTAAAGTATACTAACACAACTATTCATCAATGCAAGCCCTTGGGGTAAAATCTTGCTTTTTTGTTCGGTCTGAATTAATCTTTAAGCCTGAGAACCAAATGATTTAGACATAATAGTTGCCGAAGACCAAGGAGGTTTCCCCATGTTTTTCCCTCAGTTTCGTGCCCGCAGAATCAGGGGCAGTGAAATATTTCGCCGGATGGTAAGTGAAACATCCCTTTCGGTTAATGATCTGGTTTATCCGATGTTCTCGGCTTTCGGCAGCGGGATTCGGAAAGAGATCTCCTCCATGCCCGGTATCTATCAGCAGTCAATCGAGCACATTGTGTCAGAGGCAAAAGAGGTTCGGGACCTTGGCATTCCGTCCGTATTGTTGTTCGGAATTCCGGAGGCCAAGGATGCGGTCGGCAGCGACGCCTATTCTGAAACCGGCATAATCCAGGAAACTATCAGGGCCCTGAAAAAGGAGGTCCCAGGATTGGCGGTCATCACCGATGTCTGCATGTGCGAATATACCGACCATGGGCATTGCGGGATTATCAAGAACGGCGATGTCGATAATGATGAAACGTTGGATCTGCTGGCCCGGGAGGCGCTCTCTCACGTAGAAGCCGGCGCCGACATGGTGGCGCCTTCCGATATGATGGACGGAAGGGTGGCGGCCATCAGGGAAACCCTGGATGAACACGGCTTCGACTCGATTCCGATCATGAGCTATGCCGTCAAATACGCCTCCGGCTATTACGGGCCTTTCCGTGAAGCGGCTGAATCTACGCCGCAGTTCGGCGATCGCCGCAGCTACCAGATGGATCCGGCCAATCGCCTGGAGGCCTTGCGCGAGGCCGCCGCCGATATTGAAGAGGGGGCAGACATCATCATGGTCAAGCCGGGGCTGCCATATCTGGATATTTTACGGGACCTGCGCAACGAGTACAATTTGCCGCTGGCGGTCTACAATGTTTCGGGCGAATATAGCATGGTCAAAGGGGCTGCCCAGAGAGGGTGGATTGATGAGGAGCGGGTTGTAATGGAAACCATGATCGCTTTCAAAAGGGCCGGCGCAGATATTATCATTACTTATCATGCCAAGGATGTGGCCCGCTGGCTTGCCAAATAAAAGTCTCATTTAAAATTAATCAAAAGGGGCGAAGCAGTATTTCACTGTTTCGCCCCTTTTGATTTTATGAACAGCCGAATTCTATTCGCCGGTCCTTTCCGCCATTTCTTTCTTGTGTTTCCTGATCGTTCCCTCTTCGCCTTTTAGAACCGGACTTTCCGGGCTTCTCTCGGTTAGCTTAGGCAGGCTGGGGAGTTGCAGTTCCGGCTTGCTACCGGTGGGCTTCTGGGGCAAAACAGCCCCGCCCGGTGCTGCCTGTGACGCACCTGCAAGCGCGGCATGTTTTCGGGGCACCCGTTTTTTGCGGGCAAAGGTGCGCTTCAAGTCGATTTCAGATGCGGAAAATTCGGTTAACGTGTCACGATTTACCAGAACATGAACCTTATCCTTTGTGCGCCAGACGGATTTTGCGCTGATTGTTCCCCCTTCTTTCAAATAAACCGTCCGTGCAGCCAGTACCGGTGCCGCGGATGCACAGATTGCCAGCACAACCAGTAATATTTTTTTCATGATATTCCTCCCGTATTCAGGTGTCGTTCCGAATCAGCGTTTTGGAGGTGCGTCAAGATAGCGCGGCAGTGAGCCGCGTACTTCGACCGCCGGTCCGTCCTCCAATTCATCCAGTTCTCCATAATCCTCGTCATACTCTTCTTCACCGGCAGCCCATTCGTACAGTTTCTGCGAATCCATCAGCACAGGTTTCCGGGGGGTGCCGAAAACCCGGTTCTGCATCTCCTCGTCAAACAGCCCGATGCAGCCGTGGGATGCGGGTCGTCCGGGAAGATCCCGGGCATGAATCCAGTAGGAGACATTATCCTGGCCGATGTGAAAGCGCAGGGCATTGTCCATCGGATACTGCTCTTCATCGTTGGCGGTTTTGTATAGTGACGAGGTGTGCGTAAGGTGGCGTGCATCAATCCTGAACATTCCGGTAGGAGTTTCAGTGGTTGCCTTCCCGGTGGCGGCCGGCGCGGAAAAAACTAGCCTGCCGTTTTGGTAGGCGCCCAGCCACTGCTCGGTTACGTCCACCAGAATGTATTTGCCATACCGGGCGGCCGGCTCGTAGAATTTAGGCAGCGGCGAATAATTGCGGATATCGGCCATGTCGTCAGGAACCTTGATGGTCATGCCGGGGTAAACATGCCGGCGATCGATCCGGTTGAACCGGGCCACCCAGATCCAGTCATTTCCGAAAAGCGATTCCAGCGACTGGTGCGGCTGTACGAAGTGGGCGTGCCACTTGATGTTTGCCAGGCTGGGGTACTCGACCCTGGACAGATCCTCAATTGCCTTGTCTGCTGGAGATGCGGCCGGTTCATCGGTTACGGACGGCGTACGCAGCACGGTGAAGCCGACCAGGATAAAGGTAAACAGGCTTACCAGTACAAACTTGTGTGAAAGCCGCATCCGACTGTAATGCATAATTGATTTTTCCTTGCGGGTGATGGTGAACTGATTGCGTATCATAGCCATTTGTCAGCTACTATTCAATAGTTGTCACTGTCCATACTTTAAAAAGTCTGGCTACTCGCCGAATCTGATGGTAATTTGCTTTTCGACAATACACGGCTCTGAATTTCAGGGTGATGGAGGAAACAATGTCTGTTTTGGATCAGAATGCGCCACCGGTAACTCTCAATCAGTTTGCCAGTGACAACTATGCCGGAATCTGCCCGGAAGCCTGGCAGGCCATGCAGGCCGCCAACAATGGTTTCGCCTCATCCTACGGAGATGATCTCTGGACGGAACGGGCTTGCGAACAGATTCGCCAGTTCTTCGAAACCGATTGCCAGGTGTTCTTCGTCTTTAACGGTACCGCCGCCAACTCGCTTGCGCTGGCGTCACTCTGCCGTTCCTACCACAGTGTCATCTGCCATGATCTGGCCCACGTTGAAACCGACGAATGCGGCGCACCGGAGTTTTTCTCGAACGGCACCAAGCTCCTGCATGTCCACGGCCCGGGTGGAAAATTCGATCTGACGGAGGTTGAACGCACTATAACCCGCCGAAGCGATATTCACTATCCCAGGCCCAGGGTGCTGAGCCTGACCCAGGCCACCGAGGTCGGTACGGTGTACACGCCGGCTGAAATCTCCGAGGCCAGTGAGCTGGCTCGCCGCTATGGCCTGCGGGTACATATGGACGGGGCCCGCTTTGCCAACGCCGTCGCGTCGCTGGATGTGGTACCCGCCGACATAAGTTGGCGGGCCGGGGTCGATGTACTTTGCCTGGGAGGCGCCAAAAACGGCATGGCGATCGGCGAGGTAGTGGTTTTTTTCGATCGGGAACTGGCCCACGAGTTTGAATACCGCTGCAAACAGGCAGGACAGCTGGCTTCCAAAATGCGCTTTATCTCGGCTCCCTGGATCGGCATGCTGGAAGGGGACACCTGGCTCAAAAACGCCCGTCATGCCAATGATTGCGCCGCAATGCTGGCAAAAGAACTGACCGCGATTGAAGGAGTCAGGGTAATGTATCCGCGTCAGGCCAACTCGGTCTTTGTTGAAATGCCTGAAGCGGTTGCTGACGGGTTGCGCGCCGTCGGCTGGCGTTTTTACTCATTCATCGGATCAGGCGGGGCACGCTTCATGTGCTCCTGGCAGACGTCCAGGGAAGATGTTACACGGTTGGTGGAGGCGGTCAAAAAGGCCAGCAGGGGAAATAACTGAAACCGGCAGGAGTATGAAATGATCAAAACTGCAACTTTTGAGGCCTTGTTGGCGGACGCAATCCCGGATGGTCAGGGGGGGGTATACCTTTAAGCTGGAAGGGAAGACCTACACTATCAAGGACAAGGATGATGTTCGTAAAATTGCCGAACAGCACGGCTATATCATCATCTACTAGGCAGCAATTATGCCTTCGCTTTCAGCCAATCATCCAGCTTTGAAAGCAGATCCGCCAGAATCAACGGCTTGGAAAGATGGTCATCCATCCCAACGGCAATGCATTTGTCAAGGTCATGCTGCATGGCATTACCGGTGAGGGCGATGACCGGAATATCGTGCCGTCGTACGGCTGAAGACGGATCGCGGATGATGGCAGTGACTTCGTAGCCGTTCATTTCTGGCATCATGCAGTCCATCAGCACCAGCTCATAGTCGTTGTTCTGCAGTGCCAGCAATGCCTGCTTGCCGTCGCCGGCCACATCAACGAGATACCCATAGTTTTTCAGCAGCTTGGACACTATAGTCTGCGCTGTCGGATCGTCTTCAACCAATAGCAGGCGTGTCCAGCTGTCGGCTGCCTGCCCGCCAACAGAGGGGGATTGTGCAGAAACCGGCTGTGGCGGTGAAACATCAAGATCGGTCTGCTTCTCCATCACCACGGTGAACCAGAAGGTGGAGCCTTTTCCCTCGACGCTCTCCACACCGATACATCCTCCCATCAATTCCACCAGCTGTTTGCATATCGCAAGTCCCAGTCCGGTGCCTCCGAATTTGCGGGTGGTCGAGCTGTCGACTTGGGTGAACGGCTCGAATATACGTTCCAGTTTGTCGTTTGCTATGCCGATACCACTGTCGCTGACCTGAAACCGGATCGTGGCTGAGCGCTGATCTTCGGAGTTATTCCGGATGTGCAGCATCACGGAACCTTCAGGAGTGAATTTGATGGCGTTGCCGACAAGGTTGATGATGAGCTGGCGCAGCCGTCCGGCGTCGCCTATCAAGGCTGCCGGAACGTCGTTGTCGATCGACGAGGCAAGTTTCACCCCTTTTTCCCGGGCCTGAAGCGACAGAAGGCTGATGCTGTCTGAAATCACCTGCCTCAGGTCAAATGGAGTCAGTTCCAATTCCAGCTTGTCAGTTTCAATTTTTGAGATGTCGAGGATATCATTGAGCAGGTGCACGAGTTCGATACCGGATCTTTTGGCGTTTTCGGCGTATTCCTGCTGCTCCCGGCTCAACCCGGTATGTTGCAGCAGTTCGAGCATGCCGATAACGCCATTCATCGGGGTGCGGATCTCGTGGCTCATCGTGGCCAGGAAACGGCTCTTGGCTATGTTGGCGGCTTCGGCGGCCTCCTTGGCTTGACGCAGCTCTGCTTCAGCCCACTTGCGTTCAGTGATGTCCTGTACCATTCCTTCGGAGCGGATAACCCTGCCTGACGCATCCCGTACATGTTCACACTTCTCGTATACATAGCGAAGTTGTCCGGTATCTTTGCGGACAATCCGGTGCTCGATTTCGTAACCGTCTTTGCCTTCCTGTACCGAAGCTGAATACGCCGAATTTACCGCATCGCGATCTTCCGGATGCACCGCATCGATAAACCCTTCATAGCTGGCGGCAAATTCCCGCTGCTGCAGGCCGAAGATGCGATAGATCTCGTCAGACCAGATAAGCCGGCTTGTGATTAGATCCAGTGACCATGAACCCAAGTGGCCGATCTTTTGTGCTTTGTTAAAAAGATGCTCACTTTCCTTAAGCTTGCCTTCTGCCTGCTCCTTCCTGGCCAAAGTATCGCCAAGGATTACGTTGTTGTAGTTTGCCTTGGATATCATCCGGGCCAGTTTTGAATAGAACCCCATTGCTTTCCGGACGGTCTCCCGGCTCCAGCGCGGTACCCGGTCCAGCGCCGCCAGATACCCAGCCTCGTCATATCCGAAACGACGTGCCTGGGCGCGAAACAGGTTATAATCCGGTATCTCATCGTCGTAGAGGAACTGGCCCAGAAAAATGTTGCCGATATGCCTGTCTCCAAGCATGATCGGGGTAGCGATGTCCCACATGTTGTTTTTGCAGCGATATTCCTTGAAGGTTCCCGGAGGGACTCCACTGGAGAGAGATATGTCGCTTTGGCGGCAGAATGCGCAGGATTCCGGTACTGCCCTGTGGAAATTGACACAAATATCCTGCCATCCGGTACCGACCAGCACCTTGCCTTTGAGGTCGATGATGCCGACACCGATGCCGGTAATGGCATAATAATCGTCCATCATCTCCTGCAGGGCCGGTACATCTATGACGTCGGCCAGCTCGATATTCGCAAAGTCCGGCGAACCTGGTTTATCTTGCGCAACTGACTCTTGAGGCATCGTCGCACCCTCGCGGTCTACTTGGAAATTTGCCGCTGACCCACATGCAGAAACATTCTTATTAGCTTGTGTTCTCGCCCGAAATGCCTGCTACTGATGGTGTCTTGTAGCTGTTTTTAACTGCAGGTCAAGTTATACGGCACTGCTCCAGCAGTGTTGCCAGCATCTCTACCCTTGGCATGACGACACCCTGCAGTCGGCCATACTCCAGCGGAGTCCGGAAAATAGCCCGTATCTCCAGTTCCCGTCCCGCTTCACGATCAATCTGCATGGACGGTTTGTAGATGCCCATTCCATCGGTAAACTCAAGCATGCTGTCGGCATAACCATCCGGGATGGCTTTACTCAGCCCCTGGGTATTGGCGGCTGCAATCACTTCAAGCATCAGATCCCGCACCAGTTTTCTGGTGGCCGGGATCTTCATCAGCAGATCTACCGATTGTTGCATCAACGCACACAAGCCGTTGTAAGGAATGTTCCAGACCAGCTTTTCCCAGCGGGTTTTCTTCAGATCAACGGTAGTTTCGCAGTCAATGCCGGCCGACCTGAAGCATTCGGCCAGTAGCTCAAGCCGTCCCTGGTCAAAACAGTGATAGTCTCCGATGATGATTCTGCCGGCCGCCGAGTGATGGACGTGCCCCGCTTCGCCCCGGTTGGAGCAGAGAAACGCAACCCCGCCGATAATTTGATCCGAGCCGAATAAATCGGCCAGGTATTCCTCATTGCCCAGACCGTTCTGCAGTGTCAAAATTCGGGTGTTCTCCGAAATCAACGGCCAAAGCAATTCGCCAAGGCGTTGGTTGGCAAAAGTCTTCAGACCGACCAGAACGAGATCGACCGGCCCGATTTCGGCGGTATGTACATGGCCGAACACGTTTGGCAGGTGAAAGTCGCCGTTGATCGAGTGTACCGTAAGCCCGTCCCGCATGATGACATCATAATCGCTACGCAGCAAGAAATGCACTTCGTTGCCGCCCCGCTGGAGAAGTCCTCCATAGAACAACCCCAGTGCCCCTGATCCGACAATTGCTATTTTCATCGTTATTCACCGTATACTTGATTCGATAGTTGCTGGCGGCCGGATATTAAAGAGCAAGCCCCCGTCCGGAGATTCCGGTGCGGGGGCAAATGTAAAACGCAATTGGGGCAGTTTGCAACTAATTATTGTTACGGTCTGACTCCCTCCACCGTTCCCTGCACCAGCACCATCTGGGCCGGCATCGGCGCGGCAAAACCGGCCGCTCCGAAGCTCTCGCGGATAGTGCGGTTGGTGTCGAAATAAACCTGCCAGTAGTGGTCGTTGTGGCAGTAGGGGCGTACCGCCAGCACCGGGCCGACCAGGTTGAACTCCAGAATTTCCACATCAACCGGCGGATTCTGCAGCACGTTGGGCAGGGCATGAATCTTTTCCTTCAACAGCGCCATAGCGGTGGCATGGTCGGTAGTTCCGGCCAGTTGTGCTTTCAGATCGACGCGGCGAAACGGGTTGGCGGTGAAATTCTGGATCGTGTCGGAGAAGACCTTGTTGTTGCCGATGATGGTGTGAATGTTGTCAGGCGTATTGATTCCGGTAGCAAAAAGACCGATTTCCGCAACCGTACCGGTTATGCCGCCTATGGTAACAAAGTCGCCGACCTTGAAGGGGCGCAACACGATGATAAACGCGCCGGCCGCAAAATTTGCCAGCAATCCCGACCAGGCCAGGCCGATCGCTACGCCGCCGGCAGCTATCAGCGCGGCGAAGCTTGTGGTCTGGATGCCGAAGTAGCCGAGAATGCCGATTACCAGCACAATGTTGAGGGTTACCGTGATGATCGAACCGATATAGCGCAGCAGGGTTGGATCGAGCTGTTGTTTTTCAAGTGACTTGCGCACCAGGCCTACAACAAAGCCGATCAGCCAGCGGCCTATCACCCAGAAAGCGATTGCCGCCAGTATTTTCACTCCAAAGGTTGCGACGTACTGCATGGCCAGATCCTGATATTTTGCGACAGTAGCTGTGTCCATACCTATTCTCCTTTAGCAGATGATTTATAATAGCTGGCTGGCAGGAACCAATGGTATCAGAAAATTAAATCATTGCAACGGAGCGCCAGCGATTGTTTCAGGCGGGCGGAAAATATATAATGGATGGAAGCGGGCTCCGGACAGCCAGGGTGGCGCAGAAACCCTCGGGGACGTCGAGATCGATCAGACTCCATTTGGAAGGCTGTGAAGGATCGATTCGATCTGCAAGCAGTGCCGGCGGTTGGCCGGGAAGCAGTGAAACGTCACAGATGTGGGCGGGTTGGGAAAAACCGCTGCCGCACCCTTTCAGGTAAGCCTCTTTGCGGGTCCAGCAGCGGAAGAACGCAGCCCGTTGAAGCTCGGCCGGGAGAGAGAATAAATCCGACTGTTCGCGGCGGGAAAAGAATTGCTGCGCCATGGCCTCATACGGCAGATCCTCCCGGATCTGTTCCAGGTCAATACCCAGCTCGCGGCGATCAACCAGCGCCATAATGGCCAGATCTCCGGAATGGGACAGGTTGAAACCGAGCCCATGCTTGGAATCTCCCCCTGATAAAATCGGTTTTCCGTACTGGTTGGAAGTAATAAGGATGTCGGAAGGTTTCCGGTCCAGGCAGCCGGCCAGAGTTTCGCGCAGCAGGCCGCGTCCGGCGATAAAGCGATTTCGGACTTTATGATCTATCAACCGGTCGGCGCGTTTCAGTTCATCCTGAGTCAGCAATTGTTCAAATCCCGCCAGCTCCGTTGCGCTTAAGGCAAGATTGAACAGCCGGACGTGGACCTCTCCCGGCTTGGGGCAGAGCGATGTCATAAATCCTCCGTTTGCAACCATTGATGAAGTCGTAGCAGCCCTTCCCGAATCGATACCTGCGGCTGGTAGCCAAGATCGCGGCGGGCGGCGTCTATGTTGAACCAGTGGGCCGTGGCCAGCTCTTTTGCGACAAAACGGGTCATCGGTGGTTCTCCGGACAGGTGCAGCAGCTTCCAGAGCCCTTCGCAGATAACACCGGCTGTGTAGGCAACTTTTGGTGAAATGCTGCGGTTCTCCGGAGGCAGGCCGGCGGCGGCCAGGATATGGTTGACCATTTCCCAGAGCGGCAGCGGCTCGCCGTTGGAGATGAAATAGGCTTTGCCGGCGACGCTGCCGTCCGGCAGCAGGCGGTCGGCAGCCAGCAGATGGGCATCGGCGGCATTGTCCACATAGACCGTGTCCACCAGGCAGGGGCGGTTGCCGATCCGCCGCAGCTTGCCGGCCAGCCCCTTGGCAACGATGCGGGGAACCAGATGGTTGTCTCCCGGTCCCCAGATCAGGTGCGGTCGCAGCGAGACCGTGGCCAGATCGGCGGAATTTGCGTCCAGCACGATCTGTTCCGACAGGGCCTTGGTCATGGGATAGTGGGCCTCAAAATGGGCCGGGTAGGGCAGCGATTCGTCGCCCCCCTCCACGTCCCGTCCGTCGAAGACGACACTGGGCGAGCTCGTGTAGACCAGCCGGCGGATGCCGTTGGCCCGGCAGGCGGCCAGGGCATTGATCGTACCGGTTACGTTGGCACGATAGAATTCATCGTAGCTGCCCCAGATGCCGGCTTTGGCGGCCACGTGAAATACAACGTCGCACCCCTCGGCAGCCTCCCTCAGCAGTTCGGGTTGCGACAGGTCGCCCCGGATCTGCTCTACCCCCAGCCCGTCCAGGGCCGGGTGCGCAGCGCGCGAAAAGCTTCTGACCCGATCGCCCCGCTCAAGCAGCTTCCGCACGATAGCGCCGCCCAGGAAGCCGCCTCCGCCGGTTACCAACACTTTCATACGAATCTGCCTTCAACCGTATAGCTGTGTTGCCGTGTCACGGCTTTCCTCGACGTACTGAAAAGTACGTCTTCGTCGGCCCTTCCTTGGCGCCTTGCTCTCCGCTTGAAATCAAATTCGTTAATCATGATAGTTTACCTGCCGCCCATACCGCCAGCTTCTCCCGGAAAATCTTGGCATTGTGGCGGATATCGACCGGGAAGGCCGGGTGAAACAGGAAGTTCGAGATGCCTAGCGTGTGTACATGGGCCCTGGCAATTTCGAGCAGCTCTTGCCGGAGCTGTCCCTGATCGATCTTGGTATCTTTTTCCAGCTCGACGCACAGCACCGGCTGCTGGCTGCCCGCTTTCCCGACTCCGACCAGGGCGCTGCGGAAGACGGCCGGATGGCTGTTGAAGACTCCTTCGACCGGAATCGTGAAGAGCGGCCCATCCGGTGTTTCCACCCGGTGCGACTTGCGGCCGCAGAACCAGAGCCGCCCCTTATCATCGAAGCCCCCCAGATCCCCCATGCGGTGCAGAAAACCGCCGGCCGGGTCGGCGATCTTGGAGAGCCGGTTGGCTTCGGGACGGTTGTGGTAGCCGCGCGTGACCTGCTCCCCCTGCACGACGATCTCGCCGATCTTGCCGGGTGGAACCCGCAACGAATCCTGCCAGATCGGAATAGCCTCGTCGCTGATCTCGATCACTTCCAGCCGGATGCCAGGCACCGGCCGGCCGATGCAGACTCCGCCCCCGGCATCGGTGATGGCGCGCGTTTCGCCCAGGATCTCGTTGCTGCCGATCGAGCAGACCGGCAGCGCTTCGGTCGCTCCATAGGGAGTGAAAATCTCCGCCCCGGGCGGCAGCATGCGCGTGAAGCGTTCCAGAACAGTGGCAGGTACCGGTGCACCGGCCGAGATGACCCGCTTGAGCGTCGGCAGCTGGATGCCGTGCTCGGCGCCGTAGCGGCCGACCCGGTTGATCAGCGCCGGCGAGCCGAACATGGTCGTCGCGCCATGGGTTCTGATGGCGGTGATGATCTTGTCCGGATCCACCGAGCCGGGCCGGGTGAAGTCCATCTCCGGGATCACGGCGGTCATGCCGAGCGCCGGGGCAAACAGTGCGAACAGTGGAAAGGTGGGCAGGTCGATCTCGCCCGGCTGGATGTCGTAGACCGCACGCAGCGCTTCGACCTGGGCCGCGAAGTTGCCGTGGCTGTAGACCGCTCCCTTGGGAGGGCCGGTGCTGCCGCTGGTGAAGAGGATTGCGGCGGTGTCGTCCCGGTCGGTCGGGGCCGCTGAAAAGGAGATGTTTTCTTCATCATGCCGCAGCAGGCTGTCCAGGGATGTTCCTCCCCAGAATAGCCGCCGCCCGATCGTGACATGGGTCCGCAGCGTGCTTTTGCCCCAGCCGAACAGAATCCGGGCGATGTGGGCCTTGGGGATGCCGATAAAGGCCTGCGGCTCGGCTTCGGCCAGGCAGGTCTTCAGATTCTTGATTCCCAGGCCGGGATCGACCAGGACCGGGATCGCGCCGGACTTGAAAAGGGCAAAGGTCAGTGCGAAAAGCTCCGGCCCGGGCGGCACCATCAGTACCGTGCGCACACCCCGGCCGATGCCGTTTCTGACCAGTCCGTGGGCGATGCGGTCGGAAAGGGCGTTCAGCTCGCGAAAGGAGAGGCGGCGGTTTCCCTGGGGAAAGATGATGGCCGGGGTGTCGGGCTGCAGGCGGGCCATCTCCGGCAGGTGGGCGGCGATGTTGATGAAACGTTGAGGATTCATGGTTTCCGTCTCATGCCTTTTTGACGAACTCCGATTTCAACTGCATGGCGCCGATGCCGTCGATCTTGCAGTCGATATCGTGGTCTCCCGAGATGATGCGGATGTTCCTGACCTTGGTGCCGACCTTGACCACTGATGACGATCCCTTGATTTTGAGGTCCTTGATGACAGTAACAGAGTCGCCGTCGTTGAGCAGGTTGCCGAAGGCGTCACGAACTACACTGACGGCCTCCGTGCTCTCCGCTGCCGCCTTTGGCCACTCATGGGCGCATTCCGGGCAGACGAACATCTCGCCGTCTTCGTAGGTGTATTCCGAACTGCATGTGGGGCATTTGGGTAGGGTGGTCATGTTGTGTCCTTTGTATAGATGGTAACGGTGCTAGATTACCAGGGGTAACGATTGGTTTGTACCTCGATAATTCAGACAATTATCAATTTTTGTCAAAAGTGTAGCTCTCACCATTGAAGGCTTCCTAATATCTAAACACACTTTCGTTGCCGTTAAGTGGCTCTTTACCCTGCAACAGTAATAAAAAATCGTCGGTACTTGCCTTTGCAAATTCGAGCATAATATCCTTAAATGCCTCATCCTCAGTATTTGGAAAAATTTCGTCGGTCTGGAACGATACGACTGTTCTCGCTTTAAATGCTTCAGCATCATTGCCATCTGTTAACGTCCAGTCTGTCTTCAGTGCTAGGAAAATATCCGGTGTCGCGTCTACACATTTTACGAAACGGCTTTGCCGTACCTCAAGCCGCCTTCCGGCCACTCCGTTCCATCTCCCGCCGTAAAATCGCATTGAGCCGCGTCTGATAGCCTTTGCCGTCACGCTTGAGCCAATGGACAACATCCGCGTCCAGCCTGACTGTAACCGCCTCTTTCATGGGGCGGTAAAACTTGCCGACAACCGCGCCGCTCCAGTCGGTGATTTCCGGAATATCCGACAGGTCAATCTGGTCATCCGGCATTTCAGCCAGCACCTTCAATTCCGCCAATTGTTCTTTAGTCGCTTTACCGGTAGGTTTCATGCGTTTAAGTTCAGTTGCCTTGCTCATAACAAATCCTTTCCTTCCTGGTGGGACGGCGGGCAGAAATGATTCGGATAACTTCTTCTCCATTGTCGTCCCTGTAGGTATGGACAACCAGCAAGAGTACAACCCCCTCAACCATCCCTATTGTATGCCAGCGGTCTTCACCATTTTCTGTCCTGTCAAACAGTGTGCGGTGAAATTTATCAAAAAACACCAGTGAAGCTGTTTGAAAACTGACTTTATGCTTTGCCTTGTTTGAACTGTTCTTGTTTTGATCCCATTCAAAGATCATAATTCACCCATACCATGTATGTACAATTTTGTAAACACATGTATCGAAATCATAACCGCCTGTTTTTGCGTCAGAGCTGATACAAACGGTCAGCGCCCATATCAAGCCCGCCCGACCAATCACGCTGAAGTGCGGTCCAGGAACTCGGCGATAATCGGCACCACTTCATCTTTCATATCTTCCAGAATATAGTGCCCGGCATCCGGATAGCTGTGAACTTCCGCCTCGGGGAAGCGGCGCTGCCATTCGGCCAGGAAGTGGCGGTCGAAGACGAAGTCCTTCTCTCCCCAGAGAATCAGCATCGGCAGTCCGCGGAACTGATTGATACCCTCGGCGACCCGGCTGATCAGCCCATAATTGCGGTCGCCGGGAGCCAGCGGGATGTCCTGGACAAAGCGCAGCGTGGCGATGCGGTTCTTCCAGGAGTCATAGGGCAGTTGATAGAGTTTGCGCAATCCTGCCGGCATCGGGTTCTGCTTGCAGCCGACCCAGGCCGCTCCGCGGCTGAAGGCGTTGGCGCCGCGCACCAGCAGGGTACCCAACTGCGTGTCGCGGCAGATTCTTAAACCCAGCGGGAACGGTTTTGCCGCCGGAAGGTGGAATGCGCCGGTGTTCAGGATCACCAGCCGTTTGATCCGCTCCGGGTGGCGGACCGCGTAGGCCATCCCGATCATGCCGCCCCAGTCGTGCACGACCAGCGTGATCTTATCGGTCAGCCCCAGGTGCTCCAGCAGCCGTTCCAGGTCGTCCACCCGGCGGGGCAGGGTGTAGTCGTAACGGTCGTCACCCGGCTTGTCCGAGAATCCGCAGCCGATATGGTCCGGTACGATGCAGCGGTAGCGGCCACGCAGGGCCAGCACCAGGTTGCGGTAGTAGAAGGACCAGGAAGGATTGCCGTGAACCATTACGACCGGATCGCCGCTTCCTTCGTCCAGATAGTGGTAGTTCAGGCCGCCGTCCAGGTTCAGTTTTCGGCCGCTGAAGGGGTATTCTCGGGCGAGTTCGACTGTCACCACTCCACTCCCAGCATCAGGCAGTTCAGGCCGCTGCCGATGCCGAGCAGGGCGACCTTGTCGCCCGCCTCCAGCATGTCGCGCTCGGCGGCCAGGGCGGCGGTCAGCGGCAGCGAGACGGTGCCCATGTTGCCGAGGAACTCGAAGGTGGTGAAGTCCTTGTCGGCCGGGATGCCGAGCGTCTTCAGGATCGCGCTCTGGTGGGCCGAACCGACCTGGTGGCAGACCACCCGGTCAACATCCTCGGCGCGCCAGCCCACCTGTGGCAGGAAGGCCTCCCAGGTGCGGCGTCCCAGCTCGACGCCGTAATTCATGACATTGACGCCGTCGGTGCTCATCGATTGCTGATAGCCCCCCTTGCCGTCCGGGGTGATGCCCCACAGGCAGAGCCGGTGGTGTTCCGGGGCGGCCTGGGTCGTGCCGCCCAGCAGGCGCCGCCGGGCGGAGCCGGAAAAGGAACCGTCGGTCAGCAGCACTGCCACGGCTCCGGAGCCGCCGGTCAGCGTGGCCAGCGAGGAGGCGAAATGCTGCATGTTGCGCTCTTCCAGCATGCGGGCGATCATGATCTCGTTGATTTCGCGGGCGCTTTCGCAGGATACCACCAGCCCGGCCCGGATTTGCCCCAGTTCGATCCGGTTGGCCACGTCCAGGATGCCGTTCAGCACCCCCAGGCAAGCGTTGGAGAGATCGAAGACCGCCGCGTTGCCGCCGATCCCCAGCCCGGCCGCCACGCGGCAGGCGGTGGCCGGCTCGAACTGCTCCCGGCAGACGCCGGTATAGATCAGCGCGCCGATCTCGGCGGCGGAAATGCCGCTGGCGGCCAGCGCTTTTTTACCGGCCGCGATGGCCCCCTGGGAAAGCGGGTAGCCCGGTTCCCACCAGCGCCGTTCGCGGATTCCGGTCAGGGCCTGCAGCTGCCCCGGCGCAATATGAAGCTGGCGGTAGAGCGGCTCCAGACGGGATTCCAGCTCGGTTGATGAAACGACCACCGGTGCCAGCTGGTAGTCAAGGGCTTCAATTATAACTTTGGTGTACTTCATTTTTATTCCTGCTCCATCCGTACCGAGAAATCATTCATCTGATAAATAACCTTGCCATCCACCGACAGGAAGCCGTCGGCGGTCATTGTGCGCGTATTCTGATCGGCGGCGGTGATCCAGCATTCAACCGTCACTTTGCTGTTGGTCGGCACAATCTGTCCCCGATAGAGCCAACGATGACGCTTTTCCAGCGCCACTGCGGCCAGCGTATCGCCCGGGTTCCAGCCCCAGCGCTGCACGGCGGCGAACTTGACCAGTTGCAGGAACGACTCCAGCCCCAGCGAACCGGGAGTGACCGGGTCCTCGTAGAAATGGGCCTTGAAGAACCACTCTTCCGGATCCACATCTTTGACCCCGCGCAGATAGCCGAGGCCGGCCGGGCCGCCATCCGGCACATACAGTTCGATCCGGTCGATCATCTGCAGCTGTCTGTCCGGGAAGGGTGCCGTCTGCGGGTAGGGCAGGCTCTGGCCCCGTTCAACCTCCGCAGCAGTCGGCTGGTACGGTTTGGCGTCCCGGATGCCGACCTGGGCCGCCAGGGCTTCTCTGGAGAAGAAGCCGAACATCGTCTCCCCTTCGTAGAGGATGCCATGCCGGTCCGCGACCGAGAAGTCGAATTCCTGGATGATCATACCGCCGCTTGTGGCGACCTTGGTCATCGTGGTGCTGCAGGTCAGCGTGCCGCTACCCGGTCCCACCGGGCGGTGCTGGATCGCGTTGCCCCCCAGGTTGCGGAAGGAGATGTCGCTCGGGCTGGTCAGGGCCGAGCCGACGTAGGCCGCCAGCCAGCCGCAGGGCTGCAGGGCCGCTTCCAGCAGCACCGCAAAGGGCATGCGCGGCTGGCGCTCGACCCCGAAATACCAGGCATCCGTCGGGATATCATACTGTGCCTCGGCCATGGCCCCGGCGGTCATCTGCCACGGTTCGCCACGCAGCGCGGTGACCCGGTCCATGAACTGGAAGGGGGGACCGGGCAGGCGGGCGATCTTGCGGCCGCTGTCGAAGATCCGGTACGGTTCGCCGAAGCCCTCCGAGGGGTTGCCGTTACTGTAGGCCATGATCTGTTCTTTGGTGTAGATGGCCGGTTTTATCCCCTCGCCCCGGCCCTCTTCCAGGGGGAGAGGGGGAGAAGCAGACCAGAGTGCTTCGAGTTTCTCCCGATTGGTACCGGTCAAGCGCACCGACATGTTGCTGATCTCGACGATCGGCTTGCCGTCGGCGTACATCAGCGCATCGACGATGCTGTACGGTTCCGGGCCGTAGCCCAGTTCGCGGATGCTGACCTCGTAGGTGACGACTTTGGTGGTTTCCAGCACCTGGCCGCGGCAGCAGAGCTTGCTGGCGATCCCCGGCAGCGGCTCCCAGGCGGCGCCGTCGCTTTCGGCCACCCAGCCCATCCGCAGCAGGAAGATGCGCAGCGTGTGCAGGCAGCATTCGTACATCAGCGTACCGGGCATGACCCGGTCGTCGACGAAGTGGCAGGTGATGAACCAGTCGTCCGGGTGGATGTCCGCCTCGGCCCGGATCTGTCCCAGCCCGTAGCGTCCGCCGTTCGGTTCGATTCCGATCACGCGGTGGACCAGCTGCATCCGTCCGCCGGGAACCGTCAGCGGCCGCTGCAGGCCCAGTCCGGCAAAGAGCGGGCCGAAACAGCCCGGCAGGTCTCCGGCCCTCAGGCGGTCCAGTTGGGCGGCATCGTAGCTTTCAACTGCCAGCGGCACCAGCTCCCGCCAATCGGCCGGCCGGTTGCCGCTGGTCGGGCGCAGGTCGATGGCCGGCCGCACGATCCCACGGCCGGCCTCCAGGGCCTGACTGGTGAAGAAGCCGGCGCAGCCGTCGCGCATAGTTAGTAGCGGCTGGCCGTTGACGGTCGCTTCAAAGTGGAAGCGGAACAAGTGCGTGTCACCCTGGCGGAAAAAACGCTCGATGCGGATATCGTAATGGATCGTCTCGCCCGGTCCGGGCAGGCCACGGTGGAAGGTGACGACCGCGTCCAGCAGGCGGTAGACCGCCAGCCCGCGGGTGATGAAATCGATTCCCAGGTAGCCGGACAGAAACAGATCCGCCTGCCCGGCCTCGACCGCGATGCAGGTCGGGATCCGTCCGCAGTCCAGATACCAGGCGCCCGGATGGATGTCATGTTCGGTCACGACCCGGCCGCTGGACATGGAGCGGGCTTCCCCCTCCAGCGCAACGATCCGGTCCACCAGCATCAGCGGCTCGTCCGGCAGGCGCACCCTGGTCGGGAAACCGTCCGCCTCGGCGAACTGGGGACCGAGCATGCGGGCGATGCTGCCGACCGCGAATTCCAGGCACATCTCGCGGTTGAAAACGCAAACAGTATCATTCCCCCTTCCTTGACGGGAGGGAATTGTTAGGAGGGTATCCTGCGGAAGCACCTGATCCCCCAGCGCCTGCTGGAGCGAGGCCTGCAGTGCCAGGGCCCGGGCCATGGAGTTGGTCAGCGTGTCGGCCACCCGTAGGTAGGCTTCGTGGGCCTTCAGGCGCGCCTGCTGGGCGGCGGCGAATTCGCGGATGACCGGCTCGGTCGGAAGCTGTCCGGCAGCCGTTTCCGGTTGCTCTTTCTGAACCCGGCGTTCCCCGAAAGCCGGCAAAGCAGCCGCAGTTGCAGGCTGCGCGGGCACACTCGGCAGCGCCGGCTGGGAGCGGCGTGGTGGCGGTGACGGTTGGAAGGGCTCGCCTCCGGCGGAGACCCGGACCGTGCCGGTTTTGCCGGATATCTGCAGCCGGGCCGGAGCCGAGGCGAACAGCGGCGAAAGGTCCAGCGGCACCCGCTCCGCCACCAGTTGGGCTAAAAGCCGCAGCAGTCCCGAGTTCGGGTCCTGGCCCGGATGGCAGGCCGATCGGGCCAGGTGGGGACGATCCTGGAGAATATTGCCGATCATCCGGCTGCAGGAACTGCCCGGTCCCATCTCCAGGAACAGGCGTACTCCATCGCCATAGGCGTGATTTATCACTGATGGGAAGTTGATTCCGTCCAGCGCCTGGGCCAGGATCGAGTCGGCCGCGCTCTCGCGGCTGACTTCGTAGGGTGCCCCGGCGGCGCCGCTGTAGAAGCGTATTCCGGGAGGCGGCGTGGTCGTAAAGAGATGCAGCTGCCGGTAGGGGGTGGCCGCCTGGCGGGCCACTTCGCAATGGACCGTCGTGACCCCTTGGAGCGGGAAAAAGCGGCAGCCGAGCTGTCGGACAACCTGCGCGACCTGGCCGGCATCGCCGCCGATCACGCATTCGACGGGAGTGTTGACGATCAGCAGATAGGCCCGTGGCGTGCTCTTGAGGGCAGAAAGCACCTCCTGTGCCGGTGCGGCCGCAACACCGATGTTCCACTCTACCTTTTCAGTGTCATCCAGGCCCCAGGCGCGCCGGGCGGCCCGGCATTCGCCGGCCAGATCGCGGGTGAAGAGGGTCGAATTGCGCATGCGGGTCAGCATGCCGTCCCGGTCATGCCAGGCGCCCAGCGCGAACAGTCCGGCCGATTCTCCCAGGCTATAGCCGATTACGGACTGGGGCTGCACCCCGAAACTGCGGACGATGTCGCTGACGGCGCAGCCGGTGGCCACCTGTCCGAAGATCACGGCCCGGTGGTTCTGGTTGATTTCGGACAAGGGCGCGCCGTTCCAGAACTTCTCTGGCTGGAACTGGCTGCGCAGGTAGAGGTTCTCGGCATCCTGGCGGCGGAAGATCTCCGGCCAGCGGCAGGAAAGCTCGCTGCCCATGCCGGGGTAGTGGTTGCCCGAGCCGGGGAAAACGAAGGCGACTTTTCCGTCCCTTCCCAGCGGAGCGGCGGAGTAAAAGAGGCGGTCATGCAACGAGGGGTGGGAAAGCAATCCGGAATCAGTACCATTGTTGTCGAGAGTCTGCTTGCCCTGATCGATCAGGGCGGCCAGCTCATCCCGGTTGCGGGCCACCAGCGCGATTGCGCACGGTTTTTCGTCCGGAGTTTCGGAGCGGGCGTGCCATTCGCGGGCCAGCCCATCCAGGTCGCTGTCATGGGTCTGACTTGAACGGAGGCGCAGCAGGTCCAGTCCCCGGGCCAGTTCAGCCCTGTTTTCGCCGCTGACCCGGAAGAGCCATTCCGTTCCGGCCCCCAGCGGAGCGAGCCGCTCCGCTTCCAGGCGGGGCGGGTGGTTGTCCCATCCTTCCAGAACGACATGGCTGCAGCTGCCGTCGACGCCGAAAACGCTGACGCCGGCCCGGCGCGGTCCCTCGGCCCGGTTGCGGAGCCAGTAGCGCGGCGTGCGGGGCAGGTAGAGCGGGCCGGAGCCGGACAGTTCGGGACAGGGGCTTTCGATCCCGCGGCAGTGGGGAATGATCTGCTGGTAAAGGGCCAGGCAGCCTCGCACGAAGGAGGCCAGACCGGATGCGGCGCCGGTGTGGCCGATTTCGCCTGCCATGCTGGATACGGCGCAGGAGCGCACTTTGCGGGGAACGGAATCTTCGCTCAGGATGTTGCCGAAGAAGGTTTCCAGCGCGGCCGCTTCCATGCGGTCCTCGGCCGGGTGGCCGCTGCCGTGCGCTTCCAGATAGCTGACCGTGGCCGGGTTGACGCCGGCGTCGCTGTAGGCCCGCTCCAGGGCCTGGCCGTAGGCGGCCCCGTCGGGAATGGTTGTTTCGCCGCCGGCGCTGCCGATCCCGCGTACCACCGCATAGATCCGGTCGCCATCCCGCTCGGCGTCGTCCATCCGCTTGAGGACCACCGCACAGGCACCTTCGCCGATGATGCTGCCGTCCGCCCGGGTGTCAAAGGGGAGGCTCCGCCCGGAAGGGGAAAATTTTCTGCTTGCGTGCTGTCCGAGAACTGCCCGCAGGTCGCCGGCCAGATCCACCGCCCCGACCAGCGCCTTGTCGATTTCGCCGTTCTGCAGCTGCCGTACCGCCGTTTCCAGCGAGCGGATGCCGGAACTCTCCTCGCTGGAAAGGGTGAAGCTGGGGCCGCCGAAGCGGAATTCGCGGGCGATCCGGCTGGCCACGATGTTGCCCAGCGCGCCCATGGTGCGGTTGGCGGTCAGCGGCGGCCCGGCGTCGTCGCGCAGCTGCGCGGTCCAGTCCGCCAGCTCTTCCGGCGACAGCTCCCGTCCCAGTTCCCTGGCCCAGGCGGCCGCTTTCTGCTGCAGCGACCAGCGGAAACTGAAGTTGGTGCTGCTCAGGTCGAAGGCGATCCCGATGAAGACCCCGCTGCGCAGGTTGTCCTGCCGGTTGAGGCCGGCGTCGGCCATGGCGCCTGCGGCGCTCTTCAGCATCATCAGCTGCTGGGGGAGCATCTCCTCGATTTCACGGGGCGGGATCCGGAACTGGTCCGCGGCAACTTCGACCTCGTCCAGATAGAAACCGTTGAATGGGGTGCCCTGCAGCCCCTCTTCCCGGAACCAGGCGCTCTCTTCCGCTCCCCACCATTTATGGGGCGGAGTCGGGGCGTTGTGGGACGAACCGCCCAGGATCCGTTCCTGGCAGGAGCGCAGGGTTTGCCAGGGGCCGAAGCGGGCATCCATGCCGACCACCGCGATCTCGGTGCGCGGATTCGGCTTCTGCTCCGGGCGGGGCGCTTTGGGGACTCCGCTCTTCGGCAGCCATTCCTCTACCAGCAGGTGGGCGTTGATGCCTCCGAAGCCGAAGGCGCTGACCGCGGCCCGCCGTGGTACGCCGTCCGCGCGGCGCTGCCAGGGCTGGGCTTCGTTCAGCACGCGGAAGGGGCTGTTGTCCAGGTCCATGCCCGGTTGGGGGGCGCTGAAGTTGGCGGTGGGGGGCAGCTGTCCCTCACCCATCGCCAGCAGGACCTTGGTCAGTGCCGCGGCCCCGGCGGCGGTCAGCAGGTGGCCGATGTTGGACTTGACCGAACCGATCGTGCAGGGTGTTCCTTTGGGACGCAGAACGCCCCACAATTCGCGCAGGCTGGCGACCTCGGTTGCATCTCCGACCGGTGTGCCGGTGGCGTGGCATTCGATCAGGTCCACGTCCTGCGGTTCCCAGCCGGCCCGGGCGTAGGCGGCACGCATAGCGCGCAGCTGCCCCTCGGAAAGCGGGGCCAGCAGGCTGCCCCCCACATCGTTTGCCAGGCCGATGCCCCGGATGACGCCGTAGATCCGGTCGCCGTGGGCGATGGCGTCCTCGGTGCGCTTGAGCAGGAAGATTCCGGCCCCTTCTCCCACCACCAGGCCGTCTCCGGAGGCATCGAAGGGGGAGCAGATCCCGCGGCGCGACAGGGCCCGCAGCTGCGAGAAACCCATCTGGGTATAGAGCGGGTCGGGGCGCGAGAGACCGCCGCTCAACATCGCGTCGGCGCGACCGGAAAGAAGTTCGTCGGCCGCCAGCTTGATCGCGTAGAGCGAGGAGGCGCAGGCGGCGTCCAGCGTGCAGCCGCCTCCGCCCAGTCCCAGCGCGGCCGCCAGCAGACCGGCCGGAAGTCCGGCCACGTAGCGGTTGAGCGGGTTGATCGCGGGGTGCTGGCCCGAGTGTCCCAGCAGCTTTTCTTCGAAGGTTTTGCCCAGCCATTGCCGGGCCAGTTGGGCGGATGTTTCGCTGGGCAGGGCCAGGTTGCCGATGATGACGCCGATCCGTGAGCGGTCCAGCGCTTCGGTGACGCCGTCGTCAAAGGCGCGTTTGCCGGCCTGGATCAGCAGCTGGAAGAGCGGGTCCAGCCCGGCCAGCCGCTCGGGCTGCATTGCCAGGCCGGACAGGGAGGTGATAGGGGGAATTTGATCGATGAAACAGCCGGTGCGGGAATAGACGTGGTCCGCCTTGCCGACCTCCGGGTCGAAGGCCTCCCCGGCTGGGATATGCCAGCGTCCGGGCGGCACTTCACGGGCGGCGCTGCGTCCCAGGCGGATGTTGTCCCAGAAACGACCAAGATCGGGAGCATCGGGAAAGATGCCGCCGATCCCGACGATTGCTACTGACGATGTCAACTGCATCTAGGCGGCTCTCAATGCGCTTTGATCCGCCGTCGGCAGCTGGTTGAGCTGAAAGGCGCGACCCAGTGACGGATCGATCACGCATTCGTATCCTTCCAGGCGCGCGACCAGCTTGCCGCTCTGCCGGTCGAGGAATTCCATATCGGCGGTGGCGCCATGCTCCCGCTCGGCGGTGACGCGAACCACAATCTGGACCCCGTCAGCCGGAAAGCTGTCGTGGTACTGGCGGTAGCGTCCGGCGAAGCAGGGCAGGGAGCCGGAACCGAAACGCTCGAAACTCCACAGGATCATCAGCTGAAAAGCACAGTCGATCACGAGTGGATCGGAGAGCCAGTCGCTGCGGAAAGGCTGTTTGATCCAGGCGGCCGGCTGGGGGGCGCTGCCGACAAGCGCGGCGATCCCTTTCGGCGAGCAGCTGTCAACCTGCCGGATGCCCTGCAGCTCCGGTCCGTGAAAGAGGCGCTGCGGGTTGTAGATCCGGCCTTCCAGCGGAGTGTAGGGGGCGGCCGGCAGGTCGGGAATCGAACGGATCCCTTCCGGCAGCTGCCGGGCCAGGACGATCTCGCCCTTGGCATGCAGCACCGAACGCCCTTCGGTGCCGTTTCCGATCAGTTCGACCGTTACGATGTGGAGGGAATCGCGCTTTTCGGCGCGTCCGGCCATGATCTGCAGCGTATAGGGGCGGTTCGGTTCGAAAATGACCCCCTTGCAGACCCGCAGGTTATTGAATCCGTGGAAGCGAAAACCGGGATTGCCGTGCAGAGCGCCGTGGGAGAGCCACTCCACGATCATCGCCATCGGTAGAACCGCCTTGCCGTCCATGACATGGGAACGCAGGAACGGGTAATCGGCCACCCCCAGGGTCAGGCTGAAAGCTTCCGCAAGTGGTTTCGTCCGGGCCGGGCTGGGGGAAATGCCGGCGATCCCGGCCGTTCCGGCCAGTGCCACCACTTCGACCGGTCCGTCGCATGCCAGTTCCCGGATCAGCAGTTCGCTTCCCTTGGCCAGGCTGATCAGGCCGATGCCCTCACCGGCAAAGACTTTTTTCAGGGCCGGGGTGACCATGCCGCCATCCCATGGTCCCCAGTTGATACTGACCGCCCGGCAGCCCGGCCGGCGGCGCGCCTCGCTCTGGGCCAGCTTGTTGAGCACTTCGTTGGCCACCGAGTAGTCCACCTGCCCGGTGCGCCCGAAGCGTCCGGTGGTGGAGGCGAACAGGGCGATGAAGCGCAGTTCGTCCCCGGCTGTGGCAGCCAGCAGCGTGCGCAGCCCGCTGACCTTTGTGCCGTAGACCTGGGCAAACTGCTCGCGGGTCTTGTCGACGATCAGGCGGTCGGCCAGTACGCCGGCGCCGTGAATGATGCCGCGGATCGGGCCGTGATCACGGCGGATATCGGATAAAAGCGCGCTGACGGCAGCGCCGTTGCGGATATCGACCGAACGGTAGAGGGCCTTTCCGCCGGCCGCTTCAACCCTGGCCAGCGTCGTGCGCAGCTCGCGCCCGGCCATGACCGCCTGGTACTGCTCCTCGATCTCTTTGGGGTGCATTTTTCCGCTGGCGTGGGCCAGGATGGCCCGCTTGATCGCGCTTTCTTCACTCAACGCTTCCAGCCAGGCCGGTTCGGGAGTCAGTTCCGGACTGCGCCCCAGCAGGACCAGCAGCGGCTGGTAGGCCTGTGCCAGCGCCACCGCCACCGCCGCCGTGACACCGCGGCCGCCACCGGTGGCCACGATTACTTGGCCGGCCTGGACCGGTGGGGTTTGGGGAACCGGTAGTTCGGGCAGATCGTTTAGTGCCAGACCGGTCCTCCCCTGGACTGTCAAGCCGACTTCGACCGGTCCGCTGCGGAAGAGCTCGTCGGCCACGGTCCGGGCGGCGGTTGCCGGATCCTGGAACGATCCCAGGTCAAGCGCCTTGCAGGTTACGTCCGGCCATTCGCGGGCGGCGGTTTTGGCCAGGCCGGCCAGGCCGCCCGAGAGCGGATCGGTCAGCAGGGTGCCTTCTCCGCAGCCGAAGGCGCCATCCAGGCGGGAAATAGTTGTGAAGAGGGCACCGCCGGTTCCGCCGGCCCGGCGCAGGGCCGGAGCGGCGCTTTTCAGCAGCAGGAAGGCGCTTTCAAGGAACTGGTCGTCGGTGCCGGCCGCCGGTGCCACGATCACCAGTGCCGCCATATCGACGGTGGCGGCGATCCGTTCGGCTTCATCCATTGCCACCAGGCGGACGGTGCGGCCGCCTGCGCGCAGCAGCAGGCAGAGTTCGTTCGAGAAGGCCGATCCGTCGTCGGTGACCCACAGTTCGCCCTTTTCCGCGACCGTGATCGTATCGGCGGTCATTTCCAGCGGGTAGGGCATGATCGTGCTGCGGTTGACGTTGGCGCCGTCATCGCTCGGCTGATTGTCCGTCGGGGTGGATGCTGCCGGAGCCGGCTGAGCCGGGGCGGTTGCCGGAGCCGCAGAACCTTCCAGATGCCGGGCGATTTCGCCCAGCGTGCGCAGCGTGCCCAGGTGTTCCGGGCCGATGACCGGCGAACCGGGGATCCGTTCCTGCAGGGCCGAGAGGATCTCGACCCGCTTGATCGAATCGATGCCCAGGTCGGAATCCATGCCCATATCCAGTTCCAGCATCTCGACCGGATAGCCGGTCTTCTCGGCCACGACCGCCAGCAGGGTCTCGGTGATGGTGTCGGCGGATGCTGCCGTTGTTGCGGTTGTAGCGACAGGTGCCGATGGTGTTGCACCGGCCCCCAGATGGCGGGCGATTTCACCCAGCGTGCGCAGCGTTCCCAAGTGTTCCGGGCCGATGACCGGCGAACCGGGGATCCGTTCCTGCAGGGCCGAGAGG
>CAYWJJ010000005.1:102269-111522 GCA_964458105.1 uncultured Geobacter sp.
TCTCGACCGGATAGCCGGTCTTCTCGGCCACGACCGCCAGCAGGGTCTCGGTGATCCTGTTTGAGACCGGTTGGGGTGCGACTGCTGCCGGAATGGTCGGCGGCAGGGGTGCTTGAACGCTGGCGGCGCCAACCGGCACGGTTGGCGGGGTAACATAGGCAGGCGTCACGGCCGGAGCGGTGAAGGCATGTGTGTTGACGCTGCCACCCTGCAACAGGCTCTGCTGTTGTTCCAGCAGGGTCTGGATCGTGCGGCTGGCGGTTTCCTGTCCTTCCAGGAAGCGGCGGTGCAGTTGGGCGGTCTCTTCCTGCATCTTCTGCAGGACCGCCATGCCTTCCCTGGTCACCCGCAGCGATTCTGCCAGTGCATCCCGCGAAACCTGGGGTTGCGCAGCTGTCTGGGGAACTTCGGTCGGAACTGCCGCCGCCGGGGGAGCGGAAATCGATGCGGCAACGGGGCGTGCAGCTGCTGCCAGCGGTGGGCGCTGCGGTTTCGGTTTGACATAGTTGGCGCCGCAGATCGGCATCGTCATCAACGGCTTTTTGCCGCTGACAACCGGTGGCTGGAAATCCCCGTCCCAGGTGTTCAGGCGCACCTCGCAGCCCAGTGCCGCCAATCGGGCCAGAACGCGGGCCAGGTCGCCCATGCCGGAACGTTTGCCGCCCGAGGCATCCAGCGCCAGGGCAACATGCTCGCGCTGACCCAGGATGGCCGATACCAGTCCGGTCAGCCTGGCGCCCGGACCGACCTCGACAAACAGCCGTACTCCGGCGGCGTACATCGCTTCGATCTCGGCCACGAACTCGACCGGCCTGGCCAGTTGCCCAGCCAGCAGGGCTTTGGCTGCGGCGATGTCGGCCGGGTATTCGGCCGCGCTGCTGTTGGCATAGACCGGGAACCGGGCCGGGTTGAATTCGACCTTGTCAAGCGCGGCCAGAAACGGCACCGCGGCATCGGCCACCAGCGGGCTGTGGAAAGCGGCTGCCACCGGCAGGCGTTTGCAGGCAAGTTTGCGTTCGGCCAGGATCTTTGCGGCTCGTTCGATCTCGGCACTGCTGCCGGACAGAATCGCCTGGGAGGGGGCGTTGCGGTTGGCGATCACCAGATCGAGACCTTCTTCGGCAATGATCTGCTCGACGATTGCCAGCGGGGCCGGAACCGCCAGCATGCTGCCCTTGTCGCCGCTGCCGGCGCCCATCAGGCTGCCGCGCAGTCGCGACAGTTCGTTCAGCACCTGCTCGTCAAAGACACCGGCCGCGCAGAGGGCGGTCAGTTCACCGTAGCTGTGGCCGGCGGCCGCTTCGGGAGTGACCCCGAATGATGCCAGGATCTTCAGGGCCGCCAGGCTGACCGCGCCGATGGCCGGCTGGGCCGCTTCGGTGGCCCGCAGCAGTTCTTCCTGCAGTTCCCGCGTATCGTTATCGAAGGCGGATGGTGGGTAGATCAGGTCGGACAGCCGATTGCCGCCGGGCGATCCGTAACCGCTGTCGGCGGCCACCAGGGTTTCCAGCGCCTGGGGAAAACGACAGGACAGATCCCTGAGCATGCCGGTGTACTGGGCGCCCTGGCCCGGGAAGAGCATGCCCAGTGCGCCCTGTTTTTGGCGGCAGGCGTAGCTGGCGCCATCGGGGGTATTCCAGGCGCTCTGCGGATTTTTCTGCAGCATGCCGCGGGCGTTGGAAAGCAGTGCGGACAGCTGGGTCTGATTCTTTTCGACCACCAGCGTCAAACGGCATTGGGCATCCCGGTTGAACGAAGCTCGCGAAGCGGCCGCGGTAGCCCTCAGTTCGTTCCAGGCAGCTTGGGCCGGAACCGTGGCCAGAGCGGCTTCCAGTTCGGCGGCGTTGGCTCCTGAGAAGGCGAATATCTGGACGTTGTCGTTCCACTCCACCGCCTGCTTCTCAGGGCGATACTCTTCCAGAACCAGGTGGAAGTTGGAGCCGCCGAAGCCGAAGGCGCTGACCCCGGCCCGGCGCGGCGCGTTTGCGCGGGGCAGCCAGGGGCGCTTTTCGGTCGTCAGGTAGAAGGGTGTACGTCCCGAAGTGACCACATCCAGCGGCTTTTGGACCTTGATCGTCGGCGGCAGCACCTTGTGGTGCAGCGCCAGGGCGGCCTTGATCATGCCCGCCGCTCCGGCCGAGGCCTTGGTGTGGCCGATCTGGGACTTGACCGAGCCGAGCGAGCACCAGGGGGTTTCGGCTTCGCCGAAGACATCCCGCAGGGCGCTGACTTCGACCACGTCGCCGACCTTGGTGCCGGTGCCGTGCGCTTCCAGCAGGCCGATGCTGTCCGGCTTTACCCCGGCGCGATCGTAGGCGTCCAGCAGCGCCTTCTTCTGGCCCGAGGCGCTGGGGGCGTAGATTGCATCCCCCTTGCCGTCGCTGGAGGAACCGACCCCGCGAACGACCGCATAGATCTTGTCTCCGTCGCGCTCGGCGTCGGCCAGGCGCTTTAGGACGACGATGCCAAGTCCCTCGCCCAGGATCGTGCCGTCGGCGGCTGTGTCGAACGGCTTGGCGTTGCCGGTCGGCGAGAGGGCCGGCGTTTTGCTGAAGCACATGTACATGAAGATGTCGTTGAAGGTGTCGATGCCGCCGGTGACAACGATGTCGGACTTGCCGGTGGCCAGCTCCATGCTGGCCAGGTGCAGCGCACTGAACGAGCTGGCGCAGGCCGCATCGACGACGCAGTTGGTGCCGCCCAGGTCGTACTGTTTGCTGATCCGCCCGGCCACCACGTTGCCCAGCAGGCCGGGGAACGAGTTCTCCTGCCAGGGTACATAAGCATCCGATATGCGCTGGACCACGTCTTCGCTGACGTTCTGATCGACGCCGGCCTCCTTGAGCGCCTTGCGCCAGATCGGGTGCCCCAGCCGCGCTCCGAGCGGAATGACCAGTTCCAGCGTGCCGGTGACCCCCAGTATGACACTGGCCCGGCTGCGGTCATACTCGCGCTCCGGCCCGTAGCCGGCATCCTTCAGGGCCTGCCCGGCCGCCACCAGACCCAGCAGTTGGGAGGTGTCGATCGCTTCCAGCACGTTGGGAGGGATGTTGAATTCCATCGGATTGAAATCGACCGGGGAGATAAATCCGCCCCGTTGACCGTAGGTGCGGTCGGGGCACTTCTGGTCCTGGTCGTAATAATCCTCCACCTTCCAATGGGTCTCAGGGATATCGGTGATCGAGTCGATGCCGTCGACGATGTTCGACCAGTAGGACTGCTGGTCATCCGCTTGTGGAAAGAGACAGCCGATGCCGATGATGGCCAGTGGTACTGCGCTGTTGCTGGGAGCCGGTTTCTGATCGTGCGTTTTCACCTAAAGGTACTCCTTGATCTGTGCGAGTTGTAGCGGTTGCATGCGCAGGGTTTCCGGCGGGATCGGGACCCCCTGGCAGCGAAGAAAGTTGGCGCGGGTCAGCACCGCGGCGCCAAAGAGAATGTTGAGGGCGACCGTCACGACGGTCCGGTTGGCCGGTGCTTCCAGGAACGAACCGGCGGTCCATTCGTTGAAGGCGCCCATGGCCGGTCCGCACCAGACCTGGTAATCGATCTTGCGCGACGATTCGCCGTCCTTGGCCCAGTGGGCGGCCTGCCCCAAGTACCAGCGGAAGACCAGCGCCATGCGGTGCTTCGGTTCCTGCTCGCCCCGCCTTGCCTGGTGCGGGTCGCGGCTCAGGAAGTAGCCGTGGGTTGTTTTCCAGATTTCTTCCAGCGGTGCACGGAAGATCGTCTTTTCCAGTTTTTCCCGTTCGGCGGCCGGGATCTCGTCGATGCTGTTGTGGGCCCGGTAGAGCTCGTACAGCTTTGCCGCGCGCATCGGGAACATGGTTCCGCGCTTCAGTACCTGGACATTAACTCCCATCTCGAACATGTCGGCGGCCGGTGCCATCGTTACGTCGGCCTGACGGGTTTCGGCCAGCATCGTGCGCACCTCGTCCGAGGTGCCGGATTCGACACAGGCCTGGTGGGCTGAGCCAACCATGATATAGGCCGCTCCCATCGTGAAGGCGGCTGCTGCGGCGGCCGGGGTCGAGATGCCGCCGGCCAGTCCGACATGCAGCTGCACCCCGTAGCGGTGTTCGGCCTGCAGCCGGGCCGCCAGGGAGCGGATCGTAGGAAAGAGCGTGCTGGAGGGGCGGTTGTCGGTGTGTCCGCCGGAATCGGCTTCGGCGGTGATGTACTGGGCCATCGGTATTTCGGCGGCCAGTTGGGCCTGCTCGGCGGTGATCTCGCCACTGGCCAGCAGCTCCCGCAGGAACGATTCGGGCGGTGGTGCAAAGAAGCGGGCGGCCAGCTCTTCCCGCGAAACCTTGGCGATGATCCGGTTCGGGGCGACGACCGTTCCGTCAGCCCGGCGGTGGAGGCCGTGCAGCCGGTAGCGGACCAGCGGCAGGGTCAGCTTCAGGAAGGCCGAGGCCTCCACCAGCCGGACCCCTTTTCTGATGAACAGTTCGGCCAGTGCCTTTTCCAGTTCCGGTTCGTGGGGGGAATGGATCAGGTTGCAGCCGAACGGGATATTTTTGCTGTTCAGACCGTCAATAGCGCTTTCCACCACCGAGAGCGGCAGGCCGGCCGCGCCGAAGAAGCCCAGCATCCCGGCTTTCCCCAACTCTTCGGCCATTGCGGCGGAACTGATCCCTTTGGCCATCGAGCCGCCCAGATAGGGGTAGCGCAGCCCCAATTCGGTGCAAAAAGCGGGATCGCCAAGGTTTTCCGGCAGGCAGGGGGGCGCATAGCCTGTCAAGGGCAGAGCTGTGGCGGCCGGTTTTCCTGCTCCCAACTGTGCCGACCCATTCGCTGCGGCAGCGGTTGTGCCGTTCTCGCTGGTCGCAAAGAGCGGCAGGCGCAGAGAACGGAGCAATTCAGCCATGTCTTTTTCATGCCCATGCGGCAAATCTGGGCAATACCAGCCGATCACGCTGTTTTTCCGAGAATTGCCGTTGGCGCCGGTCTTTGGTTGAAGCTGTGTCAAATGTGAATCTCCTGTCGCCGATCCAAATTTTGTTACTGAGCACCCAGAATAACCATCAAAATGCTAACGAGGTTAAGAGGGTAATTATTATCTGAAAAATTCAGATAATACAAGACAAGTCTGTATACTCACCGTCCTGATAACCATTGGAATTAGAATAGTAATTGTTTGATACTCACAAAAAGCCGGACGGTGATTGCTGCTGAAGCAAAAAAGGCCCATCTCCACAGCAGCGGAGACGGGCCTTTTTATTCAGACGGCAGATCGATTAGAAGCTGATTCCGACGCCGCCGGCCAGGATATCCAGCTTGTCGTCAAATTGGCGTCGGTACTCGGCGTTCAGGAAAAGCGGTCCGATCGGAAAGTTGAGCCCCGCCAGTCCGATCACGCTGCCCTTGGTTCCGCGCTTGTCATGGAAGATCAGCGCCTGACCGAGTCCTGCGTATGGTTTGATGAAGGGGGTCGGCAGATGCACCTTGAAGAGCGCCGTGATCGGCACTGATTCATCACGTCTGAAAGTCTGTTTGTTGTCTTTGTCGATCATTGTGTAACCAAGGGTTGCCCCGATTGAAACCAGACGGTTCAGGTACAGGTCGCCGAACACTTCGGTGTTGAAGCTGCGTTCACCTGCGGCGGCTCCCGCACGGACTCCGACGGCTATCGAGTCGGCAGCGACTGCTGTCGATGCGATGGACAGTAGGGCAATCATGGCAAGTACAAATCGTTTCATGGCTGATCTCCTTGATCTGTTTTGATGGCGGAGAATAGTACCCTTTAATTCAATATCAATCAAGATAGTTGTACATGGCTTTGAAGCTGGAAACGCGGAATCGCCTTATAATGAGAAAAAAAGTATGTTATAGAATTGAAGCTGCTTATCAATTGAAACGGAGTTCGTAAAGATGGCAAAGCTGTTTCCGGTAAAAAGGCAATCCCTGCAGTCGCTATTGCTTCTGTCAGTTCTGATTGTACTCGGCTTTGCCGGCAATTATTTTGCGGTGCGTATTTTTACCGGTTTCAATTATCTCTTCGGCAGTATTGCGGTCATGCTGGTTTTGCGTCTGTTCGGGGTCTGGTGGGCGTTTCTGGCAGCTCTGATTGCTTCTTCCTGGACGGTCGTTCTGTTTGGCCATCCCTATGCAATGATCTGGCTTTGCGGCGAAGCGCTTTTGGTAGGATTGTTTGCCAGGCGGGGAACGGCTAAGAATCTGATCCTGTATGACGCTCTATACTGGTCACTGGTTGGAGTGCCACTGATCTGGATCTTTTTCAAGTATGCCATGCACGTTTCTTTACTGGGCACGATAGCAGCCATGTTGATGTACTGGGTCGTCGGCATTACCAATGCGCTTGCGGCAAGTCTCGTTCTAACCGGCTTTTACCCGGATAATACGGAAGGCGGTGTAAGATATTCGGCGTCTTCCATTCCGATCCAGAATCTTGTTTTTAATGTATTGATGGCAATAGTTGCCATTCCGGCAATGATCGTCATGATACTTCATCTAAGAAGCTCTGAAAGCTTCCACATGCATGAACTTTACGACAATCTTGGCGAGAGTTCACGCATTGCCTGCTATGAGCTGCGGCTTGCGCTTCGTAATCCCGCCATCGCTTCAACTTCGGAACTTCAAGCTGTTTTACAGAAATCGCGTATCCGCCCCTATCATCAGTTGGTTTTGACGGATCGTGCCGGCCGGGTGCTGGCTTCAACAGGCAGTTCGCACACAGCAGGATCGATATATGATCCACTTAAAACAGGTTTAATACGGCCGATTGCTCAAGCCGGGATCGTTCTGCGGATACCGGGTCAGTCGACATCGTTGCCGCTGTGGCAGCGAACCTCGCAGTCGGTGTATGTGCAGAAAAGCGAGATTGGAAATGATGCGCCATGGGTTGTGATTGCAGAGACGCCCTTTGCACCTTATCAGGCCATTATCATTCGCGACCAGATCAACGCGCTGCTTCTTCTGCTGCTATTCAACTTGCTGGCTTTGACCATTTCAATCGTGACTTCAAAGCGTTTGACCGCAACTCTGCGCATTCTGTCCCAATTTACCAAGGATCTGCCGGAGCGCCTGATGAGGGAAAAAATTACCTCATGGCCGGCCAGCAGAGTTGCGGAAGTTGATCAGTTGGTAGCTAATTTCAGGGAGATGTCCACCGCCCTGAGTCACAGATTTCACGAAGTGATTTATATTAACGAAACTCTTGAGTTGCGAGTTGCTGAGCGCACCAAACAGCTGTCAGTGGCCAATGATGAACTCCAGAAGGAGGTGCTGGACCGGCAGATGACGGAGAGGCAGCGGGATCACCTGATGGAAGAGCTGATTAATCAGGTTCGTTTCCTGCAGACGCTGATCGACGCGATCCCCAATCCTGTTTTTTACAAGGACATAAATGGCTTGTACCAGGGATGCAACAGTTCCTTTGAAGAAAAATGGGGGTTGTCCAGGGAAGAGATCGTCGGGAAAACCGACTACGAAATTTTTACTCGCCAGCAAGCCGAAATTTTTGACAGGGATGACCGTCAATTGTATATCGAAGGTGGTGTGCAGGTTTATGAAACTCAGATGCGTTATAACGACAATCTTCTGCACGCGGTCATTTTTTATAAGGCCACCTATCTTGATAAGTCGGGGAAGGCCGGTGGTCTGGTCGGAACAATCATAGATATCACCGATCGTAAAAATGTCGAAACCGACCGCGACCGGCTTATGATCGAACTGCGGCAGAAAAACAAGGAGCTGGAGGGGATCGTTTATGTCGCTTCCCATGATCTGAGGTCGCCGTTGGTGAATGTACAGGGTTTCAGTCGCAGGTTGGCCAAAAACTGCAGCGAGATCGACACGATCATTTCCGGTTTGGATATTTCAGCCGAAGCGAAGGAGAAGCTGCATCCGATTCTTGCCGTGAGCATACCCAAATCGCTTGGTTTTATTACCAGCAGTGTTGAAAAAATGGATGCTCTTCTGAGCGGCCTGTTGCGGCTTTCCAGGTTGGGACGGGCTGCGATCCGCTTTGAGCCGCTTGATATGCAAAGGATTATTTCAAATGTATTGGAATCCATGGCCTTTCAATTCGAGGCTGTTTCAGCCACTGTCAAAGTAGGGGAGCTTGCCGGGTGCATGGCCGATGAAGTGCAGATGAATCAGGTTTTCAGTAATCTGATTGATAACGCGCTTAAATATCGTTCAGCTGAACGCTCATTGGTTATTAACATATCCAGTGAGGAGTTTACTGAAGGGGTCCGTTACTGTGTGGAGGATAATGGTATCGGTATTCCGTCCGACCAGCAGGACAAGATATGGGAGATATTTAATCGACTCAATCCGGGTGACACGTCGGGAGAGGGGCTCGGGCTGACAATGGCTCGCAGGATAATAGACCGGATGGGCGGCTCGATCTGGGTTGAATCCGAGCCTGGTGTGGGCAGCAGGTTTTATGTAGTTATGCCGAAAAGGCAGGGGCTGGATCAGAATCAGTAATTTCTGGAGGAGGGGTGCGCCATGCAGGATGGGTTTGATAAAAGGGTAACGATACTGATTGCCGAAGACGATGATGGTCATGCCGAACTGATTGAGGAAAACCTGAGGGATTCCGGTTTGAAAAATGCGATTATCCGCTTCAGGGACGGCCGGGAAGTGCTGGATTTTCTGTTTGATGAGCCATCCGGCGATGCGCCTCGCCGGATACGAGGCAGCGCCTATCTGCTGCTGCTGGATATCCGCATGCCCAAGGTGAGTGGCGTTGATGTGTTGCGGCAGTTGAAGCAGGACCCCGAGCTTAAATCGATGCCGGTCATCATGCTGACTACCACTGATGATCCGCGTGAAATCCAGAATTGCTACGCTCTGGGGTGCAGTTGCTATGTCACCAAGCCGATTGATTATCAGAAATTTTCCGAAATGCTTATCAGGCTCGGACTGTTTTTGCTGGTAGTTCAGGTCCCCAGTATTGATGTTTAGTTATTTACCGGCGAGTGGTAAACATGTGTATTGGTATGACAGCTTTTGAATTATCCTAAATATTTATAGCTGATAAAAATTGACTTGCATTTTGCAGATCGATTGTGTAGACAATTGAAAATAACATGGTCTAAATACAGCTGGTTCCGATAGCGGTTAATGTTTGCGTTTTTTTCTCCATCGTACAGGTTTTGTGCGATGGAATTTTAGTTTAGATAAAAAGGTGTTCGCGTGAAAAAGAAAAAGATGATCATCTCCCAGGAGACGATGGACGTGGACTTTGTGCGCAAGGTCGAGTCCTTGTCCGGCACGTCTG
>CAYWJJ010000006.1:0-99463 GCA_964458105.1 uncultured Geobacter sp.
CATCAAAATGTTCAATTTAGCCAGTTACCAACAGACAACTGCGGAAGATGGGCTAAGCGTTGCTTTTGGGGTGGCGTGATTATAAACGACAGTCTGTGATGTCCGGCCTTAAAAAACTCCGCGTACAGGAGCTGCGACCGCATGAGATCTGCTCTACTGCTTGTTTTCTTGATGATTTCAGCTGCTCCGGCCACTGCAGGAGAATTATTCGGTCTGGGAGGCGGGATGCGGAGCATGAATGCCGAGACAAACTCCTCTTCGTATTCCTGGCAACTGGAATATCGGGAGGAGCTAAACGGGTATCTTGCGGCCAGTCTCTCCTACCTGAACGAGGGGCATGTGCCCGCCCACCACCGGGACGGCAATGCCCTGCAACTCTGGCTCAAGCGCGATGTCCTCGACCATCGGCTGTCACTGTCGGCCGGGATCGGTCCCTATTTCTATTTTGACACTACGACACCTTCCGTCGATGGATCCTACACCAATGAGCATGATCTGGGCGGAATTCTCAGTATTGCGGCGATCTGGCAATCGGAAACCCCCTGGCTTTTCCAGCTGCGGACAAACTGGGTTAAAACTTTCGGAAGCATGGATAGCGTATCGGCCCTGGCTGGGATCGGCTATCAGCTGGATGCGCCCAAGCCTCCCAAAACGCTTGATTCTCCAACAGAGTTACGCGGGAAGGCAACCGATAACGAAATAACCCTGTTTATCGGCCGGACGATTGCCAACAGTTTTAAATCGGAGCATTCAACCTCGTTCAGCATTGAGTATCGACGGCGGCTCCTGCGCTATCTGGAGGGGACCGTGTCATGGCTCTACGAGGGGGATAACCGCTTGATCAGACGGGACGGCCTGGCCAGCCAGCTTTGGGCCGTTAAGGACTTTCTGGATGATCGGATTGCGTTGGGTATCGGCGCAGGGGCGTATTTTTCCATTGACCAGCAGGCCGGCCACCATCAGGACGGCGACCGGATAATATCCGCGATCACCACCCTGACAGCAAGCTATCGTCCTGATCTCCGCTGGTCTTTGCGCACCTCCTGGAACCGCATTGTTACCAACTATGACAGGGACACCGACGTCATCATGGGGGGCATCGGCTACCGGTTCTAGCAATCGGCCAATCCGGCCACAATCTGTTTGGCGGTTTCTAAATCGTGTCTACCGGTAAAGGCTTGGGATACGACATGACGATAATGACGGTAATAACGCCTTAGCGGAGAAAAAAAGGATGACCCGTACCAAACTGCCCAGAGGTGTCATCGCTCTCGGCCTGGTGAGCCTTTTCATGGACCTCTCTTCGGAGATGATTCACAGCCTGCTGCCGGTGTTTATGGTTACGGTGCTGGGCGCCAGTGCGCTGTCGGTGGGGTTGATCGAAGGGGTGGCCGAGGCGACCGCCTCAATCGCCAAGGTGTTCTCGGGAGTGTTCTCCGACTGGATCGGGCGCAGGAAACCGCTGGTGCTGCTGGGCTACGGTCTGGCGGCGCTGACAAAGCCGCTTTTCCCGCTGGCTTCCGGCATCGGAGCGATCCTGACGGCCCGCTTTGTAGACCGGATCGGCAAGGGGATTCGTGGGGCGCCGCGCGATGCGCTGATTGCCGACATTACGCCGCAGGAAAGCCGGGGAGCGGCCTACGGATTGCGCCAGTCAATGGACACGGTCGGCGCCTTTGCCGGGCCGCTGTTGGCCGTGGCACTGATGGCGGCCACTGCCGGTAACTTCCGCCTGGTGTTCTGGGTGGCGACCGTGCCCGCCATTGTCTGTGTGTTGCTGATTGTCTTTGGTGTCGAGGAGCCGGAATCAACCGGCCGGGGTACCCCGAGCGGGTTGCCGATCAGCCGGTCGAACCTGCTGCGACTGCCGGCGCGCTTTTGGCGGGTGGTGGTTTTTGCGGCTGTGTTGACGCTGGCGCGCTTTTCCGAGGCTTTTCTGCTGTTGCGGGCACAAAACCTGGGGTTGGCCGTTACCTGGGTACCGATGATCCTGATTGTCATGAACCTTGTCTACGCCGCCAGCGCCTATCCGCTGGGCAAGCTTTCCGACAATGGCAGCCGGCGCAGACTGCTGGCCTGGGGCATCGTATTGCTGATCGCTGCTGATCTGCTGCTGGCCCTGGCCGGAAGCGTCTGGATGGTGGGGGTGGGAGCCGCGGTCTGGGGATTGCACATGGGGGCTACACAAGGGCTCCTGTCGGCGATGATTTCGGATGTTGCTCCCTCTGATCTGCGTGGTACAGCGTTCGGCGTCTTTAATCTGGCAAGCGGCGTGGCCCTGCTTGCCGCCAGTATCATTGCCGGTAGTCTCTGGACGGCTGTTGGTCCCGCGATGACGTTTTATGCCGGCGCTGCGTTTTCCTGCGCTGCATTGGCTGGTCTGCTTATGGATGCAAGAAAAACAGATAAATGAGCAATTAATTGCAGACTCGAAGTCAACTGCGCGACAAGCTGAAAGCGATGACGATCCGCCAAAATTCGGGAGCGCCGGAATTTGGCCGATCTCCAGCACATTTGAAATCATTCAAAAATAAGTTATCTTTTGCCTTTTCCAATATATTGATGTATAAAATCCAACTGTTTTTCAGATGGTAACGGGGACTTTCGTGGTTCAGGCTCTTGGTCAAAAGACAATTGGGGTTGTGCGGGATCTTGGTAAAACAGGCTGGTTCCTGTTTTATTCGTTCTACATGATCGTCCGCCGTCCGGGCAGTCCCGTGCAGATACTCAAGCAGATGCGTTTTATCGGGACTAAATCGCTGTTCGTGATTGTCCTCACGGCCGCTTTTACCGGTATGGTTCTCGGGCTGCAGGGCTATTACACGCTGGCCAAGTTCGGTTCCGAGGGGATGCTGGGAACTGCGGTGGCACTATCTTTGATTCGTGAGCTTGGGCCGGTGCTGGCGGCCCTGATGGTGACCGGGCGGGCAGGAAGCGCCATCACGGCCGAGATCGGCATCATGCGCATCAGCGAGCAGATCGATGCGCTGGAAACCATGGCGCTCGATCCGTTCAAATATCTCGTGACCCCCAAATTCATCGCCGCCATGATATCCCTGCCGCTGTTATGCGCAATCTTTGACGTGGTGGGCATCTACGGCGGCTGGCTGGTGGGCGTCAAGCTTCTGGGGGTCAATCCCGGAGCCTATTTCTACGAGATGGAAAAATCCGTCGTATGGCGCGATGTATATTCCGGCGTTGTAAAGTCATTTTCCTTTGGCGTCATCATCGCCTGGATCGGCTGCTACAAGGGCTATTATGCCGGGCATGGCGCCGAAGGCGTTTCCAAGGCCACGACCGAGTCGGTTGTGTTGACGTCGGTCCTGATTCTGGTGTGGGACTATTTCCTGACTTCGGTGCTGCTCTGATATGATCAGCCTGCGTAATGTGCATAAGTCGTTCGGGTCCCAGAAGGTTCTTGATGATCTCAACCTTGAGATACCCGAGGGGAAAATAACCGCCGTTATCGGCCCCAGCGGTGAAGGGAAGAGCGTCCTGCTGAAACACCTGATCGGTCTGTTGCAGCCGGACAGCGGGCAGGTCGAAGTGGATGGCGAGAGCATCATTGGTTTGCGGCGTTCACACCTGAACCGGATTCGAGAAAAATTCGGCATGCTGTTCCAGAACGTGGCCCTGTTTGACTCGATGACCTGTTTCGAAAATGTCGCTTTTCCGTTGCAGGAAAAAACGAATCTGCCGAAAGACGAAATCCGCAGGCGGGTGCTTTCCGTGCTGGAAAACGTCGGCTTGAAAAACATTGAAAACAAGTTTCCGGATGAGCTCTCCGGCGGCATGAAGAAACGGGTCGGCCTGGCCCGGGCAGTTGTGATGAACCCGAAAATCATCCTGTTTGACGAGCCGACCACCGGTCTTGATCCGATCATCAAACGTGCGATTCACGAGCTTATCAAAGATACTCACGAAAAGTTCGGTTTCACGGCGGTAATTGTCTCGCATGAAATTCCGGATATATTTGATGTGGCACAGAACGTGGCCATGTTGTACAAGGGTAAAATTCTGCAGCACGGTTCGCCGTCCGACATAAAAAATTCGAGCGATCCCGCGGTCAGGCAGTTTATCAGCGGGAGTCTTGACGGTCCGATACATATGATTTGATACCAAGTCGCAATCAAACGATTACGTTGTTGCCTTCGTCAGTGGCTTCTCAACGTACTGATAGTACGCCTCGGTCGCCACTCTCCTTGACGCCTGGTACTCATTTTGATTGCACCTTGGTATGGTTTATGATCCGGTTGCAAAGAGGTTGGAGATGAATATGGCAAAGCTGGAAATGATGGTTGGCACATTTATGATTATCGGCATCCTTTGTCTTGGTTATGTTTCTGTCAAACTGGGCAAGATGGAGTTTGGCGCTGGTGATTATTACACCGTGTCGGCCGGATTCGATTCGGTCTCAGGCCTGAAGCCGGGCGCACGGGTCGAAGTGGCCGGGGTGGAAATCGGAAAGGTTGATCGAATCACGCTCGATGAAAAAAGCGGTGATCGCGCACTGGCATTTCTGAAAATCAAAAACGGGGTGAAAATTACCGACGACGTAATTGCATCGGTCCGTACCAGCGGAATTATTGGTGACAAGTTTATCAAACTCAAGCCGGGTGGTTCCGATCGGATGTTGAAGAACAACGATACGATTCGTGAAACCGAGTCAGCGATTGATATCGAGGAGCTGGTTAGTAAATTCATTCATGGTAAAGTCTGACAATAAGTAGGAGACGTTCGAAAAATGAAAACGCTATTTTCTAGTTTTGTGCTGATAGGATCTTTGTCCTTATCCTCAGTTTCAGCCTTTGCGGCTGATGAGGCTGATAGGGTCAGGCTGGTGCTGGGCCTGGAAGACTGCATCCGGATTGCTCTCAAGGCTGCTCCCGAACTGGGTGAGGCGCAAGCTGACATCGATCATACTTCCAGCAGGCTGGAGGAAGCCAAGTCGTACCGCTATCCGCAAATCGAGGTCGTATCCCTTTTCGGACCTGCCCCGCCTGCAAAAAAAGAGGACCTGACCGCCACTGACAAGACCTTCAAGTTTAACGAACTGACCTGGTTCGGCAGCGCGGATGCGACCATCATCCAGCCGCTTTATACCTTCGGCAAGATATCTGAAAACATGAAAGCGGCCACTCACGGTATCGAGGTGGACCGTTCCCGCAAAGAACAGCGTGCCAACGAGGTTGCCCTGAAGGTAAAGGAGTACTATTTCGGCTTGATGCTGGCCCGTGAGTTGAAAGAGGTCGTTCTGGAGGTTCAGGAAAGCCTGGCCAAGGCGAGAGTAAAAGCGCAGAAGATGCTGGACCAGGGCTCCAACGGCGTTGAAGAGTCGGACCTTTTCAAGCTGGATGCATTTTCCGGTGAAGTTTCAAAGTATCTCGAAGAAGCTAATAAAGGTGAGAGTCTTGCCTTGTCGGCCCTCAAAACCAGGTTGAACCTGCCGATATCATCCCAGCTTGAAATCAGCAGCGATCGTCTGTTACTTGAAGATTCCGTGACACCGGAGTTTGATGCCTTCGTGGAAAAGGCCCGCTCCCATCGTCCTGAATTCAGGCAGATAAAAGAAGGGCTCAAGGCCCGCTCAGCGCTTGTAGAGGCGGCACAGGCAAACTACTATCCTGATATTTTTCTGGGTGGCCTTCTCTCATGGGCCTATGCGGAAGATCGGGATCGTATCCGCAACCCTTACATAAACGATCAGTTCAGGCACTTTAATGGAGGCGTTGCCCTGGGCGCGCGCTGGAAACTGGATTTCGGCATTACCGGTGCCAAGGTGTCCGGCGAACGTGCACAGTACAACCGCCTGCTCAGCACGAAGGCGTTCGCGGATGCCAACATCCCGCTGCAGATACGGAAATATTACCTCGATCTAAATGAGGCGGAAAAAAGTGTCACGGCCATGAAAGCCGGTTATACCAATGCCAAAAAATGGGCGGTAACCGCCCTGGCCAATTTTGATTTCGGTGTGGGCCCGGCCAAGGAGATCTTCGATGCGCTTCAGGCTTACGCCAGGATGAGGGCTTCATATTTCCAGTCCATTTATAATTACAAGATCGCTGGGGCTAATCTCGATTATGCCACCGGTGCACAACCGCTTGCCGCACTTAAATAGTTTCCGAACAGGAAATCAGTAGTTTCTCATCCGGAGTTTCCGGATGGAAAAATATAACCGGAGGAAACATGTTGAAATCTCTGATAACGCTGGCAATTTGCACAGTTTTCAGTGTAAACCTTGCCTTTGCCGGTCCCAGCGATGATGTTAAAAAAACCGTGGATGAAGTTGTCCGCATTGTTGCAAGCAAAGAAATGAAACAGAATGATCAGAAACGGCGCCAGGCGCTCAAAAAAACCATATCACTGGTTTTTGATTATTCCGAAATGGCTAAACGTTCACTGGGCAAGCATTGGAATCAGCGCACCCCGGCTGAAAAGAAACGATTTGCCGAACTGTTTGCGACACTTCTTGAAAACTCGTATGCCGGCAAGATTGAATCTTATAACAACGAGAAGATTATTTATCTCAAGGAAATTGTCGACGGGGATCATGCTGAAGTCAAGTCCAAGGTCGTTACCGCCAAGCGGGACGAGTTCACGCTGGATTACCGGATGATCAATCAGAATGGCAAGTGGATGGCCTACGATGTTGTGATCGAGGGGGTCAGTCTGGTTTCCAACTATCGAACCCAGTTTAATAAAATCATTACCTCGAACGGTTATTCCGAGCTTGTAAGAAAACTTGAAACCAAGAGTGATGAACTTAAAGCACCCTGATATGCACTGCGTTTGTGGTCGTTAAAATATCTTGACACCCGCTTTGTCACTATGATAAACGACTCCTGTAGCAAGTTTCGGAACTTTTTGCAGAACGTTGCAAGCAGCATGTTTGACCAGGCATTGCGGTTATCCTGCATCAAACTCCGGAAACTTAGGCGGCAACCAACAGTTCCGGCGTAGCACCGGAGAAAAAAGGAGGCAGGATAATGGCACAGGGCAAGGTAAAATGGTTCAACGACACAAAGGGTTTCGGTTTCATCGAGCAGGAAGGCGGCGAGGATGTTTTTGTACATTTTTCCGCAATAGCTGGCGACGGTTTCAAGTCACTGGCTGAAGGCGATGCAGTTACATTCGACATCACGCAGGGTCCTAAAGGTCTGCAGGCTGCTAACGTAACTAAAAAGTAATTCAAACACCACTAAAACAGAAGTCATTAAAGCCCGCTGATGTCAGCGGGCTTTTTTTGTATGTACGGTGCGGGATCTTGTCGAATGCGCGCTCCCACTGAACTTTGCCGGCCGCTCTTCCAGCAGCATGCTTGCGTCACCGGTCCGGCCAAGCTCTTTCAGCGCTTCCATTATCTTGGCGCGTTCGGTTGGCTGGTGCCACAGCAGCAAGGATTTCTGCAGCCCTTTTTCCCGGTCGCTGTTTGCCACATAGACCGGTTTGCCGGTCAGCGGATCGATGCCGGTGTGGAACATACAGCTGGATATTGTGCCGGGTGTGGGGGTGAAATCCTGCACCTGCTCAACTTTGAGCCCGATTTTTTTCAGGATCAGCGCCAACTCCAGCATGTCTTCCAATCTGCAACCCGGGTGTCCGGAGATCAGGTACGGAACGATCGTTTGTCGCTTGCCCAATCGGGCGCTTTCGTCACGGAACCTGATCAGAAATTTTTCAAATGCCTTTTTGCTCGGTTTGCGCATAAGATTTGTAACGTGTTCAGCCAGATGTTCCGGGGCGATTTTCAATAGACCGCTGACATGGTGTTCGACCAGTTCCCTGAAATAGCCTGGCTGTGTTTCCAGCAGATCGTAACGCACGCCGGACGATACGGCGATATGCTTGACTCCGCCCCGTTTGCGGGCTTCCTGCAACAGCGCCGCAGCACGCTTGTCGCTGGTATGAAGGTTTTTGCAGATATTCGGGAAGATGCAACTCTCCCGCAGGCAAGCTTTCATTGCATCCGGATTGCCGCAGGCCAGTCCGTACATATTGGCGGTCGGCCCGCCGATGTCGCTGATGCTGCCGCGAAACCAGGATTTACCGGTCATGGCATCGATTTCGGACAGGATCGAGCTTTGGCTGCGGGACTGGATCGTTTTGCCCTGATGCATCGTGATCGCGCAGAAGGCGCAGCCTCCGAAGCAGCCACGGTGGCTGGTGATGGAGGTTTTGATCTGCTCCCAGGCCGGGATCTGCTCACGGTATGAAGGATGGGGGGCTTTCTCGAACGGCAGTGCATAAACTGCGTCCATCTCCTGCTGGGACAATGGAAAGGCAGGCGGATTGCAGACCAGCAGGCGATTGCCGTGCGGTTGCTGTAATGTTCGTGCATTCCATGGATTCTGTTCGAGGTAGGCCAGTCGGAAAGCATCGGCAAAAAGTTTTTTCGAGTCGGCAGCCGCTTCGTAGGACGGGAGTTCAAGGCAGGGAGTTTCTTCAGGTTTGCTGCTGATGTATGCCGTTCCGCGAACGTTTCGGATCTCCGGCATGGTTTCGCCGTTTTGCATCCGTTGCGCCACTTCGAGAATCGCCCGCTCCGCCATGCCGTAGATCAGCAGATCGGCTTTGGCATCCAACAGGATCGAGCGTCGAACTTTGTCCTCCCAAAAGTCATAATGGGCAAAGCGCCGTAGCGAAGCCTCCAGCCCTCCGATAACCACCGGCACATCCTTGAAGGCCTCCCTCAAACGAGAGGTGTAGATTATGGTGGCGCGGTTGGGGCGGGCGCCATGTCGGTTGCCGGGTGTATAGGCGTCGTCGTGGCGCAGTTTGCGGGCGGGGGTGTAGTGGGCCACCATCGAGTCCATAGCCCCGGCCGATACGGCAAAGAACAGGCGCGGACGCCCCAGGGCCATGAAGGGCTCTTTTGAGCGCCAATCCGGTTGCGGTATTATGCCGACCCGAAATCCGAAGGATTCGAGCCAGCGAGCCAGAAGCGGCACGCCAAAGGCGGGATGGTCGATGTAGGCATCGCCGGAGACAAAAATAATGTCGAGTTGATCCCAGCCGCGGGAACGTACTTCATCAAGAGTTATCGGGAGAAAGGCCATTCGTCAGGGAAACAGGGCCAGGCCGTCCAGCCCGGTTGTCTCCGGAAATCCGCAGACCAGGTTCATGTTTTGAACAGCCTGGCCGGAAGCGCCCTTGACCAGATTGTCGATGGCCGATACGATGATGATGCGTCCGGTGCGCAGATCCACCAGCGGGGCGATGTCGCAGAAATTGGAGCCGCGCACGAAAGCCGTGGACGGCAGACTGCCCTGGGGCAGCACCCGCACGAACGGTTCTCCGCGATAGAAATCCTCGTACAGCGCGACCAGTTGGGAGGTCGTCAGCTCCTTGAGCGGCGCAGCATAGATGGTGGATAGAATCCCGCGATCCATCGGAACCAGATGCGGTGTAAATGTGATCTTCAACGATTCGCCCGCCAGCAGCGACAACTCCTGTTCGATTTCCGGCGTATGCCGATGGACGCCGCCGGCACCGTAGGCCCTGAAGCCTTCATTGACCTCGCAGTAGAGCGAGTCCACTTTGGCGGATCTTCCTGCGCCGGTGACACCCGAAGCGGAATCCGCGATGATGCTCTGGTGTTGGATCAATCCCTTCTTGAGCAGCGGTGCCAGGCCCAGGATGATGCTGGTGGGGTAGCAGCCGGGATTGGCGACCAGTTTTGCCCCCTTGATTTTCGACCTCCTGATTTCCGGCAGTCCGTAGACAGCTTTCTTCAGGTTGGCAGGGTTCAGGTGCGGTTCGTACCATTCGCCGTACACGGCAGGGTCAGAAAGGCGGTAGTCGGCCGAAAGGTCGATCACCTTTTTTCCCAGTTTGAGGAAAGTCGGCACAACCTCCATGGCCGCCTTATGCGGCAGTGCGGTGAAAATTACGTCGGCTTTTTCAGATACGCGCACCGGTTCAAGGTTCTCAAGAAGCAGATCGCAACGTCCACGCAGGGTGGGGAACACATCCGAAATTTTCTTGCCGGCACTCTGCTCGGAAGTCAGGCAGGTTACGGCGACCTCCGGGTGGCAATGCAGGATGCGTATCAATTCCAATCCGGTGTAACCGCTGGCTCCAACGATGGCGACATTCAGCATGGGCTGACTCCTTTCAGGGAACGCTGATAAACAATACAAATGCGCTAACTAACTAAAAATGGTGAAACCCCTGAGGTTTTACCTGTCATTTCACATTTGAACCGACATCGATTTGCAATGTCGATATTACTATAGAAACGTGGGTTAAAACTTTTGAGATCTAAACAATTTGAAAATTACAGATGTGTAAATATTAAATGTCTTAGTGCCATAACTACAATAATCATTAGCATGTGCAACTGTACAGTATGTACAATGTAACAGTAAAAAGCAACATTTCATAAAAAGCATTGCTATAAAAAGACAACTTGAAATAAGACTCAAAACACCACGCTGGGAGGCTGATTCATGAATAATGATATATTCCGCTTCCGCTTCTATTAATAAGTTGTTGACCCCTCTTCTGCACGCGAGGTTAATAGCAAGAGGCTTCTCATCGCTTTTAGAGAACAGGGATAGCGCACAGCTCCAATATATGGCTATAGTTGTGTCGCTGATGTGCTGGAAATTTTCTTTTTCGGAGCGTAGTATGTGCCAGACTTATCAAGGTGCTTGACCAGAAACTGAAGCAGCTAGAAACAAAATTGTTGGACGCCTTCAAGTAACTGGAAAAAAGCAATAATTCTTAAACGAGGAACCCTATGAAAACCGCCTTACTCATCATCGACATCCAGAACGACTACTTCCCGGGCGGTAAGATGGAGCTTGTCGGCAGCATAGAAGTTGCGTCAGCTGCGGCTCGACTGTTGGCAGCTTTCAGAAAACATTCCTGGTCAATCTTCCATGTCCAGCATATCGCAGCCCAGCCAAACCCGACCTTCTTTCTGCCGGGAACACCGGGGACAGATATCCATGCCAGTGTTGCCCCATTGCCGGGTGAACCGGTCATAACCAAACACTACCCCAGCGGTTTCCGCAACACCGACCTGCTGGAACAGCTGAAATCTGCCGGTGTCGATACTCTGCTGATATGCGGTATGATGAGTCATATGTGCGTTGATACGACCGTCCGTGCTGCGTTTGACCTTGGTTTTTCCTGCATCGTTGGCCATGACGCTTGCGCAACCAGAGAGCTTTCGTTCAAGGGTGTCACCGTACCTGCAAAGCAAGTACACGCCTCATACATGGCAGCCCTCGGTGCGGTGTTTGCCCAAGTGATGGGAGTGGACGAGATTCTTGAAAACATGCAAGCAACTGCATAGCCAGAGGGGGTATAAAGTATGGCAATTAAGAACATTGTAGCAAGGCAAGCCGCTACGGTCCCATTATGAGTACAGAACCTTCGCCACTGGATAAAGCATTGGCAAGAGTTTGCGAGCTCTGCCCGGTCTGCCTCCATGCCCGGTACCACCAAAAGGGAGTAGTATTCAACTTTGTGAAAAACATTGAGACAGACATCTGCCCTTTTTGTAAGGCGTACGAACGGGTGCACGGCAAAAAAGCTCACGAGAAAAGAGGATAATCAATGCTTACTGTTATAGCCGAACTTATTGTCAAAGAAGAATCCATTGAGACCGTCAAGTCGGAACTGTTGAATCTTATTGAACCGACCAGGCTGGAGGAAGGGTGTATTGAATACCGGCTGCATCAGGACAATGACAACCCGAAGGTGTTCATCTTCTTTGAAATCTGGGAAAACCTTACTTGCTTGGAGCGGCATATGGAATCCCTGCATTTCAAAAACTATATTTCTGCTGTTGAAGATATGATTGTAGAAAAGAACGTCCATAAAATGACCCGTATCCCGTAGGAGTTCATATGCTGATGAAAAACAGTTTCAGGAGGTAGTTTATGAAAATCGGATTTATAGGGCTGGGAATAATGGGGAGTGCAATGGCGACGAACCTGCTCAAGGCAGGACTCTCCGTAACGGTTTGGAACCGCTCTCAGAATAAATACGCTCCATTGCAAGAGCTGGGGGCTGCCGTAGCAGAATCACCCTGTTCTGTAGCTGAAAACTCTGACGTAGTAATTGCCATGATGGCAACTCCTGATGCGGTTGTTGCCGTGCGGGATGGTGCTGGAGGGATAATAGCAGGCTTGTCGTCTGGTAAAGGGTATTTGGACATGTCCACGGTAGATGCGGAAACCTCTTTGGAATCTGCCCGTCTTGCATATGAAAAAGGCGCTCTGTTTCTGGAAGCACCGGTAGCTGGTAGCCGGAAACCTGCTGAAGATGCCACGCTGACCATCATGACGGCGGGAGATAAGAAACTGTATGACTCTTCATTACCAATACTGGAGAAGATGGGAAAGAAAATCCTTTTCCTTGGTGATACCGGTAAAGCCGCCCGCATGAAGCTCGCCAACAACCTGGTTATGTGCGGTGCCCTTACAGCCCTCTGTGAGGGGTTGTCACTGGCTGAGAATAGTGGTCTCGACACTGCTCAATTACTTGAAATCCTTGACTCGGGCGCTGTTGCCAATCCGATGTTCCGGCTGAAAGGTACTCAAATTGTTGCCAATAAAGAGTTTCCGGCAGCCTTCCCGCTTAAACACATGCAGAAAGACCTTCGTCTGGCTCTGCGCCTAGCGGGGGAAGTTGGGCAACCGCTCTTTGCAACAGCAACAATAAATGAACTGTACAAGACTGCACTGGCAAAAGGGTACGGCGATGAAGACTTTGCCGCTATCAGCCGGGTTATCAGAAAGTAACTCAATTCAGCAGACACCCCCTAAAAAGGGCTACCTCGCTAAAAAATGCTGGTAGCCCTTGTTGTGAATCGGCTTCCAAGGTTAACCCGGCATCGGCGCCTGTTTTGCCTAATCCCCAAACTAAATATCAGTGGGTTATGGGTGGCGGGTGGTTAATTTAAACGCCGATATGGGTCAAATACCAAATCTGATTCACAGTCGAAAAGGAATTTGCAGCAATGATCCCGGCCTGAGCGACCGCTGTCATACGAAAGAGTCACCATGCTTTGAAACGCTGGGCAGGACAAAAAAAGATAAAGGAGTAAACACAATCCGCAGGAACTCCCTCGATTGCAGGGAGAGATTGACTTTATAAAAACCGAGAAGAATGGTCGAAAGCATGTAGTAAGTCAAGAAACTACGCTGGCGGCGCTATGGTCTGATTTGACATATGAAGCACGCCGGGACATTGTCAAAGAAATTATCGGGCGTATTGATGTCAGCAAGGAGTCACTGCACTTCGTGGTTCATCATATTTCAGATTTCAGTCAAAAAAATGGGGAAACCCTTGCGGATTTCCCCATGTATCATAACCGTTTGCTGTAATCCGGCGATTAACGCTTGGAGAACTGGAAGCGGGCGCGGGCTGCTTTCCTGCCGTATTTCTTACGCTCTTTAACGCGAGAATCGCGTGTGATGAAACCGGCTTTCTTGAGAACGCCGCGCAGCTCTGGGTCGTTCAGCAGAAGCGCCTTGGTGATGCCATGCTTGATGGCGCCGGCCTGGCCGGTATCGCCGCCGCCGGAAACGGTCACATAAACATCAAAGATGCCGACCTTTTCGACCAGCTCAAACGGCTGACGCACAACCATTTTGGAAGTTTCACGGCCAAAATATTCGTCGAGGGTTTTGTTGTTGATGGTGAATGTGCCTACACCAGGCTTGAGCCATACACGAGCTATCGAGCTCTTGCGCTTGCCGGTTCCATAATAGCTTACAGCTGCCATATCGTTCTCTCCTTGGAGTATTAAAGTGTCAGGTTCTTGGGCTGCTGAGCTTCGTGGGGATGGTTGGGACCCGCGTAAATTTTCAGCTTGCTGAGCATTGCCCGTGCGAGTTTGTTCTTGGGGAGCATCCCTTTGACAGCTTTTTTGATAAGATCTTCAGGTTTCTTCACAAGCATTTCGCCTGCGGAGATTTCTTTCAGTCCGCCAACGTAACCGGAATGGCTGTAATAGATCTTGTCTGCCAGTTTGCGGCCGGTCAAAGCTATTTTCTCGGCATTTATCACGATGACGAAATCACCGGTATCGACGCTGGGAGTGTAGATGGCTTTGTTCTTGCCGCGCAGGACGGAGGCTATCTGTGTAGAAAGACGTCCCAAGACCACATCCTGAGCATCCACAACGTACCAATCACGTTTTACATTTTCAATTTTTGCAACTTCTGTTTTCATAAAGATCCTCACGCCGTGTACAACCTGACAGGTCAGGCCATGATTTTTTTGAAGAGGTGTAACTTACTGAAAGTGTGTAGGCGTGTCAAGAAAAAAATTATCATAGCAAACTGCACAGGTCATTCAGGCGCTAACTCTGGTTGTAAAAGGGCCTGTTTCGTGCTACAAACGCGCGATTGATTATAAGGCTTCGAGGTTGATTATATGAGTATAACTGTAGCAGATGTAGAGCATGTGGCCCGATTGGCCCGCCTTGAGTTGGGATCTGACGAAAAAAAGCTGTTTGCCGCCCAGATGGATGCCATCCTCGGATATGTTGAAAAGCTCAAAGAGCTTAATACCGACGGAATCATCCCGACTTCGCATGCCGTCCCGATGGAAAACGCTTTTCGTGAAGATCTGGTTTGCCCATCCATCTGTTTGGACAAGGCGCTTGGCAACGCGCCGCTTAAATCCGGCACATATTATGTCGTTCCAAAAGTAATTGAATAGGCAAGGAACACCAATGAACACTATCGATATGACGATTTGCGGGCTGCACGATGCATTGAAGTCCAAGCGGCTTTCCTCCGTTGAGGCGACAAAAGACATGCTGGCTCGTATAGAAAAAGTGGATCCGCAGGTCGGCTCCTATATCACACTTTCCGCCGAGCATGCCCTGGATTGCGCAGCAGCGGCCGATCGACGCATCGCTTCGGGCGATATGAACCTGCTGACCGGAATCCCGCTGGCGCTGAAAGACATATTCCTGACAGAAGGGATACGAACTACCTGCGGTTCGCGCATCCTGGACAACTTTATCCCCCCTTACAGTGCCACTTCATGGGAAAAGCTGCGTGAGCGCGGCGCCGTGCTGCTGGGCAAGCTCAATCAGGATGAATTCGCGATGGGGTCATCCAACGAATCAAGTGCCTTCGGAGTCTGTCGCAACCCCTGGGATACGACCCGCATACCGGGCGGATCGTCGGGGGGATCGGCGGCAGCTATTGCAGCCCGCCTGGCAACGGCCACCCTTGGCACCGATACCGGCGGATCGATTCGTCAGCCGGCTTCCCATTGCGGCTGTGTCGGTCTGAAACCTACCTATGGCCGGGTTTCACGTTACGGTGTCATCGCATACGCATCGTCTCTGGATCAGGTCGGCCCGCTGACGCGTGACGTGTCCGACTGTGCCGTCATGCTGGGTGCGCTGGCCGGTTATGACCCGAAGGATTCCACCAGTGTCGATACGGCTGTGCCGGATTATGTTTCGGCCCTGTCGGGGGGTGTCAAGGGGCTGAAGATCGGTTTGCCGAAGGAGTACTTCATTGCCGGCCTGGATGCAGATGTCCAGAAGTCAATGGATGCCGCCATCGAAACCTTCAGACGGCTTGGTGCCGAGTTTGTCGATATCTCGCTGCCCCATACCGATTACGCCGTGGCGACCTACTATCTGGTAGCCACCGCCGAGGCCAGTTCCAATCTGGCCCGCTACGACGGAGTCCGTTTCGGCCATCGCGCCGAAGCAGCGGCCGGACTGCTAGACATGTACACCAAAAGCCGCAGTGAAGGTTTCGGGGCCGAGGTCAAGCGCCGCATCATGCTGGGCACCTATGCCCTGTCATCCGGTTATTACGATGCCTATTACGTCAAGGCCCAGAAGGTTCGCACGCTGATAATGAACGACTTCATCTCGGCATTTCAAAATGTTGATTTCATGCTGACACCCGTGGCTCCGACGCCGGCTTTCAAGATCGGAGAGAAGGTCAACGATCCGCTGCAGATGTACCTGTCGGACATCTTCACGATTCCTGTCAACCTGGCCGGCACCTGTGCCATGTCGTTGCCGGCCGGTTTCTCGGCCGCCGGTCTTCCGATCGGAGTGCAGTTGATCGGCAAGCCTTTCGGCGAGGAAACCATTCTGCGCGCCGGATACGCCTTCGAACAGGCCACGGAATGGCACAAAGCGACCGCGGCCCTATAAACCATTTTCGGAGTACACGATATGAAATACCAACCAGTCATCGGCCTTGAAGTACATGTTCAGCTTCTGACCGATACCAAGATATTCTGCGGCTGCTCGACCAAATTCGGCTCCGAACCCAACTCCCAGACCTGTCCGGTCTGTCTGGGATTGCCGGGTGCGCTGCCGGTGCTGAACAAGAAGGTGGTGGAGTTTGCCATCAAGGCCGGACTTTCCACCAACTGCTCCATCACCCCCCGCAGCATCTTCGCCCGCAAGAACTATTTCTATCCCGACCTCCCCAAGGGATATCAGATCAGTCAGTTCGAAGAGCCGATCTGCCAGCACGGCTGGCTGGATATTCAACTGGATGGGCAGGAGCTCAAGCGGATCGGCATTACCCGTATCCATATGGAGGAGGATGCCGGAAAGCTGGTGCATGGCGATCTGCCCGGCTTGGATGATGGTTCGGGTGTCGACCTGAACCGGGCCTGCACACCGCTTTTGGAAGTCGTATCCGAACCCGATCTGCGTTCGTCCGACGAAGCGGTCTCCTACCTGAAACAGCTCCATCAGATCGTGACCTGGCTCGGCATTTGCGACGGCAACATGGAGGAAGGGAGTTTCCGCTGCGATGCCAACGTTTCGGTCATGCCGGTCGGTTCCGATACATTGGGCACCCGGGCCGAGATCAAAAACGTCAACTCCTTCAAGTTCGTCAAGCAGGCCATCGAATATGAAATTCAGCGCCAGATCGATCTGATCGAGGATGGTGGAACAGTCGTGCAGGAGACGCGCCTTTTTGATCCGAATATCGGCAAGACCCGTTCCATGCGCAGCAAAGAAGAGGCCCACGATTACCGCTATTTTCCGGATCCGGACCTGGTGCCGCTGGTGATCAGCGACCAGTGGGTGGAGCGCTTGCGTCAGGAACTGCCGGAATTGCCGGAGCAGATGCAGGCCCGCTTCATCAGTGAGTTTGATCTTTCAAAATACGATGCAGAGGTTCTTACTTCAACTCCCGCTAGCGCCGGATATTTTGAGTCTTGCGTTAAAGAATTTAATAAACCCAAAATGATATCTAACTGGATGTTGACTGAAGCTATGCGAAAACTAAACGAGGAGCTTCTAGGGTTTGAACAGTGCAAAATTTCTCCTATTCGCTTTACCGAACTGCTAAAGCTGATTGACGGAGGAACGATTTCCGGCAAGATTGCCAAGACTGTTTTCGACGAAATGTGGAAAAGCGGCAAAGCTCCACAGCTGATTGTCGAGGAACATGGGCTGGTGCAGGTTTCGGACAGCGGTGCCATCGAATCCATCATCGATGAAATAATGGCTGCCAATGCCGGGCAGGTCGAAGAATATCGCGGCGGCAAGGAAAAGGTGTTCGGATTTTTCGTCGGACAGGTTATGAAGGCCAGCAAAGGGAAAGCCAATCCTGCTGTGGTAAACGAGCTGCTGCTGAATAAACTCAAGGGGTAGGATGGAGGTTTCTGATGAGCCGGACCGTTATGATTGTTGATGATGCCCTTTTCATGCGCAATATTTTGCGCGGGATTGTAACGGAAAAAGGGTACGTCGTGGCGGCGGAGGCGGCCAGCGGCATCGAGGCCATGAAGAAATTGCATACCATCCATCCGGACATTATTTTGCTGGACATAATCCTGCCGGACTCCAATGGTCTTGATCTGCTGCAGTCGATCGCGGCAGCCTGCCCGCAATCAAAGGTTGTGGTCTGTTCGTCCATCGGCCAGGAGCAGGTAGTTCAAAAAGCGATGGAACTGGGTGCCAAGGCCTTCATCCGGAAGCCGGTAACTCCCGAAAGGGTTGTTGAAGTACTGGAAAGCCTGGAGGTCTGAGCCATGGACATGTCCCAGTACCGGGATCTGTTCGTTTCTGAAGCTCGCGACCATCTCAGTGCTTTTGGCGAACTGATCGTCCGGCTTGAAAATGTTTCCGACGATCAGGCGGCGATCAACGAACTGTTCAGGCACGCCCATTCGCTTAAAGGAATGGCTGCCACGATGGGATATGATTCCATTACCCGCCTTGCTCATGCCATGGAAGACCAGATGAGCCGTGTCCGCAACGGCGAAACCCCGTTTGCACCATCCCTGGCCGATCTATTGCTTGAAGGCGCGGATGCCCTGGCCGGCATGGTTGCACAGGTGGAATCGGACAATGCCGCAATAACGGATGCTGCCGGTTTGATTGAAAGGCTGGCGGCATTTGATCCTGCCGCTGAAAAAACATTTGTAAATAAAATCCCGGAAGAACCGGATAAAGCCCCATCAGAGCCGGTCACACAGGCTTCCCACCAGTTTCGACAATCAGACTCGTTAAAAAGTATCCGCATTAAAACCGAGGCCCTTGATCATCTTGTCAACATCGCGGGCGAGTTGTTTACCAACCGCCACCGTCTGGCTGATTGCGTCCGTCAGAGCGGCTTGTCTGATTTCGATGAGCCGATGCAACAGCTTTCCGCTCTTCTGCGTGATCTGCGTGATGTGGTTTTCAAGGCGCGTATGGTGCCTTTTGCATTTATTTCCGAACGATTTCCTCGATTGGTTCGTGATCTTGCCCGCAAGCAGGGCAAGGAGGTTGCATTTCAAATTGAAGGCAATAATATCGAGCTTGACCGTGGTGTTCTGGAAGAAATTGCCGAACCGCTGGTTCATATCCTGAGAAATGCGGTGGACCACGGTATGGATATGCCTGACGAGCGTGCCGCGTCCGGCAAGCCGAATCACGGCGAAATCAGCCTGACGGTGATTCGCGACAAGGATCATGTTGATATTGTCATCGAGGATGATGGACGCGGAATGGATCCTGGACGTCTGAAGACGAAGGCTATCGAAAAGGGGATCATCACTTCGGAGCAGGCGGATGCCATGACGCCTCAGGAGGCGTTGATGCTGATCTGTTCACCGGGGTTCTCCACGGCCGAAACCGTCAGCGAGATCTCCGGACGTGGCGTCGGCATGGATGCAGTCCGAAGCTCCCTACACTCATTGGGAGGGGTGCTGAGCATTTATTCGGAAATTGGCCGGGGGAGCCGGATCGTGTTGCGGCTGCCGATAACGATTTCGATAATTCACGTACTGATGGTGCAGAGCGGCAAACTTGATGTTGCAATTCCTGTTAATGCAGTATCCCGCACCCTGGAACTGGGGCGCGAAGATATTATTGATGATTCCGGACAAAAGGTAGTTGAACTTGACGGCGTTCGTGTGCCGGTAAGAAGCCTTAACCGTCTTCTGGGACAACCGGTCTTGTCGGCAGCAGCCAAGATTGTGCCGGCTGTCGTCTGCGAGATGGGTGACGGCCTGGTTGCTTTTCTTGCCGACCGCCTGTTAGGGCAGCAGGAAATATTCGTCAGGCCATTGGCGACCCCGCTTTCATTTATAAAGGGCATAAGCGGTGCAACAATAACCGGTGATGGCCGGGTTATATTTGTCATTGATGCGGCCTCCCTTGCCTGAATTAGCTGTTGGTTCGGCCTTTTTGGCAGACCGGCAATTGAAGTTGTTGCGATAGAAGTAAGCTTGTGTCAAAATCGGCAATTAGCATTGTTATATGTCCAGCATTGTGCAAGGCGGGGAAGGGGACCAAATGAAATATTCTATCTTGCTGCCGGCTGTTCTGCTGCTATTTTGCGTCAGCGGACGTTCTTCAGCTGCTCAACAGGTAAATATCGGTCTTAATGATGTTATTGCTACAGTCGAAAATTCGTTCAAGGCAGGCAATAGTGGCGAAGCACCCATTGCTGATTTTTCGGCGGACTTTTTCCAGAGTACGCTTCTGGCAAAAGAGCGCCGCGAAATGCGCGGAGACGGCCAGGTTTCGGTAAAGCTGGCAAACGCAACTTCGCCGCTGATGTACCGGTTTCAATATTTCCGTCCCTATCAGCAGGAAATCGTCAGTGACGGCGATTCGCTCTGGATCTATCATCCGGAAAACCGGGAAGTCATATTGAGCGACGTCAGTTTCGTTTATAATCGGCCCGGTTTTAATCCGGACCGTGACACCGCCGTCAATTTTTTGCAGGGGCTTGGCCGCATCTCAAGGGATTTTCAGATCAATTTCGCGGCCGGCATGTACGACATTGCCGGTAACTATGTGCTGGAACTGACCCCGCGGCGCTCAATGCTGAATACCCGGCGGATCCTGCTGGTCGTCAGCCGTTCCAGCGCCATATCTTTTGTAACCCAGAAAAGACCGCAGCAAAGCAGTCCGGCAAGCGGTCCGGCCTTTCCGCCACCCCGTCCGAATCTGGGTTCGTCCGACAAGTTCGGCCCTTTGCCGCCTGTAGGGGGGGCGTCGGACCCGTTTCCGCTCCTTTCAACAACGGTTGAGGACCAGGAAGGCAACAGCACGACAATGGAGTTCACCAACATCAGGATCAACAACCGTTTTCAGAAGAGTTCCTTTTCATTCGTAATCCCACCCGGAGTTCAGGTTGTAAGACCTTCTGAACTGAATCAGCCGCGTTGATGAAAGGTTTTATAATGTCCAGGCTGTTGTCAGCATTACTGCTTGTAATTTTCTCGGTATTGCCGGTCTCTGCGGCATCTCAGCCCGTTACCCTCAAGGATGTAGTTGCTGCGCTCGAAAAAAGTTACGCCGGGCTGCAGGATGTGCAGGCCGACTTTTCCCAGAAGACCACTATCGCCGGAATCAACCGCGAGCAGAAGGGGCACGGCGAAGTCCTGCTGAAGCGCCCTGCTTCGGCTACCGCGATGTTCCGCTTCAACTATGCCAAGCCGAAGCAGCAGATTGTTTCCAACGGTAAGCAGGTCTGGTTTTATACCGCTGAAAACAAACAGGTTCTGGTCAGCACTGTCGACGCCATGTTCAAAGGCGGCAACTCGATTGCGCTTTCCTACCTGACCGGTCTGGGAAACGTGTCGCGCGATTTCAGGGTTTTGTTTGCCAAAGAGCAGCAGGATGCTAAAGGCAATTATCAGTTGGAACTGGTCCCGAAAAGCCCGAGCCCTGTATTGGCAAAGCTGCAGTTGACAGTCGCTGCCGAGGCGGTTGAACGCTATATCGCAGATGGCGCGGTCAGAAATATTTTCCCGGTGATTTCCTCGGTTGTGCATGATGCCGGCGGGAATCAGACCCGGATTGATTACAGCCGTACGCGGGTCAACAAGGGGCTGGACAATGGTAAATTCAATTTCAAGATCCCGGAAGGGGTCGAGGTTATAAAACCATAGAGATCAATTCTTTGGAGGATTAAACATGCCGTCGTTCGACATTGTTTCAAAGGTGGATATGCAGGAGGTTGACAACGCCATCAACCAGGCCGTCAAGGAAATCGGCCAGCGATATGACTTCAAAGGTTCCAAAAGCCAGATCACGCCGGAGAAGGATTCGGTCAAGATCCTGGCTGACGACGATTACAAGCTGAAGGCGGTCGTGGACGTGCTCCAGTCGAAATTTCTCAAACGCAACATCTCCATCAAGGCCCTGCAGTACGGCAAGGTCGAGCCGGCCTCGGGCGGCATGGTGCGTCAGATCATCACGGTCCAGCAGGGCATCTCCAAGGAAAAGGGCAAGGAGATCATTGCTGTTATCAAAGAATCAAAACTCAAGGTTCAGGCCCAGATTCAGGACGAACAGGTACGGGTCACCGGCAAAAACAGGGATGACCTTCAGGATGCAATCCAACTCCTGAAGGGCAAGGATCTGGATATAGAGATGCAGTTCACGAATTTCAGAGAGTAGGAACGAGAGGATATTTTGAGCGAAACTGTAAAGCAGAAAGTCAGCATGGTCAGCCTGGGCTGCCCTAAAAACCTGGTGGATGCCGAGGTAATGCTGGGAGTGCTGTCGCAGCAGCAGTATGAAATCACCACCGATGAAAAAGACGCCGACGTAATCATCGTAAACACCTGCTCGTTCATCAAAGAGGCCAAGCAGGAGAGTATCGACGCGATTCTTGACCTGGCCGAGCGCAAGCATGATGGGCGTTGTCATACGCTGATCGTATCCGGCTGTCTCCCCCAGCGCTATCAGGAAGAACTGGCCAAAGAACTGCCTGAGGTGGATATCTTCATTGGTACCGGCGACTATCCGCGCATCGCCGAAATACTGGCGGAGAAGAGCGGCAGTGATGTCCAGCTGCGTTATATCGGCGATCCGGACTTTATTTATGACGAAACATTGCCGCGGCTGAATTCGTCACCGGCCTGGTACTCATATCTGAAGATCGGCGAAGGCTGCTCAAACTGCTGCTCCTACTGCATCATCCCGCAGTTGCGCGGTGCCTACCGTTCGCGCCCGCTGGAGGCGCTGGTGGCAGAGGCTGAAAAACTGGCCAGCCGGGGAGTCAAGGAGATCAACATTATCTCCCAGGACATCACCCGCTACGGCAGCGATATGAGTGATGGCACCACTCTGGAAATGCTTGTCCGCCGCCTGGCCGCCATCGATGGCATCAAGTGGATCCGCCTGCTGTACGCTTATCCGGATGGCATCACCGACAGCCTGATAGAGTTGATCCGCGACGAACCCAAAGTCTGCAAATATCTGGATATCCCGATTCAGCATATTTCCGACCCGGTGCTGAAGGCGATGAAGCGCCGCAGTTCCGAACAGCAGATCCGTGACCTGATCGTCAAACTGCGCAGCGAGATTCCGGGCATTGCGCTGAGAACATCTCTGATTGTCGGATTTCCGGGTGAAACGATCGACGATTTTACCAAGCTGACGCACTTTGTCGAGCAGACTCAGTTTGATCGATTGGGGGTGTTCTGTTATTCGAAGGAAGAGGGGACGGCGGCCGCCGAGATGCCGGAGCAGATCACGGAACGGGTCAAGCGCGAGCGCTATCGCAAACTGATGCGGGCCCAGGCACGGCTCTCATTTCGCCATAATAGAACCCTGATCGGAACTACAGAGCAGGTTATCGTGGAAGGGTTCAGTGAGGAAACCGAGCTGCTCCTGAAGGGGCGTTCATCACGCCAGGCTCCCGATATCGACGGTCAGGTATATATAACCTCAGGAAACGCCGACGTCGGGGATATTGTCTCTCTCAAGATTACCGATTCTTCCGATTATGACCTGATCGGGGAGATGCTGGAATAGCTTTCAAGTCAGAACTTCATCACCCATGGCGCCTTTTTGGTAAGGAAGGGGCCACGGGTGGTTGTTTCTGAGTGTGTTAACCCTCCCGCACAAAGGTCCCCATGAAGCTAAATGCCAAGCTGATCATTATCATGCTCTCCCTGCTGGTACTGGCAATGCTGACTCTCTTCAGTCTCAACCAGTATGCCCAGAATGATCTGGTGCGTGAAATCCAGGACAGCTCCCAGGAAATATCCAAAGCGATCCAAATGAGTATTGAGGATCTCACCTCCGAGGCGGAAACTTCCCGTTTGACCGATTATTTGATAAAGGCCCGCGAAAAGGGGATCAACGAGATCAATATCATCAACATCGAGGGGGAGATCATCGATTCATCCGATCCGGAAAAGATCGGGAAAAAACGGGAGCTCAAAAAACTGGAGAAGGGCATTCGCGCTGTTCAGCGCCCGCTGGGCAGCTCGTTGTTGTCACAGAAACCATACGAGGTGGTTGTTCCGGTCATCGTAGGCGACGAACAATTGGGTTATGTGCAGATCAACATGCTGCTGGACAACATCCGCGACATTCAGCATGCCAATTTCATCCGCCGTCTGTTCGCAACCGGCATGGTATTCGCGGTCGGCATCGCCCTGACGATCTTCCTGGCCCGCCGCTATACAACTCCGATACAAGACCTGGTGGATCACTTCAAGCGGGTTTCAGCTGGGGACCTGTCGGTGACGATTCCGGTTGAAAGCAATGACGAAATTGGAGAAATGGCCGACGGATTCAACAAAATGGTAGAAAAATTGCGGGAACGCGAAGCGCTTGAAAAACGTCTATATGAGGCTGAACATCTCTCGCGTGTCGGCCAGCTTGCATCCGGGATTGCCCATGAGATCCGTAATCCGCTCAACTATATCAGTCTGGCCATCGATCACCTCAAGGCCGAGATGCTGCCGGTCTGTGGCGAAAAGTGCTCTGAACTTGCAGAGCTTACCGACAATATCAAGGAAGAGGTCCGTCGCGCCAATTATATGGTGATCAACTTCATGAATTATGGGCGTCCGCTCAAATTGCGCCGTACGTCGGTTCCTTATGCAGAACTTCTGGGCAAAGTGCTGCCGGTGCTGCAGGCCCGTCTGACTGAACAGCGGATCGCCGTCGATCAACGGATTCCGGAGGATCTGCCGCCGTTGTGGGTTGACCAGGAGCTGTTGCGCAACTGTATTCTGAATTTTATCAACAACGCCGCACAGGCCATGCCCAATGGTGGTACTATAACCCTGGGGGCTGCTCTGGAACAGGGAAGAGTGAAGCTGACCTTTGCAGACCAGGGAAGCGGCATCAATCCTGACGACATCGGAAAGATATTCCAGCCGTATTTTACTACCAAGGACGTCGGTATCGGTTTGGGATTGGCCATCACAGAGCGAATCATCAAAGAGCATGGCGGTCAAATTCTGGTTGAAAGTCCGCCGGGCAGTGGTGCGATCTTTACAGTGCTGTTACCGCTGCAGCCGGCCACTGAAAATAAAATCATGGAACAGGGGGCCTGATCGTGGCGGCCATACAGGGAAGCATACTGATTGTTGACGATGAAAAGGGGCAGCGGGATATCCTCAACCTGATCCTCAAAAAAGAGGGCTATGATGTTACCGATGTGCCCGGCGTGAGTGAAGCATTGGCACAGCTGGAAAAGCGTGAGTTCGAGCTGATCATGACCGATTTGAAGATGCAGGGCCAGGGGGGCATGGATCTGCTTGAGTCGGTGTTGGCCAGTGACCCGCAGCAGTGCATCATCATGATGACAGCTCATGGTTCGGTAGATTCAGCTGTGGAAGCGATGCGGAAAGGGGCTTTTGACTATCTGGAAAAGCCGTTGGAGCGTGACAACCTGCTGCTGACTTTGCGGCGCGCCTTCGAACGCATCAGTTTGGTGCGTGAAAACCGGGTGTTGCAGAAGCGGATCGATTCGATCAAGACCATTCCCAATATGCAGGGTGAGCACCCCAAGATGAAAGAGGTCTTCCGGGTGGTTGCAAAGATTGCTCCGTCCAACTCGACTGTCCTGATTGTAGGCGAATCGGGTACCGGCAAGGAGCTGATCGCCAGGGCTATCCACGAAGGGAGCCCGCGTCACGACAAACCATTCATGGCGATCAACTGCGCCGCGATACCGGACACATTGATCGAAAGCGAGCTGTTCGGTCATGAAAAGGGGAGTTTTACCGGCGCCAATGCCCGCGAGATGGGAATTTTTGAAGCTTCGGAGGGCGGGACGGTCTTTCTGGACGAAATCGGCGAGATGAACGTTGCCATGCAGGCCAAGCTGTTGCGTGCAATCCAGGAAAAAGAGATTCGCCGGGTTGGTGGCAAGATCAACATCCCGCTGGATGTTCGCATCGTCTCCGCCACCAACAAGGAGCTGGAACAGGAGATCAAGAAGGGCGCCTTCCGCGAAGACCTGTTCTACCGGCTGAACGTGATCCGCATCAACCTGCCGCCGCTACGGGAACGGGGCAGCGACATCAAAACCCTGGCGGAGTTTTTCCTGGAAAAGTACAGCAAAGAGGCCGGTGTCACGCTGGACGGCATCTCGAAAGCGGCCCTCAAGCTGCTGATGAACTACAGCTGGCCCGGCAATGTGCGCCAGCTGGAATCGGTCATCGAGCGTTCGGTGCTGATGGCCGAGAGCAACTATATCGAGCCGGAGGATCTGCCGGCTGAAATTACCGCGGTGGGTTTGCTGGCCGGCGGCATACCGTTTGATCTGCCTCCGGAGGGGATCGCCTTCGAGGAGCTGGAAAAGGGGCTGATCATCAAGGCCATGGAGCGTGCCGACTGGGTTATCGGCAAGGCGGCGCCGCTGTTGGGCATGAGTTACAAAACATTGCAGTACCGGTTGGACAAGTTTGAGATCGAGCGGCCTGAGAAACGTACTAAATAGTTGCTTGAGAAACATAACTTTTTGTTGAATAGCCGCCGGCTTTATCAGGGGAGGTTTATAGATGGAAAACAGCGCAACATGTTCAGCCCCTTTAATGGTGTTCGGCAGAGGTACCTACTGGGGACCTAATACCCGCTTTGTGAAATATCTCTACGATGAGAAGATCATCATCGGCAGTTTTTGTTCCATTGCAGATAATGTTGTTATTCAATCTGGGGGAGAACATCGCACCGACCTGGTATCAACCTGGTCTTTTGACGAAATTTTGTTTAAAAGAAAAAACCGGTCACGTTCGTATAAATTTACTCAAGACACGACCATCGGTCACGATGTCTGGATCGGTTACGGAGCCTATATCAACTCAGGCGTCCAGATCGGTTCCGGGGCCGTCATAGGTGCCCAGGCGGCTGTTTTCCATGACGTCCCCCCTTATGCGGTGGTTATGGGCAATCCGGCCAAGATTGTACGCTATCGCTTCAGCCAGCGAACGGTAGAGCGTATGTTGAAAATAGCCTGGTGGTTTTGGCCACAGGATGAAATTGAGGAAAATATGGACTGGTTTTACGGTCCGATTGACGAGTTTTTGGCTCGCTTCGACCCGGAAGGAGAATGACGGATATGGACAGGCTCATCGATCTAATCAGGAAAACGTTCAGTATCGATTTTGATATAGACCAAAACACTCCGCTGATCAGTAGCGGGCTGGTTGATAGTCTGCATTTTGCCCAATTTTTACTGGTACTTGAAAAAGAATACGGCAAAGTCATCAATACCCGCGATGTGGGGTCGGACAACTTTGATACCCCTCGGCAAATTGAGAAGTTTTTGAAAAAATTATGACCGGCCCGGGTTCACATACAAACCTTTTTGATGCTTTTTGTTCTGTTGCCGAGCGTTACCCCGATGCCCCCGCATTTACCTTTCTTGACGCAGATCTCAATGCCAGAGAGTATTCCTACCAACAATTATGGGACACATTCGCTGGAGTTGCCGAACGCCTCAGGCAACTGGATTTGAAGGAAAAGACTCCGGTCGGTATTTTGCTGCAATCCCAGGAAAATCAGATCATCCATTATCTGGCTGTACTGTCAGTGGGTTTGATCCCGGCAATTCTCACTCCGCCTAACCGCAAATTGCGGCGAGAGATATTTGAGGAAACCATTAAGTGCCTGGTCGAAAATTGCCGATTTTCCGCGATCATAACCGATACCAATGATTTAACCGTCGATGCAACCCTGCTTGAACCGGTTACACTCAAGCTGTTGCATTGCTCACAACGATTGCCCGACTCTATTGAAGATACCGCGATACTTCAGTTTACTTCCGGTACGACCGGAGTCAAACGCGGGGTACGAATATCGCACGAGGCGATACTGAAATCCCTGCATGTTTATGCCGAAGCGATTGAGCTTGAGCATTCCGATAAAATCCTCAGCTGGCTGCCGCTTTATCATGATATGGGGTTTATCGCCTGCCTCAACATGCCGCTTGTTTTTGGCATGCAATGTATAATGATCAACCCGCTGGACTGGGTGGCCAACCCAGGTTTGTTTGTACAGGCAGCTTCAAGGTATCGGGCCAGTTTGAGCTGGAATCCGAATTTCGCCTATGCCTTCATGGCGGATCGTGTGCGTCAGGAACAGCTAGGGGGAATTGATCTTTCCGGTATGAGAGGCCTGGTTAATTGTGCGGAGCCGGTAACGGTGGAAAGCCAACGGCGCTTCCAGACCCGCTTCGCCGCATATGGCTTAAAAACAGATGTATTCCGTGGCTGTTACGCGATGGCGGAAGCAACTTTTGCACTAACGGACGGGCGTCAAGCTGAGCCAGGCTATCTCGATGAGTTGGGACCGGTCGGATCGGATCTCGTCCTTAAACTGCCTCAGATTTCAGTTGGCCGTGCCCTGCCGGGCGTTGAGCTGGCCGTTGTGGACGAAAACACCCGACCGTTGGCTGATCGACAGATTGGTGAGCTATGGGTCAGATCGGCATTCCTGTTTTCTGACTATTTCAACAACCCTCGAGATACAGCCGCCGCCATGCATCAGGGGTGGTATAAAACCGGAGATCTTGGCTACCGGGTTGGCCGGGAATACTATGTGTGCAGCCGTAAAAAGGATCTGCTGATTCTCAATGGTGTAAATGTTTTTCCACAGGATGTTGAGGAGTTGGTTTCCTACGTTGATGGAGTAATTGCCGGACGGGTGGTCGCATTTTCTCAGTTCAGCGAGCAATTTCAAAGTGAAATGCTGATTGTGCTGGCGGAGTCCGCACTGCCGCAATCGGAAAAAAACAATGTGAACATTCGTATTCGCCAGGCTATTCTGGCAATGCTGCAGGTGGCAAACTTTCACGTCCACATTCTGCCGCCCATGTGGCTGGTCAAGAGCTCATCCGGCAAGATTGCCCGTCAGGCCAATAAAACAAAGTGGCTTACACGGATTACGGAGTGATGCTCCCGGCAGCCTTGCGTATTTAAATAGCAAGATCCTGCAGCATGGATTAGAATATTGGGTAGATGATTAAACAAGAGCCGAAGAAGACCGATAAGGCAAGTATAACATTGGTATTGGGAGAAGTTGATATGGCTGACTTATTTGATACCGGCAACGATCCGTTTGCTGTGATTGGCCAAGATAAAAACGATCAGCGTGCACAATTGGCTCAGTATTCCATTTTGAGGGCGGCTGCTTATCTTCAGGATAACAAAAACGACGAGGCTCTCAAGGCTTTCAAGAAAGCACTTGCCTTTGATCCCCAGAACAGTACGGCCCAGAGCTACATAGGTAAACTTAATCTCGCTAAGGGGAATACGTTTGAAGCGATCAAGATGTTCAAAACGATGGTTCAGGCACAGCCAAGCTCTGTTGATGCCCATATGAATCTTGCCAATGCCTACATCCAGGACAAGCAGTACTCTGAATCAGAAAAGGAGCTCAAGGCCGCAGCCCGACTCGATCCTACCAATCCTCTGCCTGAGTACACACTTGGTCTTCAGTACACCAGCACAAACCGCTTAACGGAAGCGGAAGGCCTGTTTTTAAAGGTCAAAAAGGCTTCTCCCAATGACGGTAACGTATATTACGCGCTTGGTACGGTATATAATAAACAGGGCAAATATGAAGATGCGGCAAAAAATCTCGAAAAAGCGCTTTCCTTGAAAAAAAACTTTCCGGCGGCCAACTATGAGTTGGGTGTCGCTTATGATGCGCTCGGCAGAACGGAAGACGCCCAGAAACAGCTCGCAATACTGAAGAGATCCAGTCCGTCACAGGCCGATGATCTCAAATTTATTCTCGAAAAACCGCAAATGGTCTATATGGACCAGAACAACAACCGCAATTTCAACCAGCTGCTCGGGCCTGGAACACCTCTCTGGATGCTCGACCCTTCGCTTCTTGCACCGGGCGCCAGCTCACAGATATCAGTGGCTATCAAGTTTAATAACGAGATGGATATGGCATCGGTCATGAACCCCGCAAACTGGGAAATATCCAAAGCCAAGGATACGGAAGGCGGGTATTACATATCACAAATCGGTGGACGCGAGGTTACCATTCCTACATCCCCCACCTTTGTCAGCTACAACCCCGAGACACGTCAGGCAAGCGTCACATTCACTGTCCAGCAGAACTCGAACATAGATATTGTCAATAAAGGCGCTACCATCGATCCCTCGCATCTGGTCTTCAAGTTCTCCGGTGTTGATGCTTCCGGTAGACAGATGGACACTAATGCGGATCAAGTTGACGGTGCTGCGGTGAAGCCCTTCTGAGATTTTCTGTTGAAATTCCGAAAGCTTTTAACTATACAATTATCTATTAAATATTACTGCGAGGTTCTATGCAACAATCAGCCAATCAGAATCTGATTCTTATCGAGGGTGCGGCAACTTATGAGCGAATTCTGGCGGATGTTCGCGAAGTCGAAGTCGATGAGGGGCTCAGGCATCTGAAGGATTTTCTCAAGATCTACCCTGATTTTGCCCGGGCGCACAACGATCTGGCGGTGATGTATTATCAAACCGGAAACTCTCTCAAAGCACTGGCCCATTATGAAAAGGCCCACAAATTGGATCCGGGCAATATTACCTATCGTAAAAACCTGGCAGATTTTTATTTTGTCGAACTGGAGTGGACAGGCGATGCCATTCACACCTACCTGGATATCCTCAAAGATAACCCCTTTGATATTGAGGCACTGAATGCACTCGGCTCAATCAGTTTGCAGATCGGGCGGCGTGAGCAGGCTCGCCAATACTTTTCCCGTACATTACAGCTGGACACTGGAAACCAGGATGCGCAACAGGCTCTGAAGCAGCTGGCGCCTCCTGCCACTACTCTACCGGATTCAACACGGATTGCGCATCAAGCAGGACCCCCAATCCGAAAACAGGAGCAATCTGAACCTATGACGGCTGCCCCAGCATTTAAAGATTTGTTTCGCATGGCACAGCCTGATGCAAAAGCTGTTAATGAGGCCGCTGCTCCCTCAATTCCAAAGGTGTTTGCCTCTCAAGCGCCGGAAGTGGTGCGCTCGCCGGAAGAACTCTATCGGGAAGCGCTTCAGCTTGCAAATGCTGGTAATACTGACGTTGCAATCAATCTGCTGGAAATACTGCTGAAGCAGGATAGTGGACATGCCACTGCCCACAACGACTTAGGCGTCCTCTTCCAGAAAAGTGGTGAACTTCAAAAATCCCGTTACCATCACGAAGAAGCGGTTCGGCTTCAGCCAGCCAATAAAATTTTCCAGAAAAACCTGGCTGACCTTCTGTATATCGAATTCCACGAGTTCGAGGAGGCTTTGAGCATCTACGTTCGTCTCCAGGCCAAGTCGCCTCAGGATATTGAAATTCTCAAGGCAATTGCTTCAATCTGCCAGACAGTTGGTAATCAGTCAGATGCCCGTTACTTTTTAGAGAAAGTACTTAACTTGCAACCGTGGGACCGCGAAGCACAGGGGAAGTTAAAGGCAATGGTAGAAGCCGGCAAGGCCGGAGTGTAAGTATGAAAGTTTCCATGCCCAGCGGCAGGGCGCATGGCTGGGGTATTGCCGGCGAATACTTGACAAGGGAGATTGCTAAGCTTCCGCCAATTGAAGGGGTCACCCTCCACTGCATCAGCGGCCATGATTTTCGTCCGATGAATCCAGCCGACTGGAATCGGATCAATATTGGTTATTGCTTTTTCGAGAACGATATAGAAGCGCTGAGACATACTCGCCGGGCGGCTCAAGAGTGGGATTTCATCGTAGCCGGATCGTCCTGGTGCGAACATCAATTGAGAATCGGCGGTGTTCGCAATACTTCAACTATTCTTCAAGGCATTGACCCCGCCAACTTCTACCCCGTGCTGCCTCGTCCGGACGACGGACGTTTTATCGTTTTCTCGGGCGGAAAATTTGAATACCGCAAAGGGCAGGATCTGGTCATTGCCGCCATGCGGGTCTTCATGCAGCGCCATCAGGATGCCTACCTGGCTTGTTCCTGGATCAATCAGTGGCCGTTCTCGCTTGCTACGATGAGCCGTTCTCCCCACATTTCGTTCAGCCCTTCAAACGAAGATTGTGCAACCATTCTCCAGCGCACACTCAATGAAAATGATATCCCGTCTGAACGGACTTACTTGGCACCCTTGATTGACAACTCTCTGATCCGGCAGATCTACCAGCAGACCGATATTGGTATTTTCCCCAATCGATGCGAAGGGGGTAACAACATGGTCATGTGTGAATACATGGCCTGCGGTCGCACCATTATTGCCAGCGACGCAACAGGACATGCCGATGTAATCACTCACCAGAATGCCTTCTCATTGACCAGTTATTCCCCGACCCTGATTAACGATAACGCCGGAAATCCTTCTGCCATCTGGCACGAAGCTTTCGTAGACGAACTCATCGAACAACTGGAATTTGCCTATCAAAACCGGAGTATCTGTACACAAAAAGGCACGGTTGCTGCTAATGATATGAGGCAATTGGCGTGGGACAAGGCCGCGCGGGAATTTCATGCGACCGGATCAAAAATCGCAAGTTCCGCGCGTGGCAAATATTAGGTTTAGATAAGATTGGAGGAGGGATTATTGTTTAAAAAAGAACACTGCCGAATTTGCAACAGTCCCGCATTCTTCCTTTTTGATGAAAAACGTCCCTTTTTTGTTTGTAAGCTCTGCGGATTGATTTTTTCCTACAACCTTGTGTCAGTTGAAGAAACAGAAAGACATTATAAAAACCAATATATACATGAAGTTGACTGGCATGCGGAGGCCTGCAGCATACTGGGATTCCTCGGCATAGCCAAGGGACCTCTAAGAATTTTTGATTTCGGTTCTGGATCAGGACGATTGTCGGATGCATTGAGGTCCATGGAATTTCATGTAGATAACTACGAGCCCATGATTGACGGAGACTTTGAAGGCCGAACCTACCAAAATAACTATGATCTGGTTATTCTTAATCAAGTTGTCGAACATGTAGAAGACATCCTGAAAACAACTGAAAATGTGTTTTCCCTGGCCAGACCTGGAGGCATTATTTTTATCACTACTCTTATGACGGATGAGATGATAAATGATCCTGAAAATTTTCAAGAGTTATTTAAATCCTGGTGGTACAAGGATGATCCCACACATATTTCTTTTTTTTGTACACGGTCGTTTGAATATATTTGTGAATTGAAAGACCGATTTCAACTGCAACTCATCGCCACCAACTCTAATTGCGCTATCTTGCAGCGGCTAATTAACTAATCAGATTCAGGGAGAACTGAAATGGATGTATCGTTTAAAGGGATCTCTCGATTGGTTTCATTTATCGATAAAATTGAGGGTGAAACCTATCCTGAAGCTCCGTCAATAGGCCATGCGGAAATTACTTCCAAAGCTTTAAATCATCTTTTAGCTGAGTATAGAATTCAACAAACAGCACGAATTCTTGATGTTGGCTGCGGTCAAGGGCCGGCCTTGGACATATTCCGGAGCAAAGGTTTTTTGTCTGCAGTTGGTATTACTCTGAACGGAGAGGATGTCCGTGTATGCCGGGAAAACGGGCATGATGTGCGTAAGATGGACCAGTCTTTTCTGGAATTTACTGATGGCTCATTTGATTTGGTCTGGGCCAGACATGTAATAGAGCACAGCATTTTCCCTTACTTCACGTTGATGGAATTTGCCCGGGTGCTGACTCCTGAAGGAATGCTCTACCTTGAAGTGCCGGCCCCGGAAACATCCTGTCATCATGAAACAAACCCCAATCATTACAGCGTACTTGGCCGTGGTGCCTGGGTTTCGCTTCTGGGACGTTGTGGATTTACAGTGCGTGATGAGGCCAAATATTCTTTTACCACCGGCATGGGGTCGGATGAGTATTGGGGTTTTATCTGCTCGAAATTGTAACCCCGGAACCAATCTGCGTGTTGTAAGGAATGAAACCAATGAATAATCTGCATGTCTGGCTGGCCTGCATTGCATATCCCGTAAGCACGGCTGTTTATTTTGAGAAAGCTCTCCGACAGTGCTGTCGGACAACCACCATTGGTCCCTCTTTGTCGCAGGAGCTAATTGAACGGTTGCAGCAGTTGAACATGACGCTGCCGCCGAAAGAGCTGGATATCACCACTGTAGTAAACCCGGATATGGAACAAGTCATTGCCGATACGGACCCCGCTAATTACCCGGAGCTGTATCTCTGGATAGAAACCGGTGGCGGTTACTATCCACTAAATCTGGACGCAATGCCGTGCCCCAAAGTATGCTATCTCATCGATTCGCACCTTTATCTTGACTTTCATCTTGAGTGGGCAAAGCAGTTTGATATGGTTTTCATTGCCCAAAGGGAATATCTGCAAGATTTCCGCCGCCAGGGTATGCGCGCATACTGGCTCCCGTTGGGTTGTGATCCGGAAGTGCATCGCCGGTTTAACGAACCAAAGATCCATCCAATCGGATTTGTCGGCGGAATCAAGAATGGCTCACGGCGCGAAGCTCTCCTTACAACCTTGGCAAGCCAAATTCCGGTCCATTATGAGCGATGTTATCTTGAGGATATGGCTCAGGTTTTTTCTCAGTCACGCATCGTTTTCAATGAGGCCCTGAAAAACGATCTGAACATGCGGGTCTTTGAAGCTATGTCTACTGGTTCATTGCTTCTGACCGACATGGCACGAAACAGCGGTCAAGACGAACTTTTCAGGGATGGCGAGGATTATGCCGTCTACCGTGACCATAGCATTTGCGATGTCGCACGTTTTTACCTGGATAATGATGAGCTCCGCGAGCAGATTGCTACCCGGGGGCAGCGCCTGGTTCACAATGCCCACACCTATGCACATCGCGTGGAGGATCTGCTGGCGGTAGCGTTGGGGAGCAAGCAGGACACCTTCTCGGCAGTAGAGCTGCGTGAGCGATCTCTGGCTGGAGTTCCCGCAATTGATGCGGACATTCCGGCAAGCATTTGCATCAGCAGTGCACGGCGCAGTTTTGTCATCCCGGTATTGGATATGTCACCCGCCAGCGAATACAACATACTTACATTGCTTAACGATCTGGAGCAGACCGAAGGTGATGTGATCGTGGTTTTCAACGGTCAGGAAGTGGCTGAACATCTGAAAGATCATCCCCGTATTACCCGCTACGCAATCATGAAGCAAAATGTCGGAGTTGCCCGCGCCTGGAATCTGGGGTTGGAGATTGCCGCAACTCCGACGGTGTTTATCCTGAATGCAGATCTTCATGTCGAGCGCTCGGCCATAGATGCGCTTGAAGAGGCTCTCCTCTCTCTTCCGGATGCCGCCTGTGTCGGACCGCAAGGAAGTTTTTTTGAATTCACTCTGGCGCGTGATTACATGTATTTTGACAAGGGCACCTTCAGTCAACCCTTGGAGGTAGATGCAATTTCCGGATTCTTTTTCGCCCTAAATCTCCAGCATTTCAATGAAAAGCTCATCCGTTTTGAGAACGGCTTTACACCCTGCTACTTTGAGGAATGGGATCTGGGATTACAAATCAAACGTGCCGGTCTGAAAAATTACATTGTGCCTACTTCTGCCTATGATCACCATTGGAGTGGCACTATTAGAGCCCTGCGGGAAATCAATTTCTACGAAAAGGCTGAAACCGCCGGTGAAATTTTGTTGCGTAACCGTCGGTTGTTTCTTACCAAGTGGCGCGGGATTACCAACCGTGAAAACAACCGGCCGTTGCTGGAGAGTGGATTTCTCCGCTATGTCTTGAATAACGCACAAGATTTGGTGTATGAAGGGCGTTTTGATGATGCCCGGAAATGGCTTGAAAGTGTGGCAAACCGCTGTCAAGACGATGTTGAGATAGCAGCTTTACGGCGATTTATTGACGTAATGTCAAGTAAGTCCGGTGAGCCAGTGGGGGCGATGGCGAAAGGGACAATTAGATGATGGACTATATGTTGACCAAGCTGAAAACTCAGATGCGTCAGTCAGTCAACCTGCAAAAAGAGAGTGGGCTTTATGCGGCATTGGAAGGATATGAGCTGATTTTAGAGGCGCTCCGTTTTTACGAAGGGCTTGGCTACGGTCAAGAGACGGAAAATATTCAACGATTGGCGCTCGAAGCCCAGCCTAACCCGGCAATGACCCTGTATTTTCATAGTCTGATTTTGTTTTATCGACGGCATTATACCAGCGCATTGGAGTCAATAAAGGCAGCGCTGGCTTTGGTTCCTGATTCCACGATTTTGTACGTACTCAAGGGGAAAATCCAGACCGCTCTGGGAGACTTTTCAGGAGCGGATGAAACATATAATCAGGTTCAGGAACTTGATCCATCCTCCGGTGCAGCAGAAGACAGCCTTTTCTTGCTCGCTGCGGAAAAAGAAATGCCGGGAGAAGATTACTATGACTGGCTGAAAACCTTTCATCAATGGCTTTCTCCGACCAGTTATGTCGAGATTGGTCTTGGACATGGCCGGTCGCTGGCGCTGGCCGGCCCTGATACAAAGGCAATTGGCATTGATCCGTACCAAGGATTTTGGGAACGATTGAACTACGTCTGCCCATTCGGTCAGGCTACGCTATTTCCATTGACCAGCGACGATTTTTTTAAACAACATGATTTGCGTGAAGTAATAGAGCAGGAAACTTTTGATCTGGGTTTTATCGATGGACTGCACCTGTTTGAACAAGCTCTTAAGGACTTTATCAACCTGGAGCGTTATGCCAGGGCTGATTCAGTAATATTGATCCACGATTGCCTGCCGATTGCCCCAATAGTTGCCGAGCGTGAGCGCTGTACCGGCTTCTGGACTGGAGATGTCTGGCGGATTATTCCTTGTCTGAAAACTTTCAGGCCTGATTTGAAAATCATGACCATTCCGACCAAGCCATCTGGATTGGGGGTGGTGACAAATTTGGACGCGTCATCGACCGTGTTGTCGGATAATTATGATGACATTGTCCGCTATTACCTGACACTCAGCTGTCCGGAAAGTTATGAGCAGCGGCGGGTGGTATGCAACGTAGGTCCGGCGGATAAAGCACAGATAAAACATCAATTTTGTGGAAAATAATGGCTGCAAACAAACTGAGATCAGCTATGCCAACAGTCTTACGGCCATCCGAGTTGTTCTATGAGGCGTTATAGCATGTCAAAAAAAGCTTTGATCTGCGGAATATCAGGCCAAGACGGCGCCTACTTGGCGAAACTTCTGCTGGAAAAAGGTTATGAAGTTCATGGCACTGCCAGGGATGCCCAGATCACCATTTTTCCAAATCTGGTACAGCTTGGCATACGAGAGCAAATAACCTGTCATTCCATGGCGCTTAATGATTTTCGCAGCGTTCTGCAGGTTATGGCCAAAGTTCAACCTGATGAAGTATACAATCTGGCAGGCCAAAGCTCCGTTGGCCTTTCTTTTGATCAGCCTGTTGAAACGCTGGAAAGCATCAGCGTGGGCACACTCAATTTGCTGGAGGTCATACGTTTCATGGCGCGGCCGGTGAAGCTTTATAATGCCGGATCGAGCGAATGTTTCGGGAATAGCGAGGAGGCTCCTGCCGTCGAATTAACGCCCTTTCGGCCCCGCAGTCCTTATGCAGTTGCCAAGGCCACCGCCTTTTGGGAGATTGCCAATTATCGTGAAGCCTACAATCTCTTTGCATGCACCGGCATACTCTTCAATCACGAATCTCCTCTCCGGCCTGAGAGGTTTGTCACACAGAAGATCATCCGGACTGCTCGGCGGATTGCCGAAGGGAGCGATGAAAAACTCAGTCTCGGCAACATGGCCATTGCCAGGGACTGGGGCTGGGCGCCGGAATATGTTGAAGCAATGTGGCTGATAATGCAACAGGAGCAACCGGACGACTTTGTGATTGCCACCGGTGAAACTCACACATTGGAAGAGTTTGTCGAAGAAGCCTTCAAATTTTTAGGACTTGATTGGCGCAAGCATGTCGTCGTGGATCAAGCGCTATTTCGTCCTTCCGAAATTATTGTCAGCAGGGCAAATCCCGCCAAAGCAGCGAAGCAGATGGGGTGGCAGGCTCGTTACAAGATGAAGGACGTGGTTAGAATGATGGGGCATGCAACTGATCAGCCGTTGCCCAGCATCATCTCTAAAGCGCCTTCCGGAACTCTATAAAATGATTGAAGCAATCATTTTAGCGGGAGGTCAGGGGACCCGTTTGCAATCTATCCTCCATAACCTCCCCAAGCCAATGGCCGATGTGCACGGCCGACCTTTTCTGGCGTACCTTTTAGAATATCTTGCCGTTCAACACGTTTCCCGCGTTATTCTTTCTGTCGGTTATCAAAACCAGATTATCTCTGATTATTTCAAAAATTCCTACAATGGCATCAGTATAGAATATGCTGTGGAGTCTGAACCTCTTGGTACCGGGGGAGCATTGCTGAATGCCCTTCCCTTGGTTACAACAGAGAACGTTTTTGTTTTAAATGGTGATACTTACTTTCCCATTTCGCTCGACAATTTTTTACTATTTCATCACACACAGAAAGGGCTGTTATCCATCGCGCTCAAAGCTGTTGATGACGTCTCCCGATATGGGTGCATAATTTGTGATTCACAGGGATGCATTACAAAAATAGAAGAGAAAGGTAGGGGTGGGCCTGGAACAATAAATGCGGGCATATACCTCTTGAGTGTGCCTCTAATAAAGCTGCTTGATTTGCCAGCCAAATTTTCCCTTGAGAAAGATGTGATGGAGAATATGTACAACAAGAAGGTTCTTTTCGGAAAGCCCTACGATGCCTATTTCATAGATATAGGCATTCCCGATGATTATTTTCGCTTTATCGAAAGCATTCAGCAGGAGCGTATAGTATTATGAAAGTATTGATAACGGGAATCACCGGCATGGTCGGATCACACCTGGCTGATTTTCTCCTTGAGAATACAGATTGGGACATTTACGGCATGTGTCGCTGGCGCAGCCCGCTGGATAACGTCGGGCATTTGCTAGACCGTGCCAACCGCAAAGATCGGGTATATTTTATTCATGGAGATCTTTGTGATTATATTTCTTTGGTCAACGCAGTAGAAGAATCTCGGCCTGACTTCGTCTTTCACTTGGCAGCTCAAAGTTACCCATCGACCAGCTTTACAGCTCCAATCCAAACGCTTGACACCAATATACTTGGTACAGAACGTCTGTTGGAAGCTCTTCGTCGCTGCCCAGGAATAGATCCGATCATCCACGTCTGCTCCTCGTCAGAGGTCTTCGGGCGTGTCGCGCAGGAAAAACTTCCCATAGACGAGGAATGTTCCTTCCACCCTGCCTCTCCCTATGCCATATCGAAAACCGGTACCGACCTGGTCGGACGATTTCATGCCGAGGCCTATGGCCAGAAGGTGCTGGTAACCCGCATGTTTACCCATACCGGTCCCCGCCGTGGCGATGTTTTTGCCGAATCTACCTTTGCCAAGCAGATTGCCATGATAGAGCAGGGGCTGATTCCGCCGGTGGTCAAGACCGGGAATCTGCAGTCCATGAGGACGTGGGCTGATGTTCGCGATGCAGTTCGGGCATACTATATGCTTGTAACGGTTAATCCCGTTTCCGGTGCGTATTACAATATTGGCGGTTCATTTTCGTGTACTGTAGAGGACATGCTTAAGCATCTTGTCTCCATCTCCACCTGCCGGGACAGCATCCGTGTTGAAACGGAACAGGCGCGCCTGCGACCACTAGACGCTGACCTTCAGGTACCTGATACGATGAAGTTCCGGAATCACACCGGTTGGCAGCCGGAGATATCATTTGAAAAAACCATGCAGGACCTCCTGGATTACTGGCGTGACAGGGTAAATTCCGGTAAAAATCAACTCGTAAGATGATAAAATTATGTGGCATTCAAATTATTGACATTCGAAAGGAATGCTGATGCAAGAAAGCAAATATGATGCGGTGGCCCTCGCAGGTCTTCAGGAAAAATGCCGCTGGGTCAGATCAGAAACCCTGAAAATTCATAAGGTCGCCCCAGGGATTCGGGTCGCCTCTGCATTATCATGCGTTGAAATCCTAGTTGCCCTCCATTATGGAAATATTTTGCAGTTTAAACCAGAAAACCCATATGACGAAGAGCGGGATCGCTTCATTATCAGTAAAGCACATGGAACGGTCTCTTATTACCCGATTTTGGCAGATCTTGGATATTTCCCCAAAGACCAACTTTCCAAGGTAGGGAAAAGCGGCTCGATACTTGGCGATATTCCGGACAATTCCATTCCAGGCTATGAGACTATCAACGGGTCATTAGGTCACGGGCTAGGAGTTGCATGCGGCCTGGCGCTTGCCTTGAAAGCAAAAGGAAGTGAACGTTCTGTTTATGTTCTGCTTGGTGACGGTGAACTGTACGAAGGATCCGTGTGGGAGGCGATCATGTTCGCCAGCCAACACAGACTCGACAATCTGGTTTTAATTATCGACAATAATAAAATCTGTATGCTCGACTACTGCTCAAAAATTATTAACCTAGAACCGATAGAAGACAAATTCAACTGCTTTGGTTGGGAACACTTGCCCGTTGATGGCCATGATATAGAGCAAGTTTGTGCAGTATTATCGAAAGCTTCTCGGCTTCATTCTGGAAAACCGAAGGTTGTCATCGCAAACACAATAAAAGGCAAAGGGGTTCCCAGGCTCGAAGGAGATTCTTTGTGCCACATACGGGCACTTAAACCTGAAGAGATCGATACCCTTACAGGGGAGAACCATTCATGAAACCTGAAGTGATGAGGGATATTCTTATAGAAGAAATCTATCAACGAATGAAAGGAAATAATAAAATATTTTTCCTTTCGGCAGATTTTGGCTCTCCTGCCCTGGATCGACTCAGAGAGGATTTCCCGGACAGATTTATCAATGTAGGGATTGCAGAGCAAAATCTCATATCAATCGCCGCCGGGTTGGGACTCGAAGGTTACACCGTTTTTGCTTACGCAATAGCGCCTTTTTTATCGATGCGAGCTTTTGAGCAGATAAGAATCAGCCTTGCCCTGATGGCGCAGACGAGAGAGGTAAACGTCAACCTTATCGGTGTAGGCGCCGGACTTAGTTACGATGTTACAGGGCCCACCCACCACTGTCTGGAAGATATTGCACTCATGCGTCTCCTCCCGAATGTGAACGTTGTCTCGCCTGCGGATGCTTCATTCATGGGTGATATTGCTACGTATGCTATATCCAGCAACAAGCCATGCTATATTCGTCTTGATGGCAAGGCCCTACCCCGTCTGTATCCCTCAGGAAGCCAGCCGCTGTTCAGCGATGGGTTCAGCTCGCTGCGTACAGGTAAAAAGATCTGCCTTGTTTCAACGGGATACATGACTCATGTCGCTTTACAGGTAGCTGATGCTCTGGGCAAGGAAGGGTGTCCCGTAGGGTTGGTCGATGTGTTCCTGTTGAAAAATCTGAATACTTCAAAACTGCAGTCCGAATTAAGATCCTACGACATTCTAGTTACTCTTGAAGAGGGATTTATCTGGCGGGGTGGACTTGACTCTCTGGTCGCTTCACTTACGCTGTCATCAAAAACACCCAAACCTGTTTATCCTCTGGGCTTTAACGACGCGTACATTTTTGAGGTTGGGGATCGCAAACATCTTCACGAGGTCGCGGGGCTTGGCGTCGATAGGATTGTTGAGCAGATAAAGACGTTAGATGGTCAATAAATCATATGAAACACTTTTGATGGAGGTACTTGGTGGCGGAAACAAGGCGGATTGACTTTCTTGCAAATAAATCTGCCGAGTTGCGTCTGTCTGTGCTTGAGATGGTTGCTGCTGCCAAAAAAGGGCACATTGGCGGCGCCTACTCATGCCTTGATATTCTTGTTGCACTGTATTACGGCGGGATATTGCGCTACGATCCAGTAGACCCATTTTGGCCATTTCGGGATCGCTTCATTTTGAGCAAAGGGCATTCAGGGTCAGCTCTTTTCGCTGTGCTTGCTGATCTTGGTTTTTTTGATTCCTCAGAATTGGTCCGTTACTGTTGCAACGGCAGCATACTCGGCGGACACCCGGACCGGAAAGTTCCCGGTATTGAGGCCGATACCGGCTCATTGGGGCATGGTCTCGGAATTGGTGCCGGAATGGCTCTTGCTGCGAAAATGAATGGATCGAATTATCGTGTATTCGTTCTTGTTGGAGATGGTGAGTGCAATGAAGGGTCCGTCTGGGAGGCCCTGGTATTTGCTGCCCGCCACCACCTTTCAAATCTTACTCTTATCGTTGACCGCAATCGTCAGTGTGTACTCGATTTCACGGAGGATTGTGCACCCCTCGATCCACTGGGTGGCCGACTTGCGTCTTTTGGTTGGGCAGTCGAAGAGGTAGATGGGCATTGCTTTCAGGAACTGTTGACAGTTTTTGAGTCGAAGCCATCGGCGCAACCCCGCGCAATTGTGGCCAATACCATTAAAGGGAAGGGTGTCTCTTTTATGGAAAAGGTTCTCAAGTGGCACCACTCGGTACCAAATGCCGAAGAGTTGGTTATTGCCAGAGCCGAGCTTGCCGCAAAGATGCCGGCACAATAAAAATAATACGGTGAATAGATGCTTGACTTGATTGATATTAGAGACGCTTTTTTTGATGAACTTTACCGGTTAGCTGAAAATGATACGAATGTCGTACTCATGACAGCCGACATGGGAGCCTTCAGCCTGGAAAGATTCCGAAAAGATTTCCCCGAGCGCTTTATCAACGTGGGTATTGCCGAACAGAATTTGATCAGTGCAGCGGCAGGACTCGCATTGTCAGGGAAAAAAGTCTTTGTCTACGCAATCATTCCCTTCATCACCCTTCGTTGTCTTGAACAGATCAAGGTTGATCTCTGTGTCATGAACCTCCCCATTACCATTGTCGGTGCAGGTGCTGGATTCACCTACTCAAACGACGGGCCAACCCACCATGCAATAGAAGATGTTTCAGTCATGAGGGCACTGCCAGGCATGACTATATTTAACCCGAGTGAGCAGATGACTGCCAAAGCTTCCGCTCAACACGCCTACCACGCGACTGGTCCGGTATATATCCGCCTGGATAAAGGTGTCTGGCCTGTGCTGCATAGAGCTGATGATGATCTGTCGAAGGGTTTGGCATATATCCGGAAAGGATCAAAGCTACTTGTCATTGCTACCGGATGCATGACACATGTCTCGTTAGAGCTCGCAAATGCGATGCAAGGCGCTGGTGTCAATGCAGGTGTAGTGGATCTGTACCGACTGAAACCAGTTGCAAATGAGCTGGTTGAGATTGCGAAAGAGTATGATTTTGTTGTCACATTGGAAGAGCATACGTTGCCCGGTGGTATGGGTAGCGCTGTTGTAGAATTGTTTGCTGACGAGGGCTTGTTGCAGCCGGTGAAACGGCTGGGGGTTCCTGATGTGTATCCTGGTGGGTATGGGGATCGGGAGTGGGTGAACAGGGAGCTTGGGCTCGACATGAATTCCTTGTTATCTCGCATCATGCTGGAATTACACCGTGTTTCTTGCGTAACAATGGAAAGTTCAATGAATTTAAAGTCATCAATCAATGACGTTCACTCGCTCAATATTTCCGGTTTTTCCCGTTTAGTGGGGGTTCCGGAAGAAGAGTTCAACGACGAAATTTGCGATTTTATTAACAGTACCGATTTTGATTATGTAATCGTGGATGGAGCGGACAGGGAGAATCTTCTCCTTCAAATCCTGAACACCATCGACTCTGGCAAGCTGTCCGTATCAGGACCGGGAAAACAGGTCGCATGGGAGCGTGGTTGGAGCGAAAATTTGCTCGAATTTGAGCGGTCTGGCAACGATCCCGAAACACTGCTGCCGAAATTTGTTCGCAAGGGGCAGGTTATGAGAATGCAAGGCTCTTTCATCCTGCCATCTAACCCTGATTTCGAGACTGCAATGGTCAAGGTGATGCGAAATGTACTATTTCGAAAATATTTTTCCGGGGTGCGTTCTGTCTTTGAATTTGGCTGTGGAACAGGGCTTAACCTTCTGCACCTTGCGCAGCTTTTTCCGGGGAAACCCCTTTATGGCTTGGATTGGTCAGAATCATCCTGCAACATTGTTGATCAACTTGCCAAGGTTCAAGGAATTAATCTCAAAGGGATAAAATTCGATATGTTTACCCCTGATTCCGGCCTGGGTTTATCGGCTGGCGACGGCGTCCTCACAATAGGCGCACTTGAACAGTTAGGCATCGGATTTGGTCCGTTCCTTTCGTTTCTCCGTGAAAAATCACCGTCTATATGCATCCACTTTGAAACCATGAATGAGTTGTATTCTGAACCGACCCTTTCTGATTATCTTATCAAACGTTATTCCGACACCAGAAAGTATCTTGACGGGTTTCTTACTGCATTAAAAGAGCTAGAGAAATCGAAAACCATAGAGATACTTCAGATTCAAAGAACATTTGGCGGCTTATACCACGAGGGATATTCATTTGTCGTCTGGCGCCCTCTCCGTGAAAGAGCCTGATATGTCAGACATTTTGATGGTTGTCCCGCGATATGTCCCCCTCAAAAGGCAAAGTTACTATGAGTTTCCTTTAGGGATGGCCTATGTGTCTTCATGCCTTGATCGAGCCGGTCACTCCGTCACAGTTATTAATCTTAATCAAGGTGGGGAAGAGTGTTATGAACGTTTAGCGAAAGTAGCAGCTTCCTTGCAGCCTAAACTGGTACTAACGGGAGGATTGTCGGCACATTATCAACAGATTCGTTGCCTTGTGTCCGTAGTGCGGGAATCTTCTCCAGAGTCTTTGGTCGTGGTTGGTGGCGGGATTGTCACTGCGTCCCCAAAACTGATGTTCGATTTTTTAAACCCGGATTTTATCATCCTCGGAGAGGGAGAGCTAACGGCTGTCGAACTGGCAGACCAACTATTGGGGCGCATACCCATAGAGCTCAACGCTGTTGATGGGATCGGATACCGAAAGGAAGATGGCACCTTTTTCTTGACCAACACCCGTCCCCCCATTATGAATCTCGATTCGCTGCCATTTCCAGACCTTGAGGGCTTTGGTATTGAAGAATATCTATCACTTCAGCAACCCAACGATAATCTTTATCTGTATATAAGCGATCATCCCCGTTTTTATCCGATAATTTCAAGCCGAGGTTGTCCATACGACTGCACGTTTTGCTATCATCCTTTGGGGCAAAAATATCGCAGCAGGTCTGTAGATAATTTCATGTCAGAGATTGAGTATGTTATTTCAAAACATGACGTTCGTAACGTAGCTATTTTTGATGAACTTATTTCATGCGACCGAGATCGCCTTTTTGAAATATGTCGTAGAATGAAGAAATTGTCGCATCCTGTCCGATGGATGTGCCAGCTGCGTGTTGACTTTATTGATGAAGAAATGCTTCAGGTGATGAAAGATGCGGGATGTTTTATTGTAAGTTACGGATTTGAAAGCGCCAGCAACGAAGTGCTTCAGAGCATGAAAAAGTCTATCTCCAAGGAGCAGATTTCCCGCGCTCTTCAGCTTTCTCGAACAAGTGGGATTGGTGTTCAAGGGTATTTCATTTTTGGGGATCCTGCCGAAACCCTTGAAAGCGCACGCGAGACCATTGCCTTTTGGAAGAGTCATGCCGATTACCATATTACATTGGGTTTTGTACGTCCCTATCCCGGTTCCGAACTTTGGGAAAATGAATTTAAAAAGTGCGGGCTTGATGAGCTCTCATTTCTTGAGAAATGTGTTTCCGACCCGCCCAATATGAGCCGGCTATCCCAAAAAGATTGGTTTTCGCTCCAGAAGGAGGTTCAAGGCGCTTTGATGGACAATGACAATTTCGGAGAATTTATATCCGGATATGAGCAAGACAATGGCGCTGAATCGATGACCATCCGCTGTCCGCACTGCAATCGCATCGTTGAATATGGCAACTTCAATCAACGCATTTTGGGGGTTTTCAAGTTGACTTGCAGGCTTTGCAATCAAGCGATGAACATGACTCCGCTGGCATTTGAACATGTCCGACGCGACTATCTGCGTAATTTTCGGGCTTTCAACTGGATGAAAAAAGGGCGAGTACCGGTGTATGTGATCCCTTGCATGAACGAGGCGGAGTTTGAAGCGCAGCGCGAGCGGCTTCTGGAAGGACTCCTGATTGCAGGTTTTCTTGATGCCGACAAGCGGAAGCAAGGACGGCTCTATCAGGGGCTGCCGGTGTTGGATACGGGGAAAGAAGTCATTAATAAACTGGCCTTGGAGGGGTACGGGTTTATTATTCCTCTTACTCGCTATGCGGATAAACTGTACGGCGATCTTATCGCCAGCGGAGTCTCTGCCGATCGCATATGCCGCCTCGATGTCCTTCAGGTCGGCTTTGGCACTGAAACTCTAACCGAACGACTCCTTGCCGGAGAGGTCTTCTGATGAATCAAACTGAATACCTTCCATACTATGAAGGAAAAAAAGTCCTTGTTGCAGGCGGAACCGGCGTGATTGGAATTCCTACGGTAAAAAAGCTTTTGGAAGCTGGCGCAAAGGTGACGGTAGTGGCCATGGATCCGCCAGAATATGCCGAGACGGTGCTTCCTGACAATGTGTCGTATCAAAAAATTGACCTGACAATTTTGGACAATTGCATTTCAGCGACGGAAGGACAGGAGATGGTACTAAATCTTGTCGGAATAAAAGGCTCTACCGGCATAGGCGAAACCAAGGTAGCCAGTTATCTGGTGCCAATGCTTTGGTTCCAGACAAATCTTATGGAAGCGGCTTTTCGGCATCGAGTGGAGCGTTTTCTTTTTGTTGGAAGCATTTGCAGCTACCCTTATTCTGTCGAAGCAAAAAGGGAGGAATCTCTTTGGGACGGGCTGCCGAAGCAGAATGATCGCATTCCGGGGTTGGCCAAGCGGATAGGAGAGGTACAGGGAGAGGCCTATCTGAAAGAATATGGCTGGGATGCCGTTCGGATAGTTCGCCCCTCAAATGTCTATGGCCCTTTTGATGATTTCGATCCCGCCACGGCTCAAGTTGTCCCGTCCCTGATCAGACGAGTGCTCGACGGAGAAAACCCGTTGACGGTGTGGGGCGACGGTTCGGCGATTCGGGATTTTGTATTCTCTCGTGATGTGGCCGATTGGATACTCAGAGTGGTAGCTGCCGGTCCAGTATGCGAGCCACTAAACCTGGGGAATGGCGGCGGAGTAACTATCCGAGAATTGGCCGAAACCGTGGTTTCTGTTCTTGCCCCCAACGTATCAATTGTTTGGGATAAGACAAAACCCTCGGGCGATCCCGCCAGAGTCCTCTCAATGGATAAAACCGAATCTTTTTTCGGGAAATTACCGGTGACACCTTTAGCTGAAGGAATCCGGTTGACCACCGATTGGTATTTGGAAAACAAGGAATTGTTATCAAGAAAGGCGGCACGATACTATGGCAGATAAGGAAAGGCTTTTTCTTACACCATTTGCAGAATTGATCGACCGGTTGACGGTTGACCAGATAAAGGAAGTACTTCTTCCTACAGGGAAAGAAAGTTATGCGGAAGAAATGCGCCGGATCTGCCATGACATTGATCTACTGATCGAAGAACGGAATATGCCGATCTCTTCAAGACTATTGCGGATTGTGGTGGTGCTTGCCCAGATGAATGTTCATATTTGGTATCTCAAGGATCGGATGCAAGAGGATGGAGAGCGGTATAACGAATTCTTGAAGTTGGCCCACCAACTCAACGGTATTCGAAACCGAATGAAGAACCTCCTGTTAGAGGAAGCGGGAGAGCGGGAGAAATCGGCTGAAAGGTCTAACTTCAACACCGACGGCCTTGAGGGGTGGGATGTCAGCATCTCTTAAAACCGTTGATGACACGTTGATTTCCAGATTGGCGCTTGGTGCCACTGGAACGGGGACTTCCGAACGGTCTACTCCGGAAACTGACGCCTCCAGGATCAATCTCTTTCGAGTCGCATACGAATTGGGGATTAATGTTTTTGACACCGCGGAGCTTTATGGCGGGGGATATTCGGAGAGACTCCTGGGGAGAGCGTTCACTCACTGCAGGGACGCGGTCTTTATTTGCTCAAAATTCAATCCGGACAACGCATCCGCTACCGGTATCGCGCGGGCCATCGAAGGAAGCCTGCGGCGCCTCGGTACAGACTACATAGACCTCTATCAACTTCACTGGCCGACACCGTTCGTACCTTTCGAAGAGATTTGGGCAACCATTTCCCGGTTTCTTGCCGAAGGGAAGATACGTTTTTTCGGGGTGGGGAACTGCTCTTATGAGGAGTTCTCGGATTACGAAGCTATATCGGGCGGACGGATTGCCGCGGTGGAACTGCCTTTCAATGTTGCGGAACCGGAGGCAGCCCAGCCTTTTCTCTCCTGGGCGGGTGCCGCCGGAAAGAAATTTTTTGCCTATAGCCCATTAGGTCAGGGAAGATTGTGCCAAGCACCTGTAAAGAGGCCGATTCTGTCAGAGATAATGGAAAGGCACGGCGCTTCCGAAAATCAGCTCGCTTTGGCTTGGGTCATGTCTCATAATGGTGTTGTTCCCGTTTTTCAGACAAGCAGCTTGAACCACCTCCGGGAAAATATTGCGGGGACATCGATTTTGCTTAGCCCAAAGGAAATCCACGACCTGGAGAGTCTCTACTCCGATCCGCCCCAGGAGATTTGCCTTTCCCAAGTCAAGTTTGGCTCATTAGATGGGCGGGATGGATACTCGACCTGTGATGAAGCGATGGAAAACCGGTTCGACTGGATTCCCAGTCCGGCTCTTCTTGCGGAACGAATTCGTCGAGGTGCCCAGCCATCACCCTTGCGCCTTGTCAAGCCAGATAATGAGAGCGAATATTACCTGGATCGCTATGATTTTGGCGGAGAAATGAAAAAATACTGGGCTTGGCGACTTGTTTCCAATGAGAATGCCAGGGTGTTGGCGCATATATTTGAATCGCAGAGGAATCGATGATCTTTCCACCACTGGAGATTGAACGCAAAAAAATTTCGGCCATCGGCCAAGGCTGCATGGGCATCGGAGGACGCTTCACCATCGACAGGGGTCAAGATTCTGAGCAAATTGCCGCCTTGGTGCTTGGCATTGAACTCGGGATGACGTTCATTGATACGGCTGAGATTTACGGTGGGGGACATTCGGAAGAGTTGGTGGGAAAGGCTGTGGCGGGGAGGCGGGATACTGTTTTTGTGGCCTCCAAAGTTTCGCCCAACCATTTGACTGCAGATGCGCTGACGCTCGCTTGCGAGAACAGTCTTCGTCGTCTGAAAACCGACCGGATTGATCTGTATCAGATTCATTGGCCCAACCCCGCTATACCGTTGGAGGAAACCTTGAGAGGACTTCTACGGCTGCGGGAACAAGGGAAAATTTGCCATATCGGGGTCAGTAATTTTTCTCTGCCTGAATTAATGCGCACGCGCTCCATACTTGGCTCCACACCGCTCTTTTCGGTACAGACAGAATATAATCTCTTCGAACGAGCCCCCGAAAAAGCGATTATCCCTTGGTGTATCAAAGAGGGGATTCTGTTCATTGCCTATAGTCCACTGGATCAAGGGCGCGTGGTAGGGAGCGCAGCAGTACGTCGAAACCTTGCCAAATTTGCCAAAATGCTTGGATGTACCCCGTCTCAAGCGGTGCTGGCTTTTCTTCGTTCACAGGGGCCTGTTCTCCCAATCCCGAAAGCATTAAGCGATATACACATAAGTGAAAACGCCGGAGCTTCTGCAGTTGTTCTTTCCCAAGACATAAAACGTCTAATGGATGCCGAGTGCCGGATTGAAGTGAAACAGGTTCCTTGGCGTCACATTCGGCCGGCCCCTGACACATCTGGTGACCATGCGGTTTACAAATCCATTGAGGAAGCACGGGCTAACTTGGCTGGCCACTCCCCGTCGCCAGAAGAATTGGCGATGGAAATAGTTCGTAATGATGATATAAAGCCGATTCGTGTCACTCCTATACTTGGAGGGAATGAAGTGTTTCGATATGACCTTGCTGAGGGTAGAATTCGTTTCTGGGCTTGGGTTTTGGCATTTAACGGTGAACGGGATGTGCCAGTTCTGGTACGAGACTGATTATGGAGTAGGCTGAAAGGATCAAATATGGAGTCAATTGAGACTGGAATCAAGACATACGACAACGAGGAAGAACGGGAGATTCGGCATAATATGCTCAAGCTCTTGAAGGAAACCCCAATTCCAGAGGATCAGCTCCTTTCAAATTTGGGCCTTTTTCTCAACTCCAAGAATCTATCAAGGATTCTCTTTATGAATTTCCTCTATCAACTAGCGGTGGAGGTACCTGGTGTTGTTATGGAGTTTGGGGTGCGATGGGGGCAGAACAGTGCTCTTTTTGCATCATTAAGGGGAATCTACGAACCATTCAACCGTCATCGCAATATTATCGGCTTTGATACCTTTGAAGGTTTTCCATCCGTCGCTCCTCAGGATGGTGCGTCCGAGATGATCTATACTGGAAACCTTGCTGTAGGAGCCGGATACAAAGAGTATCTTGACGAAATACTACGCTGTCAGGAACAGGACAATCCTCTGGGACACATAACAAAATTTGAACTGAGAAAAGGTGATGCTTGCCAGGAAATCGAGAAATATCTGACCGAAAACCCTCAAACTATAGTGGCGCTGGCATACTTTGATTTTGATCTTTACGAACCCACTAAAAAATGCCTTGAGATGATCGGACCTCGCCTGGCTAAAGGGAGTGTGATTGGTTTTGACGAACTCAATGATCCGGATTCACCCGGAGAAACTCTTGCTCTTATGGACGCAATCGGGCTTCGCAATGTTCGATTAAAGAGATACCGCTATGCGTCCCGGGTATCCTATTTCGTGGTCGAATAGCCTAATCAAGGGAGCACAAAATGCTACAAAATAATGTCCTGGCTTCTTTTACTGGAAGCAACATACTAATAACCGGGGGCACCGGACTAATCGGGCGTCAGGTGGTGAAAATTCTCTGTGATGCCGGTGCAAACGTTAGAATTGTCTCCCTTGACGAGGTCAACGTTGATGGTCGCGCCGAGCACGTATTGGGTGACCTGACTGAATTCAGCCTATGCCGCGAGCTGACCAGAGATATGGATTTTGTCTTCCATATGGCCGGCATCAAGGGGTCAGTCGAGGTTACCAAGTCAAAACCGGCCAGTTTTTTCGTTCCTCTGCTGATGTTCAATACCAATGTTCTGGAAGCATGCCGTCTCAATAAGGTGAAGAAAGTCGTCTACACTAGCTCCATCGGAGCCTATTCCAGCGCAGAAGTCTTTCGCGAGGGAGAAAATATTGAAGGGCCTCCCATGGATATGTTTCCCGGCTGGGCCAAACGGATGGCCGAACTTCAGGTAAAGGCATATCAGGAACAGTACGGTCTGGACAATTTTGCCGTCGTACGCCCTTGTAATGTCTATGGTCCGGGCGACAACTTCGATCCCCAGAACGCCATGGTTATTCCAACCCTGATGTATCGAATTTTCAACAAGGAAAACCCGGTAGTGGTCTGGGGAGATGGCAGCGCTGTCCGTGATTTTGCCTATAGCCGCGATGTGGCCGAAGGAGTAATTCAGGCACTGCACTATGGGACCAAAGGCGGGTTTTTCAATCTAGGGAGTGGCACTGGTGTAACGATAAAAGAGCTTGTCGAGACGTTACATAGCTTCCTGGAATTCAATTACCTGCTTGATGCATCCAAGCCATCAGGCTTTCCCAAACGGGTAATGGATATTTCTCTGGCAAAAGAGCTTATCAACTATAATCCGACCACTTCACTTCTTGAAGGTTTGAAGGAAACATGGGAATGGTTTGTTGAGAACCAGGATGAATATCTTAAAAAGAAAAACTATTTCAAGGATTGAGGGGATAGAAGGAATGTTCAACGGGAAAAACGTTTTGGTTGCTGGCGGGACAGGTTTTATCGGCATCAACCTCATTAACAGGATGCTGTCACTTGGGGCAAATGTTCGGGCAACAATCCATCGAAAACAGCCAATAATTCTGGATGGACGTATCGACTATATTACCTGTGACCTGCTTTCCATGGAAGATTGCAAGAAAGTCGTCGCAGATATGGATTACGTCTTCATGTGCGCGGCCAATACCTCCGGCGCCGCCGTCATCGCCGCAACGCCGCTGGTACACGTTACCCCCAATATTATCATGAATGCCCAGATCATGGAGGCATCCTACTTTGCCAAGGTGAAGAAGTTCGTTTTCCTGAGCAGCAATGCCGCTTATCCCCCCAGCGATGACCGTTTGGTGAAGGAGGAGGAGATGTTTGATTCCGATCCTTACGACATCTATTTTGGTGTTGCCTGGATGAAGCGCTATACGGAAATCCTCTGCCGGATGTATTCACAAAAACTGAAGAGTCCCATGGCATCTTTGGTAGTCAGGCCGTCCAATATCTACGGGCCGCACGACGATTTCGATCCAGCTACCTCCCATGTCATGGCTGCAACCATCCGGAAGGTTATTGAGCGCCAGGATCCTCTCAAAGTCTGGGGTACCGGTGATGATATCCGTGACCTGATCTATATCGACGACTTCATAGACGCGCTGGTGCTTGCCGCCGAGAAGATCGACACCTATGATCCGGTGAATATCGGATTGGGTAAAGGCTACAGCATCAAACAGCTTCTGGAGATGCTGATGGAGATTGAAGGGTGCCATGATTTGAAGATCGAATATGATTCTGGTAAGCCGTCCATGATTCCTATTCGGCTGATAGATGTCAGCAAGGCCGAACGGCAGTTCGGCTTCAGGGCTCGAACCGATGTGAGAGAAGGGATGAAGAAAACCATCGAATGGTATAAATCCAATACGTTGAAGTAGGAGATAGATTATGGAAATCGCCAAAACGGATCTGGATGGCGTTTTACTGATAAAACCATCAATATTCGAGGATTTTCGTGGCGAATATGTAGAGACGTACAACGAGGATGAATACAAGCGGAAGGGCATCACCTGCAACTTTATTCAGGATGATATTTCCATCTCTACTCGTGGCGTGCTCCGTGGTATCCACGGAGATGGTGAAACCTGGAAGCTGATCTCATGTATGTATGGCAAGTTTTATTTTGTAGTGGTGAACTGCGATACTGAATCGCCAAATTTCGGCAAGTGGCAGTCATTCACCCTGTCAGACAAAAATCGTTGGCAGGTTTTGGTACCACCCAAGCATGGCAATGGTCATTTTGTCATGAGCGAGACGACAATTTTTCATTACAAGCAGACCTCTTACTATAACCCTAAAGGACAATTTACTTATACCTGGAATGACCCTAAACTCAATATCTGGTGGCCAACTAAGACTCCGGTACTCTCTCGTAGAGATGAGGAGGGGCGTTTTGTATAGATCGTCACTATCATGATTATTACCCGCACCCCCTTCAGAATGTCCTTTTTTGGCGGAGGCACCGATTTGCCGGCTTGGTATAGGGAAAACGGCGGTGCCGTTCTATCGACCACTATTGATAAATATTGCTATGTCAGCCTGCGCAAACTTCCGCCTTTTTTTGATTTCAAACATAAGATTGTTTTCTTTTCCAAACAGGAAGCATTCAACAATTTCAATGAGATTGAACATCCGGCTGTACGTGAAACCTACCGTTTCATGGATGTAACGGAAGGACTGGTCATGCAGCATGACGGTGATCTCCCTTCCCATTCGGGGCTTGGTTCCAGCTCTGCCTTTACGGTGGGATTGCTACATGCCTTGTATGCACTTAGAGGTAAAATGGTTACAAAAAAACGGCTGGCTATGGAAGCCATTCATATCGAACAAAACATGATCGGGGAAGCGGTTGGTTCGCAGGATCAGGTTGCTTCTTCCTTTGGAGGACTGAACAAAATTGTTTTTTCTGCACAAAACAATGTTGAAGTTAAACCCTTTGTTATTGCGGCGGAGAAATCTGCCCATCTACAGAACTCTTTGATGCTCTTCTTTACCGGTTTTGCCAGATTCGCAGTGGAGATAGAGCAGGATAAGTTGCGGCAGCTTGAGAAGAAAAAACATGAACTTTCGCTTATGTTGTCTATTGTAGATGCTGCTGGAGATATTCTTGATGGCGATCTTTCCGGATATGAAGATTTTGGCGCACTGCTTCACGAGAGTTGGCTTCTTAAAAAGAGACTTTCGCAGAAGGTCTCAACCGATGCCATTGATGAAATTTACGCCAAGGCCATGAAATCGGGAGCGCTTGGCGGCAAAATTCTCGGAGCCGGTGGTGGCGGTTTTATTTTGTTCTTCGTACGCCCGGAAGATCGGGAGCGTCTTCGACAAGGGCTTTCCCCGCTATTGCATGTGCCTTTCCGCTTTGACTCCCTTGGCAGCCAGGTTATTTATTTTACCGAGGAGTAATGTTTGTCGGAACTAGCCCCATGGCATACGGAATCATCGCGAACTATACTTGACCTACCACCATGGTTCTCCGTCGTCAAGGACACCGTAAAACTTCCAACAGGCAGGATAGTCAATGATTTCTACCGCATTGAAGCTCCGGACTACGTGCTGGTCTCTGCCCGACGAGAAGATGGATGTATCTTGATGGAACGGCATTACAAGCAATGTCTGGGTAGAGTTATCCTTACGTCTCCCGCAGGAGGAGTTGATGCGGGTGAGTCACCGCTGGAAGCCGCAAAGCGGGAACTGCTCGAAGAAACCGGATTTAAAGCGGACCAATGGACGTCCATCGGCTCTTTTGTGGTGGACGGTACGCGTGGTATCTGTACAGCTCATCTCTTTTCTGCTGAACTGCTTCGTCATGCGGTTGCACCGACGACAAACGATATGGAAGAGTTTGATCTGCTTTTTATGAGTGCGGATGAAATTCGCTCGGCCGTTCGTGACGGACAAATTCCACTGCTTCCCGATATTGCAATTCTTTCCATGACCCTTGGCGGGCTTTCATACAATCATCTGCCAGGGGTCACTCCATGAAAGCAATCATACTTGCCGGTGGGTTCGGAACCCAGTTATAGCCGACGTGCCACAACCGATGGCTCCGGTCAATGACCAGCCTTTTCTGAAGATACTGATTAATAGGCTGATCCGTTTTAATATTACCGATATTGTTCTCAGTGTCGGCTACAAGCAAGAGATCATACGGGATTATTTTGGTGATGGCGCTTCAATAGGTACCTCCATCACCTATTCAGCGGAAGATTCTCCCCTGGGTACCGGCGGAGCCATAAAAGCGGCAATGGAGGCCTTCCCGGCAGAACGATATCTGGTAATGAATGGTGATTCTTTATTTGAAAACGATATCCCGGAATTGCTTGAATACCACAGTGCAAAAAGAGCAGTAATCACACTGGCCTTGGCCAAAGTTGCCGACAAGAGCAGATATGGTTCGGTCGAGACTGATTCCAACGGCATGATTTCCCGTTTCACAGAAAAGGGTGCTGACGGCTTGGGAACAATTAATGCCGGTGTGTATGTGCTGGAACAGCAGGCATTGCGTTACTTTCCTGGTGATGTTTGTTCGTTTGAGAGCGATGTGATGCAAAATTTGATTGGCAAAGGGTTGTTCGGCGTATGTCAGCAGGGATTCTTTATTGATATTGGCGTACCGGAGAGCTACCGGGCTTTTTGCGTCAAAAACGATGTCAATTTAGTAAATCCCGCGAAACCAAACCGCTGCAACCGTGTTGAAAGGTATAGCTTATGAGCTCCACCAGAAAACTGAAAATCCTTTTTGTGCAGAAAGAATATGCCAACTGGTCAAGTGCAAAAATGTGGGGTTACTGTTGGCACCTAGGCATTGAAGAGGGGTTACGAAATAACAATGTGGAAGTAACTACAATAGCCTCATCATGGATGCCCCGTGCCAAAGAGATTGTTGGCAATAAAATTTTCGATCAGGTCTGGATTAACGATATTTCGCATCAGTTCAAGCCAGGAGGATCGGAAAACTATAATTTGACACTCGATGATCTGGAATGGCTGTCAAGTCTCGCGCCGGTAAGACTCGGCATTCTGGTTGAGTCGCTTAATTATACGCAAGAACAATACGAATCGAACCCTATTCTTTATGAGACCAAGCAGCTTCTTATCCGGAATAGTCCATATATTACTCACCTTGTATATCCAGATGAAAAGGATACGGAAGAAATCGGGCAGTTTAGCGATACTCCTGCTCTCTGGTATCTTGTCGGAATCCCTCGCCGTTTTTTTTGCTCTGAAGTTAGCCGCCCACCTTCTGCAAAACCTGTTTTTTTGGGAACTCCGTACGGCGAGCGTGCTCTTTGGCTTGAACATCATTCATTGAAAGGTCTCATAATTCCCGCCACCTCAAAGGACAATCTTACTGATATACCGGCTCGTTATAATGCCTTGCATGGAAACTTTTTAAACGTGCTGTTGAAATCGCCCACGCCAGATGCAATATATGAAATGTATCTTAATAAATTGCGCGGGCTTCTCAGCGAAGCTTATGCGATGTACCTTGATAGTTGGTTGACAGGATGTGCAGTAGTCAATCTACCGGCATTTGCATCAATTCACACTGCCCTGAAATATGAAGGAATGGTCTTAGGGCGTCCGGTCATTGCTCTGCACCAACCAGACAACCCACGACAAAACCTGCATTTTGAAGATGGAAAAGATATTCTGCTCTATCCACGGGACAATCCGGAAGTATTGGCTGAACACATTCGGCACATATTGCGTGACCCTGAGTTTGGTTATCGGATAGCTGTCAATGCTCACGATAAAATGCTTCGCCTGCACACGGTCGAAAAGCGTGTAAAGCAATTTATGGACTGGATCGAATCTGGTCAAGCACCTGATTACGCTGAAGATGGAGTGTCTCATGGGTTTTCAATAACGCACTTTTCCGAGGAAAAGCCATCTACATCGGCAGTGGCTTATGCGGAATCGACCCATCAGGCACAGCCTGAACGAACGCTCCGCATTCTGCTCATTAACCCGCCCTATCGCCGTTTTCTCAACCTCTCCAACAACACCTTCCCGTTGACCTTTGGCAACATGGCGACCATGACTTCACAAGCCGGGCACGCCGTTGCCATTTACGATGCGGATTTTGACAAGACCCTGCTTGGCAACTCCTACACCTATCGGGAAATGTTCACCCGCCAGCACCTGATCGGGGAAGGGCTTAATGATGTTATCCACCCCGTTTGGCAGGAGATTGACCGCGCCATAAGGTCATTCAGGCCTGACGTAGTGGGTATCACGGCCATGACCCCCAAATACCCGATGGTCAAGAAGGTTGCCGAAATTTCAAAGTCAATCGATCCCGGCATAACGGTCGTTATCGGCGGGCATCACCCCTCCATCGTTGGCGAGCAGGTATTCCGCAACGGCAACGTAGATGTGGTGGTGGTGGGCGAGGGCGAGATTACATTTGCCGAGCTAGTCGACGCTTTATCCAGAAATCCTCACCAGTTGGAGGGCGTTCCCGGCATCTTGTTCCGCAATGCCAGCAGGGAGGTGGTTCGTACAGAGCCGCGACCGCCTGTCCCCGACCTCGATCTGCTGCCGATTGCTGATCGTGACCTGATCCTGAACCGCGACTATGTTTCCGACAACAATATTATCAGCACCCGCGGCTGTCCTTTCAGTTGCGCCTATTGCGGGGCTGATGTGATCTGGCAGCATAAGCAGCGCCGGCGCAGTGTGGCCAATGTCATGGCAGAGGTGCGCTACCTGATCGCTCGCAGCGGCTCTCGCGCGATATCGTTCTGGGATGATTCGTTCACGGTCAACATGCGGCATACCCTTGAGCTTCTGAACGCCTTGAAGATCATCCCCGGTTTGACCTTCAGCTGTATAACCCGGCTTGACTTGATTAACGCCGAGATAGTTGCTGCACTGAAAGATGCCGGCTGCTCAACCATCTATTTCGGGATCGAATCGGGTAATGACCGCATACTGGCGCTGATGAACAAACGCCTGACAAAGGCTCTGATCCGGGAAAAGGTTTCTTTGGTCAACAGTTCCGGGATCTCCTGGCTGGGCTTTTTCATCATGGGCTACCCAGGTGAAACCAGGGAAGAGATCCTTGAAACAGTCGACTTCATGAAGGAAATAAACCCGCCGTATGCGGAGATAAACATATTCAATCCGCTCCCCGGCACACAAACCTGGAACGAGTTGGCGTCCAACGGCATCGTCAGCACTACCATGAACTTTGCCAATCATTCGCAGGCAAGCATACAGAATCTCTATGTTGACATGACATCGGAACAGTTCCGGGAGCTGGCTCTTTATGTGGCCGGTGAATTCGATGCCCACAACGCTCGCCGTGCTCAACAAGGAGTGGCCTGACATGGCATTTGACAGAACCTGCAATACTTCGGATGGGCGCAACTTCCTGCACCCGTCACAAGTACATTTTCTAATGATCGACAAGTGCAATGCCCGCTGCATCATGTGCGGAGGTGACTATTACAGAAGCAAGAGCGGTCGGAAGATTACCTTCGAAGCCTTCAAAAGGATGGCCGCCAATCTGCAGTTGGAAAAAGTTGCGTCAATCTGCCTTGCCGGCGCCGGCGACCCGCTCTTGAATCCCGACCTGCTGGATATCATCGCCTACGTCAATGAGCGCTATCCTTCCGTTGCGGTTTCAATCACAACAAACGGCATAGCGCTCTTGCCCGCCCTGGCAGATCAGCTCATGACTCATGTCATCTCGTTTATTAACATCTCGATCAATGCCGCAACCAGATTGACCTATAAGCAGATCATGCAGGTTGACCAGTTTGAGCGGGTCGTCGAGAACGCACGCTACCTTGCCTCACTCAGACAATATGTCGGCAGTCCCACCTCGTTGCAGTTTTCCATTGCTTTGAATGAACTCAACATAGGTGAACTTCCGCAATTGGTCGCGCTCACGCACTCGCTCGGATTCAATAGCGTGAACGCCATGTATTGCCGCTACTACCCCAAGGAACTGCGCTCAAAGAATATCATTGGGGAAGCAACGCCCCTGGACGATGACACCTCGCTGTTCTATCATCAGGAACTTTCCGATTTCATGGTACAAAAAGCCGCCAAGGCAGCACATAGGCTTCAGATCGGCTTTACCCATGAACCGCTTTTTTCCGACAAGGCTCCCTTACAAAATTGCAGTTGGACAGAGCATGAACTCATGGTTGGCTTTGATGGAGAAGTCTATCCATGTGGTGGCGGTGAACTGCATTTTAAACAAAAAGTTGAGAATGGCACCTACCACTTTGGAAATGCGTTGACAGAATCTATCGACCAATTCTGGAACAATGAAACGTACTGCAATCTCAGAATTTCATCGCGCCAGGGCGATATCAGCCCCATTCCCGAATGCCACTGCTGTGCAAACCTGAAGAGTCCTAGTGACAGATGTCTCCATTTCATGGACTGGGAGGGATATGACTTGACGGGCTCTAAATCGGAGCATCCTATATCCGATCCCAGTGAACCACTGGTCTCAATCATCGTGCCGACCATCAACCGGCCCGATATGCTGAGAGAGACCATTCAAAGCATCCTCGACCAGACATACCGGAATTTCGAGATCATAGTGGTCAATGACGCCGGACAGGATGTGTCTGATGTCATCGCATCATTCGGTTCCTCGAGGATAATCTACCTTACGCATCCGCAAAACAAAGGGTTGGCAGCATCCCGCAATACCGGCATTCGTGCTGCGCAGGGCAAGTACGTCGCTTATCTGGATGATGATGACATTTATTATCCTAATCACTTGGAAACTCTTGTTTCACATCTGGAGTCAACGGATTGTTATATCGCATACACGGATTCCTATCAGGCAAATCAAAAGCTAATAGAAGACTCATATCAAACCGTCAACAGGACATTGGAGTATTCTCGGGATTTCGATTATGAACTCATCCTTGTGCAAAACTTCATCCCTGTCCTTTGCTTTATGCATGATCGAGCAATCATTGATGAGGTTGGCTATTTTGATGAAACTTTAAGATCTCATGAAGACTGGGATTTATGGGTACGTGTTTCAAGAGAATACCGTCTGGATCACCTTCCGATAATTACCAGCGAATACAGATGGCGCGATGATGGCAGTACCATGACCAGCAGTAAAGCTGCTGATTATTACACAACCGCGAAGGCCATTTATCACAAGATCAGAATGTCGATTGCGGTCTCACAGGAAACAATACAAAAGCAGGAAGCTTCGTTGATGGGACGACGCAATGAGCTTTATCAGCTGAGATTGAATATTTTGTGTTCCATTATAATACCGGTCTATAACAAGCTCGAATTAACAATAAAATGTCTGGAAACCCTCTTTGCCCATACTTCCGAACGGATGTTTGAGCTGGTCATAGTTGACAATGCGTCATCAGATGGCACTGGTGAATATTTAAAAAAACTGGATTACGGAAAGTTCAAGTTAATCTCGAACCAATATAACGTAGGATATACAATTGCATGCAACCAAGGGGCTATGGTTGCAACCGGCAAATATCTGGTGTTTCTAAATAACGACACTGAACCTAAAGATGGGTGGCTGGACTATTTAGTTGCAATAGCTGAACAGGATCTTCTTATCGGTGCCGTAGGGTCAAAGCTGATTTACCCTGACGGCAAGCTGCAGGAGGCAGGTGCCATCATCAATAAGGATGGCAGCAATGATTCCATCGGTAACGGTGGCGATCCCAATGACCCGAAATACAATGCCTATAAGGATGTGGATTATTGTACAGGGGCATCCCTGTTGGTCCGTCACGACTTGTTTAAGGAGGCGGGGGGGGTAGATGAACGTTATGCGCCGGCTTATTATGAAGACCCGGATCTCTGCTTTTCGATTCGCGAGTTGGGCTACAGGATTATCTACTGCCCCGAATCCGAAGTAATTCACCACGAATCAGCAACAGCAGGAACTGACAAAATCACCGGCATAAAAAAATTCTACTGGATTAACAGAGTCAAGTTCTGTGAAAAATGGAGGAACATACTAGAAGCCAAACCGAATCGCCCAGATATAGCTAGATTACTCGAGAAACCAATTACACGTCCGGTAACAGTAATTGATGGCATCTTTTACCAGCTTGCCAGTACAGGAATTGCCCGTCTATGGACATCCTTGCTTACCGAATGGTCGAAGTTGGATTTTTCGCCTACGGTGATCCTGTTGGACCGGGCAGGTACAGCACCTAAAATTGAAGGTATTCGCTCCAGGACAATTCCGCCATATGAGTATGAAGCGCCAGAAAATGACCGTGCCTTTCTGCAGGCATTGTGCGATGAAGAGGGCGCGGATCTTTTTGTTTCAACCTACTATACTACACCGCTCACAACACCATCAGTCTTCTTTGCATACGATATGATTCCCGAGAATACCCATTTATACAATCTTCAAGATCCCGTATGGCAAGTGAAGCATTTTGGTATTACCCATGCCTTGACATTCATTGCTATTTCGATGAATACGGGTAAAGACTTGATTGAGTTCTATCCACCTGCAGCTAATAAAGTTTCTATCGCATATCCCGGAATCGACACTAAGCGATTTTATCCTTCTTCCGAGCAAGACGTGGAGCGATTCCGGCAAAAGTATTCTTTGGCAAAACCATACTTTCTTTTTGTCGGAAACCGCCATTACCATAAAAATGGTCGACTATTGTTTGAAGGATTGGCGTGTGTTGCCAACAGGGATGAATACAGTGTCGTATGTGTGGGGGCGATGTATAAATCAGATTTGGAACTGGCTCGCCTCGTGCCCGATGTTTCCGTGAAGGTGCTGCCTCTGTCGGACGATGAGCTGAGAACTGCGTATTCCGGTGCAATCGCCTTGGTCTATCCCTCTATTTATGAAGGTTTTGGGTTACCCATTCTTGAAGCAATGGCCTGCGATTGTCCTGTCATTACCTGCCACAACACGTCTCTCCCAGAAGTTGCCGGTGCCGCAGCGCTCTATGTCGCTCAAGACCGGGCGGAGGAGATGGCTATTGCATTACAAAATATTCAACAGCCAGAGGTGCGGACTCAGCTTATAAAAATGGGTAGGAGACAGATTCAGAAGTTCTCCTGGGAGAATATGGCTGTTGCAGTCCAGCAAGCTCTGACCAAGACTTATCGAGAAGAAGTGTTATACGTTACGGAGTAACAATGATATCAGTGGTTGTTGCAGGTTGCCTGACAGGGCGAGGACCGGAGAGACGTAGATGATGTCAAATGGTGAAGACAGTCAAAATCTGACGGGAAGGCTGATAGGAGACAGCACGGTAGCGTGCCACCTCCCCAGAGTCCAGCCAAGTACAACCTGCGTATTTCCTGAAAGTGCCTTGGCGCACAATTGGCTCGACGGCTTGAAGGGGCTGGAAATCGGCCCGTCGGCGCATAACCCCTTCGGGCTCAATACCCGCAATGTCGGGATACGTGACGAGGTTTACGAAAACGAGCAGCTTGCGCTGGCAGGAGAAATCGCCAGACTAGATGTAATCGCCCGTGCCGATGAGATCCCGCTGCCGGACGAATCGGAAGATTTCATTCTCTCCTCGCATGTGGTCGAACATTGCCCGGATCTGATAAAAACCCTGGTTGAGTGGTATCGGATTGTTAAACGGGACGGGTATATCTTCATGATCGTTCCCCATCGGGATGCCGCCCCTTCCGACAGGGGACGGTCTCTAACCGACTGGCCGCATATACTTGCCGATTTCCGGAAGGGTACAACCGAGTTGACTGAGCCTGAAGCAGGAAGGTTTGGGCATTGTCACTACCATGTATTCAGCCCTGAAACCATGAAGGATTGCATTTGTAGAATATTCGGTAGCCGCTTAACGCTGGTGGATTCCCAGGAGTTTGACGACAAACTGGGTAACGGTTTCACGTTGGTGTATCGTAAAGAGATGCACAATTCACAATCACTGCCATGGGATTATGCACCACGCCGGAAGGGAACTAGTTCAAACGTTTCCCAGAGCATAGAGGTTTCTGCCATCGTCTCTACCTACAACGCCGAACACTTCATGCGTGGCTGCCTGGAAGACCTCACCAGCCAGACCCTGTTTGCCAAGGGGCAGATGGAAATAGTCGTAGTTGACAGCGCCTCGCCCCAGAATGAAGCCGCCATAGTTCGCGAGGTTAAGGCGCTCCATGGAAATAAGATTACCTATATTCGCACCGATACCCGCGAATCTATCTACCAGGCATGGAACCGGGCAATCCGGGCCGCGCAGGGGCGCTATGTAACTAATGCCAATACGGATGACCGCCATCGCTCGGACGCATTGGAAATCCTGGCACAAGAACTGGACAGCCATCCGGATGTCGCCCTGGTCTATGCTGATGTTTTTGTAACCAACTTGGACAATCAGACCTTTGACAGCCACATCCGGTGCGGCTATCACCTCCGTCCCGACTACAAGCCGGAGATCATGCTCTCCGGGTGCCACATGGGACCTCAACCGATGTGGCGCAAAAGCATCCACGATGAGATAGGCTATTTTTCCGAAGATCTTCGGTCTGCGGCTGATTACGAGTTCTGGTGCCGTATGGCTTTGAAGCGCCCGCTGCTGCACGTACCCCTGTTTTTAGGGCTCTATTATGAGAATCCCGACGGATTCTGCAATGCGGATGTGGGCCTGAGCCGGAGTGAAACCACTGCTATTCAACGTGCCTACGCCGGATATCTTCCGTCACCGTTCCGAAGCTATACCAATAACCTCCAGTATCACGGCAATACTTCCCCAAGGCACTTCGTCAATATCTGCATGGTGACCTATAACCGCCTGGAGTTTACCCGCCAAGCCATTAACGCTCTGTTGCTTCATACGGATTTCCCCTATGTACTTACTGTCATCGATAACGCCAGTTCGGATGGCACCGGTGAATACCTGCTGGAACAAAAACGGATGGGTGTCATCAAAAATCTGGTGCTGCTGAACGAGAATGCAGGGGTGGCCAAGGCATCAAACCTGGCCTGGAGCCTGGAGCCAGAAGCAGCCTATTATCTGAAGCTGGATAACGATATCGTCATCCAAAAGCCAGGGTGGCTGTCGGAGATGATTAGGGTTGTCGAGGCGGTAACCGAGGCCGGCGCGGTAGCGTACAATTTTGAAACAACCAGCTATGAGGCGGCTACTGCCTATGGAGTTCAGTTCCGCCCGAAATCGAGCGGCAACCTGGGTGGCGCTTGCATATTGATCCCTAAACGGACGCATGATCTCCTAGGTTACTGGTGCGAAGACTATGGCCTTTATGGAGAAGAGGATGCAGACTACGGCGCTCGAATACGCACGGCAGGACGGTTCAACATCTATATGGAGGATGAACAGATTGGCTTGCACCTGCCGGCAGGGCGGGCGGCAATCATCGACAATACATTGACTGCCCGCGATGGCATTGAAGAAGAAACATATTCCGAATACCGTGCCTGGAAAGACGATGCGAGGAGGTCAAATGTACTTTCCGGCAGATATATTCGCAATGTCGAATCCTATGCGCAGAGAGAAGGTGCCGTTCATCTCGATTCAGCTTTTGTTAGGGCGTGGCATGATAAGCAAAGCATTAAGGCTGATAAGAAAGCAGACCGTGGGACTGTCGATGTGCCGGTGACAATCCATTATTCAAAACCCAAAATAGGAGTGTTTGCCAGTGCGCCGTTACATTGTGCTTGTCCGCAACTTCGGCTGATATCTGCTCTTGTGTGCCTGCATGAAGCGGGAGAGTTGGAGTATGTTGATGTAGCAAGGCTCCTTGAGAAAGCGCCTGCAACCTTCGTAGAGGAGCTTGTCGGCATGAGCGCATTGATCCTGCAACGCTCAAAAATTGCCTTCTGGCCATATGAGGGGCTTGGACCGCTTCTCGAAAAAACAGGGACGAAACTCATTCTGGAAGTCGATGATGCCGTGATGCAGGTTCCCAAAGCCAACCCGCTTTATGAGCACTTTCAATCCATGCAGCATGAGTTTGAAGAGTATTTCCGGCATGCCGATCTCATAACGGTCTCGACTCCGTATCTGAAAGAGCTTTATTCACACTACAACCATAATGTGGTCGTGTTGCCAAACTGCATTGACACAACGGTCTGGAAGTGTGAACCGCCATGCGTGCCAACTAAATCACGACTGCCTTTGAAAATCCTTTTCAGCGGCACTCCATCACACGTAGAGGATTTCGCAGTTTTGCGCGGAGCCATTCACCGAATTCTGGAGAAATTTCCTAACGAGGTTGAACTGATTGTTTGGGGCAACATGATCCCTGAATTTTTAACTCATCCAAGCGTCAGGTTCGTTGAAAACTATGTCAATGATTATTCGCACTATGCCCAAAATCTTACTGATCTTAAAGCTGATATCGGCATTGTTCCCTTGGAAGATAATGTTTTTAATAATGCAAAATCTGCCATAAAATGGCTAGAGTATTCTGTATGCGGTATTGCAGGGATTTTCAGCAATGTCGGAGAATACAAAAATGTTGTGAGACATGGCAAAACAGGTCTGGTCGTAGAAAACAATGAAGCTGATTGGTATGCCGCCATAAAGGAATTGATATTGAACCTGCAACTCCGGACGAGCATTGCCAAGGCTGCATATAGTGATGTGATGACTAAGCATACGGTGGTGCATAATGCCCACAAGTGGCTTGATGCATATAGGTCTTCAGGTTGTATCCCAGGGGTATTTGCCTCCGCAGGGGCCATAACCGTCAGTCCATGTGAAAGCGAAATTAATGCAGCCATCCGCTTTCACCAGGCCGGGCAACTTGCAAAGGCCGAACCAATGTATCGTAATGTCCTGGCTGCCGAACCGGACAATTTCGACGCTCTTCACTTACTGGGTGTACTTGCCTACCAGTCCGGAAGGCTGGATGAGTCCTTAGAATTACTCAGTAAGACAATCCAGAAGCACAGGTCACATCCCAGTGCTTTCATCAGCCTTGGAAACACATTAACATCCCTGAACCGCTATAATGAAGCCGCAGAATATTATCATCAGGCGTTGGAACTTGAACCGGACAATGCCGGTATCCATTACAACCTCGGTAATGTTTTGCATTTTCTTGATCGCAATGAAGAGGCTGTGTCATGGTACCAAAAGGCATTGACCATTAAGCCGGACTTTATTGAGGTGCATAATCATTTGGGTAACGCGCTCAGGAAGCTTGGACGCTTGAAAGAAGCAGAAGCGAGCTTGCGCCTGGCATTGAAACTAAATGCTGACGTGTCAGGAGTTCATAACAATCTTGGCAACGTCCTCATGGACCTTGGCCGATTGGACGAGGCAGAGGCCAGCTTCCGACACGCGCTTAAACTCAAGCCGAACTATTTTGTTGCCCATAGCAACCTGCTGTTCGTACAGAACTATTCTGCCTGTCATGACATTGATTCCCATCTGGAATTAGCTCGCGGCTATGGGCGTATGGCCGGAAAGGACGTAGCGGCCAGGTTTACATCCTGGAATTGTCCACAGCCACCAAAACCTCTTCGTGTGGGTCTTGTGTCAGGGGACTTTAATAATCATCCGGTTGGATTTTTTTTAGAAGATGTTCTGGCGCACGTTGATACTTCGCGCATCGAACTGATAGCCTACTGCACTCAACGCAAATGCGATGACCTTACTGCCCGCATCATGCCATTCTTTTCTGAATGGAGACAGCTTGAAGGACTTGATGATGAATCTGCGGCACATCTGATACACAAAGATTGCGTGCATGTCTTGATTGACCTTGCTGGTCACACCGCCTATAACCGGTTGCCGGTATTTGCCTGGAAGCCGGCGCCTGTCCAGGTTAGTTGGCTGGGGTATAGTTCAACCACCGGAGTTTCGGAAATCGATTATATTTTGGGAAATCCATATAGCACGCCCACAAAAGAATCACATCACTTTACCGAAACCATTTGGCAGTTACCCGAAACCTCTCTCTGTTTTTCATTTCCTAACCTCGACCTTGATGTGGCCCAGTTGCCAGCGTTGTCCAACGGTTTTATTACTTTTGGCTGCTTCAACAATCTTGCAAAGTTAAACGATGGGGTGCTGTCTGTATGGGCAAATATATTGAAAGCCTTGCCGACTTCTCGCCTGTTCCTGAAAAACAAACAACTGGGAGAATCTTCAGCTCGCACGGCGATCATTAATCGCTTCGCTGCGTACGGAGTATCTGAAGACCGCCTCCTTCTGGAAGGCCGCTCTCCGCGTTTAGAATATTTGAGAGCATACAACAGTGTGGATATTGTTCTCGATCCATTTCCTTTTCCAGGTGGAACAACTACCGTTGAAGGCCTGTGGATGGGAGTCCCATTCGTTACGAAACGCGGGGACAGATTCATTTCGCACCAGGGAGAAATGATAGCCCAGAACACGGGACTCCTCTCCGAGTGGATTGCCAAGGATGATGAGGAGTATCTGGCCATAGCAATTTATTTTTCATCAAATCTGGAATATCTGGCCGGATTGAGAACTATATTCAGGCGGCACCTCCATTTGTCACCACTTTTTGATGCACCTCGTTTTGCACGGCACCTTGAGCAAGCTTTATGGGGAATGTGGGATAGATTTGAGATGAACAAATGATGGAATGGATTAAAAATTGAAAAAGCGATCGTTGCTCCACCACCGGCAACCGGACATTTCTGGGCAGCATTTTCGAGGACAAGCATGGCAATCACGGCGGTAGAATATGCCATATTTTCAGAGCTGAAAAAGTCGCGATTGCTTCCGCGAAATCCGTCATTTTTGGAGTTGGGCGAGGCTAATTGGTATGGCGATGTGCCCTACGAACAGCTGAGTGATGATATTTGCCGGCTGCTGGATGAACAGCCGGAAGACCAGATCAGGCTTCTTCAGGAACTCATCGACCTGGTACGTGCGCAGCAGCCTAATATGCTGTGGGACGTGGCCAAAATTTTTTATCGAGTTTTTTTGAATTATCGAGAGACTGTGGCAATTGATTTTGGTGGGACGGAGAAATCTCTCCGGCTGGATCTGAATCAGCCGATATCTCTGGGCCGCGACTTTGATGTGATCTACAATGGTGGCACTGCTGAACATATCTTCAATGTATGGCAGCTTTTTAAAACCGTTCATGACCACACTGCCTGCGGTGGTTTCATGATTCACGGCGCGCCATTTACCGGTTGGCCGGATCATGGATTCTATAATTTTAATCCGACCTTTTACTGGGATTTAGCGGCTGCCAATGGATATATTGTTCAGCGCTTCCTCTATACCGAAATGAGTCCTTTAAAGGTACTTAGCATTTTGCGACGCGAGCAGTTGGCGGAGATGGCGAAAGCGGGCTTGATCGGTATCAATTCCCACATTTATGTGGTGTTCGAAAAACCGGGTGAGCATCGGCCGTTTGTAACGCCTCAACAAGGGTATTACGCAAATACAGTCTCGGAACAGGTGAAAGAAAATTGGAAGTCACTGCGCTAATTGAACCAGAAGCGAATGTAGAAATACAGGAAACCTGTTACGGGCAAGAGTTCTACGCCAGTCAAGTCCTGGGCAGCTTGCAATCGGCTCAAGTATATCTGTACCACCTCTTTTCAATCTGGGGAGTTCCTGAAAGCGTCGCAGATCTTGGCTGTGGAAGGGGCGCCTGGCTGGCTACCTGCCGCGATCTTGGGGTCAGGCGGACAGTGGGTTTCGACGGCAGCTGGAATTCACAGGGAGACATGCTCGACCAAGGCATTGAGTTTCACCCCACTGATCTTGAGAAGGCGCTTCCCTTGGCCGACCGCTTTGACTTGGTGATATCTCTTGAGGTTGCGGAACACCTGCAGCCGGAATCTTCCGATACCTTTGTTGAATCACTCTCCCGCTTGTCGGATGCAGTGCTGTTTGGCGCGGCATTCATCGGGCAGCCGGGTGCCAACCACATAAATACCAGGCTGCACAGCTTCTGGGCCAAGAAATTTTTTGAGCGCGGTTATGTGGTCCTTGACCTTTTTCGACCGGTCTTCTGGGATGATGAACGGGTCGAACCCTGTTATCGGCAAAATACATTCCTTTATGTCAAGCCGGATCATGGTCTGTATCGAGCGCTTGTTAATTGTGGATATGAATACAGACGGGACACTCAGTTTATGGACTGTGTTCATCCGGTTGTTTACCTGGGGCTTCTTAACGAGTTCCTCAGGCTGCAACAGCTTCGCGAAGAGGCGCTACAGCACCTTCCATCTCAGGGGCTGCACAATTCTGAGGAGACGAGTGTCGATTTGGTTGATGATCCCAAGCGTGTGGAACATCTCCTTGAGCGCGCAGAGTTTCAGGTTCGCACGAACTGCCTAGAAAATGCCGCGAACAGCTGTCGCCTTGCTCTGGCCCAGGAACCGAATAACCCTGAATGCCTGCTCAGGCTTTCTCACGTCCTGCTGTTGATGAAATGCTACGAAGAGTGTTTCCATCATGTCCGTCACTTCCTGCGTATTGTCGATGACATATCCTTCGGGCACTACATTGCCGGCCATGCCGCCAGGGAGCTGGGGCGTTGGCGGGCATCACGTTCATATCTCCTGCGGGCCGTGGAATTGGACCCGTCCAACGTTTTCACCCGGGTGCTGTGCTGCATGTCTGTCTTTACGGTCTGCCTGGATCAGGCTGAAACCGTTTCCATGCTGCGCGCCTATGCTGAGGAACTTGAGGCCCTTATTTGCGGCACCCCCCTCGACACAGCCGAGCAGATTGATAATGCCGCTGAGGGAGTTGGCGCTCTGGCTCCTTTTTTTCTTCCCTACCTCGGTTGTGATGTGAAAGCACTCCAGGCAAAATACGGTGCCTGGGTCTGCTCTGTCATGGCTGCCAAATACCCGCGCTTTACCCATGCGCTACCGCAGAGATCATCAAACGGCAGGATCAAGATAGGCATCGTCTCGCATTACTTTCATAACCATTCCAACTGGAAAATCCCGATCAAGGGCTGGCTTGAGCACCTTGACCGGAAACGGTTTTCGATTCATTGCTTTTATACTGGTGAAATCAGTGACACGGCAACTGAATCGGCACGTTTACTGGCAGACTCCTTTTTGCAGAGCAGTGACATTGAAACGGTCGCCACCACCATCCATGACCAACAGTTTGATGTGCTGATCTATCCGGGAACAGGCATGGATACTGTTACACTTAAACTGGCCGCTTTGCGGCTGGCACCGGTGCAGTGTTCCTCTTGGGGGCACCCGGTTACCACAGGGATGCCGACGGTGGACTATTTTCTCAGCAGCGATCTGATGGAACCGAGCGATGGAGACCTGCACTACTCCGAAAAACTGGTCCGGCTTCCCAATCTCTCCATCTGGTATGAACCTGCCGAACCTGGTGCTGACGTCCCCTCGGACTTTGCCATTTCGGGGGTTGGACAGGATGACGTCATCTTCCTTTGCTGCCAAAATCTTCTCAAATACCTGCCCCAGTATGATTTCGTTTTTCCGGCGATTGCCGAGAGGGGCGGAAATGCCCGATTCGTATTCATCGCAAACCAGATTTCAGAGCTGACCGAAAGATTCAGGGAAAGGCTTGATCTGATTTTTAAAAGTCGGGGTCTGGATGCCTCCGATCACGTTTCATTCGTTCCTCCTCTTAACTGTGCTGACTTTGCGGCACTCAATGCACGTGCAGATATCTTCCTTGACAGCATCGAATGGTCGGGATGCAATACGGTCTTTGAGTCACTGCCCTTCGACAAGCCTGTGGTAACCCTCCCCGGGACTTTCATGCGGGGTCGGCACGCTTATGGGATTCTGAAGATGATGGGGATTGACGAGACTATTGCCGCTAGTGTGGAAGAGTACGTATCTATTGCGGTGCAATTGGCCACGGACATTCAATGGCGAAAAGAGATTTCCAACAAGATTTATCGGAACAAGCATAAACTCTATCGGGACATGGAGTGTATGGCCGGTCTGCAGTTGTTTCTGGAGAATACAGTCGGCAGAGATCAGGAGAGCCGAGGCTTCAATGATACAGGTTTTAAATCATGAGTCGGTCATCATATCTCCTAAAGATTATGATGGCAGCAGGTCAACGGAGATGCAGATGTCCAGGTTAGACGGATATGTAGCTGATATGGAATATGTTCACACCTTTTGTCGCGAATTTGGACCAGCGGCGCTGAATTTCGTGTTGACGATGCAGGATATGGAACCGGTGCAGCTTTCATCCTGCTTTTCCTGCTGCGATTTGGGTTGTGGACAGGGCTTGTCCACCAACATTTTTGCTGCCTGCCACCCTCAGGGACAATTCCATGCCATTGATTTCAACTCAGCACACATACAGGGTGCCCGTGAATTGGCGCAGCAGGCGAAACTTGAAAATGTCACCTTCTGGGAAGCCTCATTCGAAGACCTCCCCCTTCTGGAATTACCCGAGTTCGATTTTATCACCCTTCATGGCGTGTATTCCTGGGTCAATGCAGATAATCGAAAGCTGATCATTGAGTTTATCCATTCCAGGCTCAAGGCGGGTGGGGTTGTGTATGTCAGCTATAACTGTCTGCCGGGATGGGCTCCCGTAGCGCCGATCAGGCAGTTGCTGATCTCCCGTGCCGATATGGCTTCGGATTCATTGGAAGAGCAGATAAATGCCTCCATCGATTTCGTGGGAACTCTGAAGGCAATGAATCTGTCCTATTTCAGCAGCAATCCCTCCGCTAGTCTTTTCTTTGATGAACTTGCCAAACGGTCCAGAAATTACCTGGCTCACGAATATTTCAACGAGCACTGGATGCCTTTCTATCATGCGGATGTGGCCAAGGATTTTGCTGCGGCACAGCTGACGTTTGCCGGGTCGGCAAGTCCGTGCGACACTTTTGATTTCACGAGATTCACACCCCAGCAACAGCAGTTGCTGAAAGGAATCGATGACCCGGTTCTGAAGGAGACGATCAGGGATTTTGCGGCCAACCAGCAATTCAGGAGGGATGTCTTCATCAAAGATCGCGCGCGAATGACACAAGCAGCCAGTCGCGAGGTTGTTTCGTGCAGCCAGTTTGCGTTGGTTGTTCCCATAGGAAAAGTTCCGGTAACGGTGAACACCCCCGACGGTGAGATGCAACCTGATCCAGCTTTGTATAAACTAGTCCTGCATGCTTTGGCCGAGCAGCGGCAATCCTTGGATGATTTGCTTCACAAGCCGGATATTGTCCGCTTCGCCCCCACAGATGTACACCGGGCGCTCATGACGTTGTTCTCTGCCGGGTACATACTGCCGGCAATTGATCCTTCGCCAGAGTCTATTGCCAGTACGAGATTGTTCAATTATATAATGCTGGAGCGGACTGCCCGGAATACCGACTTGCAGTACCTGGCTTCTCCAGTGATACAGAGCGGCATTCGTCTGGAGTGGGTTGAACGGTTGCTGCTGCTGTGCGAACTGACAGGCTGTGGTGATCCCCTGTCATTTGTGTCAGGCATGTTGAGGGAGCATACCTGTGCTTTGGTCAAGGATGATGAGGTTCTCCGGTCATGGGACGAAAACATGGAAGAACTCGGCCGGCAAATAGGATCATTCAATGCTTTCCAGCTACCTTTATTAAAATATCTGGAGGTGGTCTGATCACTCCCATGTTCCCACAAGACCTTCTGATCCTTGAATCGGGAACTGCAGAGGCATGTTTCCGTCTTGGCATAAAGTTCATGGAAAACAGCCGGTATGCTGAAGCCGAAATCTGTTTTCGGCGGACCCTTTCCCTTGCCCCAACATCCCTGGAAACGGTTTTGAATCTTGGGTATGCTCTTGACAAGCAGGGGCGATGCGCTGAAGCCTTTGCATGTTATGAGTCGGTTCTAGCGACTGCCCCTGACAATGCCCAGGCCCGCTACAACCGAGCTGCGCACCTGCTTCGGACCGGAGACTTCATTAACGGTTTTGCCGATTATGATATACGTTTATCTGCCATGAAATCGGCTGATCCGCGAGATTACCCCCAACCCCGTTGGGACGGTTCCCCCCTCAATGGACGCACTATTCTTGTTTACTGTGAACAATGTTTGGGTGACGCCATACAATTTGCACGTTACATCCCTTTGCTGGCAGAAAAAGGGGGCCGGGTAATACTTGAAACGCAACAGCCCCTTCTCTCCTTACTGGCATCGCTAACAGGGGTGGAAAAGGTCGTATTGAAATCCGAAACGCCCCCTCTTACAGATTTTCACATCCCGCTGCTTAGCCTTCCTCATCTTTTCGGCACAAAACTATCTACTGTTCCGGCGGACATTCCGTATCTTTTCCCACCCTCGGATATGGTTGGATATTGGCAGGCAAAGTTGGGCGAATCACAGGGTGTTTTCCGTATAGGTTTGGTCTGGACAGGTAAAGCGACATCTGATCCAAACCGGTCTTGCCCGCCAGACTACCTTGAACCTTTAGTGGATATTGGTGGAACCAGCTTTTACTCGTTGCAGTTCGGTGAAACAGACCGTTTGCCCCTATCGATGGAAATGGCTGGCAATGTGATTGATCTGTCAGACGATCTCGGGGATTTTGCCAAAACCGCAGCGCTAATTGCCAACCTTGATCTCGTCATCACTGTTGATACTGTGATCGCCCATTTGGCCGGAGCCATTGGCAAGCCGGTCTGGGTGATGCTTCCATTCGCGTCGGATTGGCGTTGGCTAAGCAACCGCACTGATTCACCCTGGTATCCTTTCATGCGGCTGTTTCGACAGCCGAAAGCGGAAGATTGGCAGTCGGTGGTCAGAGAAATTGTTCAGATGCTTCTTAAAGAATTTCCGCAGACGAATCAGGAAGCAGATGACGAAATTTTTGAATCCAGGTTTCAGTCTGCATTATTTGATCTGGAGCATGACGCCCCTGACTCCGCCATCCGGAAACTGAAGTATATTGCTTTGCGATTGCCGGGTAATCCGGCTGTCTGGTTCAATCTGGGGCAGGCGTATGATATGGCAGGGCAGTTTGTCGAGGCTGAACAAGCTTATCGGCAAGCTCTCTCAGATAATCCCTGCAGTCCGGCGATTTGGTGCGCTCTTGGCGAGCTCAGGCTGAAGCAGAGCGCCTACCAGGAAGCAGAGTTCTGTCTTCGCAAGGCATACGGGTTTAAGTCGGATTCGGTTGAAATACTTTTCCGTCTTGGCAGAGCCTTCTTAGCTCAAAACAAAAAAACGGAAGCTTTCGATTGCTGTAAAAAAATTTTGGATATCAATCCTGACTGTTCCGAAGCCACTTACAACATGGCCTCTTTACAACTTCGAAAGGGGAATTATAAATCGGGTTTTGCCAATTTTGAAGCACGATTGGCCATTGAAAAATTTGGCATTGATTCTCGCAATTACCAACAGCCGCGTTGGGACGGTTCACTGCTGAATGGAAAGAGCATTCTGATTTACGGGGAACAGGGGATGGGTGATGTGATTCAGTTTGCCCGCTATATTCCCCTGGTGGCCGAGCGTGGTGGCAAGGTCGTGTTTGAGATTGATCCGCCGCTGATTCCTTTGTTTGAATCTTTTCCAGGAATTGACCGGATCATTCCGAAGTCAAATGAGCCTCCGCCCACAGATGTTTATATCCAGTTGCTCAGCCTGCCGTATATTTTTGGTACCACCGTTGACACAGTGCCCCTTCCCATTCCCTACATAATCCCGGACATGACCAAGGTAATTAAATGGCGGGAGTTTCTGGGGAATAATTCATCTTTCAAGATTGGTCTGGTCTGGCGGGGTAATGCCAAGAATCCACGGGATAAAGAACGTTCCTGTGCCCTGATTACATTTGCACCGCTGGCCGGTCTGCCGAATGTAGATTTCTATAGTCTGCAGGTTGGGCCGGCAGCGGCAGAAGCTGCATCAGCGCCTGAAGGAATGAATCTGAAAGATCTTTCAGGCCGGTTGACTGACTTTACAGAAACAGCGGCCTTGATTTCAAATCTGGATCTGCTGATATCCGTTGATACCGCTGTTGCTCACCTGGCAGGGGCCATGGGACAACAGGTCTGGGTCGTTTTGCCCGAGGGGTCGGAATGGCGCTGGCTGGAAGGGCGTGGTGATACTCCGTGGTACCCGACCATGCGGGTTTTTGAACATGTGCATGATGGCGGGTGGGAGGAGGTCTTAAAACAAGTCAGAAGCGCATTGGAAGTGTGGTTATCTGAAAAGACGAATTTTCCCGGACTGAAGGATCTGGAAACCATCTATGAAAACGGCGTCCGTCTGAAGGAAGCTGGTGATCTTTCGGGCGCAGAAAGCTGTTTTCGGCAGATAACCGAACATGATTCGGACCTGCCAGACCCACACCATAGCCTGGGAGTCGTACTGCAGTTGCAAAACAAGATGCAGGAGGCGATCAAACATTATCGAAAAGCCATAACTCTGGATCCTGCATTTGTAAAAGCGCACTACAACCTTGCAAATGCACTGCTGGTCTGTGGCCTATATCAGGAAGCGCTTGAAGCAGTACGAGCCGTGCTGCGTTTAGATCCCGAATATGCAAATTCTCGCTGGCTGCTAGGTATGCTACTGCTTCAGGATGGAGACTTTCTGAATGGCTGGAAGGAGTATGAATGGCGCTGGCGGGCAACGGAATTTAAAACCCGGTTTCCCGATTTAGGTGTCCCGCAGTGGGATGGTTCCCCACTGGCTGGAAGGACGCTTCTTATTCACATGGAGCAAGGTCGGGGCGACATGATTCAGTTTATTCGTTATGCGCCGCTGGTCGCTGCCATGGGTGGAAAAATCGTTGTCTGTGTAGTAGAAGAAATGGTGGCGCTTATGGCAACCGTTGAGGGCATCAGCCAGGTTGTCGACAGAAATGGTCCACTGCCAGGGTATGACCTTCATATTCCGGTTCTTAGTCTCCCCCATGTTCTTGGAACAACACTGGAGACCATACCCGGTCAGGTTCCCTATTTACGACCAGACCCACGTAAAGAGGAAATATGGCGGAAAATGCTCGCAAAGGACGTAAAATTTCGGGTCGGCTTAGTATGGCAGGGCAGCCCAGCCCACAGGGATGACCACAATCGTTCGTGTGATCTGGACCTGTTTCTCCCATTAGGCCAACTGCAAGGGATTACTTTTTACAACCTGCAGTTCGGCAACAATGTTGACCGACTCCTGGCGCTGGCTGATCAACTACCCATTGTCGACTATAGCGACCAGATCCATGATTTCTCAGATACCGCAGCGCTGGTGGCAAACCTTGACCTCGTCATCAGTGTGGACACTGCGGTTGCCCATCTAGCCGGTGCGCTCGGCAAACCGGTCTTGACCTTGCTTCCGTTTGTGTCGGACTGGCGTTGGTTGCTAAAGCGGGAAGATTCTCCCTGGTATCCGACCATGCGCCTTTTCCGTCAATCCTCCTGTGGTGACTGGCAAAGGGTTGTGGCCAGGGTGCAGCAGGAACTGGCACAATTGATCAAACCTGCCAATTATAATGAACTGGGAATTGATCGGCTAAAGTCAAGACAGGCAGTCGAGGCGGAACGCGCTTTCAAAATGGCTGTTACTCTTAACCCTAATGATGCCGAAGCCCATTGCAACCTGGGAGTAGCCCTGGATGCAATGAAAAGGTATGAAGAAGCCATTGATTGTTACCGTCTCGCCTTGCTGCATAAGCCCGGTTTCCTACAGGCATTGTTCAACATGGGCAACTCCTATATGTCATTGGCTAAGCAGGTTGAAGCCCGCACCTGTTACGAAGAAGCGATTCAGCTGCAGCCCGGTTTTGTTCCAGCCTATATTTGTCTGGGCGAGCTCGAAAAACAACAGGGCGCTTTTGATCAGTCACAAACAAATTTTGAAGCTGCCTTGTCCCTTGATCCTGGCTGTGCCGATGCGTGGCAAGGGGTCGCGGAACTCCACCAGGCACGGGAAGAATTTCAACAGGCCATTGTTGCTTATAAAAAAGTATTGTCATTAGATGCTGAGAGAACCAGCACCTGGAATCTTTTGGGGACTGTTTTTCAAAGCCTGGAACAGTTGGATGAAGCTGAAGCCTGCTATCGTCAAGCGCTGAGTCTTTTGCCGGATAACGTGATTGTTTTGAATAATCTGGGAGTGGTTCTTAACGCGCAGGGGCGACTTGAAGATGCAATTGCCATTTACCGGCATCTCCTACAGGTAGATAGCAGCTACCCGGAAGGCCATTGGAATCTGTCGGTTGCGCTGCTTGCCGCTGGATATTATCTGGAAGGATGGCAGGAATACGAGTGGCGTTTCAGGAAGACAAACCCGGTCCTGATGCGAGATTTTCAGCAACCTGTGTGGGATGGCTCTGATATGTACGGCAAAACGATCCTGCTGCATGCCGAACAGGGCTTTGGCGATACCATTCAGTTTGCCCGCTATGCACGGCTTGTAGCTCAGCGTGGAGGCCGGGTAATCCTTGAGTGCCAGGTGCCTGCCCTGAAACGTCTGATTCATTCTCTGGAAGGAGTCGACGAGATCGTGGTTGCCGGTGAACCTCTCCCGCCATTCGACTGCCATCTGCCCATGATGTCGCTTCCGCTGATGTTCGGAACTACCCTGGAGACCATACCGGCAAACATCCCCTATCTTGCGGCCGAGCCGGTTGATGTCGAGGTTTGGCAGCAGCGCCTGGGACCAGCCACGGCATTCCGGGTAGGGTTGGTCTGGTTTGCAAAGCAGAGCCAGGTACTAAACCGGAAGCGTTCCTGCCGCTTGGAGCTGTTCGCGTCGCTGCTGGCAGTTCCTGGCGTTGAATTTTTTAGTCTCCAGATCGGTCTGGGGGCGGAACAGTTGGCGGAGTGCGGCGCTGATATTTCAATCAAGGATCTGACCAGCCACATAACGGATTTTGCCGATACAGCCGGCTTCATTGCTAACCTGGATCTGGTGATTACCATTGATACTGCTGTTGCCCATCTTGCAGGTGCGCTTGGTGCGAGGACCTGGGTAATACTTCCGCATGTAGCCGAGTGGCGCTGGTTATTCCAGCGTGAAGATAGTCCCTGGTATCCGACCATGAGGCTTTTCAGGCAACCCTTGCAGGGGGATTGGCCTTCGCTGATGGATAATGTCGCTGCTGCTTTGCGTGATTGTGTCAAAGGAGTTGGCGTCAAAAGAGATATAAATATTGGTCCGCCCAGGCTGCGGGTCGGCCTTGCCTGGGCCGGCCGTCAGGATAATCCGATCAATTGCAAGCGGAGCTGCCCACTTTCCGCGCTGGGACCGCTTTTTGAGCTTGAAAACATCATCTTTGTTAAGCTTCAGCTGGATTCGACTGACGGGCAGAACGAAAGAATGATTGATATGACCGGCCAGATTCGGGATTTTGAAGACACGGCCGCATTGATGGCTAATCTCGATCTTATAATATCGATTGATACGTCGGTTGCACATCTTGCGGCTGCAACCGGTAGGCCGACCTGGGTGCTGCTGGCACATGTGGCAGACTGGCGCTGGGCGGCAGGCCAGGCAAACGGTGCCTGGTATACCGGGGTCGAATTATTCCGTCAGCCGGATTTTGGCGATTGGGATGGAGTTGTCCGGGAAGTGATCGAACGACTCTGTCAACTGTCGGACAATCTCAATCAAAAACCCCCGTCTGTTCGGCCTGAGCTGCCCCCGTCTGCATCTTCAGAACGAATCAGGTTGGAGCTGCTCTTGGAAAACATGCAGAATGAGGTAAAACATAATGACGCTTCTGCCAATGCACATCTAAACGTTGGAGCATCTTTGTCAATTCTAGGCAGAGATACCTGTGCCATTAAAGCATTCAGGCGTGTTCTTGAGATCGACCCCGAACATGTATCCGGTCATTTGAACCTGGCATACTCGCTATTGGTAACAGGAAAGTACTCGGAAGGATGGGAGCATTTTGAATGGCGGTTGAAAATGCTTTCTTCTGATATGCTCCCCCCCTGGCCAATGCTGTATAAGTGTGCTCTTGGGACACACTCTCACGGTACCGCGGTGCTGGTGCACTGTGAACAGGGTTATGGTGATACGATCCTTTTCTCCCGGTTTCTGTCACTGCTGGCTGAAGCCGGATATTGTGTCATTGTAAGTTGTCAGCCGAGTATGGCGGCACTGGTTGCTTCAGTTTCGGGTGTCAGTAGAGTGATTCCGCATGGAGAACCGCTGCCTGTCTGCGATTTGCAAGTGTTGCTTCTCAGTCTGCCATACCTGTTTTCCGTGACTCAGGAGACGCTGCCTGTAAATATCCCCTATCTTGTTCCAAGAAAGCCAAAGGTGATGGACTGGAAAATTAAACTGAATGAAAAAATACGACAACATGATTTTTTTTCTAAAGAGTTTTTGTCATTCGACGATATGGGTCTGTAAGCGCAGAAAGCGCAACCGGCAACAAAGCCGGAAAAACCCAGAAAAGGAGCATTATCATGGCAATCTCAGACATTTCCCTGACCGCAGGCATGAGGAACAACCTTCTTGCCCTCCAGCAGACATCAAAGCAGTTATCAGCCACACAAGACCGTTTGAGCAGCGGGAAGCGCGTGAACACCGCACTTGACAACCCGACCAACTTCTTTGCAGCTTCATCTCACATGGACCGCGCAAGCGACTTGAACGATCGCAAAGACGGTATGAGTGAGGCAGTACAGACCATCAAAAACGCAGATAACGGCATTAAAGCCATCACGTCCCTGATTCAGGCAGCTAAAGGTCTTGCAAGCTCTGCAGCTGCAACCAACGACTCACTGTCACAGGTAACCTATGAGAGCCAGTTCCTGCAAATCAAGAGCCAGATCACGACCCTTGCCAGCGACTCCAGTTATCGTGGTACTAACCTGTTGACCGATGGCACTCTTGCCATTGAGTTTGCTCCCAAGGCGGGAGACGCTAAGTTGACAGTGGCAGGATTCAAAGCCGATTCCACCACACTGGGTGTAACCTCAGCAACAAACTGGGCAACTGCTGGTGCAGCTACTCAGGCCTTGGCAAATATGGACGGTGCTTTGACTACACTCCGCACCAAGTCTTCAACACTTGCCAGTAACCTGGCTGTTATCACTACCCGTCAGGATTTCACTGACAACGTGATCAACACCCTGCAGCAGGGTGCTGATGGCCTGACCCTGGCCGACATGAACAATGAAGGTGCCAACATGCTGATGCTGCAGACCCGTCAGTCTCTGGGCACAACAGCTCTGAGTCTCTCTTCACAGGCAGCACAGTCGGTTCTCAGACTCTTCTAGTCGTAACGGAAGACGATGGGGCATTAAACCTGAACGGGGAGAGGGAAACCTCTCCCCGTTTGTGTATTTCAGCTGCGGAGGGGGGCCTGGTTATGAGAATTGAAGGTAATGATCAAAGGTTGGCGGCGGCAACAGCTATTCAATTGCAGCAAACCGGAGTCCAGCAAACCTTGGCGCCGAAATCGTCACAGCAACTGGATGTACGCAACAGTAACAAAGCAGATACTGTCCAGTCTTTGGTTGGAGACAAGGTCTCTATAAAAGTGGAACTGCCGCAAAATACAGTCGATACCTTGCAGCGAATGGGCAATATTTCCGACTTCCTTAATTCGGTGGCTACGAGTCTCCGCCAGACAAATGAGGGGTTGAAAGCAACTTCCAGCATTGTTGAAAATATGAAAGCGTCGCTGGACAAAATTATAAAGAACTACCCACCTTATTCTCTCGAAAACAAGGAGAGAATCGATCAATTGATGAGTTATTCATCACTGAAAAAGCAAATTATGAGCCTGATGGTGCCTCCACCTCCTCCGCCAATATATGAAAATGTAAATCATCTTTGGGATGATCTATTCAGTGGCCCGAGCAATACAATACAAACTCCAACTTTGCCGTCTGACGCACCGGATTCTCATGTTAATGCCGCCATAAAACAGCTGGATGTCATTTCCAGCCAGATCGGTTTGGTGCAGGAGTCTATGAGCAGTTCGATCAGGCCGGTCTGATCATGCCGCTAATATTGACATTAAAACCGGGAGAACGAGTTATACTGGCCGGTGCCGTTATTAAAAACGGGGCTACGGCAGCTCATCTGCAGATAGAAAACCAAGTGACACTTCTCAGGCAGAAGGATATTTTGACTGAGAAAGATGCAACGACACCGTGCAAAAAAATCTACCTGGTTATTCAATTGATGTATATTGGCGATGGACTGACATCAGAGCTTGTTCAGCTATATTGGGATCTGGTGCGAGATGTTCTTGCGGCCGCCCCGAGTACAAATGACTTGATTTCCCAGATAAGCGCGTATATCCTTGGGTCAAGTTTTTACTCTGCTCTTAAAGTCGCAAAAAAGCTGATTTCCTACGAAGAGGAGCTAACGAATCATGCAACAAAACTCAGTTAACGCGTACACAACAATGCAGAAGGAAGTTCTCAGTGGTAGAGAACTGGAGGCCTCGGTATTGTCCCGTGCAGGAATCATGCTGAAGCAGGTGCAGGAAAGCTGGGGCACGGCCGACCGCGACCAAAAGCTTCTCGACGCGGTTAAATTTAATCAAAAGGTGTGGAGTTTTTTTCAGGCAGAGTTGTCCGATCCAGAGAACCCGCTTCCCAAAAATCTGCGAGAGGATATTCTTAACCTCAGTATTTTTATCGACAAACGATTGTTCGAGATTCTGGCTTTTCCCGATCCGGAGAAGCTCTCTATCGTTATTGATATAAATTTCAATATTGCTGCAGGATTGAGAACAAATTCCGGACAATAATATGAAACTGCATCGGTTTGTATAAAGAACCCTTTAGGTCAGTCCTGAAGGGTTCTTATTGTAAGTTGAAAGTGTATCAAGAACTGCTTGTATCCTTTCTATAACTCCACCCCAATCTTCAGGTCGTTCCTGTCGGAATATTTGCATGGTCGGATACCACGGCGAGTCGCTGCGACCAAGCAGCCAGCGCCAGTCAGGTGCAAACGGAAGCATCAAATGTACCGCTTTACCCAGCGTTCCGGCAAGATGGGCGACCGCGGTGTCTACGGTTAGGACCAGATCCAACTGCTCAATCAGTGCAGCAGTGTCTGCAAAGTCGTGAATCTGATCCGTCAAGTCGATGACCCGTTCAGCCAGCGATGACGATTGCAACTGCCGTTTTGCATCTCCCAGTTGGAGTGAAAAAAGTGTAATGTCGGTGCGCTGTGCAAACCCTAATAGAAACCCTGAGGGTAATGAGCGGAAGCTATCATTCCGGTGAATGCTGCTTCCAGCCCAGACAATCCCAACTTTTGTGCCCATGTAGTATGACATATGCTGATGCCATCGCGCTCGTTGTTCGGCGGGTGCAGACAAATAGAGACAATCGGGAATATTATTCAGGGTCGTACCGAAAATTCTGGGAAGAGTAAGAAGCGCAGCTTGACAGCTGCATGCAGGAACTTGCTCGTCAAATGAAACGACAGTTGTTACTTCTTTTATGCTCTGGAACAGTGAGACAAGCTGAGGGTGACACTCCAGTACGACATTCCCTCCGCAGCTGACCACCAATGGGACGTAACGTATAAACTGAATTGCATCTCCGAAACCCTGTTCAGCGTGCAGCAAAATAGTTTGTCCATCGAGAGGAGAACCGTCCCACAGCGGGATGTCAGTATGACGGCGTGGCGAGGTGAAATCCGGCTTTTGCCAGCGCCATTCATACTCCTCCCACCCCTCGCTATAATTCCCTTGAAGCAGTAGATTCAAAGCAAGATTCCAGTGGGCCGAAGCAAAGGATGGGTCGAGTGTCAGTGCCGTACGGCAATCCGCCTCCGCTTCGGCGATATATCCCATCGCCTGCAATGCTGTTGCTCTTGCAGTTAAAGGAACCGGGGATGAGGGGAGAAGGGGAATGGCTTCGGAAAAGCTTAGTGCGGCATCACTAAAACGGCCGAGTTCAATGAGAGCGTTCCCCAGATTATTATGTATCTCTCCCTTGAGTGGTGCGATCTGAAGCGCCTTTTCATAGCAGACAACTGCCTCATCGAATCTTTTTAGGTCATGCAGCGCCGCGCCGGAATAAAGAAGCAGCGTTGGATTTGATGATTCGATTCTTTGAGCTTGCTGGAAACAGTCTAAAGCGCGCCCTGCGTAGCCATTCTGTAATAGCGAAGAGCCTTGCAAAAATAATTGTTGTGCCTGCTCGATAGAAATGGTCATAATGTTAGTCGCGTTAGACAACCGTAAGGTTGTAACCTTTCCCTTCCAGATAGCTAACGATTTCCTTGATATGTTCGTAGCCCCGTGTTTCCAGTTCAAGTGAAACGTCTGTTCTGCCAATTGCCAGCGTTTTCGACCTTCTGTCGTGTGTGATATGGAAAATATTGGCTCTTGTTGTTGCAATATTTTCAGCCAATACGGCCAGTGCGCCTGGGTGGTCATCCAGTTCGATCGTCAGTTTGAGATAGCGTCCACCTGCGATAAGGCCGCGTTCAACAACTTGCGAGATGGTTTTGACATCAATATTTCCTCCAGACAGCAGACAAACAGTCTTGCCACTAATATTTGCTATTCTATTATTTTGAATTGCGGCCAGTGTCACTGCTCCCGCACCCTCAACAAGCATTTTAGTTTTTTCCAACAGAGACACAATTGCCAAGGCAATATCTTCCTCTTCAACCTGTACGATTTCGTCAACGTAGTTGCAGATAACTGGAACTGTTTGGCTACCTGGCAATTTGACGGCAATGCCATCTGCTAGTGTGACACTGACGGGACACTCTATCGGTCTGCCTGCAGCAAAGGAGGCTGACATGGAAGCAGCAGCCACCGATTCGACGCCAATGATTCTGATGTGAGGAGCTTTACTCCGAACCGCTGCTGCCATGCCAGCTATCAGGCCGCCGCCGCCGACCGGAATGATCAGGTTGCGCACATCAGGCAGTTGTTCAAGTATCTCCAGTGCAATGGTTCCTTGTCCAGCCATAACCAAATCATCGTCAAACGGGTGTACGAACAAAGCACCGCTGTTTTTTTGTGCGATTAACGCAGCTGCACATGCTTCGTCGAAATTGCGACCGGTCAGAATCACCTCAGCGCCATAATCACGTGTGGCCTGCACTTTTTGAGGTGGGGTGATTTCGGGCATATATACTGTTGACGCGACGCCCAGTAAATCGGCCGAGAAAGCCACACCCTGGGCATGATTTCCGGCAGACGCGGTAATGACTCCGTGTGCAAGTCTCTCACGAGGTTGCGAAGTCATAAAATTTAGAGCCCCCCTGATTTTAAAGGAACCGGTTCTCTGTAGGTTCTCACACTTGAAAAAAAGTGGGAGACCCAGTTGCTCGGTATAATAGTGAGAATAGATTAGCTCGCTACGACGGACACGTTTTCTTAGGCGATCATAGGCATCTGTTATCAGATCAGTAAGTGGCATCGGGATGTACTCCATTTGTAATGTGGAATGATAGTAACAGAGTGAGTTTCCAGGGTCAAACATACTTGGCATTCGGACTGAATGCTGATAATGTTCAGACATAATATTTATGGAGGAAATATGGAGACAATTCACCATCCGCTGATTATTCTTGGATCCGGTCCGGCCGGATACACCGCTGCCGTCTACGCTGCCAGGGCCAATCTCAACCCAGTTATCATAACCGGCTTACAGCCTGGAGGCCAGCTTACCACTACAACAGAAGTTGATAATTGGCCCGGAGACCATGAAGGAGTCCAGGGCCCTGAACTGATGGAGCGCATGCGGTTGCATGCCGAGAGGTTCAATACGCAAATGATCAACGATCACATAAAGCGTACCGACTTGAAACAGCGGCCTTTCCTGCTGGAAGGTGATTCAGTAAACTACACATGTGATGCCCTTATCATTGCAACAGGAGCTTCAGCCAAATATCTGGGTATTCCTTCCGAAGAGGCGTTCAAGGGTAAAGGTGTTTCAGCTTGCGCCACCTGCGACGGTTTTTTCTATCGCGGCAAGGATGTGGCCGTGATCGGAGGAGGGAGTACTGCGGTTGAAGAGGCCCTTTATCTGTCGAATATTGCCAAGCATGTGATCGTTGTACATCGACGTGAAGAGTTTCGGGCTGAAAAAGTGCTTTCCGATAGGCTGATTGAAAAGACCAAGAGCGGAAATGTGACCATAGAGTGGAATTATGTGCTTGATGAAGTGCTTGGAGACTCCAGTGGTGTTACCGGAATGCGTATTCGTCACCGTAGCGGATCAACCAAGGAAGTTTCTGTTCATGGAGTTTTTATTGCGATTGGCCACTCCCCCAATACTAAAATATTTGAAGGGCAATTGGATATGGTTGACGGCTACATTCGTACGAAGTGCGGGGGGCTTGAGGGCGATCTGACTGCCACTAGTGTCAAAGGCGTCTTTGCTGCCGGTGATGTTCAGGATTTCACCTATCGTCAGGCTATCACATCTGCAGGTACAGGCTGCATGGCTGCCAAGGATGCTGAGCGCTACCTGGATGTAATGCAAGCCGCCTAGGGGGTAGCCATGTCGACGGTACCTGATGATTTTGAAAAACTGCTTAGTGATGTCAGAAAATCAATCGATGAAAATCGACTGTTTCTAAAAGCTCTATTGGATGATGTGGTGAATGACAACGGTGAGTCTGGAGAGGAAGAGGAAAAAGAGGCGGAAACATTCGAAGAGCTATAGCTTTATCTTTAAGAAAATAATACAAGAAAGGCCCCGAAGAATTGTCTTCGGGGCCTTTCTTGTAATTGTTAATGTTTCTCTTTTTTGCCGTTGGAAGTGCCATGATCTGCTGCAGCATGACCATGATCCGGAGCTGCGTGGCATTCGCTGCAGTTTGTCTTGTACAGTTCATCTCCGATATTCACCGGATGAACGAAATCCGTTACTCTTGTGCCGGCCGGAATGTTTTCCTGTGTCTGGCTCAAAACGTCATGGCATATCTTGCAATCCTTGGAGATTACTTTACCTTCGGCTGTTTTATGTTTGCCGTCATGGCAACGGAAACAACCGGGAGTGTAGAAGTGGCCGATGTGGTTTGGATAGGTATTCCATTGAACCTTCATGGCCGGGAAGAAATTGCGTGAATAGATGTCCTTTACTTGATCAACAGCCTGGTTGATGGCAGCGCCCTTTTCCTGGGCAATCTTCGGATAATTCTTGGCATAGTAGGCAGGAAGTTCCGTGGTTATCGATGCGAAGGCTTCTTCCTTGGATTTGTAGGGTTTATTCAGCAATTCAACTGCAACTTTCTTGACATAAGGCAGCTTTCTGTCAATCTTATTGGAAACAAAGTGCAGATCCATCTCAACATCCGGCGAATGGTAAATATGTGTTGGACGGTTGTGGCAGTCGGTACAATCCATCAGGCGCTTGTTCGCCTTTGCAATTTCATCCTTGGTGAGTGGCTTTTCCGGATCCATATACTCGGTGATTTTGCCGTCTTCGCCTTTAACCGCAACATATGGGATTGAAAGGCGTTTTTTGTCGCCCGCAATAAAGGTTACCTCACGGCCGATGTGCCAGTGAATGCCCATGGCGTTGGGTGATTTGGGAGAGCCGCCGATTTTAATCAGCATGTTTGTTTCTCTTGGAGAGTTCTCTTCATTCGGCGCGTAGTGGTAAAATATTTTCTGGCGACCGGAGTAGAATTTCTCAGGCCAATGGCAATGTTCACAAGTTCCACGTGCAGGTCGCAAATGCTCTATCGGTGTGTGGATAGGCGTTGGCCAGGCATGGGTCATTACGGCCCATACTTGGCGCAGACCCGAAATTTTTGCTTTAACGTACCAGTCTGCACCAGGCCCGACATGACATTCCACGCATTTTACCTTGGCATGAGGGGAGTTTTGCCAAGCAGTATGCTCTGGCTCCATAACTGTATGGCAGAGCTCTCCGCAAAATGTGGGCGATTCGGTGAATTCGAATCCCTTGATGGAAGCAACGGCAACAACAACAAAGAAAATTGCCGTTGCGAAAACAAAGAATAGTACCAGGCGGCGTCTGGCAGGATCATTAAGGTCAAGACGAGGAAATTTAGGTATCTCTTCATCAAGCGACAGCATTCCTTCCAAAATTGCTTTGCGTCGTTCATTTCGGACTCTCCAGGCACCGACCGGTACCAGTAAAAGGCCGGCGATAAGCATTCCTGGAAAAATAAAATATGTCATGATGCCGAGATAAGGGTGCTCTATGCCGGTTATCATTTCGAGTGCAGTAAAGGCTATGATAAGACCCGCGGCCGTTACTGCCAGGATGATGCCGACAAGGCTGATCAGGTTCCAGGCGTACCCGGCGGTTTTACGAATTGCCATAACTTCTCCTAATGTTCAATTTATGTATTGATTAATGTATTGAAGCTGACTGTAAATATCATCGTTATATACTTTAATGTAGCTTTTTTTGTCAACGAAAATATGGAGATTCATCGATTGGATTCAGTTTGTCGGCTGCAATTTAATCGTGTGAATCGGACTAAAGCGGGCAGCGAAAAACGAAAAGGAGTAACGCTGTCACCGTTACCCCTTCGTAAACAATATATACAGATTTATATTCTATTTAACGTGTTACTTCTTGTGACAATCCTTGCAACCTGTTGGCCCTTTTTTGTTGTCTGTGTGACAACCCTTGCAAGTCTTATGTGCCCAATCTTTGCTGAATCCACCTTCTATTTTTCCAGGTGTTTTTTCATGGCACTTTTTACAATCCTTTAGCATCTCTTTATGCTTTTTGTGAGGAAAGGTCACTTTACCCATTTTGGGGGCGGCAAACTCGATCACATCGGCGGCGAAGGCGGTTCCTGAGAAGACAACAACTGTAAATAAGGCAATAACGGTTTTTTTCATGCTTTAACTCCTTTAATGTTTCTTTGTATGTACAACGACGTTCTATAGATATTACAAATGATAGCCAAACGTCAATCATCTTTTTTGCGCTGCTGCAAAACAAAAAAGATCTCAATGCCAACTACCTGATATCATACGAACAACGCTTGACCTTTTCTGTGTTGGCGGTAGTATGTTTTATAAACAGTGCTGACTCTGGTTTCAAAAAAAATGGGAACCTGATGGCATATATAAAAACATGCCTGTGTTGATTTTTATGTTTTTATGATTGACCACTTTTATGTCTGAATGTTTTGAATGGCCATACTGGTATTTTAAACCTGACGTCAACATGATTATCAACACCGAAGACGCATGTTCTTATGAAGGATCCCATTTCGCAGTTGCAAAGCACTCCAGACAGCACCCGTGACTGCAGTTAAGCAGCATTACCGGTTCCCGTACCATGGCTTGGCGGATGAATTCGCCGGAACGGCAAGGTTAGTGAGCACGAAAACACACATTAAAAATAAAACGGTTTTTTGCGTTGACAAAACAGGGTGCTTTTAATATTAATATTAGCAGGTACATTCATCAATTGTATAAACTAGTTTTATACTAGATCATGAATTTAAAATTCGGCAATGTTCGTCCATCACGTGACATTGAGGTTGAGATGAAAAAATGGAGATTTGCTCGTCCCATACCGATTCTGCTTACCCTGGTATCGGTTCAGTTTCTGTCCGTCCCCTCGGGTCATTCGGCTAGAGTAAAAGAATTTGACCGATCGGGAAAGCTGGTGGTTGTTGAAAAAACTGCTGCTGAACTGCAGCCTGCCTACAACATAAAGAACCGTCCGCCGGAAAAAATATTTCCGGTGCCAAGGCCGCCATTTTCAGAGGGTGTTTTTCCATGCACCCAGTGCCATGCCCAAATGAAGCCCAATCCGCAGCGGCGGGTTCTGACCGACTATCATGAGGAAATAGTTCTGCATCATGCTGAAGGCCAGCGCTGGTGCACGGATTGCCACAACCTGTTAGATCGCGACAAACTTCGACTTGTTTCAGGGGAGCTGATTGATTTCTCGGAGTCATACCGTTTATGTGGACAATGCCACGGTGACAAGTTCCGCGACTGGAAGGTAGGCATCCATGGCAAGCGGACCGGCAGTTGGAATGGTGACAAGCAGTATCTGCTCTGCGTTCACTGCCATAATCCCCATGATCCGAAGTTCAAGTCTCTTAAGCCGCTTCCGCCGCCGGAGCGCCCGGGCCGAGCCCACCATTGATTTTTTCCATTCATATTAATCGGGAGTCTGATTTATGTCAGATATAAAAAAATGTGAACATGTCCTGCATAAGTCCCGTCGCAAAGTTCTTAAAGGTTTGGCGGCCGGCATCGGTTTAGTAGTCATGCCAGGCAGAGACGCATCAGCCTCGGTGTGGGAGGAATTCTTTCAGAAGCATTTTCGTGAGCTTTCCAAGGATGAACTCAAGAGTGTGATTGCGCGTCTCGAGAAGGATTACAGCAAACAGTACGCCAAGCAGGTTACAGTCAAGTCGACGCCACCGATTGAAGGGGTCCGTTATGGATACGGGCTGGATCTTTCCCGCTGCATTGGCTGCCGGCGCTGTGTGTATGCCTGCGTGGGTGAAAACAACCAGTCACGTGATCCGCAGATTCACTGGATCAGGGTCATGCAGTTGGACAAAGAAAAGGGTGTCGATCTGGCGCACGCCGAGCATTACTATAATCCGGCCGAGGTCCCTGAAAAAGGTCATTTCTATATGCCTGTCCAGTGTCAGCAGTGCGAGAAGCCTCCTTGCACCAAGGTTTGTCCGGTGCAGGCCACTTGGAAGGAAAACGACGGGATTGTGGTTGTCGATTATAACTGGTGCATAGGCTGCCGTTACTGCATGGCGGCCTGTCCCTACGGAGCTCGCCATTTCAACTGGGGTAAACCCAAACTGCCGTCTAAGGATATGAATCCCAATACGCACTACCTCGGCAACCGCCCCCGCCCCAAAGGTGTCGTGGAAAAATGCACTTTTTGCATACAGCGTACCCGCGAGCAGCCGGGACGCTACCCGGCCTGCGCGGAGATCTGCCCGGTCGGCGCCCGCAAGTTCGGGAACCTGCTTGATCCGAGCAGCGAGATGCGTTACCTGATTGAGAACAAGCGGGTCTTTATTTTCAAAGAGGATCTGAATACCCAACCTAAATTCTACTATTTTTACGCAACCTAACCCGGATAGACAGAATGTTTACGTTATTATTTTGTGCCATAAATCGCAGAAAAGCATCTAACCGGTAATCCTTCCGTATGGAGCGAGCGTATGTTGAATATAATTAACTTTTTTAAGGGTACTTTGAAATTAATTTGCAAGGGGAGCAAGGCCTACTATGCTTGGGTATTGTTTCTGCTGACCCTTATTGCCATTGGAGCCACGGCGTACATCAATCAATTGAATGAAGGACTGATCGTCACCTCCATGCGGGATCAGGTCTCTTGGGGTTTCTATATCTCCAACTTCACCTTCTTGGTAGGAGTTGCAGCGGCAGCTGTTCTGCTGGTGATTCCCGCCTATGTCTACCATTGGAAACCGATCAAGGAAATTGCCGTACTGGGGGAACTGCTTGCTGTGTCGGCAATTGTCATGTGCCTGCTCTTCGTGACTGTCGATATTGGGCATCCCGAGCGCTTTTGGCACTTGATACCCAAGATAGGGCTCCTCAACTTCCCGCAGTCACTGTTGGCCTGGGATGTCGTTGTGCTCAATACCTATCTTGCCATCAATCTTACGATCGCAATTTATATCCTATACAATCTCTACTACAAACGGGAGCCGAACAAGAGTTTTACAACTCCGTTGCTGTTGTTATCGATACCGTCGGCGATTTCCATTCACACTGTAACCGCTTTTCTCTATAACGGGCTTGGTGCTCGCCCTTTCTGGAACTCTTCGATATTAGTGCCGCGTTTTCTCGCATCTGCATTCTGCTCCGGTCCTGCATTTATGATCATCATCTTCTTTCTGGTGCGTAAATATACCAAGTTCAAGATCGAGGATAAGGCCATTCAGAAGGTGGCCGAACTGATCGCTTATGCAATGTTCATAAACTTGCTTCTGCTTGGAGCCGAGCTTTTCAAAGAGTATTACACGGCTTCGGCCCATCTGGCTCCGGTACAATACCTTTTCCAGGGATTGCATGGTCATTCCGCGCTGGTGCCCTGGATATGGACGGCCATGGTCTTCAATCTCACCGCTTTTTTTATTTTCCTGATTCCTGATACGCGCAGGAACAACGTGACCCTGATAATCGGATGCGTGCTGGTCTTCGTCGGGGTTTACATTGAGAAAGGGATGGGCCTCGTCATTCCAGGCTTCATTCCTGACGTTCTTCATGAAATCTACGAGTATGCTCCAAGCGGCATAGAACTGTTGCTTTCAATTGGCATCTGGGCTACCGGGCTGTTGGTTTTTACAATGTTGCTGCGGGTGGCCATACCGATAATGAACGGCGATTTTCACGTTGCCGATGACGGAGTCGGTTCCTATATCGGCGATGAATTGTTCCTAGTTAAACAGGAATCGGGGGAAGTTCCGAAAACAGCCGGGCTTGAGAATGAATATGCGGAATAGTAGTTTCTTGCGGCAACTGCCCTGTAAGGAGGGCTTATCTGGCGGATAAACTAAAATACGATTTTTAATTGACACAGTAGAGAACGTAATAGCTAGTCCGTACTTTAATTTATATGGCCGTTGTCACACAAAAATATTCGGCAAAAAGGAGCGAAAGTGAAAAGTCATGTTTGGCGACCGCTGTATGTGGTCATAGCATTAGTAGTTGCGCTGTTGGTGTTTCGTTTTTTCTATGTTCCCAATGATTTCGGTTCCGGCAAAAGAGGGTTCATGTACTCCTTCCACCGTAAGTCAAACGAAGACCAATGGAAAAAGCAGCCTGCAAAATATGGAGTCACCGGCAGGGAAAGAATGCATGAATACTGCAGTGCATGCCACGGTGCAGTGGTTAAAGTCCGCTCCGAGAAACTGCATGGGGTAATTCCTTGTGAGGACTGTCACGGGCCTGCACTCAACCATCCTGAAGCGCCTGAAAAACTGGGAATTGACCGTAGTCGTGAGCTTTGTCTGCGTTGTCACACTAACCTTCCCTATACGACAAGTGAACGTAAACGAATACCCGGTATTGACCCGAAGGGACATAACCCCGGCGTACTATGCGTCAAATGTCACAACCCTCACAACCCGAGATTGGAGGAAATGAAATAATGGAACGAAGAGATTTCTTAAAAAAATGTGTAATGGTCATCGCAGGGGCCTCGGTTCCTCTGTCAGCCTTGACATTGATTGATCCCAAAAAGGTATTGGCTGAAAATCCAGATATCCAATGGGCATTTCTGGTTGATACCAATAAATGTGTCGGCTGCGGTTTCTGCGTCAAGGCCTGCAAGGTCGAAAATGATATTCCCCTGGAAGCCAATGTAACTCGGACATGGGTGGAGCGATATGTTTACACCAAGGATGACCGCCGGTATGTGGACAGTCCCAAGGGAGCGCTCAACGGCTATACTGAATCGCGTATTGACCTTGGCAAGGGTGAATTCAAGGAGATCGATCCTAAGAATGTCGGCAAAGCCTTTTTTGTCCCCAAACTTTGCAATCACTGTACAACCCCGCCCTGTACGCAGGTATGCCCGGTCGGTGCCACGTACAAGACCGATGACGGTGTGGTCCTGGTCGACCGCACATGGTGTATAGGCTGCGGATATTGCATCATGGCTTGTCCGTATGCTGCCCGCTTTTTCCACCCGGTACTTCATGTCGCCGACAAGTGTACCTTCTGCTATCACCGTCTCAGTAAAGGCCTGGATTCGGCCTGTGTCAACGCCTGTCCATTTGGTGCGCGCAGGATGGGTAATATTCACGATATCAATGATCCCATAACCCAGATCATCATGAATGAGCGAGTCGGGGTTCTTAAGGACGAATTCGGTACCAAGCCTCAAGCCTTTTATATCGGTCTTGCCCAGGAGGTGCGTTAGTCATGGTTGATCAAATAGTACAACACGCTATGGAAGTTCACGGGGAGGCATGGACGATTAAGGAGCTGTTTGTCCTGCCGAACGAATACATTTACTGGTCAATCCAGATCGTAATGTATCCATTTATGACCGGTCTTGTCGCCGGAGCCTTCGTCCTCTCTTCTCTCTACCATGTTTTCGGAGTTGAGAAACTGAAGGAAATTGCCAGATTTTCTCTAGTGTTTTCCTTTGCTCTGCTTCCGGTGGCAATGATGCCGTTGCTGCTGCATCTGCAACAGCCCTTTCGGGGAATTAACGTCATGATGACGCCGCATTTTACCTCGGCTATCGCAGCCTTTGGTTTTGTTTTCACCACATATGGATGCATCGTGGCAACCGAACTCTGGTTGGTCTACCGCAAACATTTTGTGCTGACCGCCCAAGCCCTGAAAGCCCAGCAGAACCGAGGAGTGATTGACAACTTCAGACGATTGATTTTCACCTGTCTTACTCTTGGTGCGTGGGATATCAGCCACGAAGCCATTGAAAAGGACCACAAGGCCTGCAAAATCATGGCAGGCATTGGTATCCCGGTTGCATGTTTTCTGCATGGTTATGCCGGATTCATTTTCGGTTCAGTCAAGGCTAACGCACTCTGGATGACACCGCTGATGCCGGTCATCTTCATCTGCTCAGCGGTTGTTTCCGGTGTCGCCCTCTGTATTCTCTGCTACGTTGTGGTTCAGGAATTTCGCAAATTCATGGCCAAACGAAAAATTTCCCGCTGGGCCAAGGATTCCGACGCTCCATCTGTTGAACAGCTTGAAGGGGCCAAACATATGGAGGTCATGCTGGCTTCCAACTACTTGCTCTATTTCATGATTGCGGCATTAACGCTGGAAATTCTGGACCTGATCTTCCGCGGGTATACCCAGGTTAAATCCTGGGATATTCTGCGAGAGGTCATCATGGAGCGCGATTTCTTCAAGATCTTTATTCTGCAGTACACTCTTGGCAACGTGGTGCCTTTCTTGCTGATGGCCCTGCCGGGACGCACCGTGAAACGCACTACAATTGCCACCGTTCTGGTTCTGTTCGGCGTGTTCATGATGCGTTATAACGTGGTAATAGGTGGTCAGGCCTTTTCGCTTAGTTTTGCAGGCTTCATGGATTACCATCTGCCTATAATCCCGCACAATATTGAAACATTCAAGGAAGGGCTGTTTGGCGCCCTTACGGTTATTGCAACCCCATTTGTACTCTTCTTTTTTATCAATAAATTTCTTCCTGCATTCCTCAAGGAGGAATCGTCACATTAAACAGATATGTATAGGAATCAGTTACTAGTGATCTGGAGGAAATGAATCAAGATCACTAGTAACTCTCAAATATGGAGCGAGTCATGTGCTGTGCGGCAGGAGCTGCTATGTATGCCGCTACAGTCTTATTTGAAGCCGGCATTGACTATGACAAGAGAGTAACAGGGTGCTGTAACCATCGGTCAGGAAGCCTGTGTGGAGCGGCAATTGGGTTGCAGAGCTTTTTGTAAGTCCTGAATTGTATGCCGGAGGCGGGTACATATGTCACAAGCAGATCAGACTCTTGAAGTGCGGGTTGAAGAAATATCAGCCCGTGTACAATCATTAGAGCATAAGCTGGAACGACTTACTTCGCTTGTAGCTGAACTTGGAGTCCCGGCAGTAGTTGATGTTCCTGCCGTAAAAGCTTCGCCGAAGACCGAGGAATATCCACTTGGCGAGCCGACTGATGTTTCGGAAGAGGTGTTGTCCTGGGCCGGTAAAACATCGCTTTTACCCCGACTCGCTGCTCTCTGCTTCCTGCTGGTTGTGGCGCTGATTCTTCGCACCATTACCGATAGCGGCTTAGTCAACATGCTTGTCGGCTCTGGATTGGGCATGGGATATGCTACGGTTCTGATGGCGCTCGGATGGTACAAATACGGTAAACAAAGCCCGCTTGCCCCAGTGTTTGCAGCGTGCGGGGCCTTGCTGATGTCGAGCATTGTTGTTGAAACGCATACCCACTTCCAATCGCTTCCACTTGTACCTGCTTATCTGACACTAATGGCAACCGGCATGGGTATGGCGTTCATCAGCCGTCAATACAATGCATTTACACCCATTTCCGTCGGCATTCTGGGAATGTGTTTTGCCGGGGCAGCAATAGATTACCCGCATCCTTTCTTCCCGTATCTGTCTCTGGTCCTTTTTACCGCAAATGTCCTCGGCTATTTTGCGGCCAGGATGAAGCAATGCTCGTGGCTGCGATGGACAGTACTTGTTGTGAGTATGGTCATGCTCCAGTTCTGGGGATTCCGTCTTGGCGTGACGCTTAGGAGAGGCGAGGCAATGCAGCCCGGGCTTGCACTTGACTGGTTTCTTCCCGTCTTGTCAGTCTTCCTGATCACATATCTTGTCCTTGCACTACTTGGTATAATCCGCTGCGGTACAAACAAAATATCGCGATTTGACCTGATGCTTCCGTCGATCAATCTGATCTGGGCTTTTTCCGCTGCACTTAATGTTGTCAGCGCGCAGGGTGGAAATGTTTCCTTGCTTGGAGCAGTGGGAGTATTGGTCGCGTCAGGTCATCTTGCATTAAGCTTCTGGCTGGCACGCCGGGGAGGAGAGGGCGCCCCTGGTGCAAGTTCATTTACATTTGCCTGTGGAGCACTTCTGGCGCTTGTGCTGCCGGCCGCTACAGGAAAGTTTGTTCTGACATTACCGATCATCTCTATTGTAGCAATTTTTATGGCGGTGATGTCCCGCGTCTGGGAAAGCGGAACCGTCAGAATCGTGACCTATATTCTTAATATTTATTGCTGCACAGCTCTTGTCTTTGCCCTGCATGGGGATGGACCGGGTTCGATGGATGCAGTAAATATTATTCCAGCCGGCCTGCTGGCCTGTATAATGCTCTATCATTACAGTTGGTGCCGCAGTTGGCCGCCACCGCCAGAATCCTCGTTCTTTGAACGTTTTGACAATAATGACAGAAGCGCTGTTTTGCTTTTGCTCTCGGGTTTGATAAGTGGTTTCTACATGATACGTATCGGAATATTTCAGATACTTCAGAATATTCCTGGCGAGATGCAGCGCGACACATTTAGGTGTTCACAATCGGTCTTGATCAATGGCGCGGCGATAATCCTGATACTGTATGCATATCTGCGAAAGGACAGGGAGATCAGGAACATTGCAATTCTTGTCACTCTGGTCGGTGGTGTAAAGGTTTTCATGTTCGATCTCCTCGGCACGCATGGAATGCCGCTTGTGTTCAGTGTCTTCTCGTTTGGCGCGGCAGCAGCCGTCGAGTCGCTGGCGCTGGGCAAGTGGTCAAAAAAACAAGATGATGTTCAGGGGAGTGTGGAAGCCAAATAGTTTGTGCTTCTAACCACACTGCTTATGAAAAAAACAAAGGGGATGCCAGATATGGCGTCCCCTTTTCAATTGCCGGTAATGATTGCAAGCTCAAATACCAAGTTGCAATCAAACGATTACGTCGTTAGCTTCTTCGGTTTTGCAGAAGGTTCCACAGCTTGTTGTGATGTGCCGAAGTTGCAGATTGGTATAAATAGCAACGGGGGGCGTTCTCGCCCCCCGTTGGTGTAACAGCTACTTTGAAATATGATTTATATCAGTGCCCGCCGCCGCTCATAAAGGCGAGGATCATCAACAGCAGCAGACTAAGTCCGGTGAAGAGCGCACAGAATCCAAAACCCTTGACCAGGAAGTCATAAACAACGCCGCTGGTGCGTTTGCAGGCGAACTTCTCTGTAATCCCCAGCTTTTCGTAGCGATTCCACTGGTCGCCACGCTCTTCAAGCATCTCTTCTTTTGCAATCTGACCATTGAAGATAACAAAGTCCATCGGGAACTTCTCGGGCCGTCCATGTGTATTGAAAAAATGTACCGAGAAGATAAAGCCCGTGGCCAGCAACGCTTCGTCCGAGTGGACAATTGTCGCTACGTTGAAAGCCCAGCCGGGTAAAAACATACCAAACAATTCAGGAAACCAGAGCATCAATCCGGAGCCACCGATGGCGAACATACCCCAGAATACTGCGATAAAGTCGAATTTCTCCCAGTATGTCCAGCGCTCAAAGGTAGGTTTTGGTCCCATGAAGAAGAACCACTTTACCATGCCGATAACATCGAAAATGTCGCGCAGGTTAAAGCAGAGCGAATCCGGTCCGAACAGACGTTGAATCGGGTTGCCTGGAATATCCTTCTTAAGAAACAGGAAGTTGAAGCTCATGACCAGCGCCGAGCCAAAGTAGACAAAGGTTATTACCGCGCCCAGTCGGTGAAGCAGGCCGGCGTTTGCGGATCCGCCATAGAATTTCATCAATTCGATAGCCCATGGTTGGGTGCTGAATTTAAGCGGCAGGCCGGTTAGAGAAAGCAACAGGAAGCTGGTGATAACAAGTATGTGCAGGAAGATATGCAGCCGGTTGAAGCGGCGGTACTGCTTATGTGCATCGGGTATGACATGGTGATGGGTGCCGGCGTGGAGCTTGGCTGCTTTCTCCCTGTTTTCAACGAAACCGCGGAACATCCAGAGCAGAGTGTGAATCCAGAATGCGGCAAAGGTGGTGACCAGCAGGCCGGTCATGGCAACAAAGGTGTAGAACAGGATCGGGTATTTATGGCGATCGGTCATCTCGCCATGGGAGTAAAACTTGGTAAACAGGATGGTCGCCTTGGAGTGGCATTGTGCACATGTCTTTACCAGATTTGCCTTGTTTACGCTGGAAGCGGGGTCGGACATAGGCAGTACGGAGTGGGCCGTGTGGCAGTCTGAACAACCGGCAACCTTTTCCGGGAAGCCGAGTCGATAGTTCTTGCCGTGATAGCTTTCCATGTAAGATTTTACAGCCACGTTGAAGACTTTGTTTCTGTCCATCATCTTCTGGTCACTGTGGCACTTCATGCAGACCTTGGTATGGAATTCGCGCTCTGTATGCGAGCCTTTGACTCCCAACGGTTTGATGTCATGCAGGTTGTGGCAGTCGGTGCAGGCAGCGGAGTCCATGTTGCCTGCTGCTACGGCTTTTCCATGGACCGACTTCTGATATACGGCCTCCTTGTCGTGACACTGTACGCATTTCGCCACGGCAATCCGTTTGTCGTTTTTCCAGTAATTATGAGTGTGAATGTCGGTGTGGCAGTCGGCACACATAACTCCTTTTGAAGCATGTATGCTGGCATAATGCTCAGAATTCTGCTTCTTGTGGCAGCGCTCGCACTGAACTTTATGGACTTTGATCTCTTTTTTCATATGCTTGACGAGATCGGTGATATCGACATGACAGCTGGTACAGGCGTTTTTGCCATGCACGGAATCTGCGAAGGCCCGCATGGATATCTTGTTGCTGTGACAACCCAGACAAGTGGCTGGGTCGATGGCCATGCCCTGTTCTGCAGCTGCCGGAAAGGCAATTGCAATCAACAGGAACAATAACGGGATGAAGCGGTAGTGTCTGTGCAACATCAATGAGTCCTCCATGCTATGATATTCATACGCCAATTATTGAAAACTAATATGGCATTGATCCAAGTGTATATGAAACGTATACAGTACGAGAGTTGTCTATACACTACGGTAATAACAAAATCAACGAATAAAATGAATACAGTATACAAGGATATTTGTAAAATAGTGCTTTACTTTCAAATAATTAGTCTCAATGTGAGCTGGGTTGACCATATGCACACAATCCGTGCGTGAAATCTGTTTTGAGTAATAAATCTATCTGAAAAAATGATATGGTGTTTGGAAAATACTCATAGTTGGAGCTGGTGTTTAGAGCTGAAATATTGGTGTGCCCGATTTAAACGATAAAACAGTCCTAATGATCCGAGTAACTGTGTTATAAAGTTGATGCGTACGTTTATGCTGTTGAGGCTTGTTACGACCTGCATATTCATATTATTGTGAGATGGTAGCGGCCTTGACTTTAGTATTGCCATTTGTTAGCTTGATCCATTGAAATCTGAACAAAGTTGCGAATCATAATATATCTTGGAGCACAGCAATTATGCACAAAAAACTGTTTATTCCCGGTCCGGTAGAAATTCACCCGGACATTCTGGCTGCCATGTCTTTGCCGATGATCGGCCACCGTATGAAGGAGTATGCCGAACTGCATGGCCGGGTTACTTCAGGGCTCAAAAAACTGCTCTTTACCAGCGGCAGTGTCTTTCTGGCCACCTCCAGCGCCTTCGGAGTCATGGAGGGTGCTATTCGTAATCTGGTCGGTACACGTTGTGTCAATTTCTGCAACGGTGCTTTTTCGGATAAATGGCACGACGTAACGCTTCGCTGCGGCAAGCAGGCCGATGCCGTTCACTTCGACTGGGGCAAGCCGGTTACGCCAGAGGCTGTGGAACAGGCGCTGGCCACCGGCAAATACGACAGTATGACCATGATCCATAATGAGACGTCTACCGGAGTCATGTCGCCTTTGGCGGAGATCGCCGAGGTCATGAAGAAATTTCCGGACGTAATGTTCATTGTGGATACGGTTTCTTCCATGAGTGCCGTGAAGCTGCCGGTTGATGAATTTGGAATTGACTGCTGCATATTCGGCGTGCAGAAGGCATTTGCATTGCCGCCGGGACTGGCGGTCTTTACGGCCAGTGAGAAGGCATTGAAGCGGGCATCAGGCATGGAGGGGCGCGGCTATTACTTCGATTTTATGGAGTTTGCCGCAAATGATGCCAAGAACAACACACCGTCAACTCCCTGTATCTCGCTGATATATGCCATGGACCGTCAACTGGAGCGTATGTTCGCGGAAGGGCTTGAGGCACGCTGGGCGCGTCATGCCGATCTGGCCGAATATGTGCGGGGATGGGTCACAAGTCGTGGCTTCGAGCTTTTTCCGGAGGCCCCCTACTGTTCGCAGACGCTGACCTGCAGCCGCAACAGTCGTGACATTGATCTGGCCATGCTAAAGAAAAAACTTGGTGATGCAGGCTTTGCTTTCGATGACGGCTATGGCAAAATTAAAGGAAGAACCTTCCGCATCGCCCATATGGGTGACATGACCAGGGCGGATCTTGACGGACTCTTCAGCGAAATAATAAATATCATGCCCGAATTGGCATAATACCAAGGTGCAATCAAAATGAGTACAAGGCGGCGAGGAGAGTGGCGACCGAGG
>CAYWJJ010000007.1:0-97163 GCA_964458105.1 uncultured Geobacter sp.
TTCTGAGCCAGGATCAAACTCTCCAGTTTATAATGAAAGTTTGTAACTCGAAAACTTTTACTGACAATTCTTTACTACAATCACTTGTCGCTGCTATTCGGTTTTCAAAGACCAGCTGTGCAACCAGACGAACAACATACTCAAATCAATCCGCCGTGTCAATATCTTTTTTTCCGACACCGCTTTTTTCTGAGAGCACCCAATCCGACAAATCTTCCGTCGCAAAAGGGACTCGTCTTCTAACATAATCAATTTCCGGTTGTCAAATGATAAATCGTAACCACCATATATTTATTCTTAACCATTGCTGTCTACAACCATGAACCATATCCGACATTGGTCATTTTTTGTAACAATATATTGCCGGTAACGTCACCATCGCAAAAATCGCCGTGAAGCCGATGCCGAAGTTGGTGGCCCATCCGATCGATGCCAGGGCCGGGTAATCGGCCAACGCCAGCGAGCCGAAGCCGGCAATTGTTGTCAGGGCCGACAGCAGCACCGCCCGACTGGACTGGACATAACGAAGTTCCTGCTGCAGCGGATCCGCTACAGCGATGCGGTGGCGGATATGCAGGCCATAATCGCTCCCCATTCCGACAATCGTTACCAGCACCATCGCATTCATGAAATTGAGTCCCATTCCGCTGGCGCTCATGATTCCAAGCATCGCAAGTGCCCCGGCCAGCACCGGAAACATAGCGTAAAAGACCCCAGCAAGCGACTCGAAGTGCGCCACCAGCATAAACAGCACAACCAAACAACCTAAAATCCCGCCCCACATAAAACTCTGCTTGACCGCGGCGGAAAGCTGATTACTGATCAGATCTACACTGGATACGCGGGCGGTCGGATCAATCGCGGCCAGTTCAGACAGAAACCCGTTCTGGTTGAAATCGGCACCCTTGTAATGCAGGTACAGCAGTGCATGATAACCAGAGGAGTCCTTAATCAGATGCCGTTCCAGCAAGCCCTTCAGAGGCGAAGCCGCCAGTCCGGCCAACGCTTCGGTATTGGAGACGGGAACAGGGTTGGTCATGCCTCCGGCAGCTTTCAGGTACTGCTGGAACTGCTCCCGGGAGAAACCGTTACGCTCCAGCCCGGCAGCCAAAAGTCCGGCCAGGTTCCTGCCGCGTAGTTCGGCCCGCATGCGCTCCATCACGGACAGCTGGTCGGATGGGCTGTTGATGATCCTGCCCAGAGACGACCAGGCCGCAATCTGACCCTGCTGCTGCAGGCGGCCGGCAACGGCTTCAACTTTTGCGCTTCGTTCCAGCACCTGAAGAAGATCGCCCCCCTCCACTGCTACCAGCAACTGTTTCGGAGCCAGGCTGAGATGTTTTTCAATTTTTTCCTGGGCAAGGAATGCCTCTGAATGACGGGGCTGAAGATTCTTCAGTTCACCATCGAACTTGATTTTGAACGCCATCCCTCCCAACACAAGAGTCGAGACGATCGACAGAGCGATCACGATTCCCGAGCGGCGTATGGCACAACGCCACAGCCAACCGAGACCCAAGGCCGGTATCGGGCGATACTCGATCGGAAAGCGCTTTTCCATCAAGATCAAGAGCGGCGGCAAGAAAAAGAGGGTCGTGTAGAGCGAAAAGATTACCCCCAACCCGACCAGCAGCCCCAGTTCCGACAGGGCCCGCACATCGGAGATGTACATGGCCAGAAACGGAAAAGCGGTCGTGGAGGCGGCGGTATAAACGCCATGGCCGCTATCGACCAGTGACAGATGCAGGGCATCGGCAGCGTCGGCACCGCTCGCCCGTTCGGAATGGAAACGATCGTAGAGATGAATCGAATAATCGGTTCCAAGACCGATAATCAGCGCCATGAACGCGAACGAGATGATGTGGATCGATCCGGAAAACAGTCCGGCAGCTCCCAGAGCCAACGTCACACCACATCCCAGGATCAGCGGGATCAGCAAAGTCGGCAGCAGACGTCGGTAGGTGGCATAGAAAAGCCCCAGCACCACCACCAGCGAGGAAAGGATGCAGGAGATGATATTGGACTTCATCTCCGCCTCATCCAGCACGGCGCTGATGTGCGCGCCGGCGCAGGACACTTTCAGCGGCGAATCACGGCGGGCCTCGTTGATCGCGCACACCAGTTTGCGGGCGAACTGCATGTCCTGAACCGTCCGGGCCGGTTCGGCGATCATGATCAGCACCGTGCCATCCCGGGAAATGAAATAGGGGGAGTCGGGATCCAGGTCGAGCGCCTGGCTGCCGGCCTTGATACGGGGCAGGATCAGGTCGCGCACAAAGAGCGGGTCGGCGGTGGCCAGGGCGGTCATGCTCCCGCCGAACTGACCGGCCAGTTCCGACTGCAGCCGCACCAGATATCGGTCGATGGCGGCCGGTTCAAAACGATCTGCCAGGGCGACAACATCGGAACGGGAAAGAAAGAGCTGCGGCCGGGCCACCGCAAATGCGATGAAATCACGAAACGCAGCCGCCTGATTTTCGTCGTAGACCTGCCAGGTGATGCGCTTGAAGGCCGGCTGACCGTCCACCTGCGCCAGCCGTAAACGCTCGGCCAGCCGCCCGGCTTCCTGCGGCAGCAACTTCTTGTCACCTTCCAGCAGAAAAAAAGCTTCCTTGGCGCTGCCGGTCCATTCCATTGAATCCAGCATCAGTTTCAAGGCCGGTTGCCGGCTTGGAAAAAGCTGGAAAATGTCACTGTCAAAACGGATTGAAAAAATCGAAGCAATCGACAGCAGCATCGCAAATGCAAAGCAGAGCAGCACTAGCAGCGGGCGGGTTGTCGTTACGCGGTAGATCCACTCCAGGTGACGGCGGGTCAGGTTATTGACAAAGTTTGTGATTGTCTTAAAGCGAGAGAATGACATGCTGCGCTATAAACCCTTCAACTCTGACAATGGCAGGATTGTGATCCCTTCCAGGTGCGGCTGAAAGACAGCCTGATCCAGTGGTGTGTTGACTTCCGGTTCATCAAGCACGATCCGGATACGGTCTTCTTGAGCGTTGCGCAGTTCCAATTCGGCGGCAAACGGCACTCCGCCAACGACACTGTAACGGGAATAGTAAACCTGCTCACCGTTGTTGGTGCGTTTTTCGGTTACCAGCCCATTCTGATAGGTCACCTTTTCGGCAACGCCCTGCAAACCGATCCGCTCAAAAGTGCCGTTCACGTCGTTTGAACCCGCCGGATCAGCATCCATGACCCAACGCATCAGCCGCCACCCCTGTAAGCCCCCCTTGTCAGGCAGGTCGGCAATCCTGCCGACATAGGCGGTGGAACTGCCCGGATACAGCAGCGTGATCCGCTCGCCATGGGAGAAAATTTCGAGCAGGGTGGTGCCGAAGGGCGAAAGCAGCACCAGATGCAGCTGATCGGGGCGGCGATAGACCATGAAGCCGCTGCCGGACATGCCGTGATCGGCCGTGGTTACCGATAATGAGACGGCCGCCGAAAGTGTGTCCAGGCTGGCGCCCGGGCTGTAATTCAGGGCAGGCAGTGCCGTGCTGCAGGCAGACAAGAGTAGCAGCGGAGTAATGAATTTCAAAAAACGTGTCAATAATTTAGTGAACAAGACAATCCTGTCTGCATGGGTCATGGTCAAATATCTCAAAGGTTTCACGGCTCCAGCCGGAATTCGCGGTCGGTCAGACCGGTATTTCGACGCAGGTTTTTAAAGGTCATGCAGGCCTTGTCGCCGTTCTGCTCCAGGATCGTCAAACGACGGATCGTGCCATCAGCAAGATAGGAGATTGCCAACTCCTTGACCTGTCCCTTGCCCTGCGGAGCAATCGTCAGCGTGTAGAGTGAATTGGAAAGGTCGGCCTGAATTGCAACCCCGTCGGGCAGGCTTGTGACCGGCGCAGCCAGTTTTGAAAACCAGCGGGACAAGCCCTGTTCGGGGGGAAGGACGATTTTGTTGCGTTTGCCGTCCGGGCCGCCCGCCAGTTCGATCACGGAATCCTTCAGCACCATCCGGCTGGCATAGGGCGGATTGATCGCCATGAAAAACTGGTCCGGCTTTCTGAAACGAACCGTGCCGGTCATGGTCATACTGCGCTTCATCAGCGATAGCCGTTTTTCCTGGGTAATATCGGCGGTAAAATCGGACATGCCTGAAAAACCCTTGCGCAGTGCCTCCAGCCCCTCCAGTGGCGGGATCGAACGGGCATCAACCGAAGAAACGGTCGCACCCAAAAACATCAGCAAAACCGCCAGCAGACAATATAATCCTCGCATCATAACCGGCCGACCCCCAATGTAAGTTGCACGGTCAGCAGCGTGCAATCATCGCAGCTGACGTTTCCGGACACCATGAACAGTCGACCGAATGACTTGACCACTGCGGCGGAAACTGTCAAGACATCAGCCGGTTGCGGCGTGCCGGAAAACTCGGCCCGATCGATCGCCGCCAGAAAGCCCCCCTCCCCCTCTTCGCTGATCGTCAGAATCCCGGCCAGCTGGGCAACGCACTCGACCAGCAACACCTGCGGGAAACCGCGCAGGCCCGGCACGTTTTTCAGGGCTGTTGCCCGAACTCCTGGTTCAAGTTCAACGATCCGGTCAATCAAAAGGAATGGGTAGCGATGCGGCAGATATGCGGCTGGATCAGGGTTGAACAGGATTGCCTCCGCTGAAACGGATTGCGTAGTAGGGGCCTTCCGGAGAGGAAGCCAGGTGGAGACCGCTCTGGCCAGTTTGTAACGATGCCAGCAACACCGCCATCGAGACCCCGCCCATTGCCAGGGAACGGCCTGTCACCCGTGACAGATCGAAACTGGCAGCCGTCGGTATTCGCTGCAGCAGATGCTGGAAACAGGAAGTTGTGCCGGAAAGTGAAGCCAGTTCACAGTGACTGCCGTTGGACAGGAGCCGGTCGATCCCTTCCCGTTCGCACCCTTTTGGCAGCAGGCCGACCGTGCTGAGGCCTTCAACAGTGCCCTTGACCGCAACACCACGGCCGGCGGCGTGCCGGGCGCTTTCCAGCACAAGGATTCCGCTTCCTTCGCCAAAACAGGCAGCATAGCGCCTCAGCTGTCCGGTGGCGGCAAAACCGGCCATCATCAGCGGCATCAGGTCGTCGGCTCCGCCGGTCAGCATGATATCGGCCCGCCCTTCGGCGATGAAACGGCAGGCCATCATGAAAGCTGATTCAGCCGAACAGAAGCGCTGGACCAGTGTGACATTGGGACCTTTCAAGCCATGTTCAATTGAAGCGTTGCTGGCGGGAGCGTTGGAAACCGTATTCGGAAACAGCATCGGAGCCAACCCGTTGACTCCGCCGCTAAAGTATCCGGCCAGGAATTCGGCCGAATTGGCAACTCCACCAAATCCGCACCCCAACGCGATACCGATCCGCTCGGCAGCGATTACCTTCAGATCGATGCCGGCGTCCTTCAGAGCCAGGCCGGAAGCCGCCACGGCGAACTGACTGCAGCGATCCATCTTGCGGGCTTTCAGCGGAGCAATGAATTCGGTCGCCTTGAAAGCCTGTGCTTTACCCCAGCGCTGGCCGCTGCCGCCGGGCAAGTCGTCCACTGTTGTCAGGGCGTCCCGGTCGCTGCGCAGTAATTCGAGGATCGCTTCAATGCCGGTGCCGGCAGCGCTGATCGCCGAATAACCGGTGATGACAATGTCCTTAATCGGTATGTTCATAGTCCAAGTACCAGCGATGTGATATTTCCGCCAAATGCAAACGAGTTCGACACGGCAATCCTGGCATCGGTCCTCCGCTTGCCGTCATGACAATAATCCAGGTCGCATTCCGGATCGCGTCCCCTGAAATTGAGGGTCTGCGGAATAATATGCTCGTTGAGGGCGATGGTCGTAGCCAGGGCTTCAATCGCGCCGGCCGCCCCCAGGCAATGCCCTGTCATTGCTTTGGTCGAGATCAACGGCACCTGCCCGACACGCTCGCCGAAAACCAGTTTCATCGCGTTGGACTCGACCACATCGTTGAGCGGGGTACCGGTACCGTGGGCATTGACCCAACCTACCTGTTCCGCTCCGACTCCGGCCACAACGATCGCATCCCGCATGACCCGTGCCGCGGTCGAACCGGTCGGTTCGGGAGCCGTCATATGGAAGGCTTCGCCGGCCAGCGCATAACCGAGCACGGCGCCGTAAATCCGGGCACCGCGGGCCAGGGCATCCTGCTCATTTTCCAGCACCAGAAAGGCAGCCCCTTCGCCGAGCGAGATCCCCTGACGCCCGAGGCTGAAAGGAGAACAGGGTTCTGGATCGACCACCTTCAGTGAATTGAAGCCGCCGTAGGTCAACAGTGAAAGTGTATCGGAACCGCCGGCAATGACGGCCTTCTGCAGACCGGTTGCCACCAGATCGGCTCCCCAGCCGATGGCAGTGGCCGACGATGAGCATGCGGTAGTGACCGTACCCTGATAACCGGCCAGACCGTAACGCATCGCGATCTCGCTGGCGGTCTTGTCCGGCAACACCCCCCGCAACAAAACCGGGGAAACAGTTTCACCGGCCAAATGAGCTTTCAGCCACTGCTCGGATTGGAACATGCCGGCGGCGCCGGCACCCATCGAAACACCGATCTCGTAGGGAGAATACAGGCCGCTGATGCCGCTGGAATCAAGCGCCTCACCGGCGGCGATCAGGCCAAACTGGTCCGCCCTGGATAACTTGCGAGCCGTTCGTTGATCAAAATAATCAAGCGGATCATAGCCCTTCAACTGGCAGCCGATCCGGGATGGAAAGGCCGAAACGTCAAAGAGATCCAGCTCCACAATCCCGCTCTTGCCATTTAGCAAATTAGCGCTGAACTCGCCCGTATTTTTGCCGGCCCCGCAGAAAACGCCCAGTCCGGTTATGACAACCCTGTTCCTGGTCATCAGAGAATCCCGCCATCGACCACCAGAGCCTGCCCGGTGATGTAAGAGGAACGTGATGAAGCCAGAAACATGGCCGCATCGGCCACCTCATCGGGACGGCCAATCCGTCCCAAGGCAGCCCCCTTCAGAATCCCGTCCACGACATCCTGTTTGAGACAAGCGGTCATATCGGTGTCAATCAACCCGGCCACAATAGCATTGACGCGGATGCCCATGGATCCAACTTCACGGGCCAGTGATTTGGTAAAACTGATCGCGGCCCCCTTGGAGGCGGCATAATTGGATTGTCCGGCGGTACCGCTGACAGCAGAAATCGATGAAATGTTGATTATGGATCCGCTACGACGGGACATCATCTTGCGGACCCCCCACTTGCAGCAGTGGAAAAGAGGATAAAGATTGGTGCGGATAACGGCATCCCAGTCATCTTCGGCCATCATCGCCAACCAACCGTCACGGATTATGCCGGCGTTGTTGACAAGAACGTCGATATGACCAGACCTTTGAGATGCCTGGTTGATCAGTAACTGAGCCCCCTCGGAGCTGCTTACATCTGTCCGGATTGGTGTAACACTACCAACCATTCCTTCGGCTAGTGCTACGGTTTCGTCGGCAGCAACCTGATTGGAAATATAGGCGGCAAAGACCTGCGCCCCTTCGGCAGCAAAAGCCAATGAAATGGCCCGTCCGATGCCGCGCGTACCGCCGGTGACTATGATGATTTGATCCTTAAATCCCACACATTCTCCTGAAATTAATTTAGACGGTAATTCTAGCGTGTTAGGATGGATATGTCCAGAACGAAGGAGTGGTGTAGCAGCTTTATGCTCACATCGGCCTGACCCGGCTCCGCCCCATCCTCTTGATCATTTTCCAGAGCGGCCCCTTGACCGGAAACATTCGCAGTGCATCCAGCATCGCGTCACTGATGTTTACTTCCAGTCCCGGAACAACCCAGTTTTTACGAGTGACCGCCTGAGAAACGACCAACTCTGCCAACTCGTCCCTTACATGGGGAGATATGTAAAAAACCGGCTCAAGCATATTGGTATTTGCGTCGACAGCCCCTTCCGCCAGTGCTGTCCGGTACAACGACGTGCCGGGGTAGATGCGGATGCCGGTCATGGCGATCACGGCGGTCGGCTGAAGCTCGTCCATCAGCGCAAAACTCTCCAGCACGGTCTCGCGCGTCTCACCCGGACCGCCGAAGAGGATGTAATGGGCGAAGTCCACATTGCGTTGGCGGCAAAGCAGCGAAGCCGAACGGACATCCTCAGCGGTAAAGGACTTGCCCAGATTCTTCAACATGGCCGGCGAACCTGATTCGGTGCCGTACTCGACAGCGTCGCACCCGGCTGCCAACATCACATCCAATAGTTCCGGCGACATGAAAGCCGGATTGATAAAAGCCGACCAGTTGATCGGAAGCTTTTCGGCAATCATCGCCCGGCAGAGTGTTTCGGCAAATTCGGGAGGATAATTGAAAATATCGTCGACAAAATATACGTAACTGACAGCGTAATCATCAACCAGCAAACGAAGTTCGGCAATGATCTCCGCCACCGGACGAAGCCGCATCCTGCGCCCTTCCAGCAGCGGATAGGTGCAATAAACGCAGGTAAATGGACAACCGCGCTTGGTCTGGACATTGGTCATGCCCCCCTCGCGCTGATAGCGGGCAACATCGAAAAGGGCCCGCTCCGGTGTTCCGATCCGCTCCACCGGCAATGGCGGCAGAAAGGTTCCACTCCCGCGCAGCAGAAGACCTGGCAAATAGCTTGGGTCCTGACCACGCTCGATCTGCTCCACCAAACGGGGCAGCAACTCCTCACCTTCCCCGATCACGCCGTAGTCAGCCTCCAGATACTCCATAATTTCCATCGGCATCAGCGAAAATCCTGATCCCCCCACAACTACCGCTGAACCCTCGTGACAAATCCTGACAATGGATTTGACTCCTTCCAGATAGGAACGGCAGCTGGGCCAGGTGACATTATCGATGTTGCGCAGAGATATGACGACCAGGGCCGGAGCAAATCCGGTCAACCGTTCCCGGATCGCCCTTTCAGGTTCCTGTTCAAAGCAGAGATCCAGAACCGAAAGATGGTGGCCGGCTGCCTGGAGCGGTCCGGCCAGATATGACAAACCGATTGGAAAGACCGGGTAGGGAGAACGTTCACGATTGGCCGATATCAGCAGTATTTTCATGGTTCGGCCAACCAGAAGTTGATCGCAGCCAGACGCTCGGCAACCACCGCCGGAAGCTGGAACTGCAGCACCCCACTCAGGTCTGTCAGGGCGTGTGTCGTCAATCCGACCGCCAGCTTCAGGCCGCCGCCATCGACGATAACGCTTTCGAACACCAGTGTGGCGGATTCGCTTGGAACTATGCGTGTTCGGACCGTCAGTTCGTCATTGAAGCGGGCCGGCCGCAGGTACTTGATCTCCAGATTGACAACCGGCCCCAGATAGCCCAATTCAGCCAATTGGAAAGCATCCAGCCCGAACCTTCCGGCCAGTTCGCAACGACCGACTTCCATCCAGGCCACATAATGACCGTGCCAGGCCACCCGGTAGGCATCCACCTCGTTAAAGCGGACTTTTATCTTCGTTTCATGACATTTCATACCCGGTTCTCACTGTCAATCCAGCGGTTGAATTTCTTAAGCGCATCACCGGCACCCACCTCAAGAAAAGTTGCCGCTCCCAGCTTGCGGGCAGCAGTGTAGCTGCGCTGCCACCAGACCGGCCGGAGCAGTTCTTCCAGCAGGAAAACCGGTATCCGCTGGGCGGTCAGCGCTTGCTGGTCAATATGGTTCAGCAGCGGAACTCGCGGTTCGGCGTAGCGATAATCGGAAATGATCGCCTCCAGGTCGGCGGCAACTTCCGTTAACAACGGCGTATGCAGCGGGGCATCGCAGTCGAAGACGGACATTGAAAAGGCCCCCGCCGCAGCGCACTCCTCCATCGCCGACATAATTCGCGAACGCTCGCCGGCCAGCAGGAAATGACTGGAAGTATTGTAATTGGCCACATACACCCCGTGATTGGCCGCTGCGCTCTCAACCGGAACAGAGCCCAATCCGATAATACACCCCAATGCATACTGGGCATTTTCCGACATACGGGCTAATGCACAACCGATCCGGGCGGTTAACTCCAGAGCGGACCGTTCCGAAATGCTGCCGCAGGCCGCCAGGGCGGCATAGACCCCCATGCTGTGTTCAAGGACCATATCTGCCTCCGGCCCCGATGACTGCAGTACTCGTGTTCGGAAGAGACTGAAGGCCGTGCCGTATAGCTGCAGACGGACATGTTCACTGTTAATTCCGTCATAGTCCTGCCAGGTTGATGGATCAAATCCGGTCGACATGCGGCAAAGCGAAATAATCTCTTCTCCATCCGGAGTAGCAGGAAAGAGCTGGTCATGGCGCAGTGGTTGCCCAGGAAACATCCAGCAGTTCATCTACGCCCTTTCTGGGCTGCATTTTTTCTCTTGAGAGCGCTCCTGAAACCCAGATTCATAGGGCCGAAAACCTGCACCGAACGGTGCAGCTTGAACAGACGACGATACATCGAGGAAAATGAGTAGAAGGAATTATTGAGCCAGTCATAGCCCTGTTGAAGTTCATCGATGCTCATGCCAATCGGCTTGAAATTGACATGCTCCATATCATAGTCGCGCCAGTCATTGGAGATGATGCGACCTTCTGCCTCCAGACGGCGACGTACAGCAGTGCCGGGATAGGGGGTCAGCAGCGGAAAGATGGCTGCTTCGATGCGCGCTTCTTCGCAGAAGCGCAGCAGCTGTTCAAAAATGGCCGGAGTATCGCCGTCATAGCCAAGTACGAATGAACCGAGAATACCGATGCCGTTGTCACGAAATGCTTTAGCATCCTCCAGGTAAGATTGAGCCCGGTTGGTAACCTTGCCCATAGCTGCCAGTGAATCCTGATTAAGCGATTCGAAGCCGACGAACATACCGACACAACCGGCCTCACCGGCGGCCTTCATCAGCTCCCGGTCACCGGCAAAGTCGATCGGAGAATGGGAAAGCCACTTGAAATCCATCCCCTTCATGCCGGCAAACAGCTCCAGTGCATATTTGCGGTCAGCCACCAGATTATCATCAACGAAGAATATGAAGGAGTTGGATTTGCGGAGCTGGACCAGTTCCTGAAGGATGTTGTCGATCGGCCTCTTGCGGTATTTGCGGCCGTAAAATGCGGTCACCGAGCAGAACTCGCAGTCAAACGGACAACCTCGGGTAGTCTGAATCGTGTTGGTCATCAGATAGCGCTTGCCTTTGAATATCTCGCGCCGGGCAACAGGAATCGAATCCATCGTCATCTGGGCTTCCGGCTGATACCTGCGCTGCAGCCTGCCTTGCCGGAAATCCGAAAGCAGCTGCGGCCAGACAATCTCGCCCTCTCCGACCACGACAGCGTCTACATGATTTAGAGCCTCTTCCGGCATATTGCTGGCATGGAAGCCGCCCATAACGACCGTCTTGCCAAGCCTCCGGAATTCGTCGGCAATCCGGTAGGCTCGCGGCGCCTGGGGCGTCATAGCGGTCAGGGCGATAATGTCGGCATCGCAGACATAGTCAATCTTCTCGAAATTGTCGTCCAGCAGGGCCACGCCCCACTCCGGCGGAGTGACCGCGGCGATGGAAGCCAAGGAAAGGGTCGGGAACTTGAAGGCCAGCTCTCCCCACAATCGTCCCTTTTCCCAGCCGGGCGAGACGAACAGAATCCTCACTTTTTATGTTCCGCAATATACTCGGCCATACTGCGAACCGAGACGAACACCTTGGAACCGGTGGCGGCATCCGGCACAACCACGCCAAATTCCTTTTCCATTGCGACTACCAGTTGCAGCGCATCGATTGAATCCAGTCCCAGGCCTTCACCAAACAGCGGAGCGTCGGTTTCAATCTCGTCGGGTATCATTCCATCGATACGCAAGCTATCTATAATCATCTGCTTAATTTGTAAAACCAATTCTTCTAACATAATTAAATTACCTCAACAGTTGTACAATTTTATTTACAAGTTTGCTGTCACTGACTTTAAAAAACATATCGGATTTACGCCCCTTAAAGCCGATATTATAGAAATGTGTTTTTTTGTTACCGAACGGTTTGGTAAAAAGCTTGAAAGTAGTTCGTGCTTTTGTTGTTAATGGAACCATAATGCTGGGCATTGCACTTGTAGTCACCAGAAACCAATCTATTTCCTGTTGTAATTTGCGAACTTTAGGGGCATACATCTCATCAGTCCAATAACAGAATATACTTAATCTTTCTAATATAACCCTAATAATTGACGGCAGATCGTAGCAATTTATGGGGGCAGTAACAATGACATATCTAGATGCCATAATCGAATCTACCAATAGCTTATGGTCATCAACAATATGGCAAATTCCCAATTCAGATTCAGAATATTTCATGCAATTTCTACAATTAGTACAGAACTGCAAATCAAGATCCCGAGTCTTTATGTATGTTATGCGTTTATTATCGAGAGCACTGTCACTATAAATAGCTTCGCATATCTGATCGTTAAGTCCGCCAGGTCGTCTTGACAGATTAATAATACATATCATTTATTTAACTTATCATCAGTCTTAAAACTATTTGCAACATTCCTTGCAACACGTTTTGCAATCTGCTTTAATGCACCATCAAGCTCATCATTATTTTTTTCGTCTCTGTCATTGAATAGAAACTTTCCGTCTGCTGTTTCAAAAGTCGCACTATATCCAACTTCGAATTCTTTTTTAATTATATTTACGTAAGTCAACTTATACACTAATTTTGCAGCACCTGGGGCTGGTGACAACAATACTTCTATACTTCGCTTAGCTAGTTCATCTTTAGTGTAGTTAAGAATGTTTTGCCTTACGAGATTTGTGTCAATACTTCCTTTAAAGTACCCTAAGTTGATTGTAGCATCTTTAGTTTCATCAACAATCAATACTTTAGTTCCAGCATTAAGCAAAAGTTCCTCATTAATATTTACGCAACCTACTACAGTCATTAGCAATACTGACACCAAAACAGATCTGCTAAACCCCATCATATCAACCTCCTGTAATATAATTGTAAGCCATTATAATGGCTCACTATGGCAAATGAATATTATTAAAAAAATTATATAAATTATACCACTGGTCTGGATACTGCCGAATGTAACTTTCAAAAACAGCTGCCAGGCGCTCCATGCCGCTACGGACGGCTTGGGCATGTTGCCCATGCCCCCCTTTGAAATAAATCGGCTCTTCCATCAACGTCGCATAACGATCCCCTTCAAGCGGCACGAAGACCGGTATGACCGGAGCACCGCTAGCCAGCGCAAGGTAGGCGGCCCCGCTCGGAAAGGGAGTGCTCCTGCCAAAGAAGTTCAGCAGGATCGTATTCGAAGAGCCATCCCGTTCGCCAAGCAAGCAGAGCACTTCGTTGCGCCGCAGCGCATTGATGGCCTCGATGATTGCCAGCGGCGAAGTATCGTCCCGGTCCACATAGATGATCCCGATTCCCCGTTCGCTGCGGACTTTTTCGCGCAGCTCGTTGACCTTTTGATCCGGCTCCCGGAATGTCAGCACATTCAGCTTGTAGCCCAGGTCGGCCAGCCCCAGCCCCCCCAGTTCCCAGTTGCCCAGATGCGGCGACACCAGGATGGCGCCATTGCCGGCCGCCAGGGCGTCGTCCAGCGGTTTCTGGGAACTGCGGCGGCCGATCAAAGCCTGCAACCGGGAACCATGCAGCCTCATCATCAGCATCACATCGGTCCAGTTGCGGCAATATTTATAAAGGCACGAGAGCAAGAGCGGTTCAACATTTTTTCGACCGGTCACCACGCGCAGGTTGGCCCGCAGGCCACGGCGCTGCCGCGGCGCCAGCAGGTAGGAGACGATTGCGGCCCAAAAAGCCACCGGTGGAAAGGCGCGGCGCGGAACCGCCAGAGTGAACAAATTAATAAGGAACAGGCTGATGCCGTTGTAGACCGTCATGTCAGCGCTGTTGTCCCTGCAGAATCAAGGTATTCACTTTGTCAGGACCTTTTTCCTTTTCAGGGCATGGTCCTTGAACTCTTCTTCCCAGGCTTCATCGGCTATGGATGCATATTCTCTTGAATAGGCATCCATCTGATCCGCCAAGCCAACAAAAATCTCATCGGCACCCTCGTGGGTCGGATAGGCTCCTTCTGATGCGAACAGTTCGCGCCCAACTTCAGGGTGATCAATCAGCATGCAGGGGCGCAGCAGGTTGTCATGCTCTCCCTGTTTCTGCCTGATCTTCCGGAAGAGAGGGGATGCAAGGGCATCGCGGATGCTTGTCCAGCGAATGTTATCGACGGCATAATGGCAGAAAACACATGGTTCAATGTCTCCGTTGGCATTGATGTGGAAATATTTCCGACCTCCTGCCAGGCAGCCGGAGACAATCGGGCCGTCATTCCAGAAATCGATGAACAGCATCGGTTTTTCGTCTCTGAATGCGGACACGCTTCGCCGCAGATTATCGCGCTGTTCCGGCGTCGGCATCAACTCAACGTCGGGCTTGCGCCCGACCGGAACGTAAGAGAAGAGCCACAAGGCAAAGACACCTTTGGAAAGCAGCATGTCGATGTATTCAGGATTGGTGATAATGTCGGAGTTTGTCCGGGAATGGGTAAATGAACCGCAGAAGGAAAGTCCCCCCTCACGGAGCAGGTCCATGGCACGCATGACCTTATTGAAATGGCCGGCACCGCGCCTGGCATCGGTTTCCTGCTGATACCCTTCCAGCGAAAAGGAAGGCATGACATTGCCTACTTCGATCAGCTTCTCGACCATCTGCTCGTTGATCAATCCGCCGTGGGTAAATACCAAAAAAGCCATGTCACTATGCTTTTTGAAGATGTCGAAGATCCCGTTCATATAGAAGGGTTCTCCGCCGGAAATAACGGCAAAATAAATTCCCATTTCCTTCATCTGAAGCAGGATCGAATCAAGCTCATCCAGCGTCAACTCCAATGACTTGCCATAATCGCCGGCATAGCAACCATAACAGTTCAGATCGCATTTCATGGTCGGACTGATCACAACGGTCGAAGGTGGGTAGAAACCATTCAGGTCTGCCCACTCCTTGCGTTTGTTGGTTCCATTCAACAGATGATTGATCGCCAGATTGCTGATCCATTTGTCGCGCTGATTGGGATGGAGATCTCGAAGAATACGTCTGGGAAATTCGATGCTGGGGTGCTTATCGCGAATCAGACCGCGAACCCAGCGGATGCGTTCCTTATAATAATCCTTTTTGGGAAGCAGTTCCATCAGGTGCGTCATTTTGATGAGAGTCTCATCGGAAGAGTTGGTTGCCATTGACAACAGATAGGTCAACACTTTCTCTTTTGTATAGTTTTTAAGCGTTTGGATCATATTTTCTCCATCACATGTAACGTAAGAAGGTCATGCAGATATTCCAGGTATCCCGTACCGGACGGTAATGGCTGGTCGAGCGACCATCCGCGACCCGGGCCGCCACCGGCAACGATCCAATTTTAAATCCGTTTTTCCAGGCCTTCATCAAAATTTCCATTTCAAGGTCATAACCGCTCTTGGAAAGCGTGACAGCCGAGAGCAACGATGAAGAGTAATACCGGAATCCCGACTGACTGTCACTGATCTCGAAACCGGTACGTTTGCGCATGCACCAGACGCCAAAACGATTCCAGAATTTTCGCAGGCCAGCCATCTCACTGAACTGGGTATATCGAGATGCTATCAATATGCCATAGCTTCCGTCAAGTGCGGCTGCAGCAAGAGCTCCTATCCACAAAGGATCGTGCTGTCCATCGGCATCCAGAGTGACGACACCTTCAAATCCATTTTCCACAGCCCAGCGAAACCCTGTCATCAGCGCAGCACCCTTACCTCGATTGACCGTATGGTGCAACAGGGTAACGGAATATGCGCCCGCCACCAGCGCAGTATTGTCAGACGAACCGTCATCTACAACAATAACAGGATAAACCTGTTCGCACACTTCATCAAGAACGTTCCCAAGTGTAAGAGCCGCGTTATAAGCCGGTATCAGGACGCAGACGGCCACGATTCCACCAACTTCCGCAAAGGGATGCTTGTTCCTGTGGATGCCAGACGCCTGATGACCGGTGCGACATCGCTGCGAGTACCATATGCGGCAAATCGCTTGATAATGGGCAAACGCAAGCGTGGGCCATCCGGATCAATCTCTCTTGGATGAAGAAAGAACACCGCTGGATTTCCGTTGGAATGGGCGTTACTGACGCCTTTTAGAATAGTCTTCATTGGAAATAGCCGCAAGCCCCACCCGCCGCCGCTCGGCAGATTCCCCAAACGGGTGGGAGTAACCAGCGGAGGAATCTCCCACATATTTCCGGAAACTGTTGTTAATCGGTATGGAGACAAAGAACTCCTTGGGTTTCCAATAAACCGGAGCGGAGTACAACTTGAATCATACAGATACCCCTCACTGGAAAGAATCTCGAATGCCCATGGAGTCCGCTCGCCAAGCGACCATTGGGGAGCCCTGAAACCAACCGGGGGTATCCCGGTCTGCTGGGCAATCAGATCTCCGGTACGGACAATTTCATCTTGAAATATTTCAGGTGTCAATTCGTAAACCAATCGATGAGAGTATCCATGTGAAGCCACTTCGTGTCCACGAGCGGCTATTCTTGATGTAAGCTCGGGCCTGGCGGCCGCAACAGCACCAAGCATGAAAAAAGTGCCGCGGATACCGAGCTCATCAAACAGATCAAGCAGTCGAAGAGTATTATCGAACACCCGCCATTGATTTGAAAGGACAGGCGGAAGACCACCATGCCCGCAGACATGAAACCAGTCTTCAACATCCACCGTAAAACAAGAAAAAAGCACACGAACCTATCTGTAGCCAAGTGAATTTTAAGCAAGTTATACTATTGAAACAAGAGCGTCAAGTGCAGCGAAGCCCAATACCTTAATACAATATAATCATATAGCCTCTGTTCTGTATGCACCAAACCCAAAAGAAGCACCCTTCCCTGCATTAAAATAGCTGCCAAGCTTAAGCAAAGACAGCATACCCGGCGTAATTTCCGTGAAGACAGAAATACCGGCAAGTCCGGCCTGATTTTGGCGTTGTGGCCAGGATGGCTGAGCATATCTGATTCCGTCATTAAGGCATCTAGCCCGGTTGGCAGATATTGATATTCCAGCGTAGTCAATATCAAGCTCACCATCACCATAATGGGCAAACAGGGACGAACAGCGCCGTAACTGGGAACGGAGAAAAACACCGAAGTCCATCGTATGCAATACTGACCCGGCACTGAGAAGCCGCATTGGAGATTCCAGAATAAGCCTGATATTTTCAGCTACAGTTGTGTTTTCCATGATTTCCAGGCTCGACAGCACAACCAGATTCTGAGTTCCTTGAAATGAAATATCCAGTTCATGCCTAATCGATTGATAATCAATACAATAGGTTCCGGTTATTTCGGAAGCGGTTCCCGGGCATTGTTCACGAGTCGATTTGATAAAACACCGTACTGCATCAACAAATACAGGCAAATGATTGATTGCGCTTCCAACAACAACAAGACCTAGTTCCAGAGATGAATTATTACACGGCATTTGCCTGATTTTAAAAGCAAAAGGCAGTGGTGGTTTTTGGTGTCGTCGCACAACATCCGGATCGGCTGACAGTTTTTGCGCAAAAACATCCCGGTACGGGCATACTGGCTGTTCTACACATTCAAGACAAGCTTTAGATTCATGCCGACAGCATGATTGCCTGAAGAACTGATCAAAACTGCGCATTTTTTGATAACAGAGTGCCGCAATGGCAGCGGTGTCATCCGTCTCCAGATCAAATATAATCTGCACAAGATTTAAATCCACATCAACTCCACGCAAAAAGAAAGGGGCAACCGGATGGCAGCCCCTTTTATAGCACAAATATGAAATAAATTATATCAGACGAATTGAGCCTTCAGGAATTCCCTGTTCATCCGGGCAATGAACTTGACGTTAATGCCCTTGGGACAAGCTGCCTGACACTCGTAATGATTGGTGCAGTTACCGAAACCGCATTCGGACATGGCATCGGTCAGAGCCTTGACACGAGCGGCCGCTTCCGGCCTGCCCTGTGGGATAACCGCAAACTGCGATATCTTGGCTCCGGTGAAGAGCATGGCGGCACCGTTCGGGCAACCTGCTACACAGGCGCCACAGCCAACGCACTCGGCCGCGTCCATGGCTTCGTCAGCAGCCGGCTTCGGTATCAGAATGGCGTTGCCATCCGGTACCCCGCCGGTATGGCAGGAAACGTATGCACCGGCCTGAACGATCGTGTCAAGAGCGGTGCGGTCAACCACCAGGTCCTTGATAATCGGGAAGGCGCGCGCCCTCCAAGGCTCGATATAAATCGTGTCACCATCTTTAAACTTGCGCATATGGAGCTGACAAACGGTGGTACGATCCTGTCCGCCATGGGGTGCTCCATTGATAACCTGCGAGCACATACCGCAGATTCCTTCACGACAGTCGTGGTCAAATACGATCGGCTCCTTACCGGAGTAGATCAGATCCTCGTTGACGCAGTCCAGCATCTCCAGAAACGAATGGTGCTCTGTTATGCCTTTTGCGGTGTAGGTTTCAAATTTGCCGGGATCGCTGGGCCCCTTCTGGCGCCACACGATCAGCGTAAGTGTCATGGTCTTGTGATCGCTCATTATTTGTAACTCCTTACGGCGAGATGTACATTATCAAATTTGAGGGGTTCCTTGTGCAGTTCCGGCTCTTTGCCAACCCCCTTGAATTCCCAGGCACCAACATAACAGTAGTTGGCATCATCACGTTCCGCTTCACCCTGGTCCTGGTATTCCTCACGGAAGTGACCGCCGCAGGATTCGTTACGATGGTGAGCATCGCGGCACATAAGTTCGGCAAATTCGAAAAAGTCGGCGGTACGGCCGGCATTTTCCAACTGTTGGTTGAAGTCGGCACCGGTCCCCGTAACCTTGACGTTCTTCCAGAACTCTTCACGCAGCGCAGGAATCTTCTTCAGGTTGGTTTCAAGTGACTGCTTGGTGCGGGCCATACCACAATTTTCCCACATCAGGCCGCCCAGCTCGCGCATGAACTCGAAAACCGTTTTCTTGCCGTTGATGCCCAGCAGTTTTTCCTGCTCGGCCTTGACGTCGGCAGCCGACTTCTTGAATTCTTCGTGGTCTGTCTTGACCTGGCCCGGTTTGACGGTGGCCAGATAACCGCCGATCGTGTAAGGAATGACGAAGTAGCCATCGGCCAGACCTTGCATCAGGGCCGAAGCACCCAGACGGTTGGCGCCGTGAACCGAGAAATTGGCCTCGCCCAGAACAAACAGACCGGGGATGTTGCTCATCAGGTTGTAATCTACCCAGAGGCCGCCCATCGAGTAGTGCGGAGCCGGGTACATACGCATCGGACGCTTGTAGCCGTCCTCGTCGGTGATCTTCTCGTACATCTCGAACAGGTTGCCGTAACGCTCCTTGATCGTATCGGCGCCAACGCGCTTGATCGAAGTGGAGAAGTCGAGATAAACGCCGCGTCCGCCGGGGCCGACACCGCGTCCGTCGTCACACTGCTCCTTGGCGGCGCGGGAAGCGATGTCACGCGGCGCCAGGTTGCCGAAGGAGGGGTACTTGCGCTCCAGATAGTAGTCGCGATCCTCTTCGGCTACTTCGTTGGGGTGCTTGCCGCAATCTTCCTTCTTCTTGGGTACCCAGCAGCGTCCGTCATTACGGAGCGACTCGGACATCAGGGTCAGCTTGGACTGATAGTCGCCAGCCTGCGGGATGCAGGTCGGATGGATCTGTGTGTAGCACGGATTGGCAAAGTAAGCGCCCTTCTTGTGTGCCTTCCAGGAAGCGGTAACCGAGCAGCCCATGGCATTTGTAGAAAGATAGAAAACATTGACGTAACCGCCGGTTGCCAGACAGACAGCGTCAGCGGCATAGCTCTCCATTTCGCCGGTAATCAGGTTTCGCACGGTGATGCCGCGTGCCACGCCGTCAACCACGACCAGATCCAGCATCTCACGACGGTTGTACATCTGGACCGTGCCGAGCTTGATCTGACGGGAAAGAGCCGAATAAGCGCCCAGCAGAAGCTGCTGACCGGTTTGGCCGCGAGCATAGAAGGTACGGGAAACCTGGGCGCCGCCGAAGGAGCGGTTGTCCAGGTAGCCGGCGTAGTCGCGGGCAAAGGGAACGCCCTGGGCCACGCACTGGTCAATGATGTTGTTGGATACCTGGGCAAGACGCCAGACGTCTGCCTCACGGGCGCGGAAGTCGCCACCCTTGATCGTGTCGTAGAACAGACGGTAGATCGAGTCACCGTCGTTGGGGTAGTTCTTGGCTGCGTTGATACCACCCTGTGCAGCGATGGAGTGGGCGCGGCGCGGTGAATCCTGATAACAGAAGGCCTGAACATTGTAGCCCAGTTCTCCCAGCGAAGCGGCAGCAGCGCCGCCGGCCAGACCGGTTCCGACCACAATGACATTGTACTTGCGTTTGTTGGCGGGATTGACCAGCTTCAGATCGAAGCGGTGCTTATCCCAGGTTTGTTGAATTGGTCCGGTTGGACATTTTCCGTCAAGTATCACAATAACCCCCTTAGCCTTTCAGAATGCCGGCAAAAATTGTCAGCGGGATGGTAACATATCCCAGGAACAGAACGAGCGCGACCAGAGTTCCGAGTTTGACGATGATCGGCTGACTCTTGTCGCAGCTCCATCCCATAGTCTGGAAGAAGCTCTGAATACCATGAGACAGGTGCAGAAACAGAACCACCATGGCACCGGCATAAATGAACGATACAAAGAAGTTCTTAAATCCGGCAACCACCATTCCGAGAACATTTGGAACCATCTGGTCGTGCAGTGGAACCAGGTTCTTCAATGCAGCAGTTTCCGGGTTGGTGACCTGGAAAGTGAAGTGCAGCAAATGATACACGATAAAAGCCAGCAATAGAGCGCCGGTCCAGATCATGTTCTCACTGGCAAAGGTTGCCTTCTGGCAAGTCTTGACCGCGTACTGCCGGGGACGGCCTCCACGGTTCTCGATGGTCAGCTGGATGCCGAACCAGATGTGGATACAGACCATGGCCAACAGTGCCAAACGAAAACCGATGATGATTGGCAGCGGCATGCTGTGGAGGTGTTCGGCATAGGCATTGATACCGCCATTAAGCCATCCGAAGATAGAGCTGTTGCCGAGCAGATGGACGACAGCGAACAGTACCATGGCCTGGCCTGTGATCGCCATCACGATCTTTCTGCCGATTGAAGACGTGAGCAGTTGCATAGCATTCCTTCCTTTTAAAGATTTGATACTGCGGGATTAAATAAATCTGAGCTGAGGAGACTAGAAATTCCTAGGAGGACCACGCCAGGAGAACCTGGAGAAAACCACCATTTAAACCTCCTTTTAAATGTATTTGATCCGGCCTTCGAAACCGTAGCTCTTATCAAACTCCCGATATTTTATGACGCGCATAGTAGACACCGTAATAAAAAATTGCAACTATTTTATGTATACAGGATACAATTTATAACTCGATTTTAACGAGCTTCAGTGGCGTGATTGCAATTAACGGTTCATTCGTGTTACTAACCGTTATATCGATTTACTTCAGGAGAAATAGTCCGAATGGAATTCAAACTACTTAAAAAAGACCAACTTAGTGCTGCACGCCTCGGCGTAGTCAGTACATCAAGAGGGGATATCCAGACCCCGATCTTCATGCCGGTAGCCACCCATGGTGCAATGAAGCCGCTTACACCGGTCCAGATAGAAGAGACCGGTGCGCAGATCATCCTTTCCAACACATATCACTTGCACCTGCAACCGGGCGAGGGATTGGTAAAAAAGGCGGGGGGACTGCACAAATTCATGGCCTGGGACAAGCCGATCCTGACGGATTCGGGCGGTTTTCAGGTCTTTTCCCTGCCCAACAAGCGCATCACGGAAGACGGGGTTTTCTTCAGGCACGAATATACCGGTGATGAAATTTATCTGGACCCGGCCAGCGCTACCCGCATCCAGCAGGACCTGGGCGCCGACATCATCATGGCCTTTGACGAATGCATACCCTACCCTTGTGAAAAAGCCTATGCCGAGCAATCTACAAAGAAAACCATACGCTGGCTGAAGGAGTGCCAAAATGCGATGACCGACAACGGCCAGGCACTGTTCGGGATCGTCCAGGGAAGTATTTACGAGGATCTGCGGGCAATGTGCGCGAAAGAAATGTGCAAACTGGATTTACCGGGTTACGCAATTGGCGGGGTCAGCGTCGGCGAGGGGTTGGAACTTCTGAAAAAAATAGTCGGGTTTACAACTCCGCATTTGCCGGAGCACAAACCCCGCTATCTGATGGGAGTCGGGTTGCCTGAGGACATTCTTGAAAGTGTCGAGCGCGGCATCGACATGTTTGATTGCGTCATACCGACCCGTTACGCCAGGAGCGCCACGCTTTTCACCCGTCGCGGCAGAATCCGGCTGACCAACAAAAACTACAAACGCGATTTTTTCCCAATCGACCCAAGCTGCAACTGCTACACCTGCCAGAATTTCAGCAGGGCCTACCTGCATCATCTTTTTGTATCGAACGAGGTGCTCTCGGCGGTATTATCCGCGATACACAACGTCCATTTTTACCTGACGATGATGAGCGAGATACGCCAGGCGATTGGAGACGGACGGTTCATGGATTACAAAGGAAAATTCATGGCGGAATATCAACATGGAGACAAGCGGAAATAAAATGGACCCTGGCGGTATTGAGCGTTTATCTTCTGATCTTCTGCTCCAGTTCCAAATCGAGGTTCTTGATTCGTTCTATGCTTTGGCGAAGCTCCTTGTTGTCTCGGCTCAACGACAAATTTTGATTACGCAAGAGATTGAGTTCTCGTTTGTGTGCCCGTAAGGCAATGGTTTCCTTGACATACATCGCCAACGGTGCGGCTTGTCGAGACCAGATGCTGCTTGGAAACTCACTAAACAACCTCTCGAAAAGTTCTGCTGAACGCTTTTCACCTTTACCGTTTTCATCCCTAAGACTCAATAATGCCAATCGGAATATGGCTTCATCAGTCACACCGGACAAATTGGGTCCATCCACAACCCGCTTAAACAGATCGCGTGAGACGGCCTCGTTACCGTTTCTCAAATAGTGCAGTGCAGTAGCAAAGTCGCGCTCCGCGGCGGAAACGCTGCTTGTCGCAGACACACTGTTTGTCGCAGACGGTTTCCTGACAGCCAAAGTTCCGCAGCCACCGGACATGGTGAGCAGCATAATCAGCAGAAGTCCTCCACAAAGCTTATCAGGTTTCACACATTACCGCCTCTCTGATAATGACATAATTGCTTCCTTCCGATTTTTTGACATGATCCTTTACCGCAGCCGCTGCACTGGCAATCTCGGCTGCGGTGGCATAATCGCCCGGCTTGCACACCAAAGCGGCAATCGAGATGGAAATCAACGGAAATTTTCGCTGTACACCATACCGATCCAAACCTTCAATCATGCCGGCACGCTGGTCTTCTTCAGAATAAAAGGAGGGCATCAGAGCATCAATACTGTTGATAATTGCTTTACATGCCGCCTCGGCCTGCTCGGAACTAATTACCACAACAAAATCGTCACCACCTATATGACCGACAAAAGCATCCGGGTTTCCCAGCGTTTTTACCGTATCATAAATAACTTTGCCGACTTCTTTCAGAACCTCGCTGGCTTTGATGTAACCATAACGATCATTGAACGATTTGAAATTATCCAAATCGAGATAACACATGGCAAATGTAGACTTGTCGCGTATATGCCTGTTGATGACTCGTTCAATAGCAATATTTCCGGGCAAGCGGGTTAGCGGGCTCGCATCAAGGCTAAGCTGCTCAAGCTCTTTGAGTCTGATGGCCATGCTTCTGAAATCCTGTGATAAAGCCCCGATTTCGTCACCGGATGCGATGCGTGGATCATGGTCAAAATCGCCAGAGGCGATCAGGTGGGTAGCATGTTGAAGCTTGCCGATGGAACTGGCGAAGGAATACACCATCCAACCGGCAATTAGAAAAGAAAGCGCAACTCCGCTAAACGCCATCCCCAGCGACCAAGCGACGGTGTGTTCTTCCTGTTTGTCTGACATGGCCAGCTTGCTGGATAAATTTCGGCGCTGGTCCTCGCTGATGGTATCCAAGGTATTCAATACAGAATCTATTGTTTTTTTCATTTCTGCAGGATCAGACTGACCACCCGCAAAGAGACGTTCCGCCAACATGGTATAATGGCCATACCCAGCCTCAAGAGACTTTACAGCTGCGCTGTTATGAACGGCTTTGAGGTTACTCAGTTCCCGTTGGAGATCAACAGCATTCCGGTCATGCAACACTTTGTATTCGGGCTGTTTCAATATTCTGAATCTTCCGGTCAAGCGTTCCTGCGCCACGACAAGCTCGCGCAGCCTGACAGTTATCGTGGCAGCCTTGAGATCCTTGCCGGCTATTTCCTGTTCCATCTTGTGCATCACACCCAGGCCGGATATGGAATACGACAGGGCCGCAATCAGACTTATTCCGGAAAGCGCAAAACTGAGAATCATTTTCTGGACCAGAGTCAGTCGAAATGACCGCATTTTATATATTTCCCCCACCAATCTTGTTTCAAACCAGCTGTCCATGGTATTACAGCTTGTCATCAAATGCAACGAGCAGTTAATTCCGACAGACTATATATCATTGCAATCAGACTGTTATGACGTTATATATTAATGGAATTGCAAAGTCATGCTATTGAGCCCGAACGATCGTCGCTGTCACTCGTTGCTCAAAAACACAATCTGATAAGGCAAAACCTGTAAATAATGCCCAACACTACACCCGCAAAACAAAAATAAACAGGCTAAAAAACAGAACAGAATCAAACTCGTCATATAATTAGGCACTTATCGGCAAGGCAGTCGGCACTCCGGGCTTTTCATTTACTTGCAAACAAAAACAGCAACTGGAAACGGCTTGAACTCCAGATCGAGTGCAAAGTGACTCTTTTATAATTTCATAAGGAATATTTGTTTCATGTCAATCCTCACTCTCCGCAGCTTACTGCATACCCTGATAATTTCTTCACTCTTCATACCTTATGCATTCGCATCAGAGGACTCCTGCGGCCCCGTGTCTCAGTCAGAAGAGCAGTCCATCAAGCTCCAACAGGATTTGATCTCCCTTACCGCCCATATTCAGGAACTTGAACATCAACATGTCATAACATCTGAAAAGCTCAGGCAAAAAAAAATTGAGCGGCTTAAAGAGATCGCTGCCGATGTCAAGCTGCAGCGACAGGCAACAGGCGACTTTCAGGGTTTTGTAACATGGATGAGCACAAACCTGGCCGGATACAACAAATATATATTGGCCGGTTCATATGCAGCCGTAATAGCTCGGGTTCTGCCGATACCATATGCAGGGCAGGCATCCATTTTCACCAAATTCGTCGCCCAGTTCACAATCGCACTCAACAACGCTTCTCTGGCCATCAGCAACTATTTGAGCTCGTCGCAGAAATTCATTTCAATGGTTGATGCAATCGAACCGACCAAACCAGTAGACCCGAGAGCGGTAATCGAAGCTTCAAATTACGCAGACAATCATATGCTGAAAAACATGCACGACGCACAACTCAAACTTGCCGCTGTAGCAGACCTTTCTTCCGGTGCACTATCATTCCTCGACTCTCTGGACCACTATATGAGCAGTTCGGATGAATATTGGAACAAGGCAAAAGGGTTATTCAGAAAAGAAGTTGACCCGAAGGAAAAGAGTTTTGTTTCCGAAAGCAGCAGCAGCCTTAAATCCCAGGCGGCCAAATTCAACGGGAAACTGAAAAACTTTGAGGAACTTGGGCACAAACAGTCCATGAAAGTAAAGTCTCTTGCCGTGTATGATGAGCTTATTACTGAAGCATCGGCCAGGCAATTATAATATTTTGAATAATTCATTTTAAATGATAAGGTAACTGAACTTTCTATTACCGGCGAGGAAGGACGAGGTGTTAAAGAAATCGTTTAACGATTCAAATAGGCAAAGTATCGTTTCTTCACTGCAGGTCGTTTCATAGGTAATTTGCTGAAAATGAAGGAGATGGTATGGCAGGATATGAACAAACTTTTCTAGAACAGATCACAAATATTCATGGTGTTGATTTTTCTACCTGGGCCGGCTGGGAACAGTTAATGGCATGGACAAAGCGCCAGCCTTGGTCAAAAGATTTTTTGGGAAACGAGAAAATTCCTGCACGATTCCTTCATCCGACTACATTGGCGGAAGAATTGACCAAATATCTGGGCGGATAGACAATCCCTATTATTAACTTACCCGAGACCGCAACCCTCCCCATAAAGACAGTTTACCTTATAGATGTCTCCAGCGTTGATTCAAAACATATTTCAAATTTTTCCAGTTCAAACAAAACGTTGGACACCATTTCATCAAGCATAACATCAACATCAGCAGTCAACTCGATCCCCATCTCGATACTGCCGGGCTGCATCCCTATCAGAACCATTTCACCAGGTGAATGTCCCATCAACTCGGAGACGGCCAACAGATCCTTGAGTCCCATCTGGTGCGGCGAAAGCTTGGTCTCAAGCGCAACCGGGAGTTCTTCACCGATCAACCTGATCAAAGTTCCAGGTTTTTCTCCGATTTCAACCGCATCCACCAGGATCAGGTGAGTAGCATTCTCAAGCATCGGAAGCAGATCCAGGCCAAGAGTACCCCCGTCGACGACCATTACATTCTCGGGGAAACGGTAAGAACGCTTCAGTTCCTGAACAACGCGCACCCCGACCCCGTCATCGCTCATAATCAGATTCCCTATTCCCAACACAAGCACCGACTTAAGGTCTGCATTGCACGAATTCATACTCTCTCCCGGTAATCATGGACAACAAAACGGGGCGCACCAACCAAGCACGCCCCGCCTTGCAAATCAACAGTGCGAAGTTCACTCTTCTTTCCTGACCGTAAACTTGTAGCCGCTGAACATGCTGGATATCTCGCCGCCGTGCTCTTTGATATCCATCAACCAGGCACTGTAGATATGATTGACGACAAAACCGAATATGAACCACATGCAGACATGATGCGTCAAACGCATACCCTGATCATTGAATAATGAATACATGAAGCCAAGTGCCTTATGCATGGCCCCATGCGGGGCATGTTGGGCATAAAGTGCAAAGCCGGTAAGGATCATCACTGAATAAAGGCCGAACAAAACAACATAAGCGGCCGTCGCAAGCGGATTATGGCCGATCGTTTCGGGCACTTGCTTGTCAAGCAGCATGTAATAGCGCAACATCCTGACTGTTTTTTTCCGTCCGGAACCCGTCATCAGCGGAAAAAACTCACGCCAACCTGAATATTTGTTGCCGATCAGTGACCAGATTACACGTGATATGACGCTGACCGAAAACAGGTAAGCCACGGTAAAATGAATGAAGCGGATCCAGCCCATAGTGAAGTCGGAAGCCGAGCTTCCGTAGGAGAAGGGTGTGCCGATCAGGAAACCGGTAACCGAAAGCATGATTATGCAAGTCACGTTGATCCAGTGACACCATCTGACCGGCAACTCCCAGATGTAGCATTTGAATTTACAGTTATCGCTCATTTCAGCCTCCCCGATACCTAGGACACCTTGACCTTGACCATTTCATTGCCGTTGGCATCCAGCACATGGACAGCGCAGGCCAGACATGGATCAAAGGAATGAATCGTGCGCAGAATCTCCAACGGCTTGCCGGGATCGGCCACCGGAGTGCCAACCAGAGCCGCCTCGTACGGCCCGCGTTGTCCCTTGGCATCGCGCGGCGAAGCATTCCAGGTGGAAGGCACCACAGCCTGGTAATTATAAATCTTCTGATCCTTGATCCTGATCCAGTGGCCGAGACCACCTCGCGGGGCTTCGTGCATGCCATAGCCGCTGGCCTCTGCCGGCCATTCGGAGGGATCCCACTTCTCGTTGGCGTGGATCCGGTAATCACCTTTAGAAATGTTATTGATCAACTCATCCAGAAACCTGGGGGTCTGCTGAGCATTCAGCAGGCAATCGACACCGCGGGCAGCGGTACGCCCCAATGTCGAAAAGAGTGCCGCCGGCCCGACGCCCAGCTTGCCCAGCACCAGATCCACCACCGCCTTGGTTTCCTTGTGCCCGGAGGCGTAGGCCACCAGTACACGGGCCAGCGGACCGACCTCCATCGCCTTCTCATCATAGCGGGGCGATTTGACGAACGAGTATTTGGCATTGGTGTCGAGATACTCGTAGGGGGGCTTGGGACCGGTGTAGCGCACCTCGGTCTCGCCATCATAGGGGTGCAGCCCTTTTCCGGGTCCGGCCGAGTTTTCGAACCATGAGTGATCGACATATTCGGCGATTTTGCCCTGGTCAACCGCCAGAATCTTGCCAAGATCCCTCTCCAGAATCGCTCCGGACGGAAACCACATATTGCCGTTGGCGTCCGGGAACTCGCCATAGCACATGTAGTTGCCGACTCCGCCGCCAATCGCGGCCCAATCCTTGTAAAACGAAGCAACCGCCAACAGGTCCGGAATATAGACCTTTTCAACAAAATCCTGGGCCTTTTTCAAAAGGCGCTTGATTTCGATCAGCTTTTCCGCGTTGAGGGCGTTCTGGGAATCGGGATCGATCGGGATCGACATGCCGCCCACCAGGAAGGTTTGCGGATGCGGGTTTTTGCTTCCCAGAATTGCGTGAATCTTGATGACATCCTTCTGCCATTCCAGAGCTTCCAGGTAGTGGGCGGTCGCCATCAGATTGGCTTCGGGGGGGAACTGGTAGGCCGGGTGTCCCCAATAGGCGTTGGCAAATGGTCCCAGACGTCCGGAAGCGACAAAAGCCTTGACCTTGTCCTGGACAGCTTTGAAATAGGTGGCCGAGTTGTTTGGCCATTCCGAGATCGAAGCTGCAAGAGCAGCGGTTTTTACCGGATCCGCCTTGAGTCCGGAGGTGATATCGACCCAGTCCAGCGCATGCAGGTGATAAAAGTGGATGACATGGTCCTGCACATTCTGGGTGCCGATAATGATGTTGCGGATCAGCTCGGCATTGGGCGGTATCTTGATCTTGAGAGCATTTTCGACGGCACGGACCGAAGCTATGGAATGAACCGTCGTGCAGACTCCGCAGAAACGCTGGGTCCAGAACCAGGCATCGCGCGGATCACGTCCTTTGAGGATCTTCTCGATACCCCGGAACATCGTGGCGGAACTCCAGGCATCAATTATTTTACCGCCGCTAACCTCGGCCTCGATACGAAGATGTCCTTCAATTCTGGTAATCGGGTCAACAACTATCTTGGCCATGTCTCAGACCTCCCTGTTTTCTTCAGTTGGTTCTTTGTCTTTACGCAACGCATTAAGCGCGCCGTGAACTGCAAAGGCCGCACCGGCGCCAGCCACAAGGCCAAGCCCGATCTTGTCGGCGGTGTGCTCGATACCGAAACCGGGCACGTTAGGCAAACGCTTGTACATTGGCGACATGGTATCCCAGAACTGCGGCTCGGAGCAGCCTGCACAAGGGTGCCCGCACGCTATCGGCCAACTGGTCTTTTCGTTGTAACGCTGGGTGGGACAGTTATGGAATGTGGCCGGTCCCTTGCAGCCCATCTTGTAGAGGCAGAAACCTTTGCGATGGGCATCGTCACCCCAATGTTCCACATACTGCCCCGCATCGAAATGCGGACGACGCTCACAGTTGTCGTGAATGCGCTTGCCGAAGGCAAACAGAGGCCGTCCGTGGCTGTCCAGTGCCGGAATCTTGCCGAAGACCAGATAATGAACGATAGTGGCGGTCAGGTTGTCGGCATTGACCGGACAACCTGGGAGATTGATGACGGTGGTTCCCGGAACGGCATCCCTGACTCCGACCGCACCGGTTGGGTTGGGAACCGCAGCGGCAATACCACCGTAGCAGGCGCAAGTGCCAACCGCAATGGTGGCCAACGCCCCGCCGCAGACCTGGCGGGCCCGCTCAAGATGTGTCTTGCCGCCGGTTGTGCCGTAAACGCCGCCGTCTTTGGTCGAGATCGAACCCTCGATGACACAGATATATTTGCCCTTGAAATCGGCGATGGCCTTGTCCAAGGCTGCTTCAGCCTGATGCCCGGCTGCCGCCATGATCGTTTCATGATAATCGACCGAGAGTATATCCAGTACGATTTCAGCTACAGTTGGGTTGGCCGAACGAAGCAATGCCTCGGTGTCGCCGGTACAACTCTGCATCTCCAGCCAGACCAATGTCGGACGCTTGACCTCATCCAGCGCCTGTGCAACCCGTGGAGCAAAGGAGGCCGGCAACGCCATGGCAGCCGTCATCGCGGAGCAGAATTTGAGGAAGTCACGACGAGACACCCCGCGCTCTTTCAAAATACTTCCTATCGAACAATCATGCTTCAACAAATCCGGCTCTACGACGCTTCGCTCTTTTGTGTTTGTTTTTTTGCCCATTTCAAACCTCCTGTTCCGGAGTTTGTACAGATCATTGCCTTGAAAAACGACATGCCGGTTTATTAGCCCACTATATGATAGAATAAGGTTATACCACAATAAAATATTTGCAATGCATTATGTACTCAAATAAAAAAAACGGCAACGCTAGTTGCCGGTTTTACAAATAGTTATTGCGTTAATAGCGGTTAAGTCACTGTTTGTTTTTCACTTTTTTATTCTTATGCTTGAGCAGTTCCTTCTGTCGCCGTTCAGTCATGGCTATCAGCATACTGTGACTGCTTTCGGCGACACCGGACTCCTGTGGCGTGCGCTGCAGATAGCTTCCGTCCGGCTGCATCTCCCAGGCAGAACGTTGATCAGCCAGATGGATATCAAAAACGGCCCTCAACTCTTTAGTCAATAATGGCGATTCAATCGGACAGAGCACCTCCACCCTGGCCTCCAGATTCCGTTTCATGGCATCGGCCGAAGCTATGAAATATTCATCGGATCCGCCGTTGCTGAAATAGTAGATTCGCGAGTGTTCCAGAAAACGTCCCACTACGCTGACAACGCGTACGGTTTCGGAAAGGCCAGTTATGCCGGGTCTCAGGCGACAAGTATCACGCACTATCAGATCGACCCTGACACCGGCCATGGAGGCACGATAAAGGGCCTTGACGATATCACCATCCTCAAGGGCATTCATCTTGAACTGAATCAGCCCATTGCCCTTTTCCTGATGAAGTACTATCTCCCGCTCGATTCTGGAGATCAGGGCCTTTTTAAGCATACGCGGAGCAGGAATCACTTTCTGATAATTGCGCTTGGCCATGAAACCGGTCGTCAGATAATTGAACAGCTCGGTCACGTCCTGGGCAATGATCTGGTCGCAGGTCAACAAACCCACGTCACTATACAGCCGGGCCGTGTCGGCGTGGTAGTTGCCTGTGCCGATATGCACATAGCGCCGCAGCCCGCTGAAATCCTGACGGACCACCATGATCACCTTGCAGTGGGTTTTGAGCCCAACCACGCCATAGGTAACATGTATGCCGGCCTCCTCCATCCGCTCAGCCAGTCGAATATTGGTGGCTTCGTCAAAACGGGCCTTAAGTTCGACCACGACTGCCACCTGCTTTCCGTTCTGGGCGGCCAGCAACAGTGCATCTATGATGCGGCTCTGGCTGGAAGTGCGGTAAAGAGTCATCTTGATGCCACGTACTTTTGGATCAATTGCCGCTTCACGCAGAAAGCGCTCAACAGAGGTGGAAAAGGACTCATAAGGGTGTTGCAGCAGAATCGAACCGGCATCCCGTACGACATGGAAAATATTGCGTTGAGTCTGCAGCAGGGGATGGTCAATGGGGTAATGCGCCTGATCATGCATACGAGGATAATCCAGCTTCACCAGTTCAAAAAGGTCACGCAGCGCTAGCAGGCCAGGGACTTCAAAAACATCATTTTCCTCATCCAGTTCCAACTCGGCCGCCAGACGCCCACGATGTACCGGATCCATTCCGGAGCCGATCTCCAGACGGACAATCGGAGCAAACTTTCGCTCTTTCAGCTCCGATTCGATCATCTCCATCAAATCGTCGGCTTCATCCTCGTCCTTTTCGGTGTTGGCATTGCGGGTAACGCGAAATATCTCACAGGAAATCACTTCCATTCCCGGAAAGAGCATGTCCAGGTTATTGCACATTACTTCTTCCAGCAGAACAAAGTGATCACCCTTCCCTACCCTGATAAAACGCTGCGTACCAAGCCCAACCGGAACCTTGATTCTCACCAGAGAAGCTTCTCTGCCCCTGTGGGGGCGTACGGTGACCAGCAGATTGAGCGAAAGGTTTGAAATAAACGGGAACGGATGGGCAGGGTCGATTGACTGGGGGGTCAATAGCGGGAATATATTGCTGTAATAATGTTCGCGCAACAGCTTGCGCTCTTTCGGCATCAGATCAACATAGCGTTCGATCAATATGTTTTTTTCTTCCAGAAGCGCCAACACCCGGCCAAGCACCGCTTCCTTGCGGGCCTCCATCTCACGTATGACGGCGTGGCATTCCTTTACCTGCTGACGTGCCGTACGGCCATCCAGGGTCAGTTCGCGCATCCCGGCGCCGATTTGCTGCTTCAGGCCGCCGATGCGCTTCATGAAGAACTCATCCAGGTTGGCACTGACAATGGCAATGAACTTGAGTCGCTCCAGAAGAGGTGTCCGCTCATCTTCGGCCTCATGCAGTACACGGCTGTTGAATTCCAGCCAGGTCAGCTCCCGGTTGAGGTACCACTGGCTGTCGGACAGATCGAATACCGGCACATCCGGAGTTCCGGGATTATTATTGCCCGTATTGTCCAAGCTTTGTAACAGTTTTGATTTTTTGCCTTTTATGGATTTGGTCTCGGTGGCAGCCGACCCGGCACTCTTGTTCTTTTTAATCGACTGTTTTTTAGGGGTTCGAGTAGCGTTCACATGCTCTCCAGATTCGTTTCAGAGTTTTCCAAAGAATACTACACCAATTTCTGCCCCCTGCAACATAATCCACTCGCAGGGAGAGCGGCACAACACACGGGCCGGACAGCTAAGATCCTGAGCTTTTTTTACAATCATGCTTGCCTGTCGAGTATCTCCCGTACTTTCCGCAACAAGTCAGATGGTATGATCGGCTTTATGATAAGTTCAGCATTCTCGTGCAACCCGCCGCGGTTCTGAATATAATCAGCAGTATAGCCGCTGCAGAAAAGAACCTTTACGTCCGGCTGAAGCAGTTCGATTTCACGGAAGGCCTCCATGCCGTTTTTTCTCGGCATTATCATATCCATAATGACAAGTCCAATCTCTTTCCTGTGCGCCTCGAACATCTCAACCGCGCATTGACCGTCATCAGCGAGAATCACGCTGTAGCCGGCTTGATTGAGGATGGACTCCATCAGTGCTCTCACATACTGATCGTCCTCGGCCAAAAGAACCATTTCAGTACCACCTTCAGGTGGCAATAGTGGTACGGTGTCGTGTTCCACTTCCCGTGAACAAGTTACCGTCGGGAGATATATTCTGAATGCGGTTCCTTTTCCCGGCTCGCTGTACACATTTATATAGCCGTTATGTTGCTTGACTATTCCATACACAATTGACAACCCAAGCCCGGTGCCTTTGCCTGTATCCTTGGTCGTGAAAAACGGGTCGAATATCTTTTTCCTGATCTCTTCGCCAATACCAATACCGGTATCACTGACCGACATGAGAGCATATTGGCCGGGAACTCCATAACCGTGCGCCTTGACGAATGAGTGATCAAGTTCCATCAGAGATATTTCAACGCTCAAAACTCCTCCAGCAGGCATGGCATCCCTGGCATTCGTAGCAAGATTGATCAGGACCTGTCCAATCTGTCCGATATCCGCATTCACTGTGACCGGCCCGCTAGCGAAGTTTGTGATCAAATTGATATCTTCCCCGATGACCCTTTGCAGCAACTTGGCCACACCCTTGACAACCCCGTTCAGATCAGCCGGATTAAGAGTCATGATCTGCTTACGGCTGAATGCCAGCAGGCTGCCGGTCAGGCTTGCCGCCCTTTCCGACGCAGCCTTGATATGATTCGCATGCTCACGGGCCGGATCTCCCGGTTTGGTGCACATTTGGAGCATATCGCTATAACCGGTGATCACGGTCAGGATATTGTTGAAATCATGGGCAATACCACCAGCCAATTGCCCGATCGCCTCCATCTTTTGGGATTGGCGGAGTTGTTCCTCCAGTTTTTTTCGATCACTTATATCGGAAATAAATCCGTCAATCAAAACGGTGCAGCCATCATTGGCAAGCATGGATCTTGCACTGACGGAAACCCAGATACTCTGTAAGTCCTTGCGATAAAACTGCAATTCACGACCGTATACTTCGCCGTTTTTGAGAACGTCGGAGAAAAATGCGGCTCGCTCATCCGGAGAAACAAAGAACTGTCGCTGAATTTCAAACGGGGCGGCCACCAGTTCTGCAGACGAATCATATCCGAGGATATGGGCCATGGCCGGGTTTACGCCAAGGAACCGACCATCTTCAGACGCCTGAAACAGTCCCTCCAATGCGTTTTCAAAAATCATACGGTAAGTTACTTCGCTTCTGCTCAATTCCCCCATGGTAATCTTGAGCCTGTCGGTCATGATATTGAATGAATTGGCCAGAGCTCCGATTTCATCCTGTGAGCGGATATCCACAACCTGTTCCAGATCCCCCTGAATGATGGTATCCACAGCTTTCTTCATCTGCAAAACCGGACGGGCGATCGTCCAGGCGATAAATATGCCGATCAGGCCGAAGAGGATTGTAATCACAAAACCGGCCATAATCATGACGTTCATCATCCGAACCCGCCCTCCATTCAGGATGGAGCGGTATGTCTGAAGTTCGTCTTCATAAACACTGGTTCCAATCACCCAGTCCCATGGTTCGAAATAAGCAAGACGTGCAATTTTCCAGCGCGGTAGCGGGTCTCCCGGATTTTGCCATAGGTAGCGTTCGGTAACCAATTCTCCCGGTTGCAAAGCGGTGGCCCTGGCGATGATCTCCTGACTGACCTTGCGGCCATTACCGTCACTTACATTCCAGACGTCCTCACCATCCCGCTCCCCTCTCTGTGAAAAAACATAATGGCCCCGTAACGGCCCCTTTCCACTAACCACATAGACATAACCGCTCTTGCCGACCCCTGTCTCCAGGATCGCCTTGCGCAGCAGAGATTCAACGTTCTTTTGCTGAATTCCGACATACAGCATCCCGACAAGATCGCCGGAAATGTCATTGATCGGCTGATATGCGGTCAGATACCAGTCATTCACTACAAATGCTCGGCCGTGATAGGTTTCACCTCTCAATACGGCGCTGATGACGGGATCGGGTGCGCCATTTGGATGGACTGCAGGTATGAAGCTGCCAACAGCACGCTTACCCCGTACGGATTTAATTGTAGTGGCAACACACAACATGTCGCCATTTTTGTTAACTCGCTGGAAGATCGTGGCGGAACCACCTACCAGTTTCACGACCTTGTCGACAACCGGAGTTTCAATATCCGGGTCCGAGTTGTTACCCAGCCAAAGTCCGCCTGCCAGCATCTTCGGTAGTAAAACAGTCGCGCTTTTTCCGGAAGCCTGGTTGGTCATGTTCCATGCAACATTTTCCCTGGAGAAATTGACATCACCGGCCTGATCAAGCTCATCTGCAGCCACATTCAGGTTGTAGTCCACCCGCTTTTGCACGGCATCGTTTTCCGTTCGGGCAAGATTACAGACACCTTGTGTAATATGGTCGAGATCAGCCGCAATAAGCGCATCTACCTCTCTTTGGGCAAGAATATTGTACTGACCGCTTTGCCAGACAGCCAGTGCTACCATGACCAGAGCCGTAGTCAAAACACTGCCGCCACCCAGCATGGCAACCTTGATATTAAGGCCGAGCCTTTTAAAATAATTTAACATTGTTATATTCCAAGGCATTTTCCGCTTCGACTTCACTTCGACATTCTCACATTAACAGTGCGAGTATTACACTATATTGTCCGGAATGTCTATGGAATCGCCGACCAGCCGATGAATGAAACAGCGTTCAACAAACAACACTACACCCTGATTTCGGAGGAATCTCAGTGTATCTATCAAAAAAAGGGCCGCCAGATAAGGCAGCCCGTAAAATTGAATATTGTACTTGAAATATCAGATAACAAACTTACCAGACGATCAGCCTGTCAACCGTTAGCTGGCCGGTCTGGACAACAACCTGGCCGCGAACCGTTGTCACGCCGGCGGCCGTTGTGAAAGTCGAATCATAGCCGCCTGCAATGGTCACATTGACAGCCCTGTTAAGAACAAGATCTTCTGCGAAAGTATTCACCAGCGCTTTGATTGTATTGTTTGGCAGCGCCGCATTATACGCACTCTGCAGCAGATCATAACCGGTTGCATTGATTCTGGCCGGTTTCAGATCGTTGGCAATCGGTGCAAAATTGAACGTGATCTTGCAATCGCCAACGATATTGCCGGTAACAAAGGTAGATCCGGTCAAGGTGCCGCCGCAGCCCTGAGCACCGGCAACCGCATAATTTGCAGCCGGCGTAACCAGGTAAACGGTCTGGAAGCCCTGGGTGACATTTTCCGGCAAACCGGGGGTAACGCTGCCGTTGCTGCCGAGCACCGGTGTAACAACATAGGTATCGGAGAAATTGGCCGATATCTGGCGATTGGAAGTGACATTGGTCAGCGTCAGCGGAGAAATGGTCGAGACTACCACTCCATTCTCGGTCCAGTTGGCAAAATGATGGGTAGACGGATTAGAAACGACTGCCGTTACCTCAGAAGCGTTGCCGCCATGTGGCACCTGTTGTTCAACCGTTCCGGTAACAGTGCCGCCCAGACTGGAAGTGAAGGTGACCGTGTACATGTTGATCGCAAAAACGGCCGATACCGCAACATTGGCCGTAACATTACTGTCAGTGCGCGGATTGACGGTCGATCCGTCACTCCACTGCACGAAATGATAGCCGGGATCAGGAACAGCTGTTATCTGGCTGCCGGCGGCACCATGGGCCACACCGGCTTGAGGCGTGGTACCGCTGATCGTTCCGTTACTGCCGGCGGTATAACTCAGGCTGAAACTGGAAACAACCGCAATGGCTTTAGAGTCGGCAATATTGAAACCGTTCGGGACGGTCGGGTTGACCGTCGAATTTGTACCGTCGCTGATCGTGCCGACAATTGAAGTTATCGAAAGATCTGCGGAACTCTGACCGGCTGCAACAGTATATGTGCCGCTGAAACTGCTGGTACTGGTCAGGGTTCCGGTGCTGATGCTGCCTCCGGAACTCAAGTTGATCGTCAGACCGGCCGGTGACGAAACCGCTTGATTGAAATTGAGTGTGATATTGATGCTGTCGCCTACCGAATAGGAGCCGTCCGGGGTGGTAGATGTCGCGCTGGCAACAGTCGGGGCCGACAGACTGTAGGACAGCTGGGTTGAAGCTTCGGCAGCGACGGAACCGGCCGAACGCGCCTCGACCAGAATTGTATAGAGTCCGGGATTGTTGTTGGGCGGAGTCCAGACAAAGCTGTCGCGGGTCGGGCTCATCCAATCCATGTATGGCTGACTTGCCGTGTAGGCATTGGGACCGGTTACTGTAAATCTGTATTCAAAGCCGTTGCTGAACTCTGGTTGACCTGCAGTCAGTCCGGTCCTGCCCAGCGCCGTGATTGTCAGCGGGGCCGAGCCGGCGGCCGGCTCGGCGGAACCGAGTGCAATACCGTTGCGCGTCAGCGCGGCGGAGACCGATGCGACCGGGGTCGTGACGATAAACGGACGCATCATGTCGCTTTCTTCATGGGAAAGAATGTGGCAATGCCAGACATACAGACCGGGTAGATCAAAGGTTGCAATGATGCGTGTAACGGTGCCAGGCAGCATCTGGATTGTATCTTTCCAGCCGGCCTCCCAGGCATCCGGTAGTGTCACCGTGCCAGTAAGCGTATAGGGAGGCGGAGCAACATAGGGAGTAACGGGCTCGACCTGAACTCCTGGCGCCAACTGGTCCCAGGTGATCTGCTCCCGGTTGATCAGTTGGAATTTGACCTGGTGCAGATGAATCGGATGGGCATCCGGAGTATAATTGGCAATCGTCCAGATTTCAGTATCGCCCAGCTTGGGCAGTTCGCTGACCGGCGACAGGGCATCCATGTACTCACGTCCGTCGATAGTCAGCGTCAACCGGCCGAGCTGGTCGGTGCGTTCGACAAGCGACAACTGGCGAACCGGCGCTCCGGGAGTAGCCGTCAGCGCTGCGATCGGGGTGGGCTGTAGATTGGTTGCCAGAGTGACGGTTGCATTCGGAACTGAATTATTGAACGGGACTGTCACATCGAAACGCAACACATCCGGAATAATCAAATTGAGCGGCTGAACACCCACAGCCGCCGGCGGAGTACCGTCATAGGGGACATCCAGACCGGTGGCGATATCGAAGGGAGCAAAGTTCTGCAGCAGAATCTGGGTTGCATTGGGTACATTCGTAAAATCTACAATCAGGTCGATACGCTCACCCGGCATCAGGATCATGAAAGTATCGCTGCGATCAAGCGGAGTATTCAGGAAGCCTTGATCGGTGCCGATCTGCCAGACCGGCAAACCTGCCAGATTAAACTTGAGGAAATAGGTGCGCGAATCGTTGCCGTTCAGCAGGCGGATACGGTACTTGCGTTGTTCAACATCCTGTTTCGGCCAGACCTTGCCGTTGGCAAGCGAGATATTGCCGAAAAATTCCGGCGTGATCGAAGGAGCAGTGAACGAAGGGCCCGAACCGGTGTAGGGGATCAGTGAACCATCGGCGGCTTTCGAAAACTTGAGAGCCGGACACATGTAGTCATTCACCTGAGACAAGACATCACAGGGTGTGCTTGGATTCAGAAAGACGTCAAATGGGGCTACACACTGATAATCTGCGATTGCGTTGAAATCCTGGCCGCAGGGAATGTTTGCTCCCACGGTGGCGGCAATATCAAGCACCGGATTGTCGGGCAGCGCCAGACGCCCATCAGGATAGAAAACCCGATCTTGCAGCACGATCGGAATTTCGTATGGTGCGCCGAGCGTATATGAAGGCAGTACCGGAGCGGTGGATCCCGGAATGTAAGCCTGCAACGCCTTCTCGTTTGCATCGGTCATCAGGAAGAAACCGGCCAGACCTGCATAAACGTTGCTGTGGGTCAAACCTACGGCATGGTCGTGGTACCAGGTCGTGGCGGCCTCCTGATCGTTAATGTAACGATAGGTACCGGCCGGACCGTACTGGCTGTTGGGTTTCCAGGTCTCGCCGGTTTTGGCGAAGCCGTTACTGAACCAGGCCAGCGGATTACCGTCGCTGTCATCCCAAACGTGGGCGCCGTGGGCATGAACAACTGTCCGGTTTTCAGGAGAGCAGTTAGGGGCATTGGTGCCGCATTTCAGAGTCGGATCAATCCCCAGCAGATGCGTGGACGGCAGATTGTTGCTCCAGGTGACCCTGGCAGGCTTTCCGGTGGTATTCACAATCGTCGGGCCGGGGAAAGTGTAAGCGCCTTTCGTGCCAACCGGACTCCCCGTTGGAATATAACCATAGCCCCAGGTGGGAGTTGCCTGAATCCGCTTCGGGTTTCCGGCCGCCAGCGAGTACCCTGCTGCAGCCGGAACAAGCCTTAGCCCCATGTCGTGATCGAACTGGCCCATCTCGATTCGGTAATAATCCTCACCCTGATAAGTAGCAGTATCCGGCGCCACTTTCAGCAGATACGCATTTGGCAGCGGGTTGACATACTTCAGAACATCAGCCGGATTGGCAATGTCGGTTGTAAAATCGGGATGAGGAATTGGCGCGGCCGCGACAGACCCAACCGTCAAGGTGAACATTGCAAGGACTGACAACAGAACCGCCACAGCCCCTGCACCACTTTCCTTTATTTTCACTTGCATAAACACCTCCGCATTATTTTGGAAATCACTTAATCACGATGTGAAATTGGTCCAAGCCTGCTGCCATTAAAATCTTTATTCATATCAGCAATATATCTGCCAAGAGGCAACACTCCGCTACTGACTGATATTACGACATAAAATAATTTCCGGGCATGATTGCAGATGCAAAAATAATGGTACATGTAAAAACTTGCGACATTTCCAGCATTGGAAACCGGCAATCATCACCATGTTTTCTTTGTTGATATGCCTGCGGTCTTGTCGTATATCTCAAAGCCTGTTGAATCCGACGGGCCGGCAAGCAATAATCCAATTATTGAACTTTTTGAAAAGGTAGATCTATATGCAACCTGTGAACTCCCCCAGCTATATAATGGAACACGAAGATGAAGCGGTACGGTTAGACATGAAGACCGACTACCAGAGTGTGGCCAGACAGGCACTATGGGCCGGGCTCAAACCCGGTATGAGGGTGGCGGACATCGGCTGCGGCTCAGGCATTACAACTTCTTACCTGCATCAGCTGATCCAGTCAGGTGGTACCATCGTTGGTGTCGATGCTTCAAAGTCACGCATCAGTCATGCAACAGAAAACTACGGTCGCGAGGGTTTGGAATTTGTCTGCAGAAATTTTTATGAGCCGCTGGAGGGGTTAGGAGAATTCGATTTTATATGGGTTCGTTTCGTGCTGGAATATCATCGCACCGGATGCCGCAATATCGTGAGCAATCTGACCAGACTTCTGAAACCGGGAGGGACGCTATGCCTGATCGACCTTGACCACAACTGCCTGAGCCATTTCGGTCTCAGTACCAGACTTGACAAAACGGTCAGCGGCATTATGGGAGCCCTGGAAAAAGATCATGATTTCGATCCCTATGTCGGCAGGAAGCTCTACTCGTTCATGTACGACCTGGGCTACAAAGACATCGCCGTGGACGTCGGCATGCACCACTTGATTTATGGGGAGCTTAACGAGGTTGACGCTTATAACTGGACAAAAAAAGTGGAAGTAGCGGCAAAAGATTCCGGATATGGATTCGAAGATTATCCGGGCGGATATGCTGAGTTTGTGGAGGAATTTAAAAACTTTTTTGCCGACCCGCGTCGTTTTACCTATACCCCGATAATTTCCTGCAGGGGAAGCAAACCGATGGATTGAAAAGCTATGGAAATGAAATTATCCGAAGACCTGGGAGCAGTTATCCTCTGTATATCGCCCCAGATAAGCCTCCAGGAATCTTTCAGCCATCCCCTTGTACTCCAAAAACTCCACACCAAAACCGGCCGAGATGGTTGTTTTTTTCTTCTGCCCGGAGTTTACCCAGGCTATTCGGCCTGTAGCTTCTATTACTGTTGAAATATCGGGAATAGTTATGGCCAGCTCAAGCGGATGTCCTTCGGAAACCTCCTCGTCGCTTGCCAAATAAATCCCCCGGATGCCTATATCCTCACTGTTGGAAGTATATATTCTTCCGTTCAAACGGAAGGATACGGGCAATCGAGCAGATACCCTGGCCCTGCGGCGTTCACAGAACAGGTCTAATTCATCCATATTCAACGGGGCATATTGATTGGCCTTGGAGTAGTAACTGAGAAAAGCCGATACGATCTGTTTGTCGAACGACCTGCCAACCTCATCAAACAAGGCCTGGAATGCGTCTTCAAGAAACATTGGTTCGCGGTAATGACGTTTGGCGGTAATCGCTTCGAAATAGTCTGCCACGGCTATTATCCTGGCACCCAAAGGAATTTTATCCCCGGTAATGCCATCCGGATAACCGCTCCCGTTCAACTTTTCATGATGTGCCCCGGCAATTTCCGGCACTGCGCAGTAAATACCCTCAAAATTGATCCGCGATAAAATTTCCCTGGTTTTGGCGGCATGGGTTTTGACAATTGCGTACTCTTCCGGATTCAGCAACCCCTCTTTCTTCAGGATCGCATCCGGCACCCCGATTTTTCCGTAATCGTGCAGCAGTGCCGCCACGCGGATTGTTTCGCATTCTTCGGAAGAAAGGTTAAGTTCCCTGCAGATTCCGACTGAATATTCTGTTACCATTTCCGAATGGCCGGCTGTCAGAGAATCACGGGCGTCGATACTGGCCGCCAGAACCTGCAGAACGGAATTGAACTGTCGCACATTGGATTCGATCAGATCCGCATTGCGCAGGCTGATGCCTATCACGGAAGCGACACCGATCAGACGGCTGATATCGCTCTGCACCAGCGGCCTTTTCGTATTCACGTTATCTACCGCAATAAGCCCGATGGACTTTTCCTCACAGACAATCGGACAGCAGATAAACGACTTTGTACCGACTTTTTTTGCAAAGTCCAGGCTTTGCGGTGAAAGGCTTTCTTCGATCTCATTTAGGTTATTGATAAGGTAGGGTTTTTGTTCCCTGAAAGAAACGGCAAATATCCCCTTTGATTCAGGCCGGTCAAGGTTAAATGAAGTGGACTCAAGCTGTATATGCTCTTCAGCGGAATATCCGTAGCCAGCCTTCAGAACAAGCTTGTTTCTTTCTGGATTTGCAAGAAAGATAATACCACGATCATAATCAAGTCTTTTCTCCATGATCTGACTTACATTTGCAAGAATATCCTCGCGGTTGGTGCGAGTATTCAATGCATGACCGATCTCATTGGTCATAAGCGCGTTGTTATAATTATTGTCGATCTGCTCAATAAGTTTTTCGGTCGACTCTCTCGTGCTATTTAGACTCTCCTGCAGTTCTTTTTTTTCAATCTTGGCTACAGCTATCGCCTGAAGACATATAACAGACACAAAAAGTGGCAAAAAAAGTTCAAGATCAGCCCAACGGTTTGCCATTAACAACAGTAAGCTCATAATAATAAAAAACAGAGTAACACCGATTCCCACTCTTCTTATGTAAACCGACATCGATCTTTCCCATGTAATAATATAGCGGCATGATTTACCACCGCTAAAAATACATTCGGAATGCTGTATCTGAGGAAGCCGAAATCCGAAGACGACTACAAGCGATTCAAAAAAGCCTATCCTGTTTTGGCACTGGAAAGGTTTTTCAACGACTCCTTCATGAGGTGTAACTATTATTTCAACCTTATTTGAAGATATTTTTTTTGATTCGTAGCTTGCCGATCTTGTAAAATTTGAAGTTGCCTTATTTATTAAATCAAAAGCGTTGGCAGGGCTTATCAAACCAAGTGCGTACTGCCTCATTACACCGAGTGCTGCCGGGGATGCAGCATAGCGTCCTGCTTCTCTGGCAATATTCTCATTGCCGGTCAACTGAACCAGTTTTTCATAAAAACGGTCAATCTGTGCCTGGGTAAACCAATGCCCCTGATCGGCAACTTCGTAAGCCTTCATTCCGGCAAATTGAAGCAGTTCACTGATGTTCACATAGCTGTACCTGCTTGTTACAAGCCGGACATAATAATCAATTATTCTGCTGTTATAGATAGTTTTGCTCATTCAGTTATTGATCCCAGGTAACTGCGAGTCATCTCTTCCTAAAGCTGAATTCTGAACAAAACGGAATCCATCATCACAGAACTTAATGAACTTATCGGTATACTGCAGATTCATGATACAGAGAGTGTATACTTTTTCAACTGGCAAGGAATGAGTATCAGCATAAGAGACAGGATACATTAGAACCGGCATTTCCTGGTGTTCGTACTCGCCGGCAACACGACAAAGAGCAGATTCAATGATGTTTACAGGTGTACTCTCATCAATGACCATTACAGTCACACAGTTAGTAAGATCAGCCATATTGAGGCCGATATCGGTAACGTTCGCCATAATAATTGCTTTTAACTCACCCTTTTCGGCAAGCGAGTAAAGATATTTTTCTTTTTTCAATCCCAGGCGACGATATTCTTCTGAAACGCCGTCCAGAGAGCCAGTTCTAGGGTGAAGGTCGAAGGCATCAATCATCAGTCCACCGGAAGCATGATTGTAAAAACGCTTCAATTCATCATAGTCACCTGATTGAATCTCTGACAAAGTCCAAGTTTTCGGCATGACTTCTTGAACCAATTCTGTTTTCCGATAGCGAAAATAGGTAAACTTATCTAGTGAGCATCCCTGCAGATCATTAATATCATTGGCAAACCCACCAAAGACTCGGTTTGGAAATTTGTTATCAGGCCTGAAATAATAAAATATATACTTCAGATGAGCCGAATACAGGTGATAAAGATCATTCAAATAGCAACTGATCTGTTTCAGAACCATTAGACCGGCCTTCATAGACTCGGACTTGTTGGCAGCATGGTGGTGTATCATCCAGGAATTCTCGTACAAGCGCACCATGGACATATGTCCGAGGATATCTCCCTTTTCCTGATAGATAAAATGACGGGCTATGGCAGGGTTATGGTTGTACAGTTTTTCGTAGACTTTTTTTATTTCAAGTTTATTGAACTGGAAAGCAGCGTATTTTTCAGGGTAAATGAATCCTGTTTCGAAAAAAAAGTTCCATAGCGCGTCCATATCAACACTTGTGCAAACATATGAATTTCTGTTGTCCGCTTGTTGAAGCAATGACAGCAGTCTGACATGATCATCAATCTCCATGTCAAGAATCGCTAGACCGCATCTCACGGTACCGTCTTTGACCTTTTCACCGCTGGTGTTACGGTAAACAACCTGTGCCCGGCACTTGATCCGGAAACTTTGGGCAAAACTCAGATCAAGTTCAGGAATAATCATTCCAGCTAACAGTTGGGAATTTCCCGACGATTCCTCAACCGAAAAACCTGATCCGGAGATATCAATGGTTTTCAGACTAACATTCCTGCCCGTAAGTGGATGAACAAAAACCATATTGGGAGAGGGAACAAGCGTGTGTCTTGTACTTCGAAACTGTTTCGGCCGGTATCTTTGAATGCGGTTACTAACGGGCACCAGAACAAAAGATCCGTTTTCCTGATCAAAACTCTGCTTTACGATCTTGCATTCGCCGGAATACAAAAGTTCATGTCCAGAATGAAGATGAAGACTTACAGGTGAAGTGGAATTGATCCACTGAAAGGCCTGAGGGGATGAAGAGGTTACTTTGGTACGAAATGAAGTAGGACTGGAATCTAGCAGGGTACCTTTTAAAACAGCACTGCTCTGGGTGATTGTCGCCTGTATCCCTATACTTGGGTAGCGCTTAGTTATTCTGGAATTGATTTCATTGCATATTTCAGGCAGCAGAAAGCTGATTCCCTGATCATTTATGCTGATAACTTCCGGATTGACCAGAAGACATTTTTTTCCATCCGTAATGAGCAGATTCTGAAAAGTATGAGATTTCAGAATCCATGGATCAGCAGGTTCGCTCCAGACACAATCCAGTTTGTCACCGACACACGGCAGTGGTCTTGCAGTGAGAGAAAAAGTACTGCCGTACTTGGTGTGTTTAAGATTAATAAGAATCGTGCGATCCTGAAAGTTAATATAGTTGAGTTTATTTACAAGGAATCGCTTAGGTATACCTTTGGCTTTATCCGGTTTGCTAACCTTTGCTTCGAGAACATCGGTGTCCTCAGTGGGTTTGCGGCAAGGTATGATGTACAGTTTTTCCATTTTCTACCCTCAGTAACACTGGAGTTAGGAGGAAATGGTTACCGTTTTGCTGCGCAATAAGCGTTCAGACTTCAAACCGGTAAACCTGATCCACCATGTGGAATATACATATATGCAAGTGACGTTTCCATGCCTGTCTTTACTAGTTTATTGCTGTAATCACTAGCACATCTGTAAATTCGCATCAAGTTAATTAGAACTACAATTACAATCAACAATCCTGTATCCACCGGTCCGTTGCTTTTGTGACATACACTTTAGTCATTGTCCTGCTGACAGATTTGCATCGCGGCCGCCATCTATGGTACACAATATTCATCATGAAAAAACTCAATCCGCCACAGCAACGTGCTGTCAATACAACCGAGGGAGCCCTGCTGATACTGGCCGGAGCCGGTTCCGGCAAGACCCAGGTTATCACCACCCGCATCGTGCACCTGCTCAAAGACAAGCGGGTTCCGGCTGAAAACATCCTGGCGGTAACCTTCACCAACAAAGCCGCCAAAGAGATGAACGAACGGGTCGGTGCGATGGCAGGACCTATTGCCAAGGGCATTGTCATATCAACCTTTCACTCGCTTGGTGTTCGCATACTGCGTCGCGACATCCGCGCACTGGGCTTTAAACCCAACTTTTCGATCTATTCCAGCTCAGATCAGGCCGGCGTTATCCGTCAAGCGGTACGTGAACGCGACATTGACCCGAAAAAGATCGATCCCGACCAGATCCTGTGGAAGATTTCCGGCCTGAAGAACCGCCTGATCGGACCGAGGGAGTTCACACCGGACAGCAACAGCCCGCTGGAGATTGCCGTGGCCGCGGTCTACCCCCGCTATCAGGAACTGCTGAAAGGCTTCAATGCGATCGACTTCGACGATATCATCATGCTCTCGGTCGGACTGCTGAAAACCCCAGCCATCCTCAGCTACTGGCAGGAACGTTTCAAATACATCATGGTCGACGAATACCAGGACACCAACGCTTCACAGTATCTTATGATATCGCTGCTGGCAAAAAAACATGGCAACATCTGCGTGGTCGGGGACGACGACCAGTCCATCTATGGCTGGCGCGGAGCCGAAGTCGAAAACATCCTGAATTTCGCCAAGGACTATCCCGGTTGCGTGACGATCAAGCTGGAGCAGAACTACCGCTCCACCGGTGCGATTCTGGACGCGGCCAACTGCGTCATTAAGAACAACCCGTTGCGCACCGACAAGGCGCTCTGGACAGCCAGCGGAACGGGACGGGTAATAGACCTGCTGGTTGCGGAAAGCGAGGACGATGAGGCGGCCAAGGTTGTCGAGGCGATGATGCTGGAGCAGTATCGCGACAAGCTGCTCTGGTCCGACCTGGCGATTCTGTATCGCTCCAACGCTCAAAGCCGCGCCTTTGAGGAGAAGCTGCGAATGGAGCGCATCCCCTACGTTGTGATCGGAGGACAGCAGTTTTATGAACGCAAGGAAGTCAAGGATGCCATTGCATACCTGAAGGTGATCGACAACCCCAGCGATGAGGCCTCGCTGCTGCGCATCATAAATTTTCCGCGCCGCGGCATCGGCGAAACGACGTTGATAAAACTGAACCAATGGTCGATGGAACATGAAGTGGCACTGTTTGAAACCCTGGGACGGGTAGCCGAGATTGCTGAAATTTCGGCATCGTGCAAAAAAACGGTTCTGGCCTTTCACGCGATGATGAAAGACGTCATGGCGCGCTTCACCTCGTACAACATGGGGTCGCAGGTTAATGCCCTCTTCAACCATTTGCGGATCGAGGACGAGCTGTACCGCACCCTGAACGACGCCGCCCAGGCCAGGAAAAGGATCGAGAACATCGAACAGGTGGTCAACTCGCTGGCCGCGTACGAAGCACAGAACCCGCGCGGAACCCTTTCGGCCTTCCTGGAGCGCATATCGCTGATGGACGAGGACAAACCCAAGGAAGACGGCAAGGAGCATGGACTGAACGCTGTCACCCTGATGTCGCTGCATTCCAGCAAGGGGCTGGAATTCAGCCATGTCTGGCTGGTGGGAATGGAGGAGGAGCTGCTGCCTCACAAACGCTCGATCGAGGAGGACCCGACCGTGGCCGAAGAGCGGCGCCTCTGCTACGTCGGCATCACCCGTGCAAGGAAATACCTGACCATCTCCCGTTGCCGGACCCGCCGGAAATATGGCGCTGTCGAAGAGCGCAAACCGAGCCGTTTTCTAGCCGAGATACCGGATCACCTGCTGAGCCTGGATTCAAGTGACGCTTCAGATAGCAGCACTGAACCAGCTAATCTAGCTGATGATTTTTTTGCAAGAATGCTGGGGGAAGGAGCCTGAGTTGATAAAATCCGCTCTGGACACGTCTGCCTACATCGCCGATCTGATGGCCATGAACAAAAAAGACCTCCCCATCGATGGGGGCCAGCGCTTCAACCGCCTGATCTTCGCCCGCAGTCCCTATCTGCTGCAGCATGCCGAAAACCCGGTGGATTGGTACGAATGGGGCCAGGCGGCCTTTGACAAAGCACGCACCGAGAACCTGCCGATACTGCTTTCGATCGGCTACGCCACCTGCCACTGGTGTCACGTCATGGCCCATGAATCGTTCGAGGACAACGAAGTGGCAGCACTGCTGAACCAAAATTTCGTCTGCATCAAGGTCGACCGCGAGGAACGGCCCGATATCGACGACTTTTACATGACCGTTTCACGGCTAATGACCGGCAGCGGCGGCTGGCCCCTGAACATCTTCATGACAGCCGACAGGCACCCTTTCATGGCTATCACCTATCTGCCCAAACGTGGACGAAGCGGCATGAGCGGCTTGATGGAACTGCTGGCCAACATCGCCACCCTCTGGCGGCAGCGACCGGACATGATCGAGAAGAACTGCCGGGGTATCATGGAGGAACTGGGCAATATCAGACAGACGGTTAATCACGACAAGTTAATCGATATTTCGACATGTTCCGACAAAGCCTTAAAGCAGTTGGAGAAGCTTTACGACCCGGAATTCGGCGGTTTCGGCAGCGCGCCCAAATTTCCGATGCCGATCTATCTGGGGTGGCTGATCAGACAGGGACACCCCCACCCTCACCCCAACCCTCTCCCTGAAGGCGAGGGAGCCCTTCTGATGGCGCTCCACACGTTGCGTAAGATGAGAAATGGAGGCATCTGGGATCAGCTGGCCGGTGGACTTCACCGCTATTCGGTCGACCAACAATGGCTGGCGCCGCATTTCGAAAAGATGCTCTACGATCAAGCCATGTTGGCATCGGTGGCAATCGATGCGTTCCAGGCCACCGCCGACCAATTTTTCAGCAATATGGCAGGTGACTTGTTCAATTTCGTCATACAGGAGCTCGGCTCTCCGGAAGGCGCCTTCTGTTCGGCATTGGATGCCGATTCGGAGGGAGTCGAGGGCAAGTTCTACGTCTGGGACAAGCAGGAAATAGAGGATTGCCTCGGAACTGAAAGCCGATTATTCTGCGATTTTTATGATGTCTCTGCTGAAGGCAACTTTGAGGGCAGCAACATCCTCAACACCCCGCTGAACCTGAATAAATTCTGCCTGAACAACGGCCTGGATGTCTCGGAAACCGTCCAATCGCTGAAACAGAGCCGTACACTGCTGCTGCAGCGGCGTGCAGGGCGAATCAGGCCGCTACGGGACGACAAGATCATCACCGCCTGGAACGGTCTTATGATCGCAGCCCTGGCACGGGGCGGCATTGCCTGCGGAAAACCCCGGTATCTGGACAGCGCGGCACGAGCCGCACGTTTTATCCTGACGACTCTACGGCGTTCCGATGGCAGATTGCTTCGTAGTTATTTGAACGGCCCATCCGACACCCCGGCCTTCCTGGAGGACTACGCTTTTTTGACTATCGGCTTGCTGGAATTGTACGAAGCAACTTTGGAGGTAACCTGGCTGGATGAAGCGGTACAGTTAAGCGATGAGATGCTGCGACTCTTCCACGATCCGGATACGGACGAGTTTACGCTGACCGGTCGGGATGCCGAACAGATGCCGATCCGTGTTTCATCGGATCATGACGGCGTGACCCCTTCGGCCCTTGCTGTAACCGCCAGAGTGCTGCTGCGCCTGGCCTGGACCTGCGACCGTCCGGAGCTGATAATTCATGCACGCAAAGCACTGGCAGGAACCATTGGAGAGATACAGCGCAGCCCGCTAAATCACCTGGGCGCCTTGCAGGTACTGGCAGAGATGGATGCTGAACCGGTTATCGCCACCCTGTCCGGACCGGATGGAAATCAGGAACTGACTGCTCTCCTGCAAGCACTCAAGCAACGTACGATTCCGCGGCTTACCATCCGACGCGGCCTGGTTTCTGACCCGGCAGGTGTTTCTATTTGCGCCAATCACACCTGCTATCCCAGCGTGTCAACGCCGGACAGTTTAATGAAACTACTTCTGCAAACGGGATTAATGACAGCATTCGAAGCAGTTTCCTGATAAATGACATTTAATCCATGTGAACGAAGAGGTTATGGCTTGCTACTTAAACTGATTTTTATATTGTTGACCTTTAACTGTATGCTGTTCTTCACCAATGCGGCTACAGCAGGCGACATTCACATCTCGGCCGCCTCCAGCCTTAAGGAGGCTTTAAACGAGATTTCCAACAACTTTGCCAAGCGGAATCCGGGCCTAAAGTTTCTTAAAAACTATGCAGCTTCAGGGACTTTAGCCAAGCAGATTGAAAATGGAGCGCCGGCTCATATTTTTATTTCCGCAAACCAGGAATGGATTGACTACCTGAATAACAAGAAGCAGATTGATACGCCCAGCATTCGCATATTCGCGGGCAACAACCTTGTTTTTGCAGGCAACGGCAACAAGTTGTCTTCAATGCAGGATTTGCTCAAACTGCAGAGGATTGCTATCGGCAGCCCCAAAAGCGTGCCGGCCGGTGAATATGCTATCCAGGCGATCAAAAAATCCGGGCTGGAAAAATTGCTGGAAAAGAAGCTCGTCATGTCAAGGGATGTGCGTGAGTGCCTGATGTATGCAGAGCGGGGCGAAGTTGATGGCGCTTTTGTTTATCGAACCGACGCCCTGCAGGCCAGACAGGCCAGGATTCTCTTTACCGTTGCCCAGGAACTGCATTCGCCGGTAACCTATCCGATGGCGTTGACGCTCAGCGGCGCAAAAAACAGTGGTGCAACCGCATTCTACAATTTCCTCCAAAGTGTTGAAGCAAAAGAGATACTGCTTAAATACGGATTTACGACTAAATGACGGGCTTAAGTTTCGGCGGTCCGGCTTTGAACCAGGGATACCATGCTTTCACTCACACCCGCTGATTACGATGCAATCAGGCTTTCTGCGCAGGTCGCCATAGCAGCTACAGTTCTGTCGCTGCCGTTCGGTTTCGCCTTTGCATATCTGATCACCTTTGTCAAATTTCGCGGCAAGATGCTGTTGGAAGTGTTCATCAACCTGCCGTTGACTCTCCCCCCGGTTGTTGTCGGCTATTTTCTGCTGCTGCTGCTCGGCAAAAAAGGCTGGCTTGGAACCCTGTTGAACGAAGCCGGCATCCGGCTGATCTTCACGCTTAAGGCAGCGGTAATTGCCTCCGCCATAGTCGGCTTTCCGTTGCTGGTCCGCTCACTCCGCATCGGCATGGAATCCATCGACCCGCAACTGATCAATGCGTCCCGCACCCTGGGAGCGCGCTGGCATGACACGCTGCTGACCGTGATCCTGCCTCTGTCAGTTCCCGGCCTGCTGGCCGGTTCTTCGCTGATGTTTGCCCGCAGCCTGGGAGAGTTCGGCGCCACGATCATCGTAGCCGGCAACATCCCCGGTGTCACCCAGACCATCCCGCTCGCCATCTACGAATATGCAGCATCACCAACCAGTGAGAACATGGCCCTTTCACTCTGCCTTGTATCGGTAGCCATCTCGATAGCCGTTCTTTTTCTGCATGAAATCACCGCCAAAAGACTGGCGCGGAGAGACTGATATGAAACTCCGCATGGACGTAAAAAAACAGTTCGCCAACTTCGGACTCTCAACGAATTTCTTGGTTGATGGAGACAGAATCGGCATCTTCGGCACATCCGGAAGCGGTAAATCTACCCTGGTCAGCATGCTGGCGGGACTGCAGCAGCCTGATCAGGGAGAGATATACCTTGATGACAACTGTCTTTTCAGCAGCAGCAAAGGCGTCAACCTCCCCCCGGAGCAGCGCAGGATTGCCATAGTGTTCCAGCAGCATTGCCTTTTTCCGCATATGAATGTCAAAAGCAACCTTCTGTACGGTTTCAAGCGCTGCCCCCCGCAACAGCGCACTATCGATTTCAACATCCTGACAAAAGTACTGAAAATTGATGACTTGCTGGAGCGTGGAGTCACAAACCTGTCCGGCGGTGAAAAACAGCGCGTCGCCCTGGGACGCGCCATACTGGCCAATCCGCGTCTGCTGTTGATGGATGAGCCGCTTTCGGCGCTGGACGACACCTTGCGCTTTCAGATAATTCCTTACCTGAAGAGTGTCAGTGAGAGATTCGGCATCCCCTATCTGTTCATTTCCCATTCGCTGGTTGAAATGCGCCTGATGACCGACAGCGCACTGCTCATTGAAAATGGGCGAATTGTCGAGCAGACCACCAGCGAGCATCTGGCCCGCATCCGCATGGGGCAAAGTTCTGTCGGCTACATCAACCTGCTGGAATTAAGCGACATGACCGAGCGGGACGGAATGTGCGCCTACCGCTGGAAGGGGGGCGAACTGTTCCTGTCGGCAAGCAATAACGAAACCTTAAGCGGTCTGTTCGAACTTTCCTCAAAAGACATCATCCTCTTCAAGAGGCATCCTGAAGCCATCAGCGCCCGCAATTTACTGGAATGCAGAGTCTCGTCGCTATTCGAAAGCGGACAGAAGCTGGGAGTTGAGCTGGAGTGCGGAAGCGGTAGTCTCGTGGCCGAGATTGTACCCGAGGCCGCTCGCGAACTTGGAATAAAAGAGGGGGTTGTCATCCACGCCGCATTCAAGGCCTCGGCGTTCCGCAGGCTTTCCAAATCCGGTCGAAACATGAACATCACAGAATGACATTTGCAAGCTGAAAATTAATCCTGATGTGATATATTAGTCCGCATGCTTTGAGTTAAATGCCCGGAAGAGATGAGATTACCTAAGGCCATGCCACATGTAATTCGTTACATTCCAAAATGTTCACTCCTGCTGGCGCTATTGATCGCCACCATCCCCCACCCCGCCGCTGCAGTGCATTGGCTGGCTCTGACCGAAACATCGCGTCACCATGTCGCCTTGGACCAGGATTCCGTCAGATTGACTACGCTGGGCAGACTTGCGGTCTGGCTGCGTTTCACTCCAAGAGGAGAATCGCAGCGAAAAGCGGCGGCGGTTGATTATGGAGAAAAGAGCTATCGCTCTCACCTGGAATACTATGAACTCGATTGCAGCGAAAAGAATGCGGTTCTGGTATTGATCGATATTTTCGGCACAGCCAAGACAAGACTTAAGCGATTGAAGGGTGCTGTTCAGCCCGACCCCATTATCCCCGGGTCGGCATTGGACAAAGCCGCCGGACATATCTGCCAGACCATGGATGAAGAAGCGTCGGAAGAGGAGCCTGAAGCGCCCGATCCGGAACCGGATCAAGCAGGTGGAGAAATTCCAGACAAGCAACTTACTGCGGAAATTCAACAAAACATAGATGAGCTGACAAAAAGAACCCTGGCTGCGCCATCCAGCCTTGAAGCATGGCGCTCGCTGGGAAACGCCTATTATGATGCCGACCTGCCCGATCAGGCTATAGAAGCCTACAATCGCGCCCTGGCACTCAACCCGAACAACACCGACATCCTGAATGACCAGGGGGCCATGTATCGCCAAAAAGGAGAATTCCAGAAAGCATTGTCAAATTTTGAAAAAGCATTCAAGATCGATCCCAATAATCTTGAAAGCCTCTATAACAGCGGATACGTACAGGCTTTTGACCTGAATGACATTCCACAGGCGCTTAAATTGTGGCGCCAATACCTGGATCTGGATAAAAAAAGTGAGGCAGCACGCCAGGTGCAGAGTTTCGTGGAGCGCTACCAGAAGGGTCAGAATCAGCCCTGACACGATAATAGCAAAGGCATAACAGCTGTTATATTTCCTGATTGTTCCCTTCTTTTTTAAATTCTCCAAGGCGCTTGTTAAGCGTCTGCCTGGTAATTCCAAGAAGCGCGGCCGCCGCCCCCTGATTTCCTTTTACCTCCTTCATGGCTTCCACAATCAGATAATCTTCCATCTGGCTGATGCTTGGAAAACCGCCAAAAATTGACCTGACCTTCTCGAAGTCGGGCTCCGGATCAGCTCCGATCTGACTTCTGTTATCATTCTCAGTTCCCGGCAAACTCATATTGAAGCCTTCAAGTAAAAATGTCCCTGACGTCTGGCGTACTACGGCATCAAAAACTATCGCCTCCAGCTCTCTGACGTTACCGGGAAAAGCATAATTTTTCAGATGTGCGGCCAGATTCGGACTGATAACAAGCGATTCCCGCCCCAACGAAGCGCACGCTTTGGCAATAAAATGTTCCATCAGCAGCGGAATATCGTCCGGACGTTCACGGAGCGGAGGTATGACGATCTGATGGGTACATAAACGGTAGTACAAATCATGCCGGAAAGCACCGGAAGCCATCAGGGACTTGAGCGGCTTGTTAGTGGCCAGGACCACACGTGCTGTGCTTTTACGGGTTGTGTCGGAACCTACCGGATAGTACTCCTGCTCCTGCAGCAACCTGAGCAGCTTGATCTGCGACAGATCGCTCAGATCACCTATCTCATCCAGAAAGATGGTACCGCCCGCAGCCCGTGCAAGCAATCCGTCACGAGCCTGGTCGGCTCCGGTAAAAGCACCCCGCTTGTGGCCGAAGAGCGTGTCAGAAAACATATTGTCATCAAGGCCGGCCACGTTGACCGCGACATACTGCCCCTTGCCATTGCACACGTTATGAATGGACTTGGCCAGCATATCCTTGCCGACACCGGTTTCACCGGTTATCAAAATCGGCATCTGCGACGGCGCGATGACCTCGACGTATTGAAATATGGAACGCATCTTCTTGTCTCGGGTAATAATGGAGCTGAAAGCATCCGGGTATTTGAGCCGGTCAGTCAGCAGATAATCCTTAAGTGATGACATTTCGCGGGAAATTGTGCTGGACTCCAGCGCTTTCTTCACGGTGGTTTCCAGGCGATCCGACTCAACCGGCTTGACAACATAATCAAAAGCGCCGGCCCGCATGCATTCAACAGCCGATTGAGTCTCGTCCAGTGCGGTCATGACGATCACTGATATGTGCGGATATGTTGCAATTATCTGCGGCAGCAGTTCCTGGCCGGAGATATGCGGCATATACAGATCGAGGACCACCACCGAAACCGGTTCAGAAGCGAGTATCTGCATGACATCGCGACTTTCCGGAGCCGTAAGGACTTTGCTGAAACCTCGCCCCTGAAGCATAAGGCTGGTCGCCTTGAGAATTGCAGGTTCATCGTCAACCAGAAGGATAGTACGGGAAAACTCATTCTGCATGCTTATGCACCTCATTGATATGATTACGACTGACCGGAATACAGATGGCAAAAGTCGTTCCGGATGGAGATGAACGGAATGTCAATGTCCCGTTGTGATCGTTAATGATTGAATTCGAAATCGAAAGGCCAAGTCCGGTGCCGCCCTTGTCAAGGCGCGTCGTAAAGAACGGATCCAGAACCCTTCCCGAAATGTTATCGGGTATCCCGCATCCCTGATCGGCAACTTCAATACAGACCATTTTTGACGGGGCATCATATCGCAAGTTAACACGCACTTGTCGTTCAGGGTCCGGTAGAGATTGAAGAGCGTTCAGTATCAAATTTATCAAAACCTGCTCAATCTGCTGGAAATTCCCAGTAACTCGGGGCATTGCCGGATCAGTTTCAACGCTGAAATCACGGGTATGGCGCCTGATCTGATGACTGATTATTGTCGTAGCCTGATGAACGACTTCATTAATATCCAGATCGTCACGCATTCCACTTCTGCCTTCACGGGCAAAGTTTTTGAGGCCGTTGACAATATCACGGATTCGCCTCGAACCATCGGTGATATTTTCGAGCAGGTTCGGAATTTCATATTGCATAACAGAAAAAGGAACGCCGCCCAGATCATAATCTCCATGCACTTTCTGATGTTCAACCAGAATCGGACGTGCATCCACCCAGGCTTTGGTCAGCAGTTCTGAACTGATCAGGATAAAGTTATTGGGATTATTTATCTCGTGCGCCATACCTGCCACCAGAACACCCAATGAAGTCATTTTGTTTGCCTGAATCAACTTGGCTTCAATAGCACGATTTTCCTCTTCAGCGCGAACTCGTCCACTTATGTCTCGGATCGTACACAGAAGCACCTGTTGATCTCCCAGATCGATTCTGCGGCAGCGCACGGACACGTACATTTCGCCACCATCCTTGCGGTGGGCGCGCAGAATATCAATCCAATACCCCATTTCGTTATTCGTATCCGACGTCTGATCGTAAATTACTCGGCACTCATCCGGAGAAAAAAGAAACTCGGGAGGACGACCGATCAGCTCATTCTTCTCGTAATTGAACATTTTCAATGCAACCTGATTGAGATCGATGGTTAATGTACAAGTCAGATTAAACAGAAAAATGGCATCGGCGCTCTGCTCGAAGATCTGACGGAATCTGGACTCGCTTTCTGAGATTGCCTTTTGGGCCATAACCCTCTCGGTCACATCACGATAGCAAGTAACACGTCCTACCACCAGGCCTTCAACGGTTTGCGGCGTGCAAACACGCTCGATAACACGTCCGTCTTTCAGATGCAGTGCATCGTTGTACACGGAATTGGGACAGTCATAAATATGGCATACATGACCATCAAACTCATCAGGATCGATCAACTGGCTGCGTATCGTATCATTAATGCAGCCCACGGGCCCCTCATCGGCCAAAACCTCAGGTAATCCCCAGATCCTGCAATACTGCCGATTGTGAACGGAGATGCGCTTATCCATGTCAAACACAACTATGCCGTCGGTCGTTGACTCGATAGTCGACTCCATCAGCGACAACAACCGGTTTCTCTCAGAATCGACCTGTTTCTGCAATTCGGCATACTGTTTCAATGGTCGCGCAATGGAATACCAGAGAATCGGTCCGCTGACCACAACTAGCAGAACACTTTCAAACAAGTGGTATACCCAGGACCTGGTTGGCCCAAAGAAAGTAAACAGTTCGTTGACAAACTCCACCAGAAAAACGACCATAAGAACGCGAAGCAATATTGCGCCGGATGACAACCTGCTGTATTTTATATTGTAATAATGCAAATTGGGCATGACATTTCTCGATTTTTTTCTGGTAACGGTTTACGAATAGTCGATTCTGTTGTTGTAAAAAATATTGACAAAAAGACAACAGAATTAGTATGTACACTAAATTGTATATTATTGGGCTGGAATTGTGCTAGGATCCAAAAATTATTGAGCGCCCGTAGCTCAGCTGGATAGAGTCCCTGGCTTCGAACCAGGTTGTCGGCCGTTCGAATCGGTCCGGGCGCGCCAATCACCATTGAATCTGAGTACTTCTTGCGAGGTACTCAGATTTTTATTTGCTCAACTCATCTATACTGACTCTATTGTCTCACCGAATCCTGTTTTTCAATTCCCTGATCAGTACCGCACGCAATGCGCTACGTGGTGAGCATCTTATCCGTTAGGGCAGCCAAGGTGGCAATATCCGATTACCCATGGATACCATCTTTGATGAGCAGTGGTCGAGGTGTTTCTTGGTCCAGGCGGTGCAGAGATAGTAAAACAGGTATTAGACTTGCCGGTAGCCATTGTCATGACTGATCCGCATTCGCCGCGACGCAACATCCCAATCAAGAGGTGTGGCGAGGAAGCCTGTGGGGGTGTGATTTCTTTGGGCTACAACTGCTTGGTTTCTCTCTCAACAGTTTATAAATTTCTTACGACTCGAAAAGAATCGGGTTAAGATCAAAGTTTTTCAGAAAACCAGGGATTTCAAAAATAGTTCTAAAGTCAATCCTGGGGTTGCGTGGCCGGGTGACACTTCATGCCGTCACCAGCGTTGGAGCCAGCAGATTTCTTAATTTTGCCAATGTTCGTTCTTCTATCTGGCGTACCCGCTCTCGAGAAATTGAAAAGTGGTCAGCAATATCTTGAAGCGTGGCCGGATCATCGCTAGTGATCCTGTGCTCCACAATATACCTTTCCTTTTCATTCAACCCTTGCAGAGCATGGGCAACTATTTTTTTCAGGTTATGTTCTTGTTCATATTTGCCCAGCATTTCTTCCTGGTTCATCCGGTCATCAGCAATCGTTTCAAGAACAGTCAGGCCATCACTGTCAGAAATTTCCCCGTCCAGCGATACTTCTCCCTTAATTCTTTGCTCCATATCAACTACTTCCTGATCCGGCACATGCAGCATGTCGGCAATTTCTGCAGTTTCGCTTTCATGCCCTGTCAGTCTTAGCAGAGCCTCCTTGGTTTTACGCAGCCCATAAAACAGCTTTCTCTGTGCTTGGGTTGTGCCGATCTTGACCAAACTCCAGGCTGACACGATGTAATTCTGTATATAAGCCCGAATCCACCAAGCGGCGTATGAAATCAGCCTAATACCTTTGTAGGGATCGAATTTGCGGACCGCCATCATGAGTCCGATATTTCCCTCCTGGATTAGGTCAAGCATCTTGAGCCCGTAGTGCCGGTATTCGAAAGCAACTTTTACGACATAACGCAGATTTGATGTAATAAGCGTATGCGCCGCTTCAAGGTCCTTTTCTTCAAAAAACTTGATGGCGTAGTTTCGCTCCGCTTCTTCACTCAGCAGTCTGAATCTGCGGATTTCGGAAAGATAAAGGGTAAGACTGTCGGTAACAACTGGCAGGTTGGCAACCATGATGGACCTCCAGATGATCAGTAGTATGATTAGCACTCTATGGTGCCGACTGCTAAAAATATAGCAAATGGTGCCATCTTTTTCAAGACTAAACCAACAATTAACATAACAATATCAGCGCATTGTGTTTGGTAATTTTTTTTAGCGACACCTCTTGATTTTTTTGGAATCGACATTATATCTGTGTCAGAAACTCATAACAGAAAGGAGGTAATCCACATGGCAACCTGGGATGTATTCAAAGAACTGGACAATCTGAGAAAGGAAATTGATGAGGCGTTTCGTGGTGCTGGCTATAACCGGCCGTTTGGACCGACGTTCCTTTCGCCGGTAACGACCCGTCGTTTTCCGCTGGTCAACTTCAGCGAGGACGAAGGGCATGTCTATATTGAGGCTCTGGTTCCCGGCGTTGATCCGAAGGATGTCGATCTCTCAGTACTGCGGAATACGGTCACCATCAGCGGAGAGCGCAAACCGTTTGTCGAAAAAGAAGGCCAGATCGTGCACCGCTCTGAACTCGGATCAGGCAAGTTCTCCCGCACGCTGGAACTACCGGTCGAGATCGATCCTGAGAAAATCTCGGCCCAGTGCAAAGACGGCATCATGCAGATCACGCTGGCCAAAGCCGAACATGCCAAGCCGAAAAAAATTGAAGTTAAACTATCGTGACGCAATAACAACTCATTCGGAAAGGAGGTAATCACCATGGCAGCAAACAGCTTGACGGAAAGAAACGATGAAAGGGATGTCCAGGCACGTGAAGAGACGCGGTCAAACGAAAAATATATCCGCCCGGCGGTGAACATCATCGAAACCGTAGAAGGACTGGTCCTTACTGCTGACATTCCCGGCGCTTCAAAAGATGCACTTGATATTAATGTGGAAAAGGGCATCCTGACCATCAGTGCTCCTGCACAGCATACCATGCCAGGCACTTCGGCTTACCGGGAATTTGAGCTGGCCAACTACTATCGTCAATTCACTATTCCGGAAAGCCTCGACCACGAAAAGACCCAAGCTGATTATGTGAACGGCATTCTGACCCTGCGGATACCGATGGCGGAAGTTGCCAAGCCTAAACGGATCGCTGTACAGGTCAGCTGAGAAAAGTGCCTGAACGGGGGTGATCACTATGTCAAACCTGTTGCCCGAGAAATGGAGCGAGGCACTTTGATGTGCAAAGGGCCAGCAGGTTTAAAAACCCGCTGGCCCTTTGTTTATGGTCGGTGCGACAAGATTCGAACTTGCGACCACTAGACCCCCAGTCTAGTGCGCTACCAGGCTGCGCTACGCACCGATAAAACCTACAGCATATTTCTTAATTCCTGAAGATCCCGCCGCAATTCTTTCAACAAAGCGGATACATCGCCTTCCGTGCCATTTGTAACAAGATCTTCAGTGTGGATCAGCTTCCCTTTTGGGGATATTCTTTTTTTGACACCCTCTATAGTAAACTTTTCATCATAGAGAAGGTGACGAACCTGAAGTACCAGATCTACTTCCCTTTTTGAATAAAGCCGCTGGCCGGTTGTACTCTTCTCCGGTTTTAAAAAGGCGAACTCGGTCTCCCAGAAGCGCAATACCGACGTTCTCACCCTGGCAGTTTCAGCAACCTCGCCGATTTTGTAATACAGCTTGTCGGGTAAGGTCGTAGACATCGGAACCAACCTGTGCTGCGATTATTTGTCTTCAGAATTAATAGCGTTTTTCAGAACCTGACTCGGCTTGAAAGTCAATATCCGGCGGGCATTAATCGTAATGGTTTCACCTGTTTGAGGGTTACGGCCCCTGCGGTCAGCCTTTTGCTTAACAACAAAATTCCCGAAACCTGCGATTTTAATTTTTTCGCCGGATTCCAAAGTATTTTTAAGGAGTCCGAAGACAGTTTCGACCATCTCCGCCGATTCTTTCTTTGAGAAACCAATCTTCTGATGAATTCTTTCTACAATGTCGGCCTTGGTCATGGCTACCTCAATCGGAACATAGTTAATACTGTGAAACAAAAGGAAAAATTTTATACCACAGGGTTTTGTATTTCGCAACAGGTTTTTATCGTAATGTAACCTGTAATTTGTTGACGAGATTATCGATGACCTTCTTGTGAATTACAACAATCTCATCATCTGTCAATGTTCGCTCATAAGAACGATAGCGGATTCTTACTGCAATGCTGGTGAATCCATCGGGAATGCCTTTACCGCGATAAACATCAAATATCTGGACATGCTCGATTTCTTTTGCTTTTACCCCTCTGATACACTCCACAACCTTCTCGGACTGAAGATCATCTTGTACCAGCATTGCGATGTCACGAGTGCTGTCGGGAAAACGGGATGGAGCTATTATCGATTGTTTCGATCCAGAGTGTTTCACCAACTTCTCAAAATCAAGTTCAAAACAAAAGACCGGTTTATCAATTCCAAAGTTTTCCTGAACGGTGGGATGTATTTCACCCACTGAACCTATCCGATCGCGACCAGCCATAATGCTGCACGATTTGCCTGGGTGGTAGTAAGGGTCAACGGTATCAGTCACCCATGAAACTGCACGCACACCAAGTAGCTCAAGCAGGGCTTCAACTGTCCCTTTTGCATCATAAAAATCAACCATCTCTTTCGGACGACTCCAACCGTCCCCGTCACGTGAACCGGTCATGGCTCCAACTATGAAGAGAGGCTCAAATGGCATGCTGTCCCCGGCAATCGGCAAATAGACTCTGCGCATCTCAAACAGCCTCAGATCCAGTGAGCGGAAGCTGAGATTGCGGGCCACCGTTTCAAAAAGACCGGGCAGTAGAGACGTTCGCATAACCGACTGCTCATCAACCAGCGGATTCGATAGCTTGATTGCGTTACGTCGAGGGTCATCTTCACAAAGCATCAATTTGCCGGCTGAGCCGGGTTCGGTAAAACTGAAATTGATAACTTCATTCATGCCCTGATCCACAAGGATGTTCCGGACTCTTTTTTCAAGCTGCTGATGGCGTGAAGGACGATCTGATGTAATCCGTGCGATTGGCATGGTGGCCGGTATTTTGTCAAAACCGTTAAGCCTTGCCACTTCTTCGATCAGGTCGATTTCGCGTTCGATATCTATACGATAGCTGGGTGGTTCCACCAGTACCGTTCCAGCTTCACCTTCATCAACTCTGCATTCAAGGCGATGCAGTATTTCGATTATCTCTTCCCTGCTAAGATCAATACCGATCAGACTGTTTGCACGCTCCGGCCGGAATGCTATTTGTACCGGCTCGCGTTTACCTGGATATACATCGATACATCCCTGTGCCACGACTCCGCCTGCCAGTTCCAGTATCAGCGCTGCCGCACGATTCAAAGCCCGGGTGACGCCGCCAATATCGATACCACGCTCAAAGCGATGGGATGACTCGGTATGCAGGCCAAGCCGCTTACTGGTCTTGCGGACAGCTGACGGCCGGAAGAAAGCGCTCTCCAGCAGGATACAAGCAGTTGTATCTTCAATTTCTGAATTCAGACCGCCCATTACGCCAGCCAGAGCCACCGGGCGCTCCGCATCGCAGATGACCAGGTCATCGGAAACCAGAACACGCTGCTGAGCGTCAAGGGTGGTGAACAGCTCCCCCTCGCCTGCCCTGCGCACTACGATCCGTCTTTCCGCAAGATGGTCGCAATCAAATGCGTGCAGGGGTTGGCCGAGTTCCATCATAACAAGGTTGGTTATATCCACCACGTTATTGATTGAACGGATGCCGATTGCGTTCAATCGCTTCACCAGCCAGTCAGGAGAAGGTGATATTTTAACTCCGGAAATGTAGCGAGCAGCATAACGGGGGCAAAGATCCGCATCTTCAACCACTACTCCAATCAAGGATTCAACTTTATCCGTACCTTCGACAACATCAGAGTCTGGATATTTGACTTGAAGACCTAGTTTGGCGGCGATTTCGCGCGCTATTCCCAGGACGCTCAGGCAGTCGGCACGATTGGGGGTAAGACCGATTTCGAACAGGGTATCCTTCAATCCAAGCGCCGAAAACACTGGTGTTCCAAGAGCAAGATCTTTGTCGTCAAGAACCATAATACCGGCGCTTTCATCAGCAAGTCCCAGCTCTTTTTCAGAACAGAGCATGCCACAGGACTCTTCACCGCGTATTTTCGATCTTTTGATCTTGAAGTCGCCCGGCAATGTTGCGCCAATCTGGGCCAGGACTACCATATCCCCCTGCTTGAAATTCTGGGCGCCGCAAACAACATCCAGAACTTCTTTGCCGTTATTAACGCGACAGAGAGACAGCTTGTCAGCATTGGGATGCTGGCGTTTCTCCTCGACAATCGCAACGACGACGTCATCAAAGCCCTCACCCAAACGATCCATGGACTCAACCTCAAGCCCCAGCATAGTCAACAGCTCTGCCAGCTGATCGGGAGAAAGATCGAAATCAACATATTCCTTAAGCCAATTATAAGTAACTTTCATATCAAGACACCATAAATGTAGTTGAATTAGAACTGCCGGAGAAAACGTACGTCATTTTCGAAGAGTAGCCGCATATCGTTAATACCGTACTTCAACATTGCGATACGCTCAATACCCATTCCGAACGCAAATCCCGATATATTCTCGGCATCATAATTAACATGCCGGTAGACTTCCGGATCGACCATTCCCGCACCTAGTATTTCAAGCCAGCCGCTGTTCTTGCAAACCTTGCAACCCTTGGCACCACAAATTACACAGGCGATATCGACCTCTGCAGATGGCTCGGTAAACGGGAAGAAGCTTGGACGCAGGCGGACAGAGGTCTTCTGGCCAAAAAGCTGATTTGTGAATACAGTGAGAATTCCCTTGAGATCGCCGAAGGTGACTCCCTGATCAACCATCAACCCTTCTATCTGATGAAACATCGGAGAATGGGTTGCATCGGAGTCACAGCGATAAACGGTTCCAGGAGCTATGATCCGCAACGGCGGCTTCTGCTTGAGCATTGTGCGAATCTGCACCGGCGAGGTATGGGTACGCAGCAGCAGATCGTTTTCAACAAAAAACGTATCCTGCATGTCGCGAGCCGGATGCTCCGGGGGAAAATTCAGAGCCTCGAAGTTGTACCAGTCGTGCTCTATCTCAGGCCCTTCGGCTACGGCAAATCCGAGACCCGCAAAGATTTCGCAAACTTCCTCAATAACCAGTGAAACGGGGTGTTTGGAACCGTTGCCGGCGCGTCGGCCGGGCAGAGTGACATCTATCCGTTCCGATTGAAGACGTTCAGATTTGGCCAGTTCTCGGGCTGCCGCCAATGCGGATTCCAGAGCGGATTCTATCTCATCCCTGACATTGTTGACCAACTGACCGACGATTGGCCGTTCCTCAGCAGAAAGCGCACCTAAGCCTTTCATCAAAGCGGTCAGCTCACCTTTTCGGCCAAGCAGTCTGACACGTATATCCTGTAGCGACTCTATTTCTGAAGCAGCAGCGATTGACTGTAATGCTTCACTTTTTAATTGTTCAAGCTGTTCCCGCATAGTTTTATACCTTTGCGACGTAGTTTAATAGTGACAAAAGCAACCTACAAAAAAGGGAATGGGATAAAATATCCCATTCCCTTTTATCAGATCGACACGAAAATACCCTAGATGCTTGCCTTGGCTACATCAGCAATCTGTGTAAATCCTTTGGGATCGGACACAGCGATATCAGCCAGAACCTTGCGATCAATCTGTACATCGGCCTTCTTGAGTCCAAAGATGAACTTGCTGTAAGACAAACCGTTCAGACGTGAGGCCGCATTGATGCGAGTAATCCAGAGACTGCGGAAATCACGTTTTTTGACGCGACGGTCACGGAAGGCATAATTGAGAGCCCGGTCCACCGCTTCTGTCGCACTACGGAACAACTTGCTACGTGCGCCGCGGTAACCTTTGGCAAGCTTTAAAACCTTGTTACGTCTGCGTCTCGCTTTAAATCCTCTTTTTACGCGTGGCATACTTAACTACTCCTTCATCGGTAAATTAACCAGATCCACAAGGGGAGACAATTTCCTCGTGGTTCTTGGCACATGTCCCCCTCACCTTTAGTGAAGGGAAAGCGTTTATTATTTGTAAGGAATCAGACGTGCAATATTTTTCTGATCAACTGCAGCCACCATGGATCCACCACGCAGGTTTCGCTTGCGCTTGGTTGACTTGGGGGTAAGAATGTGGCTGGTAAAAGCGCTGCCTCTTTTGATACGGCCGGTGGCGGACTTCCTGAAGCGCTTGGCTGCTCCGCGATTAGTTTTAATCTTTGGCATGAATTAACTCCTTATTGTTTTATACGAAATAGTTGATTGACAAATCTGCTATTTTTTTGCTTTCGGTGCAACAATCATATACATGTTACGCCCCTCTACGCGAGGCTGGTTTTCAATTATCGCAACATCCTGCAACTCTTTTGCGACTCGCTCAATAACCGCGCGGCCAACATCCATATGAGTAATTTCTCGGCCTCGGAATACCAGGGTTATCTTGGCTTTATTGCCCTCTTCCAGAAAGCGCTTGACATTCTTGATCTTGAAATCAAGATCATGGTCATCTGTTTTCGGACGGAGCTTTACTTCCTTGAGCAGCACATGAACCTGTTTCTTTTTGGCTTCCTGCAACTTCTTGCTCTGTTGATACTTGAACTTGCCATAGTCCATAATCCGGCAGACAGGAGGAACTGCAGTAGGAGAAACCTCCACAAGATCTAATTGTTGCTGCTCGGCAAGCTCCAGGGCTCTGGAAACAGGAATAATGCCTAACGCTTCTCCATCCGCGCCAATGACGCGTACTTCTGAAACCCGGATAGCCTGGTTGATATTCACGGTCGGTTTTGCTATGGCGACACCTCCTGATGGCAGCTTAAAATGCTGTCACCTGCTGATACGATCTATTTGAACTGCTTACTTTCCTGGATTACAAAATCAATAAACTCTTCAGGCTTCATCGGATGCAGGTTCTTTCCATCACGATAACGCGCTGTCACAGTACCCTGTTCGACTTCCTTGTCACCTATGACCAGCATATAGGGAGTCTTCTGCAATTGTGCTTCACGGATCTTGAAGCTGAGCTTTTCATTGCGAAGGTCGCTCTGCACCCTGATACCCGCATCTCGCAGACTTTTATAGACTTCCCTGGCAAACGGGATCTGATTTTCAGTAACCGTAACAATAACCGCTTGCACCGGGGATATCCAGAGCGGAAAACTGCCGGCGAAGTGTTCAATAAGAACACCGATAAAGCGCTCTATGGAACCAAGAATTACACGATGCACCATGACCGGCCGCTTGCGCTCGCCATCAGAAGCGACGTAGGTCAGGTCAAACCGCTCGGGAAGGGTAAAATCGCATTGGATAGTAGCACACTGCCAGCGCCTGTCAAGACAATCGCGCAACTTGATATCTATCTTAGGCCCATAAAATGCGCCATCACCCTCGTTAATCTCGTAGGGACGTCCGGAATCCTTCAATGCTCCCAGCAGAGCCGCAGTTGCCTGCTCCCAGTCAGCATCCGAGCCGATGGATTTGTCCGGGCGTGTTGAAAGCTCCATCTCATACTCGAAACCGAAGATATTCATGACATCGTTGACAAAGGAAATGACCCCTTTGATCTCAGCGTCAAGCTGCTCCGGTGTGCAGAGGATATGGGCATCATCCTGGGTAAAACAACGGACCCGCATCAAACCGTGCAATACGCCGGCCCGCTCATGGCGATGCACCGTGCCAAGCTCGAAATAACGCAACGGCAGATCACGATAACTGCGAAGCTGCGACTTGTATATCATCATATGCGAAAGGCAGTTCATCGGCTTGATGCCGTAACCCTGCTCATCCACCTCGGTGAAATACATATTCTCACGATAGTTTTCGTAATGTCCTGAACGCTGCCAGAGTTCGCTTTTCAAAATCTGCGGACCGACAACGATGTCGTAATCGCGTTTTAGATGTTCCTTACGCTCGAAATCTTCAAGAACCGTTCGCAACATGGCGCCCTTAGGATGCCAGATTGGAAAACCTGCTCCAACTTCATCGGAGAAAGAAAACAGATCCAGCTCACGCCCCAACTTGCGGTGATCACGACGCTTGGCTTCTTCCAGGCGATTCAGGTACGCTTCCAACTCCTTCTTATCGGTGAAAGCAGTGCCGTAAATTCGTTGCAGCATGCGGTTCTTCTCATCACCACGCCAGTAGGCGCCGGCTATGGAAAGCAACTTGAAAGCTTTGATGCGTGCCGTGGATGGAAGATGGGGACCACGGCAGAGATCGGCAAAGCTGCCCTGGCTGTAGACAGAAACCTTCTCCACGCCCAGGTCATTGATCAACTCGGTCTTGTATGGCTCACCCATCGCTTCAAACATGCTGATAGCATCGGCACTGGATAGTTCGCTACGCACGATTTTCTGGTCCGCGGCGGCCAGCTCGGCCATCTTGGCTTCAATTCGCTCCAGATCTTCCGGAGTGAACGGCTTATCAATATCAAAATCATAATAAAAACCGGTCTCAATAGCGGGACCGATTGTCACTTTGGCCTGTGGGAACAGCTCCTTGACAGCTTGAGCCATCAGATGCGAGGTAGAATGACGGATTATTTCAAGGGCTTCAGGGCTCTTTTCGGTGATTATTTCTACACGGGCACCGTCTGTAAGTGGCGACGATACGTCGACCAACTGACCGTCAATTTTACCGGCCAAGGCAGCTTTGGCCAATCCAGCACCAATCGAAGCGGCCAGGTCAAAGACGGTGGCGCCAGCCTGCAGCTCTCTATTTGAATTATCCGGCAGTGTAACTGTGATGGTAGACATTGATTATTCCTTTTTTAAAGAAACAGAAAAGGCATCGAAACATCGATGCCCGCATCCTGCCCGCCTCGCACTGCTTTAATGGTAGGCGCGGGCGGTCTCGAACCGCCGACCTCTACCGTGTCAAGGTAGCGCTCTCCCCCTGAGCTACGCGCCTGCATCAAAAGCTGAAAAGTAATAGCAAGGTGTCGGTAATATGTCAAGCTGATTTTATTACTTTTTCCAATCTGGCTACGTTCTCCACATGCACGGTCTGTGGAAACATGTCCACCGGCTGGATTTCGCGACATACATATCCCAGATTTTTCAGCACGACCAAATCCCGCGCCAGACTGGCCGGAGAGCATGAAACATAGAGAATCTTTTGGGGGTCGAGAGCCGCGATACGTTCCAGAACCTTCGTTTCGCACCCTTTGCGGGGTGGATTGAGTACTGCCACGTCAATCCTGTGCCCTTCGCCGGACAACTCTTCCAGAAGTTCAGCAGCGTCACCCGCCTCGAATCTGCAGTTACGGATATTATTGATTTTGGCATTCAGGCCGGCATCGGCCACAGCCTCCTCGACGACCTCGACACCAATCACCGATCCAGCCTGTCGGGCAAGAAACATGGCGATACCGCCGATGCCGCAATACATGTCCAGAACAGTTTCAGAACCGGTCAGAGCGGCCCAGTCACGGACCTTGCTGTAAATCAGATCCGCTCCGCTGTTATTGACCTGAAAAAAGGAGCGTGGCGAAATCCTGAAGGAAATCTCCCCGATTTTTTCGGTCAGATGATGCTGCGGAGTCAGGAAAAAATCCTTTTGCCCCATGATGACGTTGCCTTCGGAACTGTTGACGTTCTGGGCAATGACTTGAATTTCCGGAACCTGTTCCTGTACGAAACGGCTTAAGTGATGAATTTCATTATAGGATCGTTTGGCGGTCACAAACACCACCATTGCTTTTTTTTCGCTGACTGACACACGTACAACCAGGTAGCGCAGGAGCCCCATCTTGCTCTGCGGGTTGTAAACCGGTACCTTGCATTTTGTGATCCCCTTCCTGACGGCGTCCACCACCTTGTTGATCAGTGGGTGATGCAGGGCACACTGCTCCAGATCATAAACATCATGACTGGCACGGCGATAGATACCGATAAAAGGATCGGAGAATTTTCCGGCCACGGTCAACTTTGCAGTGCTGCGATAATGGACCAGGTTCGTCGGAGAAAGCAACGGGTGGACAGTTGTACCGGCCAGTTCAGAATACTTGGACAGCTCGGAAAGAACCATACCCCTTTTCCAGACGATCTGCTCACTGTACTTCATGGCCACTAAAGGACAGCCGCAGCACTCCGCACTTTCGCTGCAGGGCGGACGCTTGCTGCGCAAAGGTGACGGCTGCAGCAATTTTTTCACATGGCAAAACGCGATGGGTCCGGCGACATGATCGATCACTACCAGGGCCACATCCCCCGGAATAGCGCCAGCGACCTTCAACGTCATTCCATCTTCACTGCGGGATGTACCGTAACCATCTTCATCCAGAGCGGCTATTTTCAACTCGAGTATTGAATTACGCACCAATCGTGTGAACGCTCGTTCTTTGATCTTCGCACCAACAGATTTGGCTTGATCGGGATTGTTTTTTTTATAACTTTTGTATTCTGTATTAACTTGTTTTTTCAATGCCTTTAATTCCTTTATTTTCAAACATAACCCCGTGACATAAAGCCGGGGGAATCAACCATTCTGTTCCAGATACTGACGAAAGCGCCGGAAGGCCTGGCCACGGTGACTGATGCGATTCTTCTGCTCCATCTCCAGTTCGGCCATGCTGCAATCAAATCCTTCAACCAGAAAGAGTGGATCATAACCAAACCCTCCCGTCCCCCTGGGAGTTTCCAGAATACTTCCCCCTACCCTGCCGACAAAAGTTCGTTCGACACCTTCGGGATCTACAAAGGCCAACGCGCAGACGAACGCAGCTTGCCTGGAACCGGCAGAAACGCCCTGCATTTCCACCAGCAATCGCTCATTATTGGCAGCATCCCCGGCGCCTTCACCCGCAAAACGGGCCGAAAAGACACCTGGGCGGCCATCCAGAGCATCCACCACAAGACCCGAATCATCAGCCAGGGCCGGCAATCCTGAAAACAATGAGGCTTCACGGGCCTTTTTGAGAGCATTCTCCTCAAAAGTAGCGCCATCCTCAATCGTATCAGGAAAATCCACCAGATCCGCTGCGCAACTGATTTCCTCGACCAAACCGCCAAGCATAACTTCCAGCTCCTTGATTTTGCCGCGATTACGGGTGGCAACCACCAACTGTTTCATCGTGCCAGCGCCTCCTGCTGAATTTCAAACAACCTGCGAATGCCGCTCATGGCAAGGTCACGCATGGCATCCATTTGGGCGATTGTAAATGGTTCGGCTTCGGCAGTGCCCTGGACCTCGACAAAACGATCGCTGGATGTCATGACAAAATTCATATCGACCTCTGCAGCAGAATCTTCCGGATAATTCAAATCCAGCAACGCCTCCCCCTCCACAATTCCGACGCTAACTGCCGCCACTGCCTCACGGATCGGTATTTCAGACAGCAATCCCTTGACCTTCAAGGTGCCCAAAGCATCTACCAGGGCCAAATAAGCCCCGGTTATGGAAGCTGTACGAGTTCCGCCGTCAGCCTGAATGACATCGCAATCGATATGTATCGAGCGTTCACCAAGTTTGACGAGATCAACCACAGCGCGCAAAGAGCGTCCGATCAGACGCTGAATCTCAAGAGTACGGCCACTCTGTTTACCCTTTGCAGCTTCTCGCGGTGAGCGGGTATGGGTGGCACGAGGCAACATGGAGTACTCGGCAGTTACCCAACCGGTCCCCTTGCCCCTTAAAAATGGGGGAACGGATTCTTCCACCGATGCGGTACAGATGACTTTGGTATCGCCAAATTCTATCAGAACAGAACCTTCGGCATGTTTGGTAAAGTTGCGCGTAATCGTAATGGGGCGTAAATCCATGGTTCCACGCCCGTCATTTCTTGTCATGAAAATTCTCCTGCATCAATTAGTTGTAAAATTGTCAAGTATGTTCATTAGCCTGTAGACAGTGTGCTGTCAAATAAAAAGGGAACCTGGCTGCAGGTTCCCTCGTACATCAGCCATGCATGGCTTATCTCATCCAAGATGGGCGTTGTTGTTCCTGGTGCGGTTGGAAAGAATAGTAGAATCAATCATTTCTCCACAACAGGTGCATTTCCAAGCATCAAACGAACGGACGAAATCATAAAACTTCTCTATGAACATACGACCTTTGCAACGTGGACAATGCATATAGCCCTCCCTGTACAGTAATATTGAACGACGGGGAGGAGCTTACATCTTTTGTGCCAATCCAACAAAATATTGCTAATTTAATTTAATATTATAAATATAATCAACATTATCTGCAGGTTAAAAATATTTGACAAGTGCATTAAGTTTCTTTTCACCAATCCCTTCGACACCCTGAAGGTCTTCAAACTTCATTTTTCCGCCATTTTTTTGACGGTATTCAACAATACGCTGCGCCATGACAGGGCCGATTCCGGGAAGGCGCTCAAAATCGGCTGCATTCATTGCATTGATATCAAGCGCTATCCCAAGCAGTATTCGATCGTTTGCCGACATTGAACCGCATGTGATCGATCCGGTGCCGTCTTCCTGGATTTTCAGATTCAGATGGTCGCCCTGTGCGACGGTATGCCTTGAACAACTACCGGAAATCAATAGGTTGACAGGCCGGTTGGGCTCCGCCATTTCTATGGCGGACATCGTCAACACATTGACGCCAACTTGATATACACCGGAGTGGCGGACATCCCCGCTGATCCGAACCTGAGCAGTTCTTGACGACTCAATGGAAAAAGCCGCGGGAGCAGAAACAACTCTACTCGCGCGGCTTTTCATAATAACCGGCAGAGAAACCAGGATCGCCAGGACAATTATAATGATCATTTGCATCAACAGCGTCCGGGCCTAATCCTCCGGCTTGTGCAGCTTGTAATCGATACTGTCGATCAGCGCCTGGTAGGATGCATCTATGATATTGTCTGAAACGCCGACCGTTCCCCAGCGGTTATGCTTGTCGCCTGATTCGATAAGTACACGGGTCGAGGAAGCGGTCCCCTGGCCGGCAGGCAATACGCGAACCTTGTAATCCAGCAACTTGACCTCTTTCAACTTGGGATAGAACTTTTCCAACGCCTTGCGGATGGCGTTGTCGAGAGCATTAACCGGTCCATTTCCTTCGGCCGCGGTATGCTCGACCTTGCCGCCAACCTTGACCATGATTGTCGCTTCCGCAATCGGCTTCTGGTCTTCGCCGCGTTTTTCATCAATCACGCGGAAGCCCATGACAGTAAAATACTTTTTATGCGATCCGAGGGCTTTTTTCATCAGCAGTTCGAAGGAAGCCTCGGCACCCTCAAACTGATAACCCCGGTTCTCCATCTCCTTGATATTGTCCAGGATCTCCAGTGTAACCGGATCCTTGCTGTCCAGGTTGATATTGAATTCTTCAGCCTTGGCTAAAATATTGGAGCGGCCGGACAGATCGGAAATCAGGACGCGGGTACAGTTGCCGACCAATTCCGGACGAATGTGCTCATAGGTCTCCGGGTGGCGCTGGATGGCGCTGACATGCACGCCCCCCTTGTGGGCAAAGGCAGAATTGCCCACATAGGCCTGATGCTTGTTGGGAGATATATTGGCAAGCTCGTAGACAAAGCGCGAAACTTCGCGCAAATGCCGCAATTGATCATCAGAAATGCAATCTTTCTTCATTTTAACCTTCAGCGAAGGAATGATCGAACAGAGGTTAGCGTTGCCGCAGCGCTCTCCGAAACCGTTGATCGTGCCCTGCACCTGGACGATGCCTTGCTCAACGGCGTGCAGGGAGTTTGCGACAGCACACTCGGAATCATTGTGGGTGTGTATGCCGAGTGGCGTCTTGATATGGGTTTTAACGGTCTTGATGATCTCGGACACCTCGAACGGCATGCTGCCGCCGTTGGTGTCACACAGAATAATACAGTCCACCCCGGCCTGTTCGGCAGCCTGGAGCGTTTTTATCGCATAATCGGGATTGGCCTTGTAGCCGTCGAAGAAATGCTCGGCGTCATAAAAAACTTCCGGAGCATTTTTCTTGAGATACTCCAGCGAATCGAAGATCAGCTCAAGATTTTCTTCCAGCGAAATACGCAAAGCCTCGCGTACATGAAAATCCCAGGTTTTGCCAAAGATAGTGATCGCGTCCGGCTCGGCTTTTACCAGTGTTATGATATTGCTGTCCTTGTCCGGCGTGACCTTGGCACGGCGGGTGGAACCGAAAGCGGCGATTTTGGCGTGCTGCAGCTTTTCCTTTTTAATCTCTTTGAAAAAAGCGACGTCCTTGGGATTGCTCCCTGGCCAGCCCCCCTCGATATAATGGATGCCAAGTTCATCCAGCTTATGGGCAATACGAATCTTGTCCTCCAGCAGAAAAGAGATATCCTCCGCCTGGGTTCCATCCCTGAGAGTTGTATCGTACAGCTTGATAAGACTCATACTTAAACCTCCAAGTGTATTGTTAAATTCAAAGATTTCTTTAAAACCATATTTTGCTGAACGGTGTTTCTTGTACCGGTTTAGATCAAAAAAATCAACTGATTTGCATGACAGCGGTTAACACTGCATCAGACTAGCAGATGCAATTTGTCTTTATTTAAAGCAGCTGTTCTGCTATAGGAACAGGTTACTAAATTGCTGTAATTCGGCTCAAAATCAAATTAATATATGTACAGGAGACCAATATGAAATTGAAAAGGATCGCTTCACTGATAGCTGCGCTGCTTGCCGTCCAGATAACCTTGAGCCCGCTGGCTTTTGCTGAAGACAGAACACCGTCCGCAATATCTGCAGCCCCGGCTGCTTCATTTTCCGCCACCACTCCTGCCACCTTGGGCGCCCAATCCGGACAGTTTTCCTCTTCGGCGCCAGGAGCCGCCGGCACCACGGCTATGACACCCGCTGCAGGTTCGAACTCGCTCCAACCTGGCATGCTTTCGCCGGGAGCATCGGCACAGCAACCGCCACAATCGTCAGGCTCCCTGCTGACCGTTCCGATCACGAAAGCTGCCGAACCAGCACAGTCGGCAGCTCAAACGGCAACACAAGTTCAAATCGCAGTTCCGCAACCGGCACCTGCACCCGAAGCGGTTATGGAACAGTCCAGCATTGAACGCTCCATACTGGATGTCAGCAGCGGCACCGACAAATCAACCCCGCAGGAGTTCAAAGTCAAACGACTGAAACAGTTCGGCTACAATTTTTTCCGGCCAGACATGCAGGGCTTCGCACCACTGTCAGACATTCCGGTCGGTCCGGATTATCAGATTGGCACCGGTGACCGCATCGTCATGACGGCCTGGGGCAGCCTGGAAGGATCCTATGAACTTGAAGTCAACCGCAGCGGTGAACTGATACTGCCCAAGGTGGGACCGGTGAAGGTGGCAGGTACGACTTTCGGTCAATTGCCCAAGCTGCTGACCGGGCATCTGGCAAAAGTATTCCGCGACTTCAACCTGAACATAACCATGGGCAAGCTGCGTATGATCAAGGTCTATGTAGTCGGCGAGGTAAAATCCCCCGGAGACTACTCCATCTCTTCACTCTCAACCCTGATCAACGCCCTCTCGGCAGCCGGCGGCCCGACCACCAACGGCAGCCTGCGCTCCATTTCAATTGTAAGGGATGGTAAACAGGTAGATGCTGTCGATCTGTACTCTTTTTTCCTGAAAGGCGACAAAAGCCGGGACATACGCCTGCAGCCGGGCGACACGATTTTCGTTCCAACGGTTGGTCCGGTGGCCGGCATTGCCGGCAACGTCCGCCGACCGGCCATCTATGAGCTGAAAGGAGAAAAGAATCTTAAAGAGCTGTTGGAGCTTGGCAACGGCATCGTTCCGACCGGCTACCTTCAGCGCATGCAGATCTCTCGTGTTGAGGCCAACGACAAGAAGATCGTCACCGATATTAACCTCGACCCCAAAAACAGCGGAAAAGTCCTGGACGAGCTGACCGCCAGCATTGCCATCAGGGACCTGGATCTCGTGAAGATATTCCCTATTGACGGCACGCTGCGTGGATATGCGCGCCTGGAAGGATATGTCCTACGCCCCGGTGACTATTCACTTAAGCCTGGCATGCGCGTGGAGAACATGCTTTTTCAGGATAACCTGCTGCCGGAATACTATACGGAGTCAGGTCAGATCATACGCCTGATGCCACCGGATTTTCACCCGGAACTGATATTTTTCAATGTCAACCGTGCCATGGCAAAAGATCCTGAACACAATCTGGAGCTTCAGGAGTTTGACGTAGTTCGAATCTTCTCACGGTGGGAAATGGAAGAGATGCCGCGCGTCAGAATCAGCGGAGAGATTCAAAAACCAGGTGAATACCGTTATTTCAGCAACATGCGGGTTCGCGATTTATTGACTTTCGCCGGCAACACAAAACTTACTGCCTATCTGGCCGATGCCGAACTGACAAGGCTCAAATTGACTACATCGTCCGTCAGCAGCTATCCGATTTCGGTCAACCTGGCGGAAGCGCTCAAGGGTAATCCGCAACACAACATTCCGCTTGAACCACATGACGAACTGACCGTTCGCAAGATCCCCAACTGGGCAGAGGAAAGCGACCGCTATATCACCCTCAAAGGCGAGTTAGTATTCCCCGGCGTTTACCCTATTTTCAAAGGGGAAAAGCTTAGTTCCGTTATTCGCAGAGCAGGCGGTTTCAGTCCCAAAGCGCATCTGAAAGGCGCAAAATTCACCCGTACACTGGTACGCGAACTGCAACAGAAACGCATGGATGAGTTTATCGCCACGGCCGAGATGGACATAAACTCTAAAATGAGCCAACTAGCTTCCACCGCATCCTCTGCAGAAGAACTGGCCGCCAATAAGGCCTCCATCGAAGGAATCAAAAGCAGCCTGCAGATGCTCAAAGCCGTCAAGGCCGAAGGACGCATGGTGATCAGACTTTCCCAGCCGGAAACATTCACCGGTTCTCCCTACGACATCGAAATAATTGGTGGTGACACACTTGAAGTTCCGCAGCGCTCCAATTCAGTCTCAGTGTTGGGTAGAGTCACTAATCCGACCAACTTCGTGCACACCGAAGGAAAAGATGTTGAATACTACCTGGACCTGGCAGGCGGCGCCACACGGGACAGCCAGGACGACGCTATCTACGTCATCAGGGCCGATGGTTCAGTATTCAGCCGTCAGCAATATTCATCTTTTGCATCGCTGGTTGGCAGTGGCTTTATGGGAGAAAAGATCGACTCGGGCGATGCCATTATCGTGCCCCAGAGATTTGAAAAAACCGCCTGGATGAGGAATGTCAAGGATATCACCACGATCATCTCGCAGATTGCGCTTTCTGCCGGCACGGTGTTCCTGGGGTTGAGGTAGAAAGACAATTGAGAGTTTTGAATTTTGAATGCTGGTTTATTTTTGCATGAAAATAATCAATTCATCATTGATGATATGCATGCATCATTGCGATGCCTTTGCTACCAAAAAAGATCATGGCAGATACCCTACAATCGGTACACTTTTTGCTAGTATTGTTTCACTAAAGAATTGTTACAGTTGTGTAGAATGTTAGTATATTGATATTTAAGTGTTTATTTTGTTTTAAAAATACTGCATAGCTAGATTAGAATTAGTCATTTGCAGTCACATGTAAGATATTTTTACATGAATACGAACTTGTTTCAATGAATAACCCCGCCGCTAGCAGCGGGGTATCTGTAATGCTTGAATCGCCCCAAGGGGCGGGGAATTTAACCCTCAGAGATTTAAACTCAACGTTCAACATTAAGAATTGCACTTACTCTTATCAGGCACAGAAAGGAGATTAAAGTTTTTTCAAGTCCGCCCCCCGGTATCTGTGCTATCACCGGAAATTTTAACAACAAAATATGTTGCAGATAATCACAAAAAATTATAAAGTAGCCACAACTACAACGATGTTACGCTCAAACCAGCCACAATAAAAAATGATTTTGAGTTAAATCCAGCTAATAAGGAGAATGAATCATGAAACAGATGATTAAGAAAATGGCGGTTGTTCTTTCTGTAGCTTTGGTGTGTGCGCCGATGGGGGCAATGGCGGCGAATAAGTTGATAATTAAAGATGCAACCGGGGTTAATGATAAACTCGTTGTGGATGATCGAGGACTTATTGGTATTGGTAACAGCACACCTCAATACCCAATACATATCTTAGCAAACGACCCTGTTTATGGTGTTCTAGTGTTTCATATGCTTGGAAGAACTGCAGCCTTACCAAGTGACTCAAACGGTATTTCATTATTCAGAAACAATATACCATCCGTAAATGGTGGCCTACCGCGCAACGCTGATCGTTTAGGTTTTTACGCCTTTGGCACTTCAACTGCGCAGCAATCAAATACTGGTTACGCATGGACTTCTGGGTTTCAGTCGTATGCGGAAGGTGATTACACACCCACTTCTATGCCTACATATCTTACAATAGAGACTACCAGTGTCAACAGTAACTCATTGTCAGAAAAAGTAAGGGTGACTGGTGCAGGCAATGTAGGTATTGGAACTAAGGTACCTACCCAAAAACTGGATGTAAATGGTGCAATCCGTTTTAATACAACCGGTGCACAACCTGCCTGCGACGCCTCAAATTTGGGGACTTTTTGGATTATTAGTGGCGCTACTGATGTACTTCAGTTATGTGCAAATGTGGCCAATGTACCAACTTGGAGATCTGTTACTTTGCAGTAGCTTTTAGATATTTTATAGACAATCGAAGTTAGTTTTAGAAAAAGGGGAGTTGCTATATCTACTCCCCTTTTTTATCAAAATACCAGCGACTTACAGCACTATAGCTACAAATATATTTCAATAGCTGGTTGTTTTTAATTGAGTTTCGGTGTATAAGAATATACATAAAATAATCATATACTTGTAATATGAGATGTTTCTATCATCCGGAATAAATTATGGATAATGTTATGATTGGAGTATTGGGATCAGGCGCAATGGGTAAGCAAATCGCCTTACTTTTAGCATCTTATGGTATGCAGGTCAAAGTTTGGAATCATAAGCAGCATGAAGAGGTTGAAGCAGATCTAAGAAAAATGGCCTTACTGCAAATGCGCCTTGGTACAATCGCAAAAAATAATATTGAAGAACTACTGGAAAGAATAACAATTTATGTTGATATTTCAGAGATGACCTATTGCAATATCGTTTTTGAAGCCGTAAAAGAAGATCTCGATGTCAAAAAAAAGGTACTCTCTCAGCTAAGTGACATTTTAGATGTAAAGTCAATAGTTTCAACCAATACATCCACATTGAGCATCACTGAATTAGCATCCGGTTTTAATAATCCATCGAGATTTGTAGGAGTACATTTTTTCAATCCTGTATTTTCGATGAAACTTGTTGAAATTGTAAGAGGCGAATATACCTCCAATGATACTGTGGAATCTATTACAAATATATTAACTCACTTGGAAAAGAGTCCTGTAATTTTGCCTGAAACGCCAGGTTTCGTTGTTAACAGACTTCTATTCCCTATGATTAATGAAGCTATTTTTCTTCTTTCAGAAGGCATTTCAGACGCCAAGACAATAGATAATTGCATGAAGTCTGGCGCTAACCACCCGATGGGACCGCTTGAACTGGCTGATCTGATTGGCTTGGACGTGTGTTTAAGCATTTTAGAAACTCTAGTCACCGAAACAGGTGATGATAAATATCGCCCCGCCCCTCTCCTTCGAAAACTGGTGCGGGCCGGCAAGCTTGGAAGAAAAAGCGGTGTTGGATTTCATGCTCACAAAAGAAAATAACTTCACCAGCAAACGTTGCAAGAGTCAGGAGTGAATGTGATTCATCAAACAGCTATAGTGAGTAACAAAGCCCAACTAGGAAAAAATGTAACCATCGGCGCTTTTTCTATTATTCATGACGATGTTGTAATTGGTGATGGTTCTGTTATCGAGAGCAATTGTGAAATTGGCTATCCAACAAAACTGGCTGAAAACACGCCTTTAGTGATCGGAAAAGACTCATTAATAAGATCTTACAGCATATTTTACCAAGGTTCGATTTTTGGTGATGGTCTTGTCACAGGACACCGCGTTACCATTAGAGAAAAAACAGTTGCGGGAATAAACCTGCAGATTGGAACATTATGTGATTTTCAGGGCGACTGTTCAATAGGTGATTATGTGAGAACTCACAGCAATGTCCATATAGGCAAATTGTCAAAAATAGGAAATTTTGTCTGGATATTTCCTTATGTGGTTCTCACCAATGACCCCCATCCGCCGAGCAGCAGTCAAGTAGGTGTCACAGTTGAAGATTACGCTGTTATAGCAACTATGTCAGTTATATTGCCGGGTGTTGTAGTTGGAAAACATAGCCTTGTCGCTGCACACAGTCTGGTCAAGGATGACGTTTTACCGGGAAAAGTGGTAAGTGGGTCACCAGCAATTCAACTATGCAATACTACGAGAATCAAACTAAAAGATGGATCAAATGGCAAGGCTTACCCGTGGCCAAGACATTTTCATAGGGGTTACCCCGAAGAAGTTGTAGCGGATTGGATAGCAACATATAACAACTAGATTTTTTGTTTGGAGTTTTGTTATGTCACTCAAAGAATGTAAAATAATTGATCTACCTAAAATAACTGATCCACGCGGCAATTTAACTTTTGTCGAAGGCAATAACCATATTCCATTTGAAATCAAGCGAGTTTTCTATCTGTACGATGTACCTGGTGGAGAAATGCGTGCCGGCCATAGTAATATTCAGTCAGAACAGTTCATTATAGCGATGAGTGGCAGTTTTGATGTAATTGTTAGTGATGGCTATGATAAAAAGACTTTTCTGCTTAATAGAGCCTATTACGGACTATATCTACCGACTAATGTGTGGCGAGAAATTGACAACTTTTCTTCTGGTGCCGTGTGCTTGGTGTTGACTTCTACAAGATATTCAGCGAACGACTATATCCGTGAGTATGACACTTTTCTCAAAACAGTGAGTAAGTAATATTTTATCAGCATTATATCCCCTTTATATCAATCTTATTCCTGAATGTATATTTGCCATCTGAATTGGCGTGAGCTTGACACTTTCTTCAGGGCCGATATGCATGTCACTGGCTTCAAATCTTTACGATGAATAAAGTTACTATCGAGACTATGATTCGTATATCAAAGTATTAAGATGTAGAAACAGATCACATTCAAGAAATTGCTCACCCAGATATATTGAAACAACAGGATATTTCATGAGTTTACCCCATGTAATATTTATCAACAAAATGATTTAGTCTCTAGCGGCGTGTATCCATATTTCTCAGTGGTTGATTGCAGGCATTGTCAGGTCTCCAATGCACACTGATAAAATTTATTATTAAGTCTGAAATGAGAATCTATATGAACATTCCTTTTCTGGACCTTAAATCACCTTACCTCGAACTCAAAGATGACCTTGATGCCGCCTACCGCAGAGTAATGGAGTCAGGATGGTACATTCTTGGTAAAGAAGTCGATGCCTTTGAAGCTGAGTTTGCAAATTATTGCGAGACAACTCACTGCATCGGCGTAGCTAACGGTCTTGACGCTCTGCACTTGATTATTCGTGCATACGGAATAGGCACTGGCGATGAAGTAATCGTTCCATCCAACACATATATTGCGACGTGGCTTGCAGTGACACATGCCGGAGCAACACCAGTGCCTGTAGAACCGGATGAACGTACCTATAATATTGACCCAGCCAGAATTGAAGATGCCATAACCTTTAAGACAAAAGCTATCATGGTTGTGCATCTCTACGGTCAACCAGCTGACATGGATCCTATCAATGCAATTGCCGTGAAATACAATCTCAAGGTTATTGAGGATTGTGCCCAAGCACACGGAGCACGCTACAAAGGCCGTAAAGTTGGAAGCCTTGGCGATGCAGCCGGGTTCAGTTTCTATCCCGGTAAAAATCTTGGTGCTATCGGTGATGGCGGTGCAGTAACAACAAATGACCATAATTTGGCATCTCAAATCGAAGTGCTGCGCAACTACGGTTCAAAAGTAAAGTACCACAACGATGTGGTTGGCTATAACTCCCGCCTTGATGAATTGCAGGCAGCTTTTTTAAGTGTAAAGCTGGCAAAACTGGATGAGTGGAACGAACGTCGCAAACAGATAGCAACACAATATCTTAAAGGGTTGGCATCCAATTCAAAACTTATTATTCCATTTGTTCCGGACTGGGCGGATCCGGCTTGGCATCTTTTTGTTATCAGAACACCAAAACGTGATCAACTGCTAAAGCAGCTGGCTGATGCAGGGATTGGAAGCATGATTCATTATCCGATACCGCCTCATTTGCAACCTGCCTACAAATCTCTTGGATACAAAAAATGTGATTTTTCAATATCCGAACAAATCCACAATTCAATTATCAGCTTACCAATGTGGCCACAGATGCCAATTTCCAATATTGTATTTGTTTGCACTTCACTGCAAAAAAAGCATACTACATGAGCCTTGCAAAAACCAGTTTGTGGAATGCTGTTGCCGTTGCTGTGAAGATATCCAGTGCACTTGTCCTTAATAAACTACTCGCTGTTATGCTTGGTCCGGCTGGGTATACGTTGATCGGACAGTTTCAAAACGCGGTAGGATTAGTTTCCAGTCTTGTAAGTGGCACTGTAACTACCGGTGTTACCAAATATACCGCAGAATATTTTGACAATGCCCACCTTCAACGCACTATTTGGCAAACGGCATGCCGTTTAATGCTCTACACAACATTAGCAGCTGCAATCTTTATTATATTATTTCGCTTACCACTTTCTATATTGCTTTTTAAACGTCCTGATTTTCCAGATATTTTCATATGGTTAGCAGCTGCTTTACCGGGATTGGCGTTAAATTCAATACTGCTTGCTATAATTAATGGGAAAAAGGAATTCCGAACATTTGTGTTTGCAAACATTACTGGCAACATGGTTTCGTTTTGTGTTATTGGCTTATTGTCATGGAGAATCGGACTTCGTGGTACATTAATTGCGTTTGGTGTAAGTCAGTCAGTTGCAGTACTTACGACGCTATGTCTTATACTAAAATCAAAATGGTTTAGCCTGAATGCACTCTGGGGTAAGATTGATTCTACTGCTTTGAGGTGTTTACTTAAGTTTGTTGTTATGGCTTTAACAACCTCAGTTTGTGCCCCAATCTCACAAATTCTTGTTCGGGATCATCTTTCAGAAAAATTTGGTCTCGAAGCTACTGGGTATTGGCAGGCAGTAACAAAAATCAGCGATATATACTTGATGATGGTAACACTTACACTTTCGGCATATTATTTGCCGCGCATTTCCGAGATCAGAAAAGAAAAAGAATTAAGAGCAGAGATAATAAAAACTTATATATTTATATTGCCACTTGCTGGCTGTGGCGCTTTGACTATTTACCTACTGCGTAACTTTATAGTATCAGCACTTTTCACTCCAGACTTTAACCCAATGATTGATCTCTTTGCGTGGCAACTAATCGGGGATGTTATTAAAATTGGTAGTTGGATTTTAGGATACGTGCTAATTGCAAGAGCATCTACGCAATTTGTAGTAGTTACAGAAGTTTTTTTTTCAATCACTTTGTTCATATTTACGCTTTTGTTAACACCCTTTTACGGCTTACGTGGTGCCCTGATTGCATTTTCTATTAACTATTTATTTCATTGGTATTTTATGTACTACTTAACTAGAAAAGAGTTTAACAAAATGCATCTGGAGACATTGTGAACATATCATCACTTCTAAAAATAAGAACAAAACATTTTTATTTATTAAACATTAAATGTTATCAGTTTTTAAGGGTTCTATATTATCGTTCACTCTCTAATGCACATGTCACTTCTAAAAAAGTTAGATTCAACCAGCCAGTTTTAACTACTGGAGAAGGAATGATAATACTCGGAAATTGCAGTTTAGGTGTCTGGCCTTCACCGTATTTTTTAAATGGTTATATTCATATTGAAGCAAGATCCTCTGGTTCAAAAGTCATAATTGGTGATGGCGTTTATATTAATAATAATGCGGTTATAATTGCGGACAGATCTTGCATTACTATTGATGCGAATACACTTATTGGCCCAGAATTTACAGTGTTTGATTCAGATTTTCATGATCTTCACCCCGAACGACGAAATAGTGGTACGTACGAATGTTTACCTGTAACCATAGGTGAGAATGTTTTTATTGGATCAAGAGTTACAGTACTTAAAGGTGTCACTATTGGCAAAAATTCAATTGTAGCGGCTGGATCAGTTTTGGGAATGAACGTTCCAGAAAACACAATTGTTGGCGGAGTACCCGCTAAAATAATTGGATATATTTGAATTACACCGCAGACAACAGAAAAACAACAAATTCAAAGTATGTTCTTATTTTTATTTAATTATGATTTTTTTGGAGACAATATAAGTGTCCTGTGACTCACACAAAAATAACATTGTAAATTCTCCTCTCGTATCGATCATCATTCCTGCATACAATCACGAGAGATACGTACAAAATGCCATAAGAAGCGTTATAGACCAAACATACGAGGACATTGAACTAATTGTAATAAACGATGGCTCATCAGATGGTACACACCAGCAAATACTACAAATAGAGAATGAATGCAGGCAACGATTTTCATCGTTTATTTATATAAGCAAACCCAATGAAGGATTGATAAAAACATTAAATCTCGCGGCACAATATTTAAATGGCAAATATGTATGCTTTTTAGCATCTGACGATGCATACTTACCTTCAAAAATCGAGAATAATGTAGCAGCATTGGAATCAGCATCATTATTAGAAGCAGCAGTATATTCAGACGGATTTATCATTGACAGCAATGGAAATAAGATTGACCGGTTTTCAAATAAATACATTGTCCCAATTGGAACCAACACGCATAGAGAATTATATATCGGGAACTGGATTGCTGCGCTGAGCGTCATGTACCGGTTTGATGCATTCATGAGTTGCATGCCTTATGATGAAAGTATAAAGGTTGAAGACTATGATTTTTTGCTAAAGTTCAGTGCAAAATACAAGTTTATTTATTTATACGAACCACTCTTTTTATATCGCCAACACAGTTTAAATTTTAGTTCTGACGAGAAGTTAATGTCTGAGCAGTTTGATGCTATTCATTTAAAATACCCACAATTAATTAAATACAAAAAACTACTCAAAAACATAAAAAACCGTGATCTATTGAGCTCACTTAAATGCTTTGACTTTAGTACAGTTAATTTGTTGTTAAGGAATATGAGTCGAAAACTACAGGCAAAGCTTCAAACTAATAATGTTTCTTATTATCGTCTTTTGGTAACGCTAACAAATAGATTACTTTCATTTTTTTCTTCGTACATAAAAGAACTTATCTTAAAAATAAGAGGTGTTTCAATAGATAAAAATGTAATCATTTATGGCAATATCAAAGTAATTGGTAACCCTAGGAATATTGTCATCAAAGATGGAGTACGTTTTTTGGGTGATGCAAGATTGATTGTTGGTAATGGAATGCATCTCGAAATTATTACTATAGGGTCATCAACTGTTATAGACCACGATGCAACATTATTTACTCAGGGTGGCAGCATATATATTGGTGACAGATGCTATATTGGACCATCTGTCCATATTCAGGCAAAGGGTGGAGTTAGCATAGGAAATGACACTATGATAGCCGGATATACAGCCATATATGCATCAAATCACATAACTTCTGATTTAGTTTTGCCTTTTAAGGAACAAGGCGAAACTTTTAAAGGTATAGCGATAGGAAACAATTGCTGGGTTGGTACCAATGTCGCAGTTTTAGATGGGTCTGAGATAGGTAATAATTCGATTGTTGGAGCAAATGCAACAGTTAAAGGTGCCCATCCAGCCAATTCAACGTTATTAGCTAAAGGTACGATTGGTAAGCCTTACAATGACATATAACCGCAAACTTGTTTATATTGTAATATTGAATTGGAATGGTTGGAGTGACACTATAGAGTGCCTGGAAAGCGTCTTCAGACTTAATTATGTCAATTTCCGGGTAATAGTTTGTGATAACAACTCATCAGACGGCTCTCTTGATTATATCAAAGCTTGGGCAGACGGGCTTTTGGAAGTCTATTCTCCATACGACAACCAACTACGTCATCTTACTTTTCCTTCAATTCCGAAGCCTATCCCATACATACAGTATGATAACAAGAATGCAATTGCTGAACGCATTACAAATGCCGATGATTTACCACTTATCTTAATCCAGACAGGAGCTAATTTAGGTTTTGCCGGAGGAAATAATGCAGGATTACTACACGCATTGAGACGTAATGACTCTGATTATGTCTGGCTACTTAATAATGATACGGTAACTGAGCCCAACTCGCTCACTGCTCTTGTTGAAAAAGCAGAGCAACTCAGATCAACCGGTAGCAAGATCGGGATTATTGGCTCCAAGCTAATGTACTATCACAATCCAGAAGTTTTTCAAGGTGTGGGTGGCACTTATAACAAGTGGTTTGCAACTGCTAATCACATAGGAATCTTCGAAAAAGATAATGCTCAATACGATAACGATAGCGTTATAGATAGTACTGACTATCCTCTTGGTGCAAGCATGCTCGTGTCAACGGCATTCATCCAGGATATAGGTCCGATGAGTGAGGACTACTTTTTATACTACGAGGAAATGGACTGGGTGGCCAGGGGTAAAGCGAAAGGTTGGGAAATCGGTTACTGTTGGATGGCTAAAGTGTTTCACAAAGAAGGCGCTAGTATTGGAACGAGCGCAAAGGGCTCAGAAAAAAGCGAACTCTCTGATTACTATGGCTTGAGAAACCGACTGTTATTCACCAACAAACATTATCCACATTACATGTGGTGCGTGCGCCTAGGATTTATAGCGGTATTGTTTAACCGTATTCGTAGAAAACATTATAAGCGAGTTCTACTAGTGTTAAAAGTTCTAGCGAATAAATCAATTCCGTATGAACGGCTCAATCTGCAAACCATAAAGTAAAATCAGCAATACAATGAAGGTTAATTTATATGCATATAATATTTGATGGCAGATCATTAGCTCATCCATATACTGGACTTGGACGATTCACTGGAGAACTGTTATTTGAGTTACTTGACAGTAGTGTTTCCGATAAAATCAATTATACGGTAATTATTTGGAATTTTAATGGATATGCGGATAATGTATACTTTAAAAGACTAAAAGAATATTCTGACAATCAACATTGTAGAATCATCGAATCCCATTCGAAGCCAGTTTCACTTCTGCAGCATTTATTTTTACACAATATAATAAACAACCTTAACGGAGATATTTATTTTCATCCTCACTTTGATTTACCATTAGGTATCAATATTCCGACTATTTCTGTAATACACGATTTATTCCCTTTGAAGGTATCTGGTTATATTACAAAATTTTCTTTTATAAAGAAAATATACTTCAGACTTATGCTGCGTTTAGTAGCTAAAAAATCGAGTTATATATTCTGTGTTTCTGAAACTACTAAGGAAGATTTTCTTTCTGAAGTAGGTCACTCTTATTCAGATAAAGTAGACGTGTCTCTAGAAGGGCCAATAATCAAATCTCTTACACCAACTAAAGATACAAACTCAGTTATTGATAACATTCCTGATCAATTTTTACTTTATGTTGGCGACCGGCGACCGCATAAAAATCTAAAGCGCATTGTAGATCTATTTGTAATGCTTAGGGATGTTTCAAATTATACGGGTAAACTTCTCCTTGTAGGCTCTCTTGAAAATCACGATTTTGACCTTGAGGCCTACATATTAAACCGCAATGACATAATAGTAGTTGGTCATATTGACGATCATTCTCTGGCTTTTTTGTACACTCAAATGGAAGCACTAATTTTCCTTTCCAAATATGAAGGATTCGGTCTACCAGTTGTTGAGGCGGGGTTATTTGGGAAAAAGATGATTATATCAGACGGTGGATCACTGCCAGAAGTTATGCCTCCGTGGGCCTTTGTTGTGCCTAACAATGCTCATCTGCCACAATTGATTTCTAACGTAACAGAATACTTAAATAATCCCATAACCTTCGACAAACATTATAGTACAAGATTTAGTTGGCAGAAAGTTGCGCAGATTTTTAGAAGAAAATTCACGGATATAATAGAGACCAACTAGTTATGTTACATTCTTCAACTACCAATAAGATTAAACTTGTTTCACCTGAAATCATACGATGTCCAGTATGCTTTAATAGTGTTAAGCATACTGGCAATGTATTTGTTTGTATCAACTCAGACTGTAATATTAATTATCCTATATATAGTGGCATTCCACTGTTCATAAACGAATCAGCCAGTATTTTTTGTTTTGATGATTTTTTATCCGGCAGAAGCACTTTTTTTAAGAATAGATCTAAACTTGTAGAATGGTTAAATCAAAAATTACCATCCATAAGTCATAATCTAGCAGCAAAAGACAATTACAAGAAGTTGTCAAATGCCCTCACTAATAAAATAAAAGCGTCTCGAGTTCTTGTCATAGGAGGAGGTATTGCAGGTAATGGATTTGAAGTCATTGCAAACAATCCATCGCTTGAACTGATTGAAACAGATGTATCTCTTGGTCCTAATCTTTCAGTTATTTGTGATGCACATGATTTACCTTTTGTAGATAGTTGTTTTGATGCTGTAATTGTCCAGGCTGTTCTTGAACATGTTATTGACCCGACTCGCTGTGTGAGTGAGATACATAGAGTCCTTAATAAGGATGGAATAGTTTATGCTGAGACGCCTTTTATCCAACAGGTTCATGGCGGAAAGTACGATTTTATGCGATTTACACATAGAGGTCACAGAAGACTTTTCAATAATTTTGATGAAATAGATTCTGGTTTAACAGGAGGTCCGGGAATGGCTCTTGGTTGGAGTTGGCAGTATTTCTTGCGTAGTTTCGGTGTGTCGCAACAAAGCCAGTTTATTCTTACTTTAATAGCCAGGTTGACTTCATTTCACCTGAAATATTTTGATTATCTTGTTAGAAACAAATCAACCGCATATGATTCAGCATCCGGATTTTATTTCATGGGACGTAAAAACCTGCATGTAATTAGTGACAAAGAAATTGTTCATATCTATCCTTATGTTTCATAATTTACAGGAATAACCATTGGAATCATCATCGATAACAATAGTTTTATTAGAGCTAATAATTTCAGTTTGTGGAGGTTTTTTTTGTATTCAGCGTTTAGTTTTATCAGGCGGCCGTACAGATCTAAGCAGCCTAAACGTTTTGTTTCTAACTATTATTTCTCCATTTTGGCTGTTATGGTCTGAATCAGCCGGGCGATTTCTCTCTTTTAAAGTTTCTTTATTTGTATGTAGTGCTTACTTTGCATTTAGGTTTCCAAGGAAAGCTGTTTTATTAATTGCATCCATTCTTTTGATGGAGTTTTTGCCTAATATCAGCACAACAATGTTTTCATCAAAATACAATATATTTCCAATCACTATGTTTTTATGTTGTATTTTTCTTTACCAAGACAGGATGCATATAAATATTACTCCTTTGTTCTTTGCTAGTTTTTTAGACATGCTTTGGGCATATTCAGTCGGCCTAAGATCTGGTTTTATATCTGTATTAATAGTAATGTGCCTTATTTCATCAAGGCGCTTGTCTATATTATTTATAGATTTGGCAAAATGGATGCCATTTATGTACTTATTAGCCATGCTTATAGTATTTTATTTTTTGCAGTTTGATTCTACATTTATTCCTTTCACTTCTAGCAATCTTGAACGCTCATCAATGATTGGCATCGCAATTATTAATTTTTTTAACTATTTGTTTACGGGACCACGCATCAATTTCGATGAACCAGTAAACATTATTATGAAGAGTTTTGGGTTCACATTATACGAAAATCCTAAAGGGGTTGATCCACACTCTTTTCTTCTATCTCTTTGGAGAGATGAAGGCGCGATACTTACAGTATTATGGGTTTTTGTATGGTTTAATTACTGGAAAAGGATAACTATTATCAAACCATTTTTAAATGAAATAAAATCAAGAATTTGCATTGCACTTTTATCTGTTGCTGTTATTCAATTTTCACTACTAACTCCTAGCGCATCAACAAGATTAATTTTAGCTTTAATTTTCGGAAGTATTCTTGGTTTTGCTGTTAATTGGAATGAAGGTAGTAATGAACTTCTTTATGCTGACAAATCCTAACCATAATATTAAGCATATATTTGGTACCAAAGATTGTGTCTCTGATGTTGCAAAGCACAACTCTATCAGAATAGTCCATATAACTGAAGCTCTGGGTGGTGGAGTACTTTATGTATTACAACTATTAATAACAGCCCAAATACAATGTGGTTTCGATGTTATTTTAATTCATTCATTTCGGAGGGATACTCCATCTGATGAAGAACTGGATAAGTTATTTCCGGTTAATCTCAAACGTATTGTTTTACCCATGGTAACAAATATATCAATTAAATATGATTTGTATTCCTATAAGGAGATAGTGAGGCTTCTCAATGACCTGAAACCAAATGCTATTCATCTCCATTCTTCAAAAGCCGGGGCTTTGGGCAGAGCAGCCGCATGGTCCCTGGGTATGTGTTCTGTAACGTTTTACTCCCCACATGGTCTGTCGTTCCTTCGTCAAGATGTCTCCCTGATAAAGAGATTTTTATTTTTACTATTTGAGTTTTTTGGAGGGATTCTTGGCGGGACTGTAATTGCCTGTTCAAAGTCAGAAGGTTCAATAGCAAACAAGATTGTTGAAACTTCACGAGTTAAAGTAATAGAAAACGCAATACTTTTAGATGTCATCTTGCCAGTTGAAAGAATAACAAATGAAACTGTACGCGTTGTATCGTCAGGAAGACTATGTTATCAAAAAGCACCTTGGCGTTTTTACAACTTGGCGGCTACATTATCCAACGAGAAAACCTGCTTTATCTGGATTGGCGGTGGCGACGAAAGTTTGTTATCCCCCAATAGACTTTTCAAACCATTAAATAATTTCAAAGTAACTGGGTGGCTAGATCGAGAAATAGTGTTAGCGGAGATACAGCAAGCAGATATATTTGTTATGACTTCGTTATGGGAAGGAATGCCTCTCGCTTTGATAGAAGCCCAAACAGCAGGTTTACCAGTTGTAGTTTGGGACGCAGTTGGAAGCCGGGACATTGTTATTGACGGAGTTACTGGGTTTATTTGTAAAAATACTGAAGATTTTATTAAAAAGGTTAAGATTCTTATTATGGACAAAGACTTACGTTCAAACATGGGACAAGCAGGAAGAGCAATAGCATTAAAACGATATGATTCAAAACTTATGCACCACAGAATGTTAGAAGTATATGGAGTTTGATTTTGTTTTTATTAGTAAATAAGTTTTTTTGGAAGTTAATAAACCTTATACAATCTTCCGCATTATGTCCAATGAGGATACGAACATTGTTATTGAGAACATGTGGTGTTGATTTGGATAAATCAGCGTTTTTAGCTGAAAATGTTTTTATCGGCTCAAACAAGTTAGTAATGAAAAAAGGTTCTTTTGTAAATGTAGGTTCTTTTATTGATGGTTCTTCAAGCGTTATTATGGAAGAATTTGTAAGAGTTGGTCCTTATGTTAAAATACTAACCGGGACTCATCAAATTAGACATAATGAACTAAGAAGATGGCCAAGTGATCCAACCATCCAAAAACCAGTTTTAATAAAGAGAGGCACATGGATCGGAGTTGGGTCGATTATTATTCCAGGAGTTACCATTGCGGAAGGTTGTGTTATAGGTGCAGGAGCTGTTGTAGTTAAAGACACTACCCCAAATGGACTTTATATGGGTGTCCCAGCTAAAAGAATTAAAGATCTACCTTTGGATGAAATGGTTCCTTAGCATTTTACATACAGAAAATATAAGCCATACAAAGACTACAAAGGAATAACAATGAATGATCTTAATAAGATAATACCAGCAGAGAAAAATATATCTAAAAATACTATAAATCTCATGGATTATCTTGAAGTAATTGTAAACAACCGTCGTATGGTAATACGTAATACTATTTTGGCAATAATTTTTTCAACAGCAGTAAGTCTTTTGATGAAAAACATATATAGTTCTACGGCATTAATACTTCCACCGCAACAGGATGCCGGTTTCATGGGAATGATGATGGGTTCTCTTGGCAGCGGTTTAACAAGCAGTGGCGGTGGATTTGCTGATTTGCTGGGCAAGGGCACTGCAGCAGACCTTTATGTATCCATCCTTAAAAGTGATACCATTAGCGATATAATAATTGATAAGTTCAAACTGATGGAGCTGTTAAAAGAAAAATATCGAACAAATATGTATAAGCATCTTTCCGATATTGTATACATATCCGCCGGAAAAAAAGACGGTATTATAACCATATCGGTCTTAAACAAAGATCCCAGACTTGCAACGGATATTGCCAATGCTTACATAGAGGAACTGGAAAGAATAACCATAAAACTTAATGTTGATGGTGCCAGAGGTAATAGGGGGTTTCTCGAAAAGCGACTTGTTAAGATAAGGACTGATCTCGTAACTGCCGAGGAAAATTTGAAGATTTTTCAGTCAAAAAACAAGTCTATTTCAGTAACTGAACAGGCAAAAGCATCAATAGAAGCAGTTGCGCAACTTCGGGCACAGCTTGCAATGAAAGAAGTAGATCTTGCAAACTTTCAACGTCAGTTTACTGATTCCAGCCAAGAGCTAAAAAGTATCAAGACTGTTATTTCCAACATTCGCGCCCAGATTTCGTCACTTGAAGGAAAAGGTGGAGCCTTCAGCTCAACGATTCCATCCATAGGCGCTATTCCTGAGCTTGGTGAAGAATATTTGCGCCTCATGCGTGAATACAAAACACAGGAGATGCTTCTGGAACTGCTAACAAAACAATATGAAATGACAAAACTGACGGAGGCCAAAGATGTAGTCACTCTGCAAGTTCTTCAAAAAGCACGGGTACCAGACAGAAAAGTAAAACCCAAAAGAAGTATTATTGTGCTGGCTAGCGCCTTTGCAGCTGGCTTTATCTCAATATTATATGCCTTTTTGGGTGAAGCGGTGAAAAACATGTCACCTGACGATAAAGAACGATGGGAGATTATCAAGACTAAATGTTTATATAGGAATCAATTGGCTAAATAATATGCTAATTCAAATAGCCAATTGATTCCTATATAAACATATGAAGTGAAACACTCCTCATATTTCGTCTATGACGATAAAAAACTTGGCGTTCACCCGCTGAGTAATCATTATTAAATCGCCCCCTCCCTTATAGACAGTACAACTTAAGTATGTTAATTTCCGTACATGCTCAAACAACAGGCCGCACTTTTCAACCGAATAACTCAGATAATCGACATAGTTCTGATTATGGTCGCTTTCGGTGCGGCGCACGCAATCCTCGCTCGCTCACTGCCGACTCTTGGACCACTATTTGATCACCTTTGGATTATGCTGGTGGTACTCCCGACCTGGCGCTTTTTCATGTCTAAATACTACCTGTATGCGTCTATTCGGACCCTTTCAATCGGCCAGATCATAACCTCCCTGCTGAAAGTGCACCTTTACGGCAGCATTATTACAGCATCCGCAATATATCTGATCGAACCGCAAGGATTCCGAAGGGCACTGTTTGTAATATTTATTCTGATCTCCTTTGTTCTGTTGTCCTCCGGCAAGCTTTTATTAAAAGGAATACTCTCCTACATGCGACGGCGTGGTTATAACACTCGTAATCTGCTTGTTATCGGGAGTAAGGAGTTAAGATACAAATTCATACAGCTAGTCAATGATCATGCTCAGTGGGGACTCACTATCGTTGGGGTCTACCTGCCACCATCCCCCCGTACCATTGACACCAGTGACGACACTCCAGTACTTGGCAGTGTCGAAGATTTGGTATCTATTTGCAAAGGTAAACCTGTTGACGAAGTCGTGTTCTGTCTCTACCGAAACGATATTCAAAACCTTGATGATTATGTTTTTGAAATGGACCTGATGGGCATCACCGTTCGAATGGTGCTCGACGTTTATGAATCACGCCGCGCCCGCCGTGAAGTTGCCATGTTTCATGGCGATCTGCCGATATTGACCTTTCATTGTATGGCATTTGACGCAAATCAGTTGTTCATCAAAAGGTGTCTCGACATCGTCGGCGCATTCGCAGGGTTGTGCATAACATTTGTTATGTTCCCTTTCATAGCTTTGGCGATAAAGCTTGATTCCCCTGGACCGCTATTATTTGGCCAGGAACGTGTTGGAGAACATGGCCGACTATTCACCTGCTGGAAGTTCCGCTCGATGTACATTGACGCAGAGGAACGCAAAAAAGAACTGGCGCACCTTAACGAAATGGATGGTGCCATCTTTAAGATCAAGAATGATCCCAGAATAACAAAGAGTGGTCATTTCATTCGCAAAACCAGCCTGGATGAACTGCCGCAGTTCTGGAATGTTCTGGTGGGTGACATGTCTTTGGTTGGAACGCGTCCTCCCACCCCTGATGAAGTTGTAAACTATGAAAACTGGCACCGTCGACGAATAAGCATCAAGCCTGGAATAACCGGCTTATGGCAGATCAGCGGTCGTAACCAGATTCAGGATTTCAATTCGATAGTTCGCCTGGATCTTGAGTATATTGACAAATGGAATATCTGGCTGGATATCAAAATCCTGCTGAAGACAATCAAGGTGGTTTTTGTACGGGAAGGGTCGTGCTGAAAGCAATTTTGAATGGCTGGTAAGAATTCAATAAATCCAAAAATCAAAACTCAACATTCAAAATCAACGCATATATAATGATATAGGGGCTAGGGTCAGGTACAACTTCTAAAAATTCTCACTTTCTTTTGCCCCGCTCCAGCTTGGATTGGACTTTCAGGCTGTATAGTGGCCCAATATTTCGGTGGTAATACTAATTATTGACAGAATCACCCTTTGCTGACATCCTTTCAAAGTATGAATTAGGGTCCCCCGGCAGAGCCGGGGGATTACCTGGAGGAATTTACAGGGGATATTATGCCGACTATCAGCATGTTTTATGGGATCATTGTTCGGATGTTGTTCTTGGATACTCAACAGCATAACCTACCGCATATCCACGTAGAATACCAGGGTATTAAGGCGATTCTCGAGATTCCTGGAGGCTCTCTGTTGGCAGGGGAGTTGCCGAGTAAAAAAATGCGCCTTTTACAAGCGTGGATTGATATTCACGAAGAAGAACTGATGGCCGACTGGTCGCTGGCGGTGAAAGGTGAGCCGGTGTTTCCCATCGAGCCTTTGCGCTAAAAGGGGGTTTTATTATGATCGAAGTGTGCAAGGTAAATACTTCTCCTGATTTTAAGTTGCATCTGCTTTTTAATACCGGAGAAAAGCGTACTTTTGATATGAAGCCATATCTGCAGTATCCAGTTTTTCGCCGTTTGGAAAATACTGGTTTTTTTTCGTTGGCTCACGTTGATTATGGTACCGTAACATGGCCAGGTGACATCGACATTGCCCCAGAAACTCTTTATGATCACTCCACCCCACTTTCTTGAACAACTCGCGGGGGTAATTACTTCGAGGCCTTTGGGGCCACCCATTGACCTCTAAACATTCGCACTTTCTTTTGTCCCGCCTCAGTCTGAATTGGACTTTCAGGCCGCATATTGACGACCTGTTTCTTCCCTGCAATGCAATACAACTACGGAGGTTTTTTAGTGAAATCATTTCTTGGTGCGATGGCACTAGCCGGTAGTATCCTCTTTTTATGCAACGATGCGATAGCAGCGGAGCTGCCCCCCTTCCACAACGGGCTGTCGATGCAGGGTTTTACCGGTATTCTTAACACACCCAGCGCACATGTCACTCGTGAAGGAGATTTCTATGGCCTTTATTCGAATCAGGAAGAAAGTAAATGGCGAAAAAAGACCCCCTTTCAAGACAACTACCTGTTCTCTGTAGGCTTGTTCAATTTCATCGAACTGGGTGGACGTTTTTTCGAAGCGCCCAGCGCCGGCCGCGACCTGTCGGCCAACATAAAGATCACCAGTGAACCGTTGACCAGAAACTATCCGCTGCTGCCGGTTATTGCAGCCGGCATTCAGGATATAGGCGGTGGCGCAACTCTGCTGCGCACAAAATATCTGGTCGCATCCGAGGACATCTGGCGCTTACGGTTATCGCTGGGTTATGGTGGCGGTCCTGACCGCATGAACGGTGTGTTCGCCGGAGCAGAGTTTAAGGCCCATGACTGGGTCTACCTGCTGGGTGAATACGATACCAAAGAAACCAATGTCGGTATTCGGGCTGTGATGCCCCCCTTCTGGAAAATCCCCTTCAGTTTTACTGCCACTGCTAAAACTTCACTTGACTATAAACCAGGAGACGTGGAGATCGGAGTCGGATTCAGCTTGCCACTGGATTTTTCGATGCCGGCTGCCAAGTCCCTGCCGACTGCAGCTGTACAAAAACACGATACTACCCCATCTGCGGAGAACGATCCAAAAACTGCATCGCCTTTGATCAGCCCGTCACTGCCCCCCGTTTCGAAACCGGTACCGTCCAAATCCGTCACCGCCGCACCTGTTGCAGCGGACAAATGCATGGCGGATATCCGCGACAGATTGATCCGCAACGGATTCCTGAATGTGCGTGTGGGGCGACGTGATACAACCTTGCTGGTCGAATATGAAAATGCGCGCTATAACCACAACGAACTGGATGCCTTGGGGATGGTTGCGGGAATCGCGGCAACGTCTAGCGAGCATTCGGATTTTGAAGTACTGCAGATTGTAGTTCGAAAACGAAACATCGCCATGATCAGTATCAGCACCAAACTTGGTGTCCTGCGCTCTTTTCTTGTCGGGGACGGTACTACAGCAACATTCCGGGACAACATTTCGATTTCGCAAAATATTGATACCAAAGACGTGACATACATAGGCGGTGATCAGAATCCTAACATCCTGAAAACATCGTTGATGCTTTCTCCCGGGCTTACGACCTGGGTTGGCACCGAAGTCGGAGTATTTGATTACATTCTATCCCTTAAACCGGAGCTGACAGTGCCGGTCTGGAAGGGTGGCGTTATCAATGCCCGTTGGGACATTCCGCTGTTATGGAGCGACAACCTGGAGGATGGCAAGGCCTTTCGCAACAATCGCAACGACAGCCGGATGGAGCGGCTGATGCTGTTTCAAGGGGTCAAGCTTTTCCCATCGGTGATGGCAAACATCGGTGCCGGAATGCTGTACCACGACACCTTCGGCACTTTGAACGAGCTGACCTGGACTCCCGGAGATGGAAATCATCGTGTCCGGCTTTCACAGGGCTGGACCGAGCAGTCCCGCACTCACAAACAGGACGAAATCTTTTTGGGAAGCTATCGCTATTTTTTCCCACAACTGGATCTGTCACTGGAAGCCACGGCCGGGAAATTCCTTGCACAGGACCGGGGCTTTGTATTTGAACTGAAGAGGTTTTTCGGTGATACGGCGGTTTCAGCCTACTACAAGAACTCCACCGCCACCGACAGCAAGAAATGGGAAGCGGCCGGCATCATGTTCAGCTTTCCGCTGACTCCCCGACAGGATATGAAGCCCGGTATTTTGCAGGTACGCGGCGCGGATATGTGGACATATGCCCAGGAGACAACCCTGAAAAACAACAATTTCGGCAACAAACGAGGTAATCTCAATTATTTTGCCCCCTACCCGCTTACCGTATCTCCACAACCGACTGTCGGTTTGCTGCAAACCTATCAGAACCGGGACAGGATGAATGGAGCCTATATCAGGCAGCATCTTGATCAGATGCGGGATTCATGGAACTCTTTCGGCGACAAAAGACTTAATAATTAGCATTTTAATTTGACATCCATGCCTATCCCGAGTATTTTTGCACAATATTAAGTTTTGTAGACATATCAAAATTAAAGGAGATCATCATGAAAAGTATTTTCAAGGGACTCAGTGCAGTAGCTTTATCGGCAGCTCTATTGGTGGCCGGCGGTTGCGGCAGTGACTCAGCAACACCGCAGGGACAGGTTGTCAAGGGCCCGGTCAATGGAGCTATCGTCACAGGCGCCAACGGTGCGACGTTCAAAACTGGTGCAGACGGCAAATTCCCACTGTTCGGCGGTCCCTACACTACGACCGGCGGTAAATACCATGATCTGGCCACAAACACTGATAAAAACGCACCTGCCATGAAAGCGCCGGCCGGTGCAAACAACATCACCGCCCTGACAACTTTGGTAGCAGGTGATCCGGCAGTGTTGGCAAGGATAGAAAGCCTGGGAATTAAATACGATGATGCGTTGACAACTGTCACCTCTGGTAATAGAGATGCAATGGCACTCAACGAGAGCGTCGGTGTTGCTCTGGCTACACTTACATCTGCCGGCGCTACTCCAACTGAAATCAATTCGTTCCTTACAAGACTGGCAACAGATGTCAAAAATCAACCCGCACCAACAGGTGAAGTTGCCCCGGCTGACATCGGAGCACTGGTTACTAGCGCTATCACTGCAACTACCTTTACCGCACCTAATGTTGCTACTACCGTCAATACCCAGGTTAATGCAACGGTTACAGCAGTCACCACCATCCCAGTCGGCACAACCCTGACCGGCGCTACCGGCAGCACAGGTACAACCGCAAACTAGTAAATTATTATATCTGATCATATCCGTCCAAAATAAATTTCTGAAACATTGAAGGGGAATACACTCCTGCG
>CAYWJJ010000008.1:0-94293 GCA_964458105.1 uncultured Geobacter sp.
AAACTGGAAAATAAACTTGGCGACGGCACTGGCAAATAAACCTGGCGGTTGACACTTTACTTTGTATCGAGGGTAGAAGTTATCCTTCTGTCCATCATTGTAGTAGTATTGCATATCAGGTTTCAGAGAGGCCAATACCCCTTGTCGATCTAGCGGGACATGAATTGCGGCAGTAAGGTTCTCGTCCACATAGCCTGAAAGTACTGGTTTTCGCTTCTTCTCAGCTTCGTCGCTGCGGAGTAGACGCAATCGCACCAGAGCAGTGGTGATAATGTATTTTTTTCGGTCGGGATACCGCTTGCGAAGTTTGTCGGCATCATTACCCACATCTACTGCGAACAGCCGTGAAGCGGCTTCCCTCTCCCACCTGTATCGCCTTCTCTCAGAATCAAGCTTTTCTTTACCCTTTTGCCCCTCGGCTACCTGGGCCTCCACGGATTTCAATTGCTCAGCACGTCCGGCTATCCAAGATTCCCATGCTTGTCCTTCGTTTTCCAACACCACATAGGTACGACGGGGAAGCACCTTATCGTAATAACGCGCAGCATCGACAGCATCGATCGGCGTACTGCAATCAAACCCCACTTCTTCGAGCTTTTTTCGGTCGAACCACCGAGATTCCTCATTCCATTTGTAATAGCCAGGCTGTGTTTCCAGTTTCAGCGAGATACCGCTGTTTTCCTTGTTGTTAGTAATGAGGTGTAACTCCCGCTCAGTCAGAGTCACCAAGGCGTCAGGCTCTCCTGAACGGTTATAGCTGACACCAGCCAGAACCAGTACATTAACGATTACGACCAGGACCAACGCGGTCAACATTCCGATACGTTTCATGGTGTCACCTCCCGGGTGAGAGAACGCATTTTTCTGAGTACGATCAACAGGCCGATAGCAATCACACCCAGGATCAGGAAGAAAAGATACTTGGGGAGCCACTCCCACCACCAGTCGTAAAACTTGGTGTAAAGGAAAATAACGAAAAAAGTACTTCCCAGATTAACGACACCGTACCAGGAGCGTTTGATTCCAAGCCAGATAATCAACCCCGCCAGTATGAAACCTGCAATCTGGTAGCTGTTCTGGATCTGTTTGGGGGGGAACATCAGGTAGCTTCCCATGCCCCAGTGGGAGAGGATGAGTATTGCGAGAAATACTGTTAGCAGTCCGAAAATCCTGTAGGCTGAGAGAAACTCGGTAAAGCTGCGATACGGGATGAATGACACTGCGAAGACAATTAAACCGGCAATGATGAAGTTTTCGGGACGCTCACCAAAGGAAAGCCAGTATATCCCGCTCCAGGTCCCAATGGTCGCGGCAAGATACCCCATGAGGCATGTCAGTCCGGCTACCAGCATAAGCCGCAGCCGGTAGGCGTAGGCAATGATCATGGCAAATAGGCCCCAAGCCAGGAAGGCATTCTGACTTGGTGTGATGGAGAAAATCTGGCCGAGCATGCTAAGGTTGAGCACAAAGGCGGCAAAGGCAACCAGACTGATAAGCGAAGCGAAGTAAAGGGTTCTCTCCCGTCGAGCGGCGAATTCGACACCCAACAGTATCAGCAACGGTGCGGTCACAAGGATGATCGTCTGTGCGCTGGTGGAAAGCAAGCCCCAAAAACGGTAGAAAAAGAAAAACACCGCAGCAGAAAATGCAAGTGCCCCCAGAAATGAGATGATCCGCATTCCCATTGACATCTGGCGGTCAGTGGTATTGATGTCAATGTCGAAACGTTTTGCAAACTCGTTAAGCAGATCGACATGATAAGCAGTGACATCATCCCTTTGTTCCTGCGACAAACGCAGAATTCCTTCGTCCTCCAAACACTCTATTTCCTGATCAAACAAACGAATCCGGTCTGCCCGCTCTTGGGCTTCGTTTTTGCTACGAGGTTGAGTAATTTTACATTTTGATGAATTCATGGTGTCCATGTTGTTACCTCCACTTTTTTAAAGTCATTTCTTTGCCTCTTCCAGCATCTAAAAAGGGAGTACTTTTTTGTCCTGAAGATCTTGATCCGTAAACTCCGTATTGTTTTTTCTCCAGCAGATATTATTGGTTCATGCTCCCTACGGTTCAGGATCAATGAAAATGTGAAAACAAAAAGTCCTGCAGCGGCACCGGCACAATGGGCCTGCCAGACCGGCGTGACATCCGACGACGATATGCCCTGCCGTTCCAGGAAAATCTTGAGCAGCATTCCGACCAGCAGGACGATTCCACAGTTCCGTTTGTCACTGGTGATCAAGTGCAGTACTGCGAATGAAAGGAGCCCGGACGTAATGCCGGAGATGCCGCCATAAATATCAACCGGGTTTACAATCAGCAGCACCAGCGAAACGGAGCAGGCTGAACACAGAGTGGTTATGATGACGGGCCCGAGGTGTTTCTCCAGCCGGTTGAAGAGACAAATGGCCAGCCCTAACGCCAGCAGGTCATATAAACAATGTTGCCAGTTCAAGTGTACAAAATGACCGCTGGCAAGTCGCCACCATTCGCCTTGCATGACCTTTGAGATATCCAGAGCCCAGAGATCGGGGGCACTGGTGGCCACTGCGGCGGTCATGGCCATAGCTAACCACAATGTCATTGTCGTTTGCGAATGCTTGTCGTACATAGTAACGCCACTCCCGTCATGATGATCCAGGCGATGTCGAATGAACCGCCTCCGGTTGACTTGTATTCACCCACCCGCGCCCAGTAGTTATCCTCCTGTCCCCCTCCGGCTTTATCTGGGTTTGTAGCAATCGGTTTGATCTCGGTGGCTTTTGAAGTGTCGAACCTTTCGAAACCTACCAGCGCATCGGCAATTGACACGACAAGTTTTTTTGAGGCGTCTTCGATACTGCTGACAGCATCGTTCTGGGCTGACTGCGAAGAACTGAAATAAGTGGAGCGGGATGACTTTTCATCTGTACCGTCGGTTCTGAATATTAAAGCCCGAGAGGGGACATGGTAGACCGCCGCCTCCAGAACCGTCGAAGTATCCACCGTGTTTCCCGGTATCAGGAACTGGCCTATGATAGTGATATCCATGAAGGCCGCCAGAGGATTGCGCTCATGCTTCTGGAACTGGTTGACTCCAAGAATGACTATCACGTCCACATCAAACTGCCTGGCTACCTGCTCAAGATTGTTGACGCCTCCTTTGGGGCTCAGATACGTGGATGGAATGTTGTAGGCCACGGCAACGTATTTGGTATGTCTGGCCAGTTGTGATCTGACAGACTCGATAACCTCTTTTTTAGTCACTTCTGGGATGTTTGCCGAAGCGGGGTCACCCGGTACAAAAGCAACCCCCACCTTGGCCGGGAGCTTTAGCGGGGTTTTTGGGGCAGGATGCTGTGGGTCGCTTCCCCCGAAAAGAAACGTTGCCAGGTTACTTTGCTTCTGAACGCTATGGGCATTGATCCCGTATGCACACCCCGTACAGAGCAGCAGGCTGATTAACAGAACGATAATTTTGGCATTCATGACTACCTCCCTGAAGTTGCGAAAAGATTATTCATTGCTGCGCAGTAGCTGCTGCCGAATATTTCGGGATACTGTTGTGATTGCGACATGGAAGCGGACTGAAGCCGATCGGCTTTCCTGGCAAAGTCTGCATAAAGGACGATCAATGCCGCTATTACAATGATCGAAAGAATGGAAACGGCCGATTTTGCAAATATGGTTTTCATGACTGACTCCTTTTGTGCTTTGATCCAGCCTATTTTCCGGACTTCGGTAATGACACTTAACGCAGCATCACGCCGCCTGCCAGGGCGCGCAGGATGGAGCGGCGTTTGCGGTGCCAGGCTAATTGGTGTCTGGTGTACCATGATGATAGATTGGAGATTGTTGTGACGGAAGTGACCAGGACAACCATGGGAATGGCGGCGACGGTCAGCTTGAGAATGAATGTTTCCATCTGGTACCTCCCTGCTGCGTTAGTTCGTATTACATCTAACTTATTACAGGGAGCGTGCCAGAATGGATCTCATGGCGTAACCGCATGTTGTTGTTTATGTTTTAGTGAATTGTAAGAAGCTGCGGGGGGAAGTGTTGCAAGATACTATATGCATTATATGTATGTAGACTATACTTTTATTGTATTTAGTTAGTGATTACCTTTCAGGCTTTGTCCAATGGAATGTCGTGCAGACGTCATAAGATCCGGTGGGTTGGGAAAGAGCTCTTTGCAGCACGAAAGGTTGATAGGCAGTCTTTGGCAGCTTGGTTGCATTTGTCCTGGACAAGTTTTAAAAACATATCCATCATTTTCTGGCAACGTTTTTCATTCATGATGCCCATGAGGCAAACCTGAACGATATTCCTTTCGAGAAGATATCTACTCTTATAGCTTAACAGCCACCCTCTGCTCTCCAGCATCTCGCCCAATTGCAGGGATGATATTTCGTGCGGCAGAACAATGCTGATAACAGCAGGAGAAGAATTCACATCCCCAACGGCTATTCGGAGTTTTGCTCCCTCAAGTTGATTGCGCAGCAATCTGTTGATGCGACTTATGGTTTCGAATCGTTCTGGGATATCAAGAGAGAGAAGCGCCTGATGCAATGCAGCCACCAAATTGGATGAGTGTGTGAAGGGTACCCCTTGCTGGCTCCGATACAATCCAAGATCCAGATAGCGGGGCAATCGGCAGTCGGGCAAAATTGAATGGTTATAAAATACAAATGCAAGGCCGGGATAGGAGGCAATTGCTTTGCCACTGACACTGGTCGCAAGATAAATGTCGTTCAGATCAAATTCTACAGTTCCTAAAGAACTGGTGCAATCAAGGCAAAGGTGCAATTTCTGTTCGCTGCAAAGTGACTTCAACCCGTCCAGATCATTCAGCATACCGGTGGATGTTTCACAGTGCACCGTCCAGATCCAGGTTGTTTTGTTATTCTTCTCCAGAAAACTTTTAATGGCGTTCAAGTCATATGCTTTACCCCACCCGACATTCATGATCTCAAACGAGAGCCCCATTCTTTTTGCGTGATCAATAAGCCTGTCGCCGAACTCTCCATTGGTCAACACCACACCTGGGCGTTCCAGAAGTTTGAGCTGGCCGGCAACTACGTCGTTTGCGAGGGTGCCGCTGCCTAATAGCAACTCGACCTCGGAGGCTTTTGTCATAGAGCAGAGCTGTTTTTTAACTTCTTTTACCAACTCAAGAAACTGGTCGGAGCGATGGGAAATTGGTGGTTGGTTAAAAGCGCGTCGCACTCGGTGATCAATCTCGACCGGACCGGGCAAGAAGCTGATCGGCGCTGGCGCTTCCGGACACAAAGTCCTGATATGTTCGAGCAGCGCCTTTGCGGTGTGCAGTTTGAGGTACATAGGCTGATAACGGGCTTCAGGGGGGCCGACAGGCTTGGAAAAGGGTACGAATCCCATGCGGTGATACAGGCGTTGTTGCCGTAGGGTTCCGGAAGCAAGCGCCATGGTGTATCCGTGCTGAATTGCATTTTCGGCAGCAAATCCGATCAAGCGGGCAAAGACCCCCGGCTTGCGGTAACTCTGCTCTACAGCTAATAATCGTAATTCGCAGAGATTCTCGCCAACAGGAATATGCGAATCGAGATCAATCACTTTTTCGTCCAACGAAAAAGGCCTTTTGGAACGCATCGCCAGCATTCCTGCCAATCGTTGCCCATCAAGACAGATAAAATAGGTGTTTTCGGCATGGAATCTGTCAACCAGCCTCTTCTCCTTATTGGCAGAATGCTGCGGTATCTCTTCCACAAAGGTATGGTAGTTCAGTCGATGGATTTGATCAAATTCTTCAGGCTTTGAAGCAATTTTGAACGTCAAGCCGGCAAAATGCACGGTTTACCCCCTGTTCGCAGAATCTTTGAAAAATTCGCTACGGATATTGGATTGATGGGCAACGAGAACCATCAAGACGAGCAGGCAGTACATTAATAAATCAGCTGAAACAGGTGACTGATTTCCGCGTAAACGCAAGACAGCCATGACAATGGGAGAAAGCGCAAGCGCGATCAAGCCGGTCTTGGTAGTGCGGCGGATTACCGGATAGAGCATTGTGCAGAGCAACACGCCTATCAGAAGGACCAACGGATCCAGTAATAGTAAGCCTCCAGAAAATGTGGCAAAACCTTTACCTCCACGGAAGCGTAATTGTAACGGCCAAATGTGGCCTGCCGTTACTGCAGTGAGCGCAATAAGTTGCATGAAGTAGCTTCCCCCCAAAAGGTGTACAACCCATACCACAAGCAATCCCTTGCCTGCATCACCAATAAAGGTAATGATAAAACCCTTGGCGCCTAACAATCTCCCGACATTGCGGCTGCCCACATTTCCGCTGGATATGGCGCGAATGTCCTGACCAAGTAACAGGCGGACAAGATAATAACCCGTAGTGAAACATCCCAACAGATAGGCGGATATAATAACAAGTGCCGCATTCATGTATTAATCGATGTCAGCTGAAAAAAATGGCGCTGAGTGGTTTCAGTAAATTGCTTCATTATCAGTCCCCCTGAGCCGTTCTATAACAGTTTAGGATTGCTTTAAATCCATCACCTCATCCGCCCATCGCTGCCAGAGCCATCTCCTTTATCCCCTTCAAATCCAGTTTACCGGTTCCCAGAATCGGCAGGTTCTCCACTTCCAGATAACAATCACGCCCCGGCTTCCACAGGTTTGGCAGACTGCTTTCGGTCATGTATCGCTGCAGGGTTGCGACATCGGCCGCTTCACGGGCGTACAGTACCACCAACTTCTCACCCTTCTTCTCGTCCGGCACAGCAGTTACCGCAACCACCCCGGTTTGACCCAATCGGTTGTGCAGTTCGTCCTCCACAACCCCGTGCGGCACCATCTCGCCACCGATCTTGCTGAAACGGGAAAGGCGGTCGGTGATGCGGATGAAACCATCATCATCCAAGACACCGATATCGCCGGTGACGTACCAGCCTTCGTGGACCGCCTCGGCGGTCTTGTCCGATCTCCCCAGATAGCCGAGCATGACATTGGGACCTTTGACCAGCATCAGCCCTGCCTGGCCCGCCTTCAGTTCTGTCCCGGTTTCCGGATCGACAACTTTGATCACCACGCCAGGAATTGGGTGTCCCACACTGCCTTCCTTTGAACCGTACTGACGTACTCCGCCAACCTCCACATCCGGGAGGGAAAGGGTGATGACCGGAGCCAACTCGGTGGCGCCATAACCTTCCATGGGCCTGACACCGAAGCGTTGCTCAAATGAATCGGCAACCTTGGCCTTGAGTTTTTCGGCACCGGTGATCACCAGTCGCAGCGAGGCAAAGTCTTCACGTTTGGCGCGACGCAGGTAGGCCAGGAGAAAGGTTGGCGTGGCCAACAGCAGTGTAGAGGAGTGCTCCCGCACCATCTGGGCGATTTTTTCGCCATCCATGGGATTGGGGTGATAGGCAGCTGAAAAGCCGGAAACCAGCGGGAACCAGAGTGTACCGGTAAAACCAAGCGAATGAAAGAACGGCAGGGCCGAACAGACATTGTCGGCAGCGTTTACCCGGAAGACCATGCGCAACGCCTCGATGTTGGACATGATGTTGTGATGACTCAGCATAACCCCTTTCGGCTCCCCGGTGCTGCCGGAGGAGAAGATCACCGTGGCAACGCTGTCGGCCGAGAAGCCTTCCCGTCCGCACAACAGGCGTGACGGCAGCAAACGAGCTTTCAAAAGAGCCAGCAGTTTGTCTGCAGCATTGATTGCAGGCAGAATATCCTCCAGCAGGAGCATCCCCTCCAGTCGCCGCAGGGAGGGAACTTTTTCCAGGAAGGCCTTTGAGGTGATGATGGTGGTAATACCACACTGCTCTACGGCCGAGCGCAGCGAGCCTTCGGCTGCGGTGTAGTTAAGGTTAACGGGGATTTTACCCATCAGCATCAAGGCCAGGTTGGCAATCACGCCACCTGCCGATGGCGGCAACAGCAGCCCCACATGCACTGGCGTGCCGATGTTTCCATCAAGCTTGCCGGCCAAGGCTACGGCACCAGTCAAAGTGCGGCCGTAGGTAAGCGACTTGCCAGAGCTGTCGGCAACCGCCTTGCGCTTCCAGTTCTGCCGGGCAGAACGGATGAAATATTCTTCCAGAGGCCTGCGTTGTTCTTTTCGTGAGTCAAAATAGTCACAGGATAATTCGGCCACCCGCTGTCGTACCTCCATTGCCGTGCTGGTGGAAGGCATTGGATTGCCGAACAGAACCGTCATGGGGTATGGAGAAAAGGCCGGCAGACGCGACAGCAGGCGGCCATGGGCGTAAGACAGGATGCTGCCCCAGGCGCCGCCGATGTAGACCGGGATTATCGGATAATCGGTGCCTTTGACGATGCGTTCGAACCCGCCGCGGAACTCACGCAGCATGCCGTTGCGCGTGAGCTGGCCTTCGGCAAAGATGCAAACCAGGTAACCGTCATCCAGTGCTGCCCGAGCCTGTTTCATGAACTCCAGGAGCCCCTTCTTGCCGTCCTCCGATGAAACTGGGATCACTCCCATCAACCGGAACAGGCTACGCAGTATAGGCGTGTTGTAGATGCTGCGCTCCATGACAAAGCGGATACGGCGCTGATTGGTGGCAGTCAGAAGCAGGGCGTCCACCCAGGTGACATGGTTTGGTATCAGCAGCGCCGGCCCCTCAACCGGCAGGTTTTCGCCGCCAATGATGCGCAGACGGTAGAAAATCCGTGTGGTGGCCAGGGCAATAAAGCGCAGCAGGAAATCCGGCAGAACCCAAAACGATGCCAGGGTGAACAACAGGGTGATAACGCCGACGATGCTGAAGCCCTGTGCGGCCGAGAGCCCCAGTGGCCCGCTGAAAAGCCAGGTCAGTCCCGATGCGATCAGGATGGCTACCCAGTTGATGAAACTGGAGGCGGCCAGTACCTCGCCCCGTTTGGCCGGGTCAGCACGAAACTGGATGAAGGTCTGCAACGGCAGGCTAAACAGGCCGGCGGAAACTCCGAAAAGTACCAGGATCGCCAGGCAGGAGCCGATGGTGGCTGGCAGGGCGTGCAGCAGGATTGATGCTATGGTCAGGCCGGCCGCTCCGATGGGAACGATGCCGAATTCCACGTCCCTCCCCGAAAGCTTGGCCGCCAGCAGCGAGCCGCCGCCGATTCCAAGGGCAGCCGCCAGAAAGAGATAGCCGCTGTGGGCCTCGGAGAGCCCCAGTTGCTGCATACCAAAGGCTATCAGGTTAAGCTGGGCAAAGGCTCCCACAAGCATAAAAAATGCCTGGCCGATCACTGCCAGCATCAGGTACCTGTCGCCCCGAATAGCCATGAGTGTACGCAATATCTCGGTTGGCAACAGGGACACTTTCCGATCGGCATCGACTTGGGGAGAGGTATCCATGCCACTGGCAGCCCATAGGCCGGCCAGGGCTGTGACCAGGCAGAACAGTGCCGCCACCCAATAGTGCCCGTGCACTGCCTGAGTCAATACTGAAGCCAGGGTGGTGCCCAAAATGATGGCCAGATAGGTGAATGACTCAACCAGTCCGTTGGCGCGGGAGAGCTGTTCACGCTCGGCCAGTTCCGGAATCACACCGTATTTGGCTGGAGCAAAAAAGGCGCTGTGGGTGGCCATCAGGAAGATCACCAGATACAGGCCGTTATGCCATCCCATTGCAAATGCTGCCACTGCCAGAGCGGTTACCACGACCTCCACACCCTTGACAGCCACGATGATGCGCGACTTTCGCAGGCGATCCGCCAGACCGCCTGCAGGCGCGGAGAAGAGCAGGAACGGCAAAACGAAGGCTGCTCCCACGGTGGCAGTAATCACGCCAGCCTGGTCGGCGCACTTGGCTCCGATCAGACAGAAGATGATCATCAGCTTCAGGACATTGTCGTTCATTGCACCCAAAAACTGGGTCATGTTAAAGCGGCCAAAGGAGCGCGGAAGACTGGAAAAACCACTTTTATTGGCTTGTTCGGCTGCGCACATGCGTACTACCTCCGGTAAAAATTAATCAATTGAGAACTATTGGCTAAAATTTTATCTGAAACACCCAGCGCCCGCTTCAGCTCCACATCCCTGTCCCAAGGGCTCTGGATGGCGGCGATACGCCGCACGTTCGGAATGCTGCAAGCATGCCACCATGGTGATGTGATGAAGCTGTTGATGATCGGCATGTCGCTACCGTACAGCAAGCGGTCATGAATTTCCACATGCCGCAGTACCTTGGACAGGTGTCCCAGTCGGTTGGCCTGGGTCAATCCGGAGATGTCAGAATAAAGGTTTGGATACATCTTGAAGAGAGACAGCAGGCGATCCAGGTTTGCTTGTCCGTTATTGCGGCCGTTGCTGGCACAGTGGGCGGCAATGACGGTCACGCCTTCGTCCAGAGCGCACGTTAGCCGCAAAGGATCGGCCAGACTGTTGTCGGCACGAGTAAAGGACTCTTCATTACCGGTGTGGGTCAACAGGGGCAGCCGCAATTCCTGCAAGCGCCGATAGAAGGGTTTCAATCTTACATCGTCAGGCTTGATACCCTGGATTGAGGGGAGCCACTTCATCAGTACGGCACCCTCCTCTGCGACACGGTCGAGCCGGTCCAGGGCGTCCGGGCGATGGGGATTGATGCTGGCGCCGAACAGCAGGTTGGGATAGTTGCGGCACTCCCTCGCCAGGAACTCGTTGGGAATATATATCTCCGTCGCTACTTCGTCCAGCTTGCCATGTGTGTCGACCACGCCATCCATGGCGAGCACCACTGCCGCTGAAACATGCCTTGACTCACCCAGAAGCTGCGACAGGCTCTTCAGCACCAGTCGGTCGCCCTGCTTCTGCAGTTCTTGTTCTGACACCCCGAAGGTCTTGAGGAAAAACTTGAAACGGAAATTACTACGCATAGCGCTGGAAACGAAGCAACCACTTGCACCGGCACCGATTCCTGCAGTGTGGCAATGTATGTCGATTATTGCTGGAGTTGTTTGCATGATATGTTCCCCGGATCATCTGTAGTGTTATTTGCACACCATGCTCTACAGGGAACATGCCAGAAACCGGCAGTACATGCAACAGCCTTGATATTAGTATGTTACAGAATGCGAAATGTTTGATTGCATTGCTAGATTGACACTTTATGTCTGCATGATATACATTTATTGCATGACAAAACAATTATCATTGACTCCTGCTGAACGAGAATTCTTCAAGGCCGTGGCTCAGGCCGCCTTCACCAATCCTTTCAGCCAGACCAGGGTGGAACTGGATCGAAAGATTGCCGGCAGTGATGCGGCCATGTCATGGGATGATCTGGTTGAATTGGCTATCACCCGTATTACCGAACGCCTTGCATTGCTCAGGACATCTGGGCGCGACGACCTGAAACGTTATGACACGGCCGACCGGGAACTTCTCAGAACTGCTTTTTTGTTCGACATATATCACCGGTATCGCCAAATCTTCGATGACTTCATCCTCAAACAACTTGCTGCCGGCGATACGCCGATCCCGGTACCCTTTTCCAAAGAGCTGCTCACTGCAATGTCTGCTCTTGGCCTGGACGAAACCAGCTGCCATCGTTATTTAGGTATTTTCTACCAGATCAGGCGGGCTTTCTATTTCATCGAGACCGCCCTGACCGGACTCTCGCCTTCCATGCACGGCCTGCGGCTGCAGCTCTGGAACAATATCTTCACCTGTAGCATCAATTGGTACGAACAGCACCTCTGGAACCGCATGGAAGACTTCTCCACCTTGCTGCTGGGTGAAACCGGTACCGGCAAGGGGGCCGCGGCCGCCGCCATCGGCCGTTCCGGTTTTATTCCTTTCGACGGACGCACCGGCCGTTTCAGCGAGAGCTTCACCCGCAATTTCATTGCAATCAATCTCTCCCAGTATCCCGAATCGCTGCTGGAATCGGAACTGTTCGGACACAAAAAAGGCGCCTTTACCGGCGCTATAGAAAACCATGAGGGTATCTTCAGCCGCTGCACACCACACGGTTCCATATTTCTGGACGAAATAGGAGATGTTTCCGCACCAGTACAGATCAAGCTGTTACAGGTTATCCAGGAAAGAACCTTCACGCCGGTGGGTAGCCATGAACGCCAGCGTTTCCAGGGAAGAGTCATTGCCGCCACCAACCGGCCGCTGGACGATTTGCGGCGCGCAGGACAGTTCCGCGATGACTTCTACTACCGGCTCTGTTCAGACATAATTGTAGTTCCACCTCTCAGGCAGCGTATTCAGGAAGAACCACGCGAACTGGAGGCGCTACTCAGCAGTATCCTCAAACGCATGATCGGTGAGGCGGCTGCTCCCCATGCTCGTCTGGTAAGGGAAACATTAAACCGCGATCTGGGGTTGCATTACAACTGGCCAGGCAATGTCCGCGAATTGGAACAGGCCGTGCGGCGCATCATCATTACTCTCCACTATCGCGGGGATACAACAGCATCGAGTACTATCGAACCGACCGAACGCCTGCTGGCCGGCATCGAAGCCGGCAGTATGAATGCCCAGGAGCTGCTGGCGGAATATTGCGGACTGCTGTACCGGCGCTTTGGAACCTACGAAGATGTTGCACGCACAACCGGCCTGGACCGACGCACGGTCAAAAAATACGTATTGTTAACCAGCGGGAAATAGGGCCTGAAAACAGTTCTTGGGGAAGGAAATGATTGAAATTTTGACATGTAGTCGTACATTTTGCTTTATGTTTTCAACCAACAAACTCCCTCCACAATAATACAATAGTTGAATCCACTCGATTCTCTGATAGGCATATTTTGTCTGCCCACCCACCAGTCGGTAATTCTGGCGACAAGAGTGGCATCCTGCCAAAACGCAGTGTGCCATTTCTTGCACACATCATAATTTTCAGGTAAAGTACAAAACTACCGAAGCATCATTCTCCCATTTAAACACGAAAGCGATAAAGACATGGAACCCATTATCACCTACAAGGAGCGCTGCCGCCGCTGCTATTCCTGTGTGCGCAGCTGTCCGGTCAAGGCCATCAAGGTTGACCAGGGCTTTGCGCAGATCATGTATGACCGCTGCATCGGATGCGGCAACTGCCTCAGCTGCCCTCAAAAGGCAAAGGTGGTGGTTGACCGCATGGTCAAGACACAGGAGATGCTCACGTCCGGCGCACCGGTCGTTGCAGTGCTGGGATGCTCCTTTCCGGCTTTTTTCCATTCACTGCTGCCCGGCCAGCTGGTTGCGGCATTAAAGAGCCTTGGCTTCAGCGAGGTGCATGAAGGCGCTTACGGCGCCAGCATGATCGCCGACAGTTACCGCGGAGCCCTTCGGAACGCCGATAAACCGCTGATATCATCACACTGTCCAGCGGTTGTTGATCTCATTGAGCGTCATTATCCTTCGCTGCTTCCCAACATCATGCCGATCGTTTCGCCGATGATCGCAATAGGGCGTTTTATCAAAAGCATTCAGGGCGAAGACACCAAAGTCGTGTATGTCAGCAGCTGCATTGCCGCCAAATTCGAGATCCAGGCCGAGGCGTCGGGTGCCATTGATGTGGTGTTGACCTATCAGGAAATCGACAAGCTTCTCAAAAACCGCAGGATCACGCCGGAAACATTGATGGAGATGCCTTTTGACGGTCTGGATCCGGGCCAATCGCGTCTTTTTACGCTGACGGGAGCCCCTCTGCGGGTGTTCGGTTTCGAGCCGGATCTTCTGGATACGGAGACGGTCAGCGCCGAAGGGGAATCGCACACTATCGGCATCATACGTGATCTGGCGGCCGGCCGGATCTCGCCTTCGTTTGTTGATCTCCGCTTCTGCGATGGCGGTTGCGTGGATGGCCCGACCCGAGAAACGGAGCTTAATTATTTCTACAAACGTAAACTTCTCGTCTGTCACAGCAACAGCAAGCTGATGTACGCCACGGAACTGAAATATCTCTCCACATCCGTGCAGCCGGACCTTGCAAGATCATATTCCAACAAATTCCGGAAGCTCCCCAGCCCGGGCAAGGACGATGTCAAGCGCATACTGCATTCATGTAATAAATTTACCCAGGGGGATGAGCTGAACTGCCGGGCCTGCGGCTATAACTCCTGTCGAGAGCATGCGGTGGCGGTCTTTCAGGGTTTGGCCGACATAGAGATGTGCCTTCCCCACAACATGCAGCTGATTGAGGAGGACCGTGGCCGCCTGATGCAGAAATACGAGCTGGTTCGGCTCGAACTGGACCGGCAGGCCGGAGATGACCTGATCATCGGCAACGATCCGGGTATCCAGGAGGTAATGGGATTGATCAGCCAGGTCGGCCCCACTCCGACCACCGTCTTGATCAGGGGCGAAACCGGCACTGGCAAAGAGTTGACCGCCCGCGCCATTCATCGCATGAGTCTGCGTAACGACAAGCCGCTCATGACTGTCAACTGTACGACGATTACCGATTCACTGCTGGAAAGCGAGCTGTTCGGCCATAAGAAGGGATCATTTACCGGAGCCGTTTCAGACAAGAAGGGCCTTTTCGAGGCGGCCAACGGCGGGACGATCTTTCTTGACGAAATCGGCGACATCACCCCCAAGCTTCAGGCCGAATTGCTGAGAATTCTTGATCTCGGCGAGGTGCGGCCCGTCGGGGGGGTAAATGCCCGCAAAGTGGATGTAAGGCTTATCGCGGCCACCAACAAGGACCTGGAGCTGGGTGTTCGGGAAGGGTGGTTTCGCGAGGATCTGTATTATCGGTTGAATGTTTTCTGCATTTTGCTGCCTCCGCTTCGCGACCGGGTGGAATCTGTGCCCGAGCTGGCCCTGCATTTTATCGACAAGGCCCGCAAAAAACTCAACAAATCTATTGCAGGCATCGAAGAACGCGCTATCCGGGCCATGCAGCATTATCCCTGGCCCGGCAACATACGGGAAATGCAAAATGTTATCGAGCGGGCGTCCGTGCTGACAAAAGAAGGGCTGGTCCGCCTGGAAACCCTTCCGACAATTTTCAGAAATACCTATGAAACATGCCACGACGACGATATCAGCCGCCGCAGGGTCTCGTTCAAGGCCGAACGGGAACTGCAGGTCGGTCGCACCGAAAAGAATATCATTTCCCGCTATCTGGAAGAAACCGGCGGCAATGTGGCAAAAGCTGCCCGGCTGGCCAATGTTCCGCGCCGTACTTTTTACCGCATGCTTGAAAAGCACGGCATCGAAGTCGTCCGTTCCGCAAAACAACCTGACTGAATTCTGTACCTTTGCGTCATGCAGGGATCCAAAGCGTGTCGTTATAAGATTGTGTATACTTTTGACCAATAATGTGCCAAGTATGGCACATTATTTTACAGACAAGATTGCAGACCACTTCAGTCGTGTTTCTAATTAGCTCAGATCATTGTACTTTTTATTTATTATCGAAGTTGGCACGTTACTGGCTATGTAAACGGTACATTCGTTCGAACACGTACGAAACAAACCATAAAAAAAGCCAGGGAGGAAGATTACAATGGGAAGAATGAGAGAGAATCCACGTTACAATGTTATTTCGATGAGGGTCAGCGACGAAGAGCGTGAGCACCTGGAAAGCCTGATGAGCACAACCAACAAGAGCATTTCGGTTATAATGCGCGAAGCGATGGAGTATTTTACAGCACACTACCAGCAGGACGCCCTGAATCAGAAGGCAGCCTAGCCGTATTTACAGATTTTGACGACAAAAGGCGGGGAGATGATCCCCGCCTTTTGTCGTCCAGTATGTAGATTCCGCGCTTGATCAGTTGATCAGGATTTCGAATTGTTCCTGGTGGAAGCCGGGTTTGGCCCGCACGGTGATCCGTTTCTTGAACTTCTTTTCCAATTCCTCAAGTCCGCGTCTTTCCTCGTCATACAGCAGGTCGGCAACCAGCGGATGGACCGTAACGGTTGCCTTGGTCCCGCGAATATCAAGCATCTCACGGCGCAGTTCACGAAATATTTCGTGACAGATGGTAGTCTTGGATTTGATGTATCCGCGTCCTTCACAGTAGGTGCACGGTTCGCACATCATGCGCCCGATGCTTTCCCGCACACGCTTCCTGGTCATCTCCACCAGTCCCAGTTCCGAGATTTTCAGTATATTGGTTTTTGACTTGTCCGCTTTGAGAGCTTCTTCCAGTGCACCAAAGACCTTCTCGCGGTTGACCTCTTTTTCCATATCGATAAAGTCGATGATGATGATGCCGCCTATGTTGCGCAGGCGGAGCTGGTAAGCGATTTCCTTGACCGCCTCCAGGTTGGTCTTGAGGATCGTGTCTTCCAGATTGTGTTTGCCGACGAAACGGCCGGTATTGACATCGATCGCGGTCAACGCTTCGGTCTGCTCGATGATGATATATCCGCCGGATTTGAGCCACACCTTGCGCCCCAGCGCGCGGCTGATCTCCACTTCGAGCCCGTAATGGTCGAAAATCGGCTCCTCCTCGTCATACAGCTCGATCGCGTACTTCATTTTGGCCGCAAAAGTGGAAATGAACTGTACGATCCGGTCGTAATCGGTCCTGGAGTCAACGACGATCTTGTCGACCTGCTCGGTAACTATGTCGCGCACTACCTTTTGGACGACGTCCAGGTCGGAGTGCAGCAGCGAAGGCACGGCAGCCTTGTCTTTACGATTGGAAATCTCGCTCCAGAGCGTGGAAAGGTACTGGATGTCTGCGATCAGGTCTTCTTCACTTTTCCCTTCCGATACCGTTCTGACGATATAGCCGGAACCGGGTTGCTTGAGGCGTTCCACAACCTCACGCAGCCGCTCGCGCTCCTCTTCATCCTCTATTCTGCGCGAAATGCCGATATGGTCGACGGTCGGCATGTAGACCAGATGCCTGCCCGGAAGGGAGATGTGCGATGTTATGCGGGCACCCTTGGTTCCGAGCGGCTCCTTGGAAATCTGCACCAGCAGTTCCTGCCCCTCCTGCAGCAGATCCTCGATCGGATGCAGCGGCCGGAATTCGGGATGTCCGTTCGGCTCCTGCTCATCGCGGGGCTCGTCGTCCTTTTTGCTGCCGCTGTCAAGCAGCGACTCGTACTCTTCGATCGCATCAAAAACGTCCGCCACATACAGAAAGGCGGCTTTTTCCAGGCCGATGTCGACAAAAGCGGCCTGCATTCCCGGAAGCACCCGGATTACGCGTCCCTTGTAGATATTGCCCACTATTCCCTTTTCTCGGCTGCGCTCGATGTAAAGCTCGGCGATGGTGCCGTTCTCAATCAGCGCAATGCGGGTTTCGTGGGAAGCGGCATTTATTACTAACTCTGCTCCCATGGTAGTTTTCTCCGTATATGTAAAATTATAAATAGTGAATAACTGTTATGGGGCAAAGATGACATCCAGCTTCTCTATCCGGATCTCTTCGCCCTTGAGCGTGTCGTTGCCGCTGATGGCCCTGGCAAACTCCAGCGGCTTGCCCCGCTTTGCCACAAGCAACAGGGTCTGGCCTTCGGCAGTCAGCGATACGGTTTCGTTTCTGAGGTCGACTTCCTGCACATCACCCTTTTTAGTCCGCTGGATAACGAACGAGTCATGTGCCAAAAACTGCACACATCGTTCCGAAAGCTCATCAGCGGCCATGTTGTCGAGGGTTATGCGATAGCGGGTGGCGTCGATCAGGGTCGATATTGACGGCGACTTGACGTCCATTTCAGCGGACTCCAGAATTTGCAGACCTTCGGGAAGTACTCCGTTAAGACGTTCCCGCACCTCTTCCGCACTTATTCCGGCCGCGACAAACATGTCCATGTACTCGGCCCGGGACTCAACTCCAACCGATGTGGCGGTGCCGAAAGAAAAACGGGGATGGGGGTGAAAACCCTGCGAAAAGAGAATCGGCACACCGCCGCGGCTCACGGCACGGGTAAAGACCGTGATCAGTTCAAGGTGGCTCAAATAGCGCATGGCGCCGTTTTTTGCAAAACGGAGGCGCATCCTGGCGGTCTGTTGTTCAGCCTCCGGCACTTCCGGGCGGGGCGGCATCTCCGGTTTTTCGGAGAGCCTGGTCGTCACGTCCTTGAAATCACAGACACCGCAGGCGGTGCAGTTGCCATTCCGGCAATCCTCGGTTACGGCCTCGCTGATGGCCCGCTCGCGCTCGGCCAGCAGGAACTCGCGCGTCACACCACAGTCCAGGTGATCCCAAGGCAGAACTTCGTCCAAACCGCGCCGGCGCAGATAACATTCCGGTACGATACCGCAGTCGCTGAAGGCTTGCTGCCAGCGTTCGAGGGAGAAATGGTCACCCCAGCCGTCAAAGCGGCAGCCCAATTCGACCGCACGAACCAGCACCGGAGCCAGGCGGCGGTCGCCGCGGGCAAAGACCCCTTCCATCAGCGAAAGAGAGGCATCCTGCCATTTGAATCTGAGCTTGCGCTTCTTCAGCTCACAATGCAGTTGGTACTGCAGGTCCAGGGTTTCCTGTTTCGAGATCTGCGGTTCCCATTGAAAAGGGGTATGGGCCTTGGGAACAAAGGTGCTTACGGCAACATTCACATCTCCGGTGGCTCCGACGGCCTTGGCCTGATCCTTTACCTTGCGTGCCAGAACGGAGATCTGCGACACGTCGTCGATGGTTTCACCCGGTAGGCCGATCATGAAATATAGCTTTATCAACCGCCACCCTGCACCATAGATGCTGGCGGCGCCCGCTATCAGATCCGCCTCGGTGATACCCTTGTTGATAACCCGCCGCATCCTGTCGCTGCCCGCTTCCGGCGCCAGAGTGAAACCGGTCTTGCGGACTTTCTTTATGTCTTCGATCAGCCCGTCGGTCAGGGTCCCGACCCGCAGCGACGGAAGTGACACCGCCACCCGCGCTTCGGCATAGCGGGCCATCAGTTCGGTTATAAGGGGGGCTACGCAGGAATAGTCGCCGGTCGAGAGCGACAGCAGCGATACTTCATCATAGCCGGTCGCCTGCAGCGCCTCTTCCACAAGCTTGAGGATCGTTTCCGGAGAGCGCTCGCGCAGCGGGCGATAGATATAGCCGGCCTGGCAAAAACGGCAGCCGCGGGTGCAGCCGCGTGCGATTTCAACCGCCACCCGGTCATGCACGGTTTTCATGAACGGCACGACCGGGGCAGTTGGATAGGGGGCTGTGTCGAGATCTGACAGAAAACGCCTTCGAACCGAGGAGTATCCCGGCTTGAGCGCGGTGATCCCCGACATGGTGCCGTCGGGATTGTAGCGGGGCTCAAACAGCGATGGTACATAGACCCCTGCGATGGCGGTCAGGCGCTCCAGCAGTTGTGCTTTGCTGTCGCCGGCCGCTTTGGCTGCCAGTACCGCCGCGGCGATTTCCAGCACGGCCTCTTCACCGTCGCCCAATAAAACGGCATCCAGGAAAGGTGCCAGCGGCTCCGGGTTATAGGCGCATGGTCCGCCGGCAATGACCAGGGGAAGGGTGTCGCTGCGATCGCAAGCCAGCAGCGGAATTCCTGACAGCCGAAGCATGTTGACGATGTTGGTGTAGGAGAGTTCGTACTGCAGCGTAAAGCCGATTATGTCGCACTTTGCCAGCGCAGTGCCGCTTTCCAGGGTTGTCAGCGGCTCTCCGGACTCCACTAGCTGCGCTTCCATGTCCGGCCAGGGGGCAAAGACGCGTTCGGCTGCGATGCCGTCAACTCCATTGAGAACATGATAGAGAATGCGCAGGCCCAGGTGGCTCATGCCGACTTCATACACATCGGGGAATGCAAGGGCAAAGCGCAGGTCTGGAGCTTGCTTACGGATGGAGCCCATTTCGCCCCCCATGTAGCGGGCGGGTTTTTCAACGGCAAGAAGATTTATCAATATAAGTTCAATTCTTTCTTAAAATTCGGATGGTCTGGAAATGTAGCAAATCAAGTGGTGCTATGCAAGGGAAATAGCCGTTTTTGTGACTTTTCCGGAGGCATTGACGTTAACCGTCCTTGCACTTTTAGGGGATGGTGACTATGATGGGCATGTTCATTTTATCAGCGAACTTAAATTAGCGATTGAGGTTATATGATTATAAGACGTGCCCAGAAAAGCGATCCTTCCGCCAATCCGCGTCAAGCGGCGTGTGAAACACTGCAGCGCATCAGCAAACAGGGCGGCTTTGCCGATCGCCTGATTGACAGCGAGCTGGCCGGCGGCATCCTGTCCGGGCCTGACCGGGGGCTTTTTGCCGAGCTGGTGTACGGCGTTCTGCGACGCCAGGGGACGCTTGACCATATCCTTGTCCAGCTGCTTGAAAAGCCGCTCAAAGAACTGGACCCGCAGGCACTTGTCATTCTTCGGGTCGGCCTTTACCAGCTGACCTGCCTTGACCGCATACCCGATTCGGCCGCCGTCAACGAATCGGTCAATCTTGCCAAGCTGATCGCGCCGCGCACCAGCGGACTGGTGAATGCGATTCTGCGAAACTACCTGCGCCGAAGGGACTCCATCACATTTCCTGATCCAGGCTCCGATCCCATTGCATCAATAGCCGCCCGCCACTCTCAGCCGGAGTGGCTGGTTGAACACTGGCTTGGCCAGTTGGGGGGGGAAGATGCGGCCCGTCTGGCCGAAGCATCATCTCAGCAACCCCCCTTGACGCTGAGAATCAACAAGCTCCGCACAACCAGGGCGGAGCTGCTGCAGGAATTTGAAAAACAGGGCATACAGGCTTGCCCCTGCCGTTTCTCTCCAGACGGCATCACCATTGCCGGTCGCCATGCCATCATCAGCCTGCCGGGATTCGAGGCGGGGTTGTTTGCGGTTCAGGACGAAGCATCTCAGCTAGCCGGGCTGCTTCTGGGCGCCGAGCCGGGCGAGCGCATCTGGGACGCCTGTGCCGCCCCGGGCGGCAAGGCCTGCCACATCGCCCAGCAGATGGACGACAGGGGCGAGCTGATCGCAACCGACATCTCCCGCTCAAAATTAACCATTGTCCGGGAAAACGCCCGTCGGCTCGGCACAAGCTGCCTGTCAACGGCGGTCGCCGACCTGCACCTGCCCGATACTTTGCCTGAAGGTTTGTTTGACCGCATTCTGCTGGACGCACCCTGTTCAGGGCTGGGGGTTATCCGCCGCAATCCCGAAGCAAAGTGGCGTCTTGCCTACGCTGACATAACCCGTTTGGCTGCAGTCCAGAAAAAGCTGTTGAATAATGCCGCCTTGCTGCTGAAACCGGGTGGCACGCTGCTATATTCGACCTGTTCCACTTCTGTTGAGGAAAACGAAGATGTGGTGGAGGATTTTCTTTTGCATCATCCGGAGTTCATGCTAGAAAACCTGAACGACCTGTTCCCGGACTGGAAAGAGCTGATTGAGTTTTACGGCATGTTCAGGTCCTGGCCGCATCGCCACGGCATGGACGGTTTCTTTGCAGCGCGTATTCGAAGACAACAATAATCCAACATGGAGCCACTTAAATGAAAAAAATTGCACCGTCCATATTATCGGCCGATTTTTCACGTCTCGGCGAAGAAATCCGTAACGTCGAAGCGGCCGGCGCCGACTACATTCATATCGATGTCATGGATGGACATTTCGTCCCCAATATCACAATCGGCCCCCTGATTGTCGATGCCGCACGCAAGGTGACGTCACTCCCGCTGGATGTACACCTGATGATCGAAAACCCGGATCGCTACATCCCGGATTTTGCTTCTGCCGGAGCCGATATCATCGTTGTCCATGCCGAAGCCGTCAATCACCTTCACCGCACGGTTCAACTGATCAAGTCGCTCGGCAAGAAAGCCGGTGTCTCGCTTAATCCGGCCACGCCGCTGAATGTTCTCGATTACGTTCTCGAAGACCTGGATCTGGTGCTGCTGATGACCGTCAATCCCGGTTTCGGAGGACAGAGCTTTATCGAAGCCTGTCTGCCGAAGATCCACTCGTTGAGAGCCATGCTTGACCGGCATGGCTGTGAAGCCGAGCTTGAGGTTGACGGAGGCGTCAAGGCATCCAACATAGCCAGGATAGCGCATGCCGGAGCAGACGTTTTCGTTGCGGGCAGCGCGGTTTTCGGCAGCGGCGACTACGCAGCCACCATAACCGAGATGAAGCGCTTGGCCAAAGAGCCGCTACTATAGCTTTATATGAATATCTATGGAGATACTCATTTTTAAAATTGAGTTTAAACGGTAAATGGGGTAGAGTTCGGCCAATGTCCAACAGTGTTCTGATCATAGATGATTCCAATACCGTTCGGGAACGAATCATAAAGACTCTTGAGTCATTCGACCTCTTTTCCCGTTACTATGAAGCGGAGGACGGTCTGGAAGGATTCAAGAAGCTGATTTCCACTCCGATGGATATTATCCTGTGCGACCTGGAGATGCCGCGCATCGACGGCTTCAAATTCCTGAGCATGCTCAAGGCGCGGCCGGATCTGCAGGATGTCCCGGTTCTGATCCTTACCGGAATGAACGACCGTGAGCTCAAAATCAAAGGACTTGAACAGGGGGCCAGCGACTACATCACCAAGCCCTTCGATCCCGAGGAGCTGGTTGCGCGGGTAAAAGTCCACCTCAAGATCAAAAACCTGCAGGACGATCTGAGGCGGTCCAACGAACTGCTTCTGGAATTGTCAAACACCGATCATCTGACCGGCCTCTTCAACCGCCGCTACATGATGGATGCGTTGGACAGAGAGGTGCAGCGTTGCATCCGCAATGGCGGCAACATGTCGTTGATCATGCTGGATATCGACCATTTCAAGATGGTTAACGATACTTACGGGCACCTGCAGGGCGATGTCGTGCTGCAGATGGTTGCCACCCAGTTGCAGAAGGAATTGCGCAGTTACGACTGCGCCGCCCGTTACGGGGGCGAGGAATTTATAGCCATTCTGCCTGACTCGGCTCTCAAGGAAGCTTTATTCGTTGCCGAGCGGATACGCATGTCGGTGCAGGCCCTCAAGTTCAGCGGGACGCTTTCGCCGCTAAACATTACCTCAAGCCTGGGAGTCGCCAGTTTTCCGGCTACCGGCGTGTCAACGGTCGATACGTTTATCAAGCAGGCCGACGATGCCCTCTACCGCGCCAAGAGCAATGGCAGGAACCGGGTTGAGTTTCATAATTCTTAAAGTCCGGCAATCTTCACCAAACAGAACACTATACAACCGGATCAAAGACGCCGCCGATATCTCTCAGGAAACTGGCTTGATGATCGGTGGCGTTTCTTGTATCCCGGCCAAAGGGATTTACCATGACCACCTGCAGCAAATTGATCGCCTCGTTATTACTGCTGTTATGCAGCGTCCTGAACGTATCCGCGGCGCCAGTCAATAAAATCGACAAGCCTCCGGTTTCCGAGCGCTGGTTCGGCATCTATGTCGATACCGACCGGGTCGGTTTTTACCGGCAGATAATCAGTGAACTACCGGATGGATACCGCATGGAAGGCTACGGCAGTGTTCGCATGAAGGTTATGGGTTTTTCGAAAGATGCCTTCACGCGAGAAACATATCTGGTATCCAAGGGGTTGGGTCTACGTTCGTTCGAAGTTGAGCAGACCGTAAACGGTTCCTCATCCAGTGTCAGCGGCAAGGTAGTCAACGGTGCCATCCGCCTGAAAAGAGAGCAAGGCGGCAAGGCTTCCGACAAGCAACTCAAGTTCAAGGGCGAGGTGTTCCCCGGTCCGGCGCTCAACATCTACCCGCTTATGCGTGACACGTCGCCAGGCAAATCCTACAAGCTTTTGGTTTTTGATCCCGAAGAAATCAAAATCAAAGAGGTAAAGATTTCCGTGCTGGGTGAGGAAAAAACTCCTGAAGGGCTCCCGGCGATCAAGCTTCGAAACGACCTGTATCCGTTCGTAAACAACGACATCTGGGTCGACAGTCAGGGGAATACTCTTCTTGAATCGGTACGGGATGGACTGGTGGTCACAAAGTTTGAGGACCCTAGGCTTTTGGGAGCGTTCATCGGAAACCTGGCCCTGGCCAAAAAAGATCTGATCTATGACTTCAGCCTGGTTCGGGCAGAACCGGCGATCAAGGATTCAAAGAAGTTGACCGGGCTGACAGTAGATATCAGCAACTGGAATGACGCCCTGCCACTTTTGCAGGATGGGGGGCAACAGGCTGATAAAAACGGCGCCGGCAGTATCATCATAAAAACCGGATCAGTTGTTCAGGCTGCGCAGGAATCAAATCCTGCCAAACCGGCGGATGCCTATCTGAAACCCGCCGATAAGATCGAGTCCGATGCGCCTGAGATAGTGGCCCAGGCCCAGAAAATTGCTGGCATGGCGAAAAATCAGCTGGAACAGGCCAAGGCTCTGATATCATGGACCGCCGATTGGCTGAAAGATACGATTGATGACGGCGGTAGCGCGGTTGAGAGCTTCAAGTCGCGTACCGGCAACTGTCAAACGCACTCCCGTCTTTACACAGCCCTGGCACGGGCAACCGGTATACCAACCCGTTTTGTTTCCGGTCTGGTTTACATGGATGGAAAGGGTTTCCTGTATCATAGCTGGGCAGAAAGTTTCATCGGTGATAAATGGATTTCGGTAGATCCCACCTATGCCCAGTTACCGTCAGATCCGACACACCTTAAACTGCTGGAGGGCCATCTGCCCGAGAATATGGCCCCGATCATCACGATCATCGGCAGGATAAAGATAAACGTGCTGGATGCGAAGTACTGAAGAAGCGCATGATTTATGATCATATACAGGTCTAAGGAGGAGAGACCGGATGCCATTGAAACCTGAAACGCTTAGTGCGCTTAACACAAGCGAAGAGCGATTGACCAAACTGCTTACCGAAGACGTCCAGGAAATATTTTCATCCATGGTGGGTGTGGAAGATATCATGTACCTCCCTCCCCAGATGGATCTGACCAGCAACTTTACCAAGTGCCTGACGGCGATGGTCGGTCTGGCCGGCTCCCACAGCGGCTTGGTGAGTATTCACGTGCCCTGGCCATTGGCCATTTCGTTTACCTCCCGAATGCTGGGGATGGAGGTGACCGAGATCGATGATGATGTGAATGACGCCATGGGGGAGATTGCCAACATGATCGCCGGTTCCTTCAAGCAGCATCTCTCCAAAGGCGGAAGCGACATCCAGCTCTCGACCCCTTCGGTTGTCAACGGCTCCGACTACACCATTACCTCAGCCATCAACATTGAAAATATCACCCTCAAGCTGGCCACCGATGAAGAGTGGTTCATGGTTTCGCTTTCCCTCGAAGACTGAAAATAACTAGACCGATAGAGTTACTTACATGACATTGCCGTTACATCCGATACTGGTCGTATCATACACAGATGATACACGGGCTGCGCTTGCGGCAACGTTGAGCGGCAGCAATGTTGAATCTGTTGCTTGCAGCAGCTTCCGTGAGGCTGAAGAACTGGCTCTGCATGGGGTGTACAGCGGAATTTTGGTGGACCTGCCATCGATAATCAAGTCAAAGGGTGAGGAAAAGATCGTAGCCTATACATTGGCCAATTTTTTTCCGACGCTGCGGGTCAGAACTATCGGCTCCATCCTGGTTCCGATGAACATGCCCGGCAGCGCAGCGCAGGACAAAAGCCTGAATGATTTCCTTACCCGGACCTGTCCGGCTTTTGAGCCTCGCAAGCTGAGAGCCTTCCGGCGACATCCGTCCTGCCTTGCAACGATAATTAAGCACAACGGTGAGGAGTTCCGTGGATTCACGCTGAATCTTTCATGGGGAGGTGCATTCGTCGTGGATGTCTCTGCTGAAAAATTCTCCGGCATAAAAGACATAACAATTTTTCTGCCGGAATTTGAGTTCGAGATTGATGCCAGCATTCGATGGATCAAACCATGGGGACAGAGGTATGCGCCCGGTCTCGGCGTCTGTTTCAAACGGATCGATGAATCAGTGGAATCGGTCTTTTCCGGGCTGCTGAAATCGCGAAAAGAATTTGACAGGGATCGATTGGTGGTTTAGACGGCGGGGGTTTGTTGCAGCCGTAAAATCCGTGCAGCCGCGGCGGTCAGAACCTTGCCGCATAGCCATCAACCAGCTCCCGCAGCTTTTTTTTCATTCCGCGCTTCCACGGCCCGACCGCTACCAGCCGCAGATTTTCCGGCGCAAACAGGGTTCGGGCGGTTTCCTGCAGCTGATCGGATGTTACCTTGAGGGCCTCCGACTGGTCCTCCTCGATACTCCTCACTACACCCATTAACTCTCCCCAGCCATAACGCCCACCCATCTCGTAGGTTGAATCACGACTGTAGTCCAGATCAAAGATGTAGCAGTGCCGCATTCGCTCCAGCTCCACCGCCGGAACCGGAGTCCGGGTGATCCGCAGCAGCTCTTCCAGAGTTGCATCCACCGCCTGAATCAGTGTTTCAGGAGAAGTGGACAGGTCAAACGCCAGGCAGCCGGTTTCGTCGTAAGCACCGATGGCCCCCTCGACCGAATAGATGATCCCCAGTTCCTCCCGCAGCCGCAGATAAAGGCGGGAACTTGCGCCACCCGCCAGAATGCGCCGTAGAAAACGCAGTGCCATAAAACGGCTGTCATCGCGCGCGAAGCCTAGAAATGCTATTTGCAGACTCATCTGACTGTCGGAATCCTGCACGCAGCGCATCTGCGGTTTGGCTTGAAGCTGATTTCCGGTTATAAGCCTGGTCGGCGGCGGAGTATCCCTAAACCAATCGCCGAAACAGTCGTGTGCCGCGGCAAAGATATCATGGCTCTGTACCGGGCCGGAAATTGTCAATACCGCCGCCGAAGGCACATAAAAATGCTTCAGGTGTTCCTCCAGATCGCTCCGGTCTATGGCGGCAATGCTTTCAAGGGTACCGATGGTCGGCATTCCCAGCGGATGGCGCGGCCAGAGCAGGCGGCTGACGATCGTGTCCGGATTGATCTCCTCCCCCTGCTCGTTCAGATCTTCCCTGGCCTCTTCGGCGATGATGCGCTTCTCAATATCGATCCCCTCCAGCAGCGGACGCTGGATCATCGAGGCGAATATTTCCATGCCTTGCTTGACATGATCGGGATGTATTCGGGAATAGTAACAGGTGGATTCGGTGTCGGTGGCGGCATTGGGTGCACCGCCGATTGCTTCAAAGGCCGCTTCCAGTGCCAGCGACGATCCAAAATCGGCGGTGCCCCTGAACAGGATATGTTCCAGGAAGTGTGAAAGCCCCTCGCGACCGGGGGGGTCGTTACGGCCGCCAACCTTCAGGTAAATCGCCAGTTCGACGGAGTGCAGATGCGGCATCTCGACACAAACCACCCGCAGTCCGTTCGACAGTGTATGTAAAAAAGGTCTGATCATGCCAGTGCGCTCCGGATCTTAGTAATGCGTTGCAGATATTCATCAGGCGCCAGGATCAGTTCATCATGCGGCCCGGCCCAGATCGGACGCGGCCAGAGCGCCTCCGATGCGAAGCGCGGCACGATATGCCAGTGGATATGCGGCACCATATTGCCGAGCAGTTCATAATTGATCTTGGCTGGAGAAAATGCTTCGTACAGAGCCCGGGCGACCCGGCTGACCTCTTCCATCAATCCTTCCCGCACTGAACGATCCAGGTGAAACAGCTCGGTGACATGTTCTTTAGTAAACAGCAGCGTATAGCCGGGAAAAAACTGGTCGCGGTTGAGGATCACATAGGAGTGGGTCATTTCAACGATGCGCAGATCAACATCATCATCCCAGCGCTGACACATGGAACAGTCGGTCATATTATTCGTACCTCAGTGCGTCGATCGGATTGAGCCCGGCAGCCTTTTTGGCAGGGTAAAAGCCGAAAAATATTCCCACGGCACCGGAAAAAACAAAAGCGACGGCGATGGATTGGAACGAGATCAGGGTCGGCCAGTCCAGCATGCGCGAAACGGCCGTTGCTCCGCCGGCTCCAAGGGCGATGCCGATCAGACCGCCCAGCATGGTCAAAAGTACCGCCTCGGTCATGAACTGCAGCAGAATGTCGTTTTTCTTGGCGCCGATCGCCATGCGGATGCCGATCTCGCGGGTGCGCTCGGTGACCGAGACCAGCATGATGTTCATGATGCCGATGCCCCCCACGATCAGCGAGATGGAGGCCACCGCGCCCAGCAGCAGCGACATGGCCTTGGAGGATTGTTCGGCAACAGCCAGAATTTCGGAAAGGTTGCGGGTTGAAAAATCCGGTTCCTTGCTGTTGGTGATGCGATGGCGCTGGTTGAGCAGGCTGTTGATTTCTTCCTCGGCCTTGGCCAGCAGTTCTTCGCTCTTGGCCTTGACCATCACGGCCCCGACGTTGTCGGTGCGCTGGGAGCGCACCAGGTTGCGCTGAGCGGTCCGCAACGGAACAAAAATCGTATCGTCCTGATCGGTTCCCTGGGGCGACTGCCCCTTGCGATCAAGAACACCGATTACCGTGAAAGGGATTTTTTTGATGCGGATGATATTTCCGACCGGGTCGGCTGCGCCGAAGAGGTTGTCAGCCACGGTTTGTCCCAAAAGACAGACCTTTAAAGCGCCATCCACGTCCTGTTGGGTTATGCTGCGGCCGCTGACAACACCCCACTCGCGGATCTCGAACAGTTCCGGCCCGCCCCCCATGATCAAGGTCGACCAGTTCATATTGCCGTAAACGACCTGGCCGGAGGAACGCACCGTACCGGCCGCCAGGGCCACCGAAGGGCATTCGCTCATGATCGCCTTGACATCTTCGCTGGTCAGGGTCTGGGCGCCGCCGCTGCCGGTGCGCAGGCCGCCGCTGGTGGTGGAACCGGGGATAATCAGGATGATGTTGCTGCCGATGCTGGCGATCTGCTGCGAGATGACATAACTGGCTCCGGAGCCGACCGCCATCATGGCAATCACCGCCGCGATGCCGATGATGATACCCAGCATGGTCAGAAACGAGCGCATCTTGTTGGTGCGCAGCGCCCGCAGGGCTATTTTGAGGGTCTGCAGAAAATCCATTATTTGGTGTCCCCGATGATATGTCCATCGCGAAAGGTGATCTGGCGTCCGGCATAGGCCGCCACATCATGCTCGTGGGTTACCATGATGATCGTGATGCCCTGCTTGTTGAGGGACGTGAAAAGACCCATGATCTCTTCGGTTGTGGTGCTGTCCAGGTTGCCGGTCGGTTCGTCGGCCAGGATCACAGCCGGGCTGTTGACCAGGGCCCGGGCGATGGCCACCCGCTGCTGCTGGCCGCCGGAAAGTTGGCTGGGGTGGTTGTTCTCCTTGCCGGCCAGCCCAACCTGTTCCATTGCCGCCAGGGCCTTTATCCGGCGTTCTTTTGAGTGCAGTCCGGCGTAGACCAGCGGCAGTTCGACGTTTTCCACAGCCGGGGTACGGGCCAGCAGGTTAAAACCCTGGAAAACAAAGCCGAGCTTTTTGTTGCGAATGTCAGCAAGCCGATTGCCGTCCATTCCGCCAACATCCAGTCCATCCAGCAGGTATTGGCCGGAGGTGGGGCGGTCCAGGCAGCCCAGGATGTTCATGCAGGTGGATTTGCCGCTGCCGGAGGCACCCATGATCGCGACGAATTCACCGGCGGCCACGCTGTACGATACGCCCTTGAGAGCTTCGAACTGCTGGTCCCCCATCACAAAAACGCGGCGGATATCGGTAAGTGAAATTACACTATTCATTTAGAACGGTCGCCCCATCGGCGAACTGCTTGCTTTCTTCTTGCTGTCACCACCGCCGGTCTGCTCGATGACGACCTCGTCCCCTTCCTTGAGGCTGCTCTCGGCCAGTTCGATGCTGCTGTTGTTGGCGATGCCGGTCTTGACCGGCACGGCAACCGGTTTGCCCTCTTTGAGGATGTAGACCTGCTGGCCGGCGCCCCCTTTTCGTCCGCCCGCTTTGCCACCGCCGGGAGCGGCTGCTCCCGGGGCAGGGCGCTGCGAGTTTGCACTGTTCCGCTCTCCGCTCCCTTTGGTTTTTGCCTCGTCGCCCTTTGCCTTCGGCTTGAAGCGCAGTGCAGCCGGCGGGAGCTTGAGCACATCATCCTTTTTAGCCACTTCGATCGAAACATTGGCGGTCATGCCCGGCATCAGCTTCAGGTCGCTGTTGTCGACGTTGACCACGACCACATAGGTGACCACATTCTGGGTGATGATCGGGGCGCTGCGGATCTGGACGACCTTGCCGCGAAAGGTCTGCTCCGGATAGGAGTCGACAGTAAAGGTGGCCTTCTGGTCGAGTACGATACGGCTGATATCGGCTTCATCCACGCTGACCTCGATCTGCATTTTGGTCAGGTCTTTGGCAATGGTGAAAAGCGTCGGGGTCTGGAATGAAGCCGCCACGGTCTGGCCGATGTCAACCGCCCGGGAGATGACGACGCCGTCCACCGGTGAGCGGATGATGGAATAGCGCAGATTGGTCCTGGCCTGCATCAGTGATCCGCGAGTCTGGGCTATGCCCCCCTCGGCGGCTTTTACGGTCGCCTTGGCCGACTGCAGGGCGGTTTCGGCAACGTCATAATCCGCTTGGGATATTATGCCGTCGGCCAGCAGTTTTTTGTTACGGTTGAATGTCCGCTCTGCATCCGCCAATGTCACTTTGGCCTTTTGCAGGTTGGCCTCCGCGTTCAGGAAGTTGCCCTGGGATTGCTCCACCGAGGCGTTGAACAGAGAGGGGTCGATCTCGGCGATGGCCTGCCCCTTTTTGACCCGCGAGTTGAAGTCGGCGTAGAGTTTCTGGATCGTGCCGGAAACCTGGGTGCCGACCTGGACTGTCGTCACTGCCGAAAGATTGCCGGTGGCGGCAACGGTGGAAGCGATCGCGCCGCGCTCGATTCTGGCGGTTTTATAGCTGATCTCCGGGGTGCGCTTGTAGTAGAAGTATCCGGCAATTGCGGCGATTGCAATTATGATGGTCAGGATGATCAGATATTTTTTCATGTTGCTCTCTTCGGTCTCAAGTGTAGTGGCCAAACCTTGGCGGCGGACATAATAGCAGATTAATTACCCGGCTACAAAAAAAAGCCCCGTGTCCTGGGACCGGGGCTTTTTTTTCTGTACGCCCGCAACCGGTTAAGCTGCGGGCTAACTATGGCAACCCTCTTTGCAGTGGGAAACCGGACGAATCTTAAATCTTGCAGTCCACATTGGCAGGGTCTCCTTTCAGTTGATGATTTAATTCCCAACAGGATGATATTTATCTTAATACAATTTCGAAACTTGTCAAGCGTGAAAAATCGGGGCTGCAATTTAGATTGCATTATTTTATGCAGCTGGCAAAATAGGGCTTATAATGATGACTTCAGCTCTTCAGGAAATCTCCTGCCAACAGGTGATGGTTGATGACGATTCGATTTTTTCGGTTCAATGGAGCGTTCTCCCGCACGAAATAGCTGGCACGCTTTCTGCCGAAAATTTGATGATGCGCTACCTGAGCTATATCCGAAACTGTACCCTCTCAATAATCCGTCCTCTGCAAATGGAGGGTTGTATCGAATTTCGTCTGTTCGGCAGCCGCTTGAGCCTGTTAAGCTTTCTGCCCCCCTCGGCTGAAGATAAGAGCATTGTGCTTCGAATCTGTGGAGGTTTTTTAGTCCAGCCGCACCAGTGTGATCGTGGTGAATTGCGCTTTACCGTCGAACCTGATCCGGATGGAGTCCGCGTATCACTGCAGCTTAGCGAGTTCTGTCCATTGATCCTGGGCAGTCCGTCTCCCTCGCGGATCCGTTTCTGGCTTTACCGGTTGACGCAGGCCGCAATTCACCGCCTGGTAACCGTGCGTTTTCTGATCCTGCTTTACCGGGAACTGGCCGGTTCTTTTGCCCGAGTGCGGATAGTCAGCGTGCAGGTGCGCGAAGGCCAGCCCGTCTGAAGCTTTAATTGCCCCACAAAGTATGCTACTGTAAGCCGCCTGACAGCATTGCTCACCCCATTAAACAATGGGGTAATCGCCAAATAACCAGAAGGATTAGCCAATATGCCTCACACAATTGTGGAAATACCTGAAAAACTTCCGCTTTACTCCCAGAAAGAGATGGTCGTATTTCCCTATATGCTCTTTCCGGTGTTTGTCGGCGAAAAGGAAATTGCAACTTTCCGCGAAGCCGATAACTATGAAAAGTATCTTGTATTTGTTTTCGAGAGGCCTGAAAACATTGCCGGTGGGGCTCCCGGCGGCAGATGCGAAATCGGAACTCTCTGCAAGGTCAACCAGATTAAAAAGCTGGAAGACAATCGCTACAAGGTGTCTCTGGAAGGGGTTACCCGTCTGCAGATTCTGGACACCGAAACATCCGGCTCGATTACACTGGCCCATTGCGAGATCGTGCGCGAATTCGTCGAGAAGAACCTGGTTTCCGATGCACTGGTGCAGAGCCTGAACGCGCTGCTGAAGATTGCGCTGTCCCATGGCAAGCCGCTTCCGGACGATGTCATGAAAATGATTGATTACATCGACAACCCGGCTCGACTGTCGGATCTTGTGGCGCTATATGTCAATCTTCCGGCGCCCGACCTTCAGGAACTTCTGGAAACGGTCGATCCGCTGGAGCGTCTGAAAAAAGTTTACGTCTTTCTGACCAACGAAGTGCAGCGGATGCAGGTCAAAAATGAGGTCGCCGGCGAAGTTACCAAGCGGGTCGGCAAAAACCAGAAGGAATACATCCTGCGTGAGCAGATGAAGCACATCCAGGAAGAACTGGGGGACGAGGACCCTCGCACTTCCGACATGAGCGAATTGCGCAAGCGGATTGAAGAAGCCGGCCTTCCGGAAGATATCAAGAAGGTCGCCGACAAGGAATTGAAACGACTGGAACGGATCAACCAGGCTTCGCCGGAATATAACGTCTCGCGCACCTATCTGGACTACCTCGCCGGCATGCCATGGAACATAAGCACACCCGACAGCCTGGACATCAACAGGGCCGAAGAGATCCTCAACGAAGATCACTATAATCTGAAAAAGGTCAAGGAGCGCATTCTGGAGTTCCTGGCTGTGCGCTCGCTCAAGGAAAACATGAAAGGGCCGGTACTCTGTTTTGTCGGTCCACCAGGCGTCGGCAAGACGTCCCTGGGCAAGTCCATCGCCCGCTCCATGGGACGAAAATTCGTTCGCATTTCGCTGGGGGGCGTGCGTGACGAGGCCGAAATCCGCGGTCACCGCCGCACATACATCGGAGCGCTGCCGGGGCGCATCATCAAGGAGCTTTTCCGTTGCGGCGTCAATAATCCGATCTTCATGCTGGACGAGATTGACAAGCTGGGCAATGATTTCCGTGGTGATCCTGCTTCAGCCCTGCTGGAAGTGTTGGATCCGGAACAGAATTTTTCCTTTAACGACCATTATCTGGACGTGCCCTTTGACCTTTCCAAGGTAATGTTCATCACCACCGCCAACCAGCTCGACCCGATTCCCGGCCCGCTTAAGGACCGCATGGAGGTCATCCGCCTGGCGGGCTACAGCAGCGAGGAAAAACTTCAGATCGCCCGTAATTTCATCATTCGGCGGGAGATCGAGGAAAACGGCCTCAAGGATCGTGAGCTTGCTTTCAGCGATGCGGCGCTGCAGAAAATCATTAACGACTACACTCGCGAGGCGGGCGTGCGCAACCTGCAGCGCACGGTCGGCTCGGTCTGTCGCAAGGTGGCCAAGGAAATCACTCAGAACAAGGAGCCTCGCACGCAGATCACCCCGGAGACCGTTGCCGAGCTGCTGGGACCGAAAAAGTTCTATAACGAGGTGGCGGCTGAAAACGACCGGATCGGGGTCGTGACCGGCATGGCCTGGACCGAAACCGGCGGCGACATACTCTTCGTGGAAGTCACCTCCATGCCGGGCAAGGCGGAGCTGATCCTGACCGGCTCGCTTGGCGATGTAATGAAGGAGTCGGCCCGCGCGGCGCTTTCCTACATCGAAGCGCACTCCGAAGAATTCGGCATCAAGCCGGATGCTTTTGAAAACCGCGCCATCCACATTCACGTTCCTTCCGGCGCCATTCCCAAGGACGGTCCTTCGGCAGGCGTTACCATGGTAACTGCCCTGGTCTCGCTCCTGACGGGGAAACCGGCCCGGCGCAATGTGGCCATGACCGGCGAGATCACACTGACCGGCCGGGTGCTGGCCATCGGCGGCCTGAAGGAGAAGGTGCTGGCGGCCCACCGCGCCGGTGTGCGCACGATCGTGGCCCCGGAGCGCAACCGCGATGACCTGGAAGATATTCCGGACAATGTACGCAGCGAATTGCAGTTCGTCTTTGTGAGCGAGGCGGCCGAGGCGCTGGCGGTAGCACTGTAATTTATGAATATCGCGATTATCGACAGGATTCTGCTGAACTTTTTCCAAGAACTGCAGAGCTATTTTGCCTTGGCGGGCCGCACGGCTGTGCGCATGTTCCGGCGTCCTTTCTATTATCGCGAGTTTGCGATCCAGTTCGACAAGCTGGGTTTTTCATCGCTGTTTATCTGCATTCTGACCGGGCTGTTCACCGGCATGGTCATGGCCCTGCAGTCGCTGATCCAGCTCAAGCCATTTGCAGCCACCAGTTATGTGGGCGGCATGGTGGCGGTAACAATGATCAAGGAGCTTGGGCCGGTACTCGCTTCACTGATGGTGGCCGGTCGGGTCGGCTCGGCCATTACGGCCGAACTGGGTACGATGGTGGTAACCGAACAGGTCGATGCGATGCGGGTGGAGGGCACCGATATCGTCAAGCGCCTGGTGGCGCCGCGACTGAAAGCCATGCTGCTGGCCATGCCGCTGTTGACCGTGGTGGCGGATGCCATCTCGCTGGTAGGCGGCTATATCATGGCCGCCGGCTACGGCATCAACCCGACCATGTACATCAAGGGCATCCCGCAGTTCATGGAGTTGCAGGATCTGGTTGAAGGGCTTGCCAAACCGGCCTTTTTCGGGCTGGTCATTGCCATGACCGGCTGCTACGTCGGGCTGAATACCAAGGGGGGCGCCGAAGGGGTCGGCGCAGCGGCCAAGCAGGCTGTTGTGCTGTCATCGGTGACGATCCTGGTCTCGGATTTTTTTATAACCAAGATCTTTGTGTTTTTTCGAGGTTGATATGGCTTGCTGGCTGTTTAAAACCGAGCCGGGCTGTTTCTCTTTTGACGACCTGAAGAGCCGTCCGAATATGACCGAGCATTGGGACGGGGTGCGCAACTTCCAGGCCCGCAATTTTCTGCGTGACTCGATCAAAACCGGCGACCGGATACTGTTTTATCACAGCAGCATTCCCGAACCGGCGATTGTCGGGTTGGCGGAGGTTGTCCGCGACGGGTATGCAGACTTCACGGCCCTGGATCCGAATGGTGAACATTTTGATCCCAAGGCTTCACCCGACAAACCGATCTGGTACATGGTGGACGTACGTTATCTTGAAGCACTGCCGCGGCCGGTAACGCTGGAATCCATCAAAGGCAATCCTCTGCTGGCCGACATGCCGCTGGTCAAGCGTAGCCGGCTCTCGATCCAGCCGGTGACGGCGGATGAATGGCAGATCATTCTGACCATGGGGGGAGTTGTCACCCGATGACTGTCAGTGACTCCATCCGCATGGAAAAGCTGTGCTACTCCGTGGGCGGCCGCAAAATCCTGCAGGATTTTGACTTCTGCCTCGAACGGGGTGTCAACCGCACTATTCTGGGTGTCAGCGGAGCCGGCAAGACAACCATACTCAAACTGCTGCTGGGTTTGTTGCAACCCGATTCCGGAGAAGTCTGCATCGGAGATTTCTGTATTACCGGCCAAGCGGAAGACCGCTTTGTGGAACTTCGCAAGCGTATCGCGATTGTCTTTCAGGGCGGAGCGCTGTTCGACTCCATGACCGTCGGTGAAAATGTCGGTTACCGCCTGTTCGAGGAGGGGCGTCTTTCCCTGGCAGAAATAGAGCGGATCGTGCTGGAAAAACTGGGGTTCGTAGGGGTGGAGGCCGCTCTCAACCTGTACCCGGCCGAGCTGTCGGGCGGCATGAAGAAACGGGTCGCCATCGCCCGCGCTCTGGCGGCCGATCCGGACTATATCTTCTTCGATGAGCCGACCACCGGTCTGGACCCGATCGGGGTCTACAACATTTGCAATCTGATGCAGCGGCTGCAGGCCGAAGGCAAAACCACCCTGATGGTCACCCACGATCTGGCGACCGCTTTTGCCACCTCCCAGAGATTCACGTTCCTGCATCAGGCGCGAATGCTTTTCGAAGGCACCGAAGCGGATATGAAAGCCAGTGACATCCCGGAGGTCCGTGAATTTCTGGCACCGACAAAATCTTCACTGTTTGTTTGACTACCAACCCATGAACGGACGGTAACGATATGCAACGAAGCAATCAGATAGGCTGGGCTCAGGTAAGGGCCGGAATTTTCATTTTTCTGACGCTGCTTTTCATTGCCGGCGGTGTAATGATCATGGGCCAGAAGACCAAGATGTTCGTGTCCAAAGGCGGGCTGAATGTGGTCATGGATGATGTGGCCGGTCTTAAAGTCGGTGCTCCGGTCTGGCTGGCCGGTGTTGATATGGGACTCGTGACCGACATCCGTTTCGCCGACCCGAAGAAAACCAATGAGGTCAGCATTATGATGGAGGTTGACAGCGATGCTCTGAAAAAGATCGGAAGCGATTCCAGGATCATGATAAAAACCCGCGGATTGATGGGTGAAAAATACGTGGATATAACCCCTTCCAGCCGATATTCCGATACACCGCCGACCGTTCTGCGCGGCACCACGGTCGCCAAACTGGACGATGTGGTTCAGAAGGCCGGCAGCACCTTCGACAAGATCAACGGCATCATCGACAATATCAACCAGGGCAAAGGAACGCTGGGCAAACTCAACAAGGACGAAACCCTCTACGTCAATGTGGCCCGCCTGGCGGTTGAAATGAAAGACCTTATGGCCACGATCAACCGCGGTGAGGGGACTCTCGGCCGGCTTAACCGCGACCCGGAGCCATTCAACAAACTGATCAGTATCCTAAACCGTGCCGACCGGACACTTCAGGATATCCAGACCTCCGACGGCACTCTTAACAAGCTGATTTATGACAAGTCTCTTTACACCAAACTGACACTGCTGGCGGACAAAAGCAGCCAGGCCGCCGATGTTGTAAGCGACCTGAACAAGAAGATCACCTCCAAAGACGGCACTATCGGTTTACTGCTGAATGACAGGGAGTTTTACGACAAGGGAATCGCACTTCTCTCCAGGGCCGACAACTCGATCAAGTCAATCGAAGAGGTCACACTGAAAGTCAGTGACGGCAACGGCACCGCTGCCAGACTGGTTAATGACAGGGAGCTGTATGACCGCATGAACCGCATGGTTGAGGATGTGGACGCTCTGGTAAAGGATTTCAAGGAGCACCCCAGAAAATATATCAAGTTTTCCGTATTCTAATTCCTATTTCAAATCAAGGATGATATCAAGGCGGTGAGTACGAAGGCGACGAAAGCGTACAAATAGTACGTTGAGGAGCCTTCTACGAAGCCAACGAAGATAGCGCCTTGATCTGGAATTGGAATAAAAGGAGTTGCACGGTATGGGACGAATAGTTTTACTTGCAGCAATGCTCTGTCTGTTTTCCTCCGGACTTCAAGCAGCAAATCTTGAGGATAAAGTTGTCGAGCATACGATGAAGAACGGCATGAAACTTTTGATGGTTGAACGGCACACTTCGCCTACGGTTTCGGCCTGGATCCGCTTCCGGGTCGGGAGTGTCGATGAAAAGAGTGACGAGCGGGGCATTGCGCACCTGCTTGAACATATGCTCTTCAAGGGAACCACTACGCTGGGAACCAGGGATTATGCCGCGGAAAAGCCGCTGCTGGATAAAATTGAGACAACTGCACAGGCGCTGACACTGGAGAAATCCAAGCGCGATAAATCCGACAAAGTCAGATTGGCCGAACTGGAAAAGCGGCTGGCTGAGCTTGAAAGCGAGGCATCCAAATATGTCATCAAGGATGAGTTCTTCGAGCTTTATTCCAAGAACGGCGGCGTCGGCTACAATGCCTTCACCAGTCGCGACGGCACCACTTACCTGATCAGCCTGCCGTCCAACAAGCTGGAACTGTGGGCGGCCATCGAGTCCGATCGCCTCAAGAATGCGGTACTGCGGGAATTTTATACCGAGAGATCGGTGGTCATGGAGGAACGGCGCCGTTCCTACGATGCCGATCCGGAGAGCAAACTGTGGGAAACCTTTCTTGCTTCCAGTTTCCTGGCCCATCCCTACGGTCAGCCGACCATCGGCTGGATGTCCGACATACAGAACCTGACCCGCAGCAAGGCGGAGCAGTTCTTCCATAGCTACTACGCACCGAATAACGCCATTGTGGGTATTGTGGGAGACATCGACTCCAAGGCCGTCATCGCGATGGTTGAGCGTTATTTCGGTGCGATTCCTCCCGGCAAGGAGCTGTCGCCGGTCACCGCGGAAGAGCCGAAACAGGCCGGGGAGCGGCGCATTGAGCTGCTGGCCGAGGCTGAGCCAACCTTGATGATCGGGTTTCATAAACCTGCCATTCTGGCAGCGGATGATTATGTCTTTGACGTGATAAACATGATTCTGGGAAGCGGACGCACATCGCGCTTTTATAAGAAACTGGTGGTGGAAAAACAGATTGCAGCGGAAATCGGGGCCTTCGATGCGCCCGGCAGCCGCTTTCCCAATCTGTTTGTGATCAGCGCCACTCCCCGGACGCCCCATACGGCCGGGGAGGTCGAGGAGGCCATTCTGGCTGAACTGGAACTGCTGAAAAACGAGCCGGTTGACACCCGCGACCTGCAACGCATACTCAACAAGATCGAATATGAAGAGGCCCGCCGCATGGGGACAAACGGCGGCCTGGCCCGCAACCTGACCGAATATGAGGCAATAGCCGGCAGCTGGCGTTATATGACCGAATACCGCAGCAAGGTTACAAAGGTTACACCGGCCGATATTCAACGGGTGGCGCGCGAGTACTTCACCCGCGAGAACCGTACAGTCGGTTTCATCACAAAAAAAGGGGGTGAACTCAAATGAGAAAGCTGATTATCTCCCTCTGCCTGATGGTAATTTCAACTGCAACGGTCTTTGCCGCTGAACCGGCGACAGCCAATCCGCGCAACATGAGCTTTCCCGAACTGCGTTTCGAGATCCCGAAAGCCGAACGCATCGTACTCGAATGCGGCCTGCCGGTCTATCTGCTGCGCGACACTGAACTGCCGATCATCAACATGACCGCCATGGTCCGCACCGGCTCGGTTTATGATCCGGCCAGCAAATCCGGCCTGTCCGGTATGACCGGCACGGTCATGCGCAGTGGCGGCGCCGGCGGGCTTTCTCCCGAAAAAATGGACGACGAGCTGGAGTTCATGGCGTCGGCCGTGGAGAGCAGCATCGGCATTGATATGGGTACCGTTTCCCTGACATCATTGACTAAAAACTTCGCTCGAACCCTCAAAATATTCAGGGATGTGTTGCTCAGCCCCGATTTTAGCGAAAAACGGATAGATATTGCCCGTAAGCACGTGATCGAGGGACTGAGGCGCCAGAACGACGACCCCAAGGAAATTGCCGGCCGCGAAATAGGACGGGCCATATATGCCGGGCATCCGCTGGGCGTAGTTCCGACTTTTGAATCAACTGCCTCCATCACGCGCCAGGATCTGATTGATTTTCACCGCCGGTTCTACCGGCTCGACAACATGATACTGACGGTTTCGGGGGATTTCAACAGGAGTGCCCTGCTGAAGGACCTTAACTTACTGTTTGGGCCGTCTGTTAAAAAAACCGCGCGGGATATCCCGGAAATTCCCCAGCCGCAACAGCTGTTCCAGGCAGAAGTTCTGTATGCCAAGAAAGATGTAAACCAGACCGTTATCCGTATGGGGCATCTGGGACTGACCAAGGATAATCCCGATATCTACGCTGTACGAGTTCTGGATTACATACTTGGCGGCAGTTTCACCTCCCGCTTGACGACGGAGATCCGCACCAACCAGGGATTGGCATACAATGTCGGAAGCCATTTCGATATCGGCCGCCGCTTTGCCGGCAGCTTTATTGCCGAGACCGAAACCAAGGCCGAATCCACGATCAAGGCCATCGGACTGATTAAGGAAATTATTACCGGCATGACAAGGGAACCGGTTAGTGATCAGGAACTGAAAACGGCCCGGGAGTACATGATCAATTCGTTCATGTTCGGATTTACCAGTCCGGCTTCGATTGTTTCCCAGCGTGCCAGACTTGAGTACTACGGATATCCTGAAGATTATCTGGATAAGTATCGCGACAATATTGCCAGGGTGTCCAAGGAAGATGTGCTTAATGTTGCACGGAAATATCTGAAACCGGATGCTTTCAAGCTTGTTGTTGTCGGGGATGCATCAAAGTTCGACAAACCGCTGTCTTCCCAGGGAGAAGTGAGAGCGTTGGATCTTAAGCTGAATTTTCCTAAATGAGGTGATCAGGCATGGCGACGTTCGAATGGGATAGCACTCTTGAACTTGGAATTCCGTTTGTTGATGAGCAGCACAAGGCGCTTTTTGGCTGGGTTGATGCGCTGAATGATTCCGTCCGTAGGGGCGATGGATCTGAAGCGGTTGGTGACGTGATCTGGAAGCTGATCACCTATGTGACGGAGCATTTTGCCGCAGAAGAGCAGTTGATGCTGGCATGCGGCTATCCGGCCCTGGATTCTCACCGCATGGAGCACAACCAGTTTGTCGAGCGGTTGCGGAAAATTCAGGTCGAATATATCGATGGGCAGCAGATGAGCGAGAGGGTTCTGGAGTTTCTGGTTGACTGGCTGGTGTGCCACATCAAGGGAACCGACCAGGGTTACAGGCGCTTTATGCTGAAGCAGAAGGGGTAGGGTAAAGTAATCAGACATTCCAGTTCCAGATCAAATATCGGCTACCCTGATCAACAAAAACGCCCCGTCGGAGTAATTCCGGCGGGGCGTTTTTGTTGACCTATATGATGACGATTATTTTTTAACCAGTCTGCGAACGACACTGATAACCAGTTGCTTGTCGGTCCTGGCGGTCAAATCTCTGAAGTTTCGTAAGAGCGTCTTTTCTTCCGATGAGGCGTATGGTGTCACCGGTTCAGCGCTGATGTGCGGCTGTGACACGTCAAAGAATAAAGCCACCGGTATTGCCAGTGCCTTTGCAATACGTTGAACATTTTCTACATTGAGCATACTGCCACCGTTTTCATACCTCTGAATCTGTTGATACGAAACCCCTACCTTTTCCGATAGCTGTTCCTGCGAAAGACCGAGTTCATTCCTCCGCTTCCTGATAACCGCTCCGATTTCTCTGGTTGTAATGATGTCCGTTGGCATGTGGGCATCATAGCAAAGCATCCACCCCCATAATACCTCGTCAATTGATAGTTGTTTATCTTGTATAGCACACATATAAAGTGTATTTTACATCTTCCTGACACTACCATAACTGGCGGAACTGTTACTTTGTCCACTCCATACCATGCCAAATATTATGCCCATGAGCTAACCCGCCAGAGTGCGCCAGGACAGAATGATCGCCTTTCACAGGCCATCTTCAATGCCAGTGTTGATCTGAACCCGCATCAGATAGAGGCGGCGCATTTCGCCTTACGTTCTCCATTGAGCAAAGGGGTGCTTCTGGCGGATGAAGTCGGCTTGGGCAAGACCATTGAAGCCGGGCTTGTGCTCTGTCAGTACTGGTCGGAGCGTAAACGACGGCTGATCGTTATTTGCCCGGCATCACTGCGCAAACAGTGGGCGGCGGAACTGGAAGAAAAATTCAATCTGCCGGTGGCAGTGCTTGATGCAAAAACATGGCGGGACACCCGCAAAAACGGCATCGCTCCGCTCAACCAGAAAGCCGTCATCATACTTTCCTACCAGTATGCCAACCGCATCCGCGAAGAGTTGAAAACAATCCCGTGGCATCTGGCTGTTATCGATGAAGCCCACAAACTGCGCAATGCCTATCGCGAAAGCAACAAGGTCGGACAGGGGCTCCGTTGGGCGTTGGAAGATTGCCGGAAGCTTCTGCTGACGGCCACCCCTCTGCAAAACTCCCTGCTGGAGCTGTTCGGCCTTTCCACGCTGATTGACGACTACATCTTTGGCGATATCAATGCCTTTCGCAACCAGTTTACCGGGGCCGGTGCGGATCTGCAGGCACTGCAAATACGCTTGTCCGGCTTCTGCCGGCGCACACTGCGCAATCAGGTAACCGAATACATCCGCTACACCGAACGGAAAACCATTACCCGTCCCTTCCGTCCAAGCGATGATGAACACCGGCTGTATGAGGCTGTCTCTGATTTCCTGCGGATCGAGAACAGCTACGCCATTCCGGGCCGGCAGCGGCATCTGACCGAGCTGATCCTGCGCAAATTGCTAGCATCATCATCGATTGCGATTGCCGGGACGCTGGAAACCATGCAGCTGCGCTTGGAAGCGCTGCGCGATGCTAAACGGGAAGACACGCCTGATTTTGTCGAAACGCTGATCAGCGATGAAGAGATTGAAGATGAATTGCTGGATGAGATTCTTGCGGAAGATGAAACGGAAGAATCCATGCCGGTTGATGTGGACCGGAAACAGCTTCGGGAAGAGATCGAAATTCTCTCCCGGCTGTCCGGATGGGCGCGGAGTATCGGCACCGACACCAAGACCACCACATTGCTGCATGCGCTGGAGATCGGTTTTGAGCAGATGGCGACGATCGGTGCGGCACGAAAGGCCCTGATCTTTACCGAATCCCGCCGCACTCAGGATTATCTGGCACATTTTCTGGAAGCACGCGGTTATGCCGGCCAGCTTGTGCGCTTCAGCGGCACCAACAAGGGGCCGGAGGCGGCGGCCATCTATGCTTCCTGGCTGAACAACAATGCCGGCAGCGGCCGCATAACCGGCTCGCGGGATATCGACATCCGGGCCGCCCTGATCGAGCATTTCCGCGACAATGCCCAAATCATGATAGCCACCGAAGCGGCCGCCGAGGGTGTCAACCTGCAATTCTGCTCGCTGGTCGTCAATTATGATCTGCCCTGGAATCCCCAGCGGATCGAGCAGCGCATCGGCCGATGCCACCGCTACGGACAGGAACATGATGTGGTGGTGATTAACTTTCTCAACGAACGCAACGATGCCGACCGGCGCGTTCTGGAACTGTTGACCGAAAAGTTCAACCTGTTCAGCGGCGTCTTCGGCGCATCCGATGAGGTGCTGGGAACTATCGAATCCGGCGTTGATTTCGAAAAACGCATCTTTGCCATCTATCAGGAGTGCCGCACCCCGGAGATGATAGAGACGGCATTCAAGGCATTGCAGGCGGAGATGGACGAGCATATCCGCGCCCGCATGAACGACACCCGCAAGATGCTGCTGGAGCACTTTGATGAAGATGTCCACGAACGTCTCCGGATGCAACTTGAAGACACGAGAGCCCACTTGGACCGTTTCAGCAAGCGTTTCTGGGCCCTGACCAGTTTCATGCTGTCACGCAATGCCGTCTTTGACGATGAACAGTTCACCTTTAACCTGCTGCAGCCACCCGTGGAAGAGATCGACAAGGGGCGTTACCACCTGATCTCGAAAAACCGTCCCGCCGACAAGCTGCCGAAACCCACGGAAGAGCAGGCAGGCCACGACTCCTATCTGTACCGACTTTCCCATCCCCTCGGCGAATATGTCGTTGAACAGGCCAAACAGCTTGAAACCCCTCTTGCCGGCATCGTTTTCGATGTCTCCGGTCACCCGGCGCGCATGCACACCGTTGAAGAACTGCGCGGTAAATCCGGCTATCTGACGTTGACCAGGCTGGCAATCGAAAGTTTTGAGCGGGAAGAGTACCTGCTGTTCTCCGCACTGGATGATGAAGGGCGCTCTCTGGATCAGGAAACCTGCGAGAAGCTCTTCGGCTGCCGGGGGAACGTTGCTGAATGTGAAAATCCGCCGGATAGCGTTTGTCAGCGCTTAACCGCCGAGTCCGAACGTCATGCACAAGCCACCATCAGCACATCACTGGAAGCCAACAACGGGCATTTTCAGCAGGCGCGGGAAAAACTGGAGAAGTGGGCCGATGACATGGTTCTGGCAGCGGAAAAAACGCTGAAAGAAACAAAGGAGCAGATAAAAATCTTTCAACGACAGGCCCGCTTGGCAACAGGTTTGGAAGAACAGCATGAAATCCAGCAGAAGATTCAAAAGCTGGAAAAACAGCAGAGAAGGCAGCGGCAAGAAATTTTCAATGTCGAGGACGAAATTTGCGCCAAACGCGATGTTTTGATCTCGCAGCTTGAAAAGCGCCTTGCGCAGAAAACCGAAGCGAAACAGCTGTTCACTATCCGGTGGGCGGTGGTGTGATTTTACCGTAGGGGCATCCCCTTGCGGGTGCCCGCCTTTCGGCTTTGTCAGCAACCAAGGCAGGGCGACCGCAAGGGATCGCCCCTACAAAGACAGAAACCAAAACGAGAGAGACCCCCATGAGCAAATATGATGACCTTGTACGCAAGCTAAAAGAGATTTTCCAGATTGACCGGCCCGAGCTGGATTTCGGTATTTACCGCATCCTCAATGCCCGCGCCGGCGAGATCAATGACTATCTGGACAACCGACTGAAGGCCAGGGTACAGGAAGCGTTGGCGCATTCCGGTAATGCCAATCAGGAGCAGCTCAAAAAAGAGCTGGCCGATGCGGTCAAAGGCGCCGAAGCACTTGGTATGTCACCAGATACTGTCCCCAAAGTGCGGGAGCTGCGCCAGCGGCTTACTGAGCTTGTCGGTGGTACTGCTGACCACGAAAATGCGGTCTTCTCCCACCTGCTGACCTTCTTCTCCCGCTATTACGACAGTGGCGACTTTATCAGCCAGCGGCGTTACAAGGGTGACACCTACGCCATCCCCTATGCAGGAGAAGAGGTGGTGCTGCACTGGGCCAACAAGGACCAGTACTATACCAAGAGCGGCGAGAACTTCGCCAACTACAGCTTCAAGCTGGATGATGGCCGCACAGTGCATTTTCGTCTGGTTGCTGCAGACACCGCCAAGGACAACCGCAAGGACAATGACAAGGAACGCCGCTTTGTGTTGATCGAGCGACATACCCGCATTCTGAATGAGGATGACGGGGATGAGTACGAAGAGGAGCTGCTTCCGATCGAGGAAGTAAACGGCGAACTGCTGCTGCGCTTCGAGTATAAGCCGATGCCGAAAGGGAGCAAGCAGGATGACTTGGTGGGCAAAGCAGTGCAGACCGTGCTGGCCCACGATGCAATAAAAAGCCGATGGCTGGATCTTGCCAGACGTGAACCGACCGAGAAGAACCCCCAGCGCACCTTGCTGGAAAAGCACCTGACCACCTACACCCAGAAGAACACCGCAGACTATTTCATTCACAAGGATCTGGGCCGCTTCCTGCGGGGTGAGCTGGATTTCTACATCAAGAACGAAGTGATGAATCTGGATGATGTGCAAAACGCCGAGCGCTTTGCCGACATCGAGAAGAACCTGCGCATGATCCAGTGCCTGCGGGCCATTGCCCTGGATCTGATCACTTTTCTGGCTCAGCTTGAGGATTTCCAGAAGAAGCTCTGGCTAAAGAAGAAATTTGTTGTTGCGACCCATTATTGCATTACGCTGGACCGGATTATCAAAAATGCACCAGAGCTGCTTGAGGCCATTGCTGCGAATGAAAAGCAATGGGAGCAGTGGGACCAGTTTGGAATATTGGTAGGGAAGAAAGAAGACCTTTTCAGACAGGCTAAAAGCGGCACAGTGGACTATCTGCACGAGCATCAATTTCTAATGGTGGATACGGCACTGTTCGATGCGGCATTCAAGGGAAAGCTACTGGGAGCAATTGAAAGCCTTGATGAGTCACTGGATGGGTTGTTGATTCACGGTGATAATTTTCAGGCGCTGAACCTGCTTCAGGAGCGGTATCGGGAACAAGTGAAATGCGCCTATATGGATCCACCATATAACACGGGAAAAGATGGATTCTTATATAAAGATAGTTATTTGCATAGCACATGGCTCACTTTCGTTTCGAGCCGGCTGGACGTTGTCACAAAATTGCTGCATGAAAACGGCGTCGTTTTTTGCAGTATAGACGACAACGAAGCCGGAAATCTTGAAAGTACCATTAATTCAGGAAATACCGACTTAGCAATGCCAGTAAGTTTTTTTGTTCAAGTACGCTATCCGAATAAAACTCTTTCTGAGGATAGTGATTATCACAAGACCATCGAAAGAGTCTTGTTGTTTTCAAAGACGACAAAATCTTTCAAGCCTATTAAAGAAACGACTGCATACAGTATCAATAAGTTCGAGTGGGAAATATCGGAGCTGTCACAAGGTGAAGAGATTTTTGTTGGAGGAAAAAAAACAAGTGTCTTTAAGCCTGGCGCTTATGCAATTAAGAAAGTTGGCGCGAATGAAAAAGGTCTTAAAGAAACTTGGGCTACAGGTTCTCTTGCCAGACAAAAAGGGAGTTCCGGCGAGTTCCTTGATCTCTATCTGGCGACAAGGAAAGAGCTTGATGGTTTGGGATGCCTCTACAAAGTTTATGGTATTGGCGAGGATGGCTTAGGATATAGGTATTTTACCGGACCGAAACGCGAAGAAGCGACCAAGGGCAAGTTCTATTCCGGAATACCGTTATCCACGTTGCAGGAAATCAAGAATGGTAATGCGATAAAAGAGCTTCCCATAGCAAACTTCAATGATTTTTCCGCAGACTTTGGAAATTGCAGGCAAGAAGGTGGGGTTGATATTAGCGGGGGAAAAAAACCAGAAAAATTTGTTTCGAAGTTTGTTGGACTTGCATCCAAGCATAATGATTCTGAGTTGATTATTGATCCATTTGCTGGAAGTGGCACAACACCGTCGGTGGCATTGCAATTAGGCAAGAAATTTATTGCTATAGAGGTCAGTGATTATTTCAGAACTAAAATTATTCCTCGAATGCAGCGAGCATACTTTGGGAGTAGTACGGCCATAAACAGTAATCCGAAGAGTGGATTGTTTAAATATCTCGAAATCGAAAGCTACGAAGACACCCTCAACAACATAGAACTGCACCGCACTGAGGCCCAGCAGAACCTGCTGGACAGCCTACCAGAAGGAGCAAAGTGCGACTACCTGCTCCGCTACATGCTCGACATCGAAAGCCAGGGTTCGATCCTGTCGGTGGATTCGTTCCGCAAGCCGTTTGATTGCAAACTCAAGGTAGCGGTGGATTCCGCCGGTGCCTTTGAAGAGCGGACGATTGATCTGGTGGAGACCTTCAATTACCTGATCGGCTTGCGGGTCAAATCAATCGATTCTCTGCGTGAGCGGGGGATTGTCATGGTGATGGGTGTTCTGCCCACCGGCGAGAAGACGCTGGTGCTCTGGCGTGACTGTGAGCAGGTGGACTACGAAGCGCTGGGTCGCTTCTGCGACAGGCACGCCATCAACCCGAGGGACAGCGAATTTGACGTGGTTTACATCAACGGCGACCACAACATCCCGGCGGAGTTTAAAACCACGGAAGACGAAGGCGGCATCACCAAAACTCTCAAGCTGCGCCAAATTGAACCGGAGTTCCTCAGTCGCATGTTCGACGGGGAGGTTTAGGCCAATGGCGAGCTTTCACAAGGAACTGGTGCTCAATCGCTGGATGTATGGCTTCTTCTGTGGCGGATGCCTGCAAGCGCTTAAAGTCCGTCTCGGTGATGACCGACACGAGGGAATTGAGGACGATGGTCAGACTCGCTTCTTTCACGAGCTATCACGCAATCTGTTCGAGGTTGATCGTATCAGCGCTGATGATCTGCGCCGCTATGACCTGAATATTGTCAATCATTGGCAGCAGATTACCCGCAAGCGCAATCGGTTGGAAGAAACCGAGATGCAGATGAAGTATTTTCAGTATCTGTCGCTCCTGTTTACCGAAATCTATCTGGATTGGTATTTTAACCGACGCCAACGGTTACTGGATGGCCTGAATGAAGAGATGGCGGAGTACAACGCTAAGACAGCGATAGCTGACAGGCTCCAGCCATTTGATGCGGACGAACTGAACAAACTTGCCTTCTGGAACGCCACCGGTTCCGGGAAAACCCTACTCCTGCATATCAATATCCTGCAATACCTGCACTACTTCCAACAGGGAAATCAGAATCTCTACCCCGACAAGATCATCCTGCTGACACCCAACGAAGGTCTGTCCCGTCAGCATCTGGCTGAACTGGACCTGTCAGGCTTCCATTTTTTCCAGTTCTTCGACAAGAACAAGAACGCCTTCCGTGGCACGGTTGAGATCATCGACATCAACAAGCTGGGTGACGAGATGGGAGACAAGACCGTTGCGGTGGAGGCGTTCGAGGGAAACAACCTGGTGCTGGTGGATGAGGGACACCGGGGAACCGGCACCGCAGCCGGGGCATGGATGAGCCGCCGCGAAACTCTCTGTCGGGGAGGTTTTGCTTTTGAATATTCGGCCACCTTCGGCCAGGCGGTGGCCCGTGGTTGGGTTGTCTCCAAGTCGGAAGAAGAAGCGCTGAAAAAGAAGGCCAAAATTCTGTTCGAGACAACCGCGCTTAAAAAATTGACCGATGAGCAGCGCCAGCAGATTTCATTGAACAGCGAAGAACGTCGCAAAGCTCGCCTACTGGCAACACGTGAGATTTACGCCAAGTGCATCCTCTTCGACTATTCGTACAAATTTTTCTACGAAGATGGCTATGGAAAGGAATCGTTGATCCTCAACCTGGCTGACGACAATGACGATCAGATCCGGCATCTCTATTTTACCGCCTGTCTGTTGAGCTTTTACCAGCAGCAATATCTGTGGGAGCGTCACCGGGAACAGCTGGCCGAGTTCAACATCGAAAAGCCGCTCTGGGTCTTCGTTGGCAACAAGGTTAATGACGATGACTCGGACATTCTGACGGTTGTTCAATTTCTGGCCGACTTCCTCAACAATGATGTCCAGTATAAAGCCTGGATTACCGATCTGCTGGGAAGCAAGGCCCGGCTGCTGGACAAGAAGGGACGCGACATCTTTGAAAAACGCTTCACGCCGCTGATGGGACTCTCGGCGGAAGCGGTCTACGCGGATATTCTGAAGCGGCTCTTTAACAGTGAATCCCGGCAACGGCTGAAGTTGGTCAATATCAAAGGGAGCAAAGGAGAATTGGCTCTGCGGGTGGGGGATGGCGAACCGTTCGGCTTGATCAACATCGGAGATGATGCGGCATTCTTCAAGCTCTGCGACGATGCGACCGAGTTTGATAATGAAGGCGATGAATTCGGTACTACGCTGTTCGGAACGCTGAATGATAAGGATAGCCGTCTGCATATCCTGATCGGTTCGCGCAAGTTTACCGAGGGGTGGAGCAGTTGGCGGGTATCAACGATGGGGCTGCTCAATATGGGGCAAGGGGAAGGCTCTCAGATCATCCAGCTCTTCGGTCGCGGGGTGCGCCTCAAGGGTAAGGAATATTCGCTGAAACGCAGTACGCCGGGGCAACGGCCAAAAGGGCTGCATCTCGACAAGCTGGAAACGCTCAATATCTTCGGCGTCCGCGCCAGCTATATGGCCCAGTTCAAACAGTATCTGCAGGAGGAAGGTGTCACTACCAGCGATGAGATCATCGAACTGAATTTTGAGACACGCCTATCCCCACATTTTCCAAAGGACAAGCTGAAGTCACTGGCCTTGAAGGATGGCTACAAGGACAATCAGAAAAGCGGCTTCAAACGAAAACAGTTCGCTTGGTTGTACGAGATTCCACTGGAATTTGTCGAAAAGATCAAAACACCACATATTGAGCTGGATCTGTATCCTCGACTGGAAGCTATGAGCAGTCAGGACAGAGGTACAGGTACAACGGTAACTAACGTCCGACAGACAGGTAAAATCGCCCCGGCGACTATGTCGATGTTCGATTTTGATCGAATATACATGGCAGTGCAGGAGTACAAGCTGCAACGAAGTTGGAGCAATCTGCGGCTGGATCGACAGCGATTAGAATCATTTTGCATAGGATCAAACGGTTGGTACACCCTGCACATCCCCGCTTCGGAGCTGGTAATCAAGACCATTGCCGATATTCACAAGCAGGAGGATATTCTCATCCGCCTGCTGCAGGATTACACCGACCGCTTCTACAAAACTTTAAAAAACGCCTATGAAGGACAGTTTTACAAAGTTGTGAGTGTGCGTGGCGATGATGACGCCATGCTCAAGGTTTATCACTTCGAGATTGAGGATACCGACGACGGCCAAGAGTACAAGAAGCGTCTGGAAGAGCTACAAAAGCTGGTTGTCTCCGGGCAACTGGGGGAGGCCAGCAAGTGGAATGCACAGCAGATGGTAGCTATCTGTTTTGACCGGCATCTGTACTATCCGTTGCTTTCAATTGATGGAAATGTGCCGCTCAAGATGCGCCCGCTGGCCTTCGATGCACCCAGCGAGATTGAGTTCGTGAAAGACTTGGAGGCGTTTTATGCATCACCCGCAGGCAAAGCGGCCATCGGTAGCCGCAGCCTCTATCTGCTGCGTAACGCCGACACCAAGGCCAAGGGGCTCGGCTTTGCGCTGGCGGGAAATTTCTATCCGGATTTCCTGCTCTGGCTGGTAGACGATGCCACCGGGAAGCAATGGCTGAACTTTATTGATCCGAAAGGGATTCGCCAGATCAACCTGACCGACCCCAAATTCGGCCTGTATCAGGAAGTCAAAGTGCTGCAAACCAAACTGGCCGATCCAAACCTGGTGCTTAATGCCTTCATTCTTTCAAAGACGAAGTTTGCGGACATCCTCAACAAAAACTGCACCGAGCAGGATCTGGAAGACCGACATGTGCTGTTTATGGAGCATGGAGGGGCGGCATACCTGCCAAAGATGTTTGGGAAGATGGTGATATAGGAACTGTTTGCGGTCGTCAGGCTTAACTATTGGATCAGTATCAGCTGGCCAGCCGTCCTGCAATAATGTCGGCAACCTTGATGCCGTCAACGGCGGAACTCATTATGCCTCCGGCATAGCCGGCACCCTCTCCTGCCGGATAAACTCCTTTTATTGTCAGGGATTCGCAGTTTGTGTCGCGCAGAATCCGAACCGGCGCCGAGGTGCGTGACTCGATGCCTACCAGAGTCGCTTCGGCAGTTACAAAACCCTTCAGCCGGCGTCCGAAATCGATGATTCCCTCCCGGAGCGTATCGATGATGAACGGCGGTAGTACCGTTTCCAGATCGGTCTCGCAGATACCGGGACGATAACTGGCCCTGGCTGCCCCTTTTCCGGGCAGTCGCAGGAAATCGAGCAGATTCTGGGCCGGAGCGCGATAGCCACCGCCGCCTGCTGAGAATGCCTGTTGCTCCCACCTGCGCTGAAGACGAACACCTGCCAGCGGCCCGCTCCCCTCGAAGTCATCTTCCCTCACATTCACCACCAGGGCGCTGTTGGCAAAGGGGGAGTTGCGCAACTGGCCGCTCATGCCGTTAGTCACAACCCCACCCGCCTCCGAGGCCCCGCCTACGACAATTCCGCCCGGGCACATGCAGAACGAGTAGGCACTGCGACCGCTGCTGCTGTTATTCCAGGTAACCGCATAGTCGGCCACCGGCAATGCAGCGTGTCTCGCAGTGCCATACTGTATGCGATCAATCAGTTCCTGCGGATGCTCCACCCGCAAACCCATTGCGAAAGGTTTTCTTTGCAGAGCGACCTGACGCTGTTCGAGCAGTTCGTAAGTATCGCGGGCACTGTGGCCTGTGGCCAGGATCAGCTGATCGCATTGAATTTCCTGGTTATTATTGACGATCAGCGAAACGATCCGGCCATCAGCAATGTTGATATCGGTCATGCGGCAGCCAAAACGGATTGTAAATCCCAGATCAAGCAGATGCTGGCGGATAGCCCTGATTACGGTTCTGAGACGATCGGTGCCGATGTGCGGTTTGGCAAGATAGCGCGACTCAGGCTGTGCCCCGAAGGTAACCAGCTGTTCCAGGACCCATGGTACAAGCATGTCTTTTGAACGACAGGTCAGTTTGCCATCTGAAAAGGTTCCAGCCCCCCCCTCGCCAAACTGGACGTTGCTCTCCGGATCAAGAATGCCGTCTTTCCAGAAACGCTGAACTGTCAGCGCCCTCTGCTCAACCGGTTCACCGCGCTCGATGATCGTGGCGGTCAATCCGTATTGTGCCAGTCGAAGCGCCGCAAACAGTCCGGCCGGACCGCTGCCGACGATAACCACTCGTTTCTGCGAACGCAGCGGCACTATCGGCTCTGATTCCGTTTCTTGCAGCCATTCCAGCGAGGGGTCGCTATCGACCTTATTCAGCAGGGTATTTCCAGCTGTAAAAGAGAGTGTATAGACAAGCTTGATGTTCTGCTTTTTGCGGGCATCCACCGCTTTACGGACAATGCGGACGTTATGCAGGGCAGTGACAGGCAGCGCCAGCTTTTCGGCCAGTTTTTCCGGAAGAGACACTTCACTGTCGCCAGGAGAGAGGGTGAGATTACGATAAATGAAAGGCATATGGTCAGCTCTGCTGGTACTTTCTACGCTCCATGAGCTGTTCGACGATAATGACGATATCCACCGGCCGGGTGGATTTGGGGATATGGACCTTGGCCCCCATCTCCGGGGCATCATGTTCGTGGGGAGTTTCCTGGAACATTGACGTCAGCAGCACGATAATGGGCGGGTTATCGCCGGCCAGCCGACCGATCTCCATGCAGGTGCTTACCCCCCCCATGCGGGGCATGACCAGATCGGAAATGACTGCATCTGGACTGTTCTGCTGAAACGCTTTCACCCCTTCGACACCATCATTGGCGTTAAATACGGTAAAACCGTTTTCGCTGAAATTATCGGACAAAACCTTCAGAAAAAAAGGGTCGTCGTCAACTATCAGAATTTTTCCGCGAGATTCGCCCATGTCGATTGCTGTTATTCCATTCAGGTATCAAATATTTGCAAATTGCTGCACTACATCATCGATGAGAAAAATGAGAAAATGATTTTCATCAGTAAACCGGAAACTCCAGGCGAAAGACCGTTCCTGTCGGAGAAGTCCTTTCAACAATCATGCTGCCTTCATAGATGTGTGCGATACGCTGTGCAACCGGGAGTCCCATTCCGGTTCCGCAGTTTTTGGTGCTGAAGAACGGATCGAATACATTTGGAAGGATCTCTTCCGGAATTCCGCCGCCACTGTCGGCAACCCTTACAATTACGCGACGGTTTGCTTCCGTAATTTCAATTTCAAGCTTGCCGCCCTGACTCATCGCATCCAGAGCATTCAGAAACAGGTTGGTAAAGATCTGTTCAAGCTCAGCTGAGTCGGCTTTGATGGGTGAAGGTATCACCTGATATAGGCGCTCTACCAGTATCTTCCTGGTCTCAATCTGTGGAGCAAATACTTCCAGGGCCGTATCTACGACCTGGTTCAACTGTACGTCCGATGTGATGGTGCGGGTTCGCCGGGAGGCTTCCAGCAGTTTACGGATGATCGAATCCACCCGTTCGATCTCTTTCAGGATTTTGCCTTGATATTCCAGTTGATCCGGGTCCTTGGTGCTCTGCCTCATCAGCTGGACGAACAGCGAGATGGAGTTCAGCGGGTTACGGATCTCGTGTGCCATGCCGGCCGACAGGTAGCCCAGGGCCGCCAGTTTCTCCGATTGGACAATTTCATTCTGGGCGGCCTGAAGCGCCTCGGTCTTCTCCCGTACCCGTTTCTGAAGATCCTGGTTCCATTCTTCGATTTCTTTCAGCAACCGGTCATGTTCCTGCTGAAGCTCCCCGTTGTGCAACTCTATTTCCCGTATCCTCAGGACGTTTTCGAGGCGCTCGATCAGATTGCGGTTGTTGAATGGCTTGAGGATATATTCGGAAGCGCCGCTTTTCATCAGCTCGACAGCGATTTCCTCACTCCCCTTGCCGGTAAACATGACAACATAAGTTCCCGGATAGCAGGACTTGATCTGCTGCAGTGCAGTCAATCCGTCCATCTCCGGCATCATATAGTCAAGTAGAACAAGTTCGGGTGAATGATTGGCGATAAGCTGGAGCCCATCGACCGCAGATAGGGCAGTAAAGACCCTGAAGCCTCTTCCGGACAAAATCAGCGCAGTAAGCTCCAGTATGTTTGGATCGTCATCAATGATGACAATGGCCGCCTTTACGGCATTTAGCTGTTTTCCTGTAGGCATGTGGCGAACGTCAGTCTGAAAGCGGATTTACTGGTTAATCGTCATACAGCCGGCAATTTGATAGTCATGACCGGGCAATTGGCGGAACGCACGACCCGCTCGGCTGTGCTGCCGAAAAGGATGTGATCGAGGCCGGTTCGGCCGTGTGTGCCGAGCACGATCAGCGACGCGCCGATCTCGTCAGCCTTGCGAATGATCTCGTCATACGGAATGCCGGATACGATGGCGGTTTTGTAATTCGAGTATGAAGCCAGTTTTGAGCTGCAGAAGTTTTCCATCATCTTCACAGCCCCCTCTTCAATCTCTTTTTCAAGTTGTTCGAAGGAAATGTGCGGGACATAAAAACCGCGCAGATCAACTGGTTCGTTGATTACATGCATGACTGTCAGCTCGGCATTGAACTGTTTTGCCATGGTTACCGCATAATCAAATGCAAATTCTGAGTTCTCTGAAAAATCTATGGCAGTGAGAATCTTATCAAACGGTTTCACGATACGCTCTCCTTTGGGTTTGAATTGAGTTCAAGACGTTTTTAATATCTTGTTGATAACTTTTTTAAGGTCGTCGTAGCGGATCGGCTTGTTAATATATTCGAAGGCACCCAGATTCATGGCTTCGAGGTAGGACTCGACCTCGCCGTAGGCGGTCAACATGATAACGTTGCTTTCAGGACGGCTGCGAATAAGCTCACGAAGGAACGCCAACCCGTTCATCTCCGGCATGTTGATGTCCGTTATGATCAGATCTACATCCCTGCTGCGAAGATAGTTGAGCGCTTCAACGCCATTGGCGGCTGAAGACACATCGTATCCATCATGGGCAAGGATTTTGGAAAGAGCCTCTCGGGCATTTTCCTCATCATCGACAATCAGTATCCGTTTTGACGCTTTCTGCACATCTGCTCCCGTACTTGGAATTAAGTAAGGGAAGTCTAGCACCGGGGGAGGGGCTGTCAAGGTGGGAATTTATTTTTCCCCTGTTTTACCTCAGTCGTTTTGCGACAAAGTTTGATGGACGGCAGTTATAGATTGGCAATTTTTCCTGCAAAATAGATCTCATCTTTTGGAAAATGGCACATCGGGTTTGTGGGTATTTTGCAACACGCTTATCCCGTTTATGGCTTGATCCCGTCTGCGTCAAGCTCCACATAAACCGGCTTTCCAGAAGGCCCGAGCGGTTTGTGCAGTTTCCCGTTAAGTTCGACGTCAACTCCGCCGGCGTTACTCACGTCGAGCGCTACGGTTTTTTCCGCCTTCCATTCAATGATGTCTCCGACTGTAAGCTCGTAGTTCTGCGGCGCCGAACCGTCCACAGTAACAGTCATGGAGCCATTTTGAGTGACCCTGATCTTGAGTATAAAGCCCTTGGCCGCATCGGCAGACTGTTTCGGAGGCGGTGGCGCTTCGTCGGTCTTTGCCGCTTTAGGCAAACGTTCAGCGCGGGATTCCGCGGCTTCCGGTTGATTTGCACCTGTCTTTGCAGATGACAGCATCTGCTGGACAGGAGCATTCGCAACAGTCGGGGAGACTGCGGCAATCGGTTGAGGCGGATGAACCGGAGCTGGCGGCGATCGTTTGAAAAAAGTGGCGGTTATCAGGATCAGAAGCAGCAGGAAAGCGGGCAGCGCAAGTTTCTGGAGCGAAACCATGCGACGCGCGGGGCGTTCTTTTTCGCTCGCCTGAACATCACTATTACTCTCCTCGTTCTTTGCCCCGTGAAGTTTGTCGTACATCCGGGCCATGTCATCAGCGTTCAAGCCCAGATATGCGGCATAAATACGGAGAAATCCCTTGAGATAGGTCAGATTTGCAAACTCCCGGATCTGATCTTCTTCCAGGGCTTTAAGATAAGAAATGCCGATCTTTGTGGTTTCAGACGCATCTTCAAGTGACAAATCATGGTATTCACGGCAGCGCTTTAGAATTGCGCCGGGCGAGTTGCTGGATGATTCCGGGGGTGTTGTTACCATATCGGACACACGGACCTCACTTACTTTAGCAGATCCAGATAACCCAGGGCGGCACGCCCCAGTTCTGTGTCAGGGATAAGTTTGACAACGTCTTTAAATGCAGCGCGAGCTGCATCCAGATTGTTGAGCTTGAGCTGCGCCTGACCAAGATAAAAGTGTGCAGCGCCATAATCACGGTAGATTTCAATTGCTTTTTTATATTCGCTGATGGCCTGTTCACTTTTGTCCATGGCAAACAGTACCCGTCCGAGCGAAAGCCGCACCATAGGATTGTGCGGATTAATTGATACTAAAGGGCGTAATTCTCCAAGAGCCTTCTGATAATCGCCTTTGCCAAGATAGGCCAGTCCAAGATTGATGGTTGCGTTATCACCGTTGTCATAAAAAAGATCGTCTTTAACAATCTTGAACTGCTGAATTGCGTTATCCCATCGCTTCAGTTCCAGATAGGCTACTCCAAGATCGTTGCGGGCAGCTGAATAATTGGGTTTCAGTATTATTGCCCGCTGAAGCCTCGCCTCTGCAAGGTCGGGGCGCTTTTTTCCCATATAGGCCATGCCCAGATGGTATAAAACATCCGGATTGTCCGGATCAAGTTTTTCGGCTTCAGTCAGGTCAATCAGCGCGGCGGTGTAGTTGCGTTCACCAAGGTACGAAAGCCCCATCTGATAGTGGTAAGCCGCCGGGTTCGGTTTGGGCGTCTGATCACTGCGCCCGGTAACACAGCCCGTCACGGTCAGCAAAGCAAGAAGTACCGCTATGTAGTGAAATCGAATTTTCATTATACTACCTGTTCCAGCCCGTTTCGTAACCCGGCAAACCTAGCAAAACAATCCGAAATTGTCAATTAATCAAAGGTTTTTGGCTAGATTGCAATATCACGGAAGTTCGTCAACGACTTGAAGCTTTTGTAGCGGGTTTCTATTTCCCTGTAATCCAGGCGTTTCATGCGGTTGAGACTGAAATCTTCAACATTGAAGGATGCCATCACGCTGCCGAAAACGATTGCCTGACGGATGCCCTCTTCGGACAGATCTCCAGTGTTGGCAAGATAACCCATAAAACCTCCGGCAAAGGTATCACCGGCACCGGTTGGATCGAAAACCTCCTCCAGCGGATAGGCAGGAGCTGCAAAAACCGATTCTGCCGTAAACATCAGAACACCGTACTCGCCGCGCTTGACAACCAGGCGTTTGCAGCCGAGCGCAATGATCTGCCGGGCAGCTTTGACCAGGTTGGCTTCACCGGTGAACTGTCGCGCTTCACCTTCATTGATGACCACGATGTCGACTTTCTGAAGAACCTTTCTAAGAGATTCCGGCTTGGAAGTTATCCAGAAATTCATCGTGTCGCAGGCCACCAGCTTCGGGGCTTTTACCTGTTCCAGCACCTGCATCTGCAGGTCAGGATCAATATTGGCCAGGAAAAGATATTCGGCATCGCGGTAGGATTCCGGCAGATCGGGCTGGAATTCCATCAGCACGTTGAGCTGGGTGTCAAGAGTCTGGGCTTCGTTCAGGTCATAACCGTAGCGGCCGCTCCAGTGGAAAGTCTTGCCCGGAATGCGCTGCAGGCCGGCGGTGTCCACGTTGCGTGACTGGAGAAAACTGATATGTTCTTCCGGAAAATCTTCGCCAACAACCGCCACCAGAGAGACATCGGTAAAAAAGCTGGCCGAGGTCGAAAAATATGTGGCAGAACCACCCAGTACGTTTTCTCCCTTCCCGAAGGGGGTTTCGACCGTGTCAAATGCCACGGTGCCGACAACGACAATACTCATGGGAATTTCTCCTCTTTAGTAAATAACCGGCAAACTATCATGCGGCAGATGGCGAGTCAAAAGGATTGTATGATGGTGGCCGCTTTATGCGTCTGCAGCCATACCTCATCCAAAATCCCCATTACAATTCCGTTTTTTTTGGTATATTATATGCAACTATAATATTTATTACACAGATCCCATGAACATTTGGAGGCGCGTCATGTTAAAAAATGCTTTATATGCGATTCTGATCGGTATGTTATTGCTGCCTGCAGGCGGTTGTCTGGTCGCGGAAAGCAGCTACCTGAAGAAGGTTGATGAGGCCGATGTCCTGTCAAAAAATCTTGAAGAACTGCGGCAGAAGCATGCCAAGCTTTCGGCGGACAATTCCGCCCTCAAAGCCGATTATGAAAAGCTGAAGGGGGAAGCGGCCATCTTGACAGCTGATAAACTCCAGCTGGAAGATGTGCTCAAGGCCAAATCCGACACTCTCTCAAAAAACATCAGCGAGCTGCGTCAGAAGGTAGCGGAGCTGGAGTCGGAGAACGGGAAACTGAAAGACGATATTGCCACATTACAGAAGGTCAAGGAAGAGAAGGTCAAAGAGGTCAGCAATACTTACGAAAAACTGCTGTCGAACATGAAAAACGAGATCGCCCAAGGGCAGGTGACTATTTCAGAGCTGAAGGGTAAGCTGACTGTCAATATGGAAGCAGCGATCCTGTTCGATTCCGGCAAGGCTGATGTAAAGCCGGAAGGTCTGGAAATTCTGAGCAAGATGACCGAAACCCTGAAAGGGGTCACCGACAAGGCCATCCGGATTGAAGGCCACACCGACAACGTCCAGATCGTCGGAGCCCTGACGCGAATTTTCCCGACCAATTGGGAACTTTCGGCGGCCCGTGCCATCAACGTTACAAGATATCTGCAGCAGCAGGGTATCGATCCGCTAAACCTGTCGGCGGCCGCCTTTGCCGAATATAAGCCGGTGGCAGACAACAGCACCAAGGAAGGCAAGGCTAAAAACCGCCGTATTGAGATTACATTAGTGGCCAAGGATTGAGCATGGCAAAAAAAAATCGTCAGAATCCGCCAAAACCGAAGGAGTTTCACGCCAGTCCATTCAGTGCGCTGAAGGGGGTGGCGCTGCCTGAAATGGCGCCGGCAAAAACTGAAAAGCCTGCACTGCCAAAACCTGTCGAAGCGGTTGATAACGGCCTGGATCTTTTTCTGCAGGCGGTGGCCGATGTGAAACCGCTTCGAGCGCAAAGCTCAAAGCCGGTTGAGGCGGTCGGCGGTTTGAAAAGCGTATCAAAAAAGGCGCCGACGGTTTCTCCGGCCGACGAACAGGCTGCCCAACTGTTTATTCAGGAGATCAGCCGCCTGAAACTTGATACAAAGTTTGCCGATTCGCTCCCCGATGACGGCGAGCTGCAGCAACTATCCAACAATCGACTGCGGCAGGTAAAGCGCGGAGTTGTTTCGGTTGATTATCAGCTTGATCTGCACGGCCTGACCCGAGAGGAGGCTCTGCTGGCCCTGTCGCGTTTTTTGATGTCGGCAAGACAGAAGGGGCAGAAGGCTGTACTTATTATTACCGGCAAGGGCAATCATTCAGCGGAAGAACCGGTCCTTAACCAGGCGGTTGCCTCCTGGCTGCGGGATGCCGGGCGTAACCTGGTCGTGGAATATGCTCCGGCCCCCCGTGAAATGGGTGGCGGCGGGGCATTTGTGGTGTTTTTGCGCCCACTCCAGCCACCCGAATGAATCGGTTCAGCATCCTGATACATATTCGGCAATTGTCTTTGCAGTTTTTTCTGCCGAATTGCGGTCATTATTAATTGCCAAGTTGTACAGATTCAGATCCCGCGCATCCCGGTTGAGGAAGTCGCGGATGAAGGCATCCCGTACTTTCTGCTTTTTCTGAATCAACACCTCCGCTTCCTCTCGGGAAATACCCAGGCGGCTGGAAATTGATCTGATCTTGAACTGTTGCGATGCGTACATTCTGAAATGAAAACAATTTTTGAACGCTTGCGTTATAATGGCGCCACCGCGACCGATCAGGATTACATTGCCTTTCTCCGCAAGAGACACCATGTGTTTGCAGATCAGCCGAAAATGATCTTTGTCGGTTTTCCAGTGAGGGGAAAACGTGGCCAGTATCTCATCCAGAAAACCTGATTTATTACCCAACCCCTTCAATAGGTCTTCCGACAGATTGTGGTTTTTGGCAACTTCTTCCAAGAGCCCCTTATCCATCACTATCCAAATTTCACCGCTTTTTTTCTCCAGCAATTTTTTCAGAAGATTTGCTACCGGATAAGCCTCGCAGCCAAACTCGCGGGACAGCGTTATTGTCGGTCTGCTTTTTTCGGCAGTCGCACGAGAATACTTCTCGGCCTCATTTCTGCGGTTAAACTCCAACAGCGAGCCCAAACGCGCATCAATAGCAGGTATCAGAGATCTTTCTGGCATGACTTGTACCTCCTCAAGTTTTGAATGTGACCTCTTTACCAACAACATTATCACCAAATTACCTTTTTTCAACATGCTGCGTCTGCAGGAATGTGTGCGGCATTGACAGCATGTAAAAGGAGTTGTATACAGAAGATTCCAAATTAATTGCCGTTACCGAAAGGATATAATCAGCATGATAACCCACCTTGTTTTTTTCAAGCTTTCAGACCCTACCCCGGAAAATATGGCGGCTACACGGGCCAAACTGCTGAGCATGGAAGGGCAGATACCTTTATTGCGTCATCTTGAGGCCGGTATCGATGTTATTCGTTCTGAACGTTCCTACGACGTTGCTCTGATTACGCGCTTTGATTCTATGGACGACCTGCAGGCCTATCAGGTCCATCCATACCATGCAGGAGAAGTCATTCCGTTCATGAAGTCGGTCTGTTCATCGATCGTTGCTGTCGATTACGAAAGTTGAAGTTGTATATTGTATACTTTTTATCTTGACGAAACACACCTGTATGCGTAAAATTCGGTTTTACTCAGAACACCACCGATTGCTACAAAGCAAATTCCCATTTAATCAAGCATGTACCGGGTAATTACAAGAATGAACTAATTGTTTTCAATACAGGTTTCATGCCTGTAAACACAATAAACAAACAGGAGGTAGTAGATGTCTGATTACGGAACCCTGCAAGACCGCGTACGACACAAATCACTTTTGAGCAAGGTCATGACGGCAGAAGAGACTGTTCAGTTCTTTAAACCGGGCATGAATCTGGGTTGGTCAGGCTTTACTCCGGCCGGTTACCCGAAAGTTGTTCCGATTGCCGTTGCTGAGCATGTTGAAAAAAACAATCTGCAGGGCAAATGGAAATTCAACCTGTTTATCGGTGCCTCTGTCGGTGCTGAAACCGAAAACCGCTGGGCAGAAAACGACATGATCGATCGTCGCTGGCCGTACCAGACCGGCAAGAACATTGCTGCCGGCATTAACGAAGGCCGCATCCGCATGGGCGACAAGCACCTCTCTCTATTCGCACAGGATCTGGGCTACGGTTTCTACACCAAGGATTCCGAAAGCGGCAAGCTGGACCTGGCTATCATCGAGGTTTCTGCCATCACTGAAGACGGCGGCCTGGTTCCCACCAGTTCCTGCGGAGTCATTCCCGAGATCCTGATGATCTGCGACAAAATCATCATTGAGGTCAACACCGGACAACCTTCTTTCGAGGGGATTCACGACTTGCTGACACCGGCAACTCCTCCTAACCGTCAGCCGTTCAACATCGTTAAGGCCAACAGCCGCATCGGTTCCACCTCAATCCCCTGCGATCCGAAGAAGATCGTGGCCATTGTCGAGTCCAAACTGCGCGACCAAGGCCGCGCCTTTGCCGAACAGGACGACACCTCCGAGGCGATTGCCGGCCATGTTATTGACTTCTTCCAGGCAGAGGTTAAGGCTGGCCGTCTGCCGGACAACCTGCTGCCGATCCAGTCCGGTGTCGGTTCCATCGCCAATGCCGTTATCGGTGGTCTTGCCAAAGGCCCCTTCTACAACCTGTCGGTTTACACTGAAGTTCTGCAGGACACAATGCTCGACCTCTTTGATTCGGGCAAACTGGACTGCGCTTCTTCCTGTTCGCTTTCACTCTCGGCAGAACCGGGCTTTCCGAAGTTTTTTGCGAATATGGAAAAGTATTTCGACAAGATCGTTCTGCGACCACTTTCCATCTCCAACGCTCCGGAGCCGATCCGCCGTCTCGGATGTATTGCCATGAACACCCCGGTAGAGATCGACATTTATGCACATGCCAACTCTACCCTGGTCGGCGGCACCCGTATGATCAACGGCCTTGGCGGTTCCGGCGACTTCCTGCGCAACGGCTACCTGAAGATGATGCATACACCGTCATCACGTCCTTCAAAGACAGATCCAACCGGTATTTCCTGCGTTGTTCCGCACTGTTCACATATCGATCACACCGAGCACGACCTTGACTGCGTCATCACCGAGCAGGGTCTGGCTGACCTTCGCGGACTTGCACCAAAAGATCGTGCCCGCAAGATCATCGAGAAGTGTGCACACCCTGATTACAAGGATCAGTTGAGCGAATACCTCAGCATTGCCGAGCATGAGTGCCTCCGTCGCAAGGTCGGTCATGAGCCGCAGCTGTGGGACCGCGCTTTCAAGATGCATCTCAATCTTGAGAAAAACGGCACCATGAAGCTCAAAAACTGGGATGTCAAAGTTGACCTCTGCGAATAACTCACTGCACTTCTAAGTGACAATAAAACCCCGTCGGGAAACCGACGGGGTTTTATTGTATGCTGGATTACATTCATGCTTGAACTTGCTATGAGGTTATGGTTTAAATAGCTCGCAGTTAATGATAATAGCTTTGGATTGCATTTCACGGATAGGTTGACGAAGATGTCAGAAAACATAACGGGTTTCAAAGGAGCGGTTGCCGGCCTTTCTCTGACGGACGTCATTCAGCTCAAGGGACATAATAAATATACCGGTGCCATTACCATTGAGTACGGTGAAAGTGCCGGTGTGATTTATTTTGTTGACGGCGAGATAATTCACGCCGAGCAGGGCAGTGAATCAGGTGAACAGGCCATCTATGAAATCATAAAGTGGCCCGGCGGAACATTCAACATCCATCCCGAGATGACTTCCAACGTATGCACAATCCATTATCGCACCGATTTTCTGCTGCTTGACGCATTGCGGCGTTTGGACGAGGAAAATGCCGGAGCTGCCGCCAATAATTCAGCCGGGCCTTCCGTTTTGCCGCGTCGAACCATGAGCAAGGTTGCGGCTCGTTTGCAAGAAATAAACAATATCACTTATGCAGTGCTGCTTGACAAGCAGGGGGTTCCTATTCAGGATGCCAGCATCGAAGCAGTTGCGTTGGCCGCCAAGGGCATGTTTCTGGCCAGAACCGCCAATCAGCTGGGTGATTTGATGGGTTTGGGCGAGATCAAGGCCGCTGCCGTCCACACCAGCAATTTTCACCTGCTGTTGTATGATTCCAAGCAGCACTATTTGAGTATTGCAGTCAAGCCTGAATGTGATCTGGACAGCGTCGAAGGCGAAATCAAGTCCGCACTAATACCAGGCAAGTAGGAGGAAGGACTGATGCAGGATATCCTGCAACATATAAACAGCGTTGAAGGGGTGATCGGCAGCGCGGTATTCAGCCAGCGGGGGGAAGTGCTAGTGCACGCCTTCCCGGCTCTGATTGATACCGTTTCTCTAAAGAAGGCTGCAGTCCTGTCGCTGGAGTGTGCCCATGGCCTGCAGATATCAGAGAGCCTTGATCTCCTTGATATGCGTTATTCCGACGGACGTGTTGTAATTAAACGGTTTCCCGGCGCGATGCTTTTCTTGCTGTGCGCCAGAAACGTCAACCTCCAGGTGCTAGCAATCACCCTTACCCTGGCTGCTAAAAAGCTGGAGGCAAAAATACCTGGTGAAGCAGGTGCATTTCATCAGACCGCCACTTCGTCAGAGCCCACAAAGCCTGTTAAAGGCGATGGCGTACTCCGCCTGAGCATCAGCCACCTGGCCAACAAACAGGCCAGTGCCAGCTTCGATTCGCTTGGCATGATCGCCATCAGCCTGTCAACTTCTCAGATCATTACTGATTTCTACAAGTCCGCCTATAAAAAACTGACCTTGATCAACGCCGCTGCCGGCACGAGCGGCATTTTCCCGGTGATGGTCATGAAAGACATGGACCAGCAGTATGACGGCACGATCGTTGTTGGTCCGGGCATTGAAAAGAAGCTCAAGGTGATCGAAGGAGACAGTGTTGAGGTGAAAATCTGAATGTCAATAAACAAGCGGTGAAAGCGAGCGGGGAGCGAGGTAACTCATTTCCCGTTTTTTTGTGCTTTTGCAGCATTCACTTCAACTTATCAGCATTTATATGAAGCTGACAATGCAGACAGCGTCGCAGATAAAGCATTGACATACCGTGTACATGAAAATAATTTCCGCAACGTGGACAAGTAGTTACAGCTGACCGCAGACAGGTAATCAGGAGCAGTACCACCCAGATGCCGATCGTAGTGAACATGGTTTTGTTTGCGGGAGATATGCCATGAATGATCCAGACTGCTGGAATATAAATAAGAACAACTCCGAAGAAGTATTTCCGGCGCCGCCGAATAAGTTTAAGCGCTGGCCCGTATTCCGATACATCCTCTGATATATCCCCCATAGCATCCCACCCCGTTCTTGATTGAATTTTCCATGGCATCGATAACTGTATAGTGTTCATGTACAGTGCTTTATTAGAGTATGCTTGCAAAATAACGTTTAAAAATCAAGCATAAGAACAATGTAAAGATCACAACCTGGAATATTTGCTGTATATGATTCCTATACTTGATGCTTTCCAGTCAACCGGTTTATTCGTAGTCAGAAGCGTACTCATAAAATAAAACATCAGTAATAACTTGCTATTACACTAATATTATTTGCGGCCCAGGCGATTGGCACACTCGATGCTCTAGTAATAAACAAGCAGACAGTTAAATAATCGAAGTGAGAAAGGATATCGCCATGAGAGCCATAATAGCAATGTTGACACCAATCATTATAACCGCCAGCCAGGCACTGGCAAGCGGCGGAGTACCCGAAAACGAAGGCATTGGCATTCTGGCGGCATGTTTCATCGGATTTGGAATCATGATTGTTATGTTCCAGTTCATCCCCGGCATCATGCTGATGGTTGGAATGCTGAAAGGCATCTTCTCCTTAGTCCGGAAAGATGCTCATGAGACGAAAACAAGCTAAAAACCGAAACCACATTCAATTTGCTATTGAATCATAATAAGAAAAGGAGAAAGCCATGAAAGCACTCGCAGCGTTAATCGCAACCCTGGCCCCCGCAACAGCATTTGCAGCTTCATCGCTTCATGAAGACAACAGCGGGATTTTTGTGTGGATATTTCTGGGGTTCTGCGCCCTGATCGTGGTAGTCCAGGTTATGCCGGCAGTCATTTTGATGTTCGGATTTGCCAAAGGGTTGTCTGCTAAAATGTCAAAACAGGAGGTGGTGGCTAATAAATGATAGAATCAAAAACAACTGTACGTAAGCATCGCTACAGAATTAAACATGTCATGGCAACTAAATGAGAGGGATAGCTCCGATGGAACTATCCCTCTTACTGTTTTACGGCAATGTCGCAAGCTGACGAATGAATTAAAAAGGAATATCGTCATCCTGAAATGGCGGCTCTTCATAATTCCCTCCGCCGGCCGGCTCATAGGATGAGGAGGAGTCTCCGCCGCGGGAACCTTCTCCCTTGGGAGAGAGCATTTTCATTGTATCACCGACGATTTCTGTCGTGTAACGGGTATTGCCGTCGCGATCCTGCCACTTGCGGGTCTGCAGGCGGCCTTCAATATAAACTGTCTTTCCCTTGGAGAGATACTGTCCGGCGGTCTCGGCCAGTTTGCTCCAGAGCACGATGTTGTGCCACTCGGTTTTTTCTTCCCACTCGTTAGTCTGCTTGCTCTTGAATCGCTCGCTGGTAGCAATGGAGAAAGTGGCCACCGCCGTACCGGCGGGTGTATGGCGAAGCTCGGGGTCTTTACCCAGATTTCCTATAAGCATAACTTTATTCAGACTGGCCATAATTCAACTCCTTGATTGTGAAATGATAAAAATCAGGCCTGCTGACCGTTAACAGCCGCTTTGAGCAGCTGGCTCGGCTTGAAGCTGAGAATTCTGCGCGCGGAAATTTCAAGGGCCTCTCCGGTTTGCGGATTTCTGCCTCGCCTTGGGCTCTTCTGCTTGACCTCAAACTTGCCAAAACCGGAGATCTTCAAATCTTCACCGCTCTCCAGGCAACTTTTGATCAGTGAGAAACAGCCCTCAACAAGATCAGACGACTCTTTTTTTGAAAGTCGGCAAGTGTTGGAAACTTTTTCAACAATATCTGCTTTTGTCATACGATCCCTCCATTGAAAATTGTAGGGACAATACACGAACATTTTCAGCAAAGCAAGTTGCACTGCCGGAATATGTAAAAACTATCCGAGTCAATAAACCGACGCATTCAATCGTTTGACATGATTATATAAGGGAATCAGCCGCTGTCTGAAGCACTCAGACTAGCAGCACACCTGTTCAGGAGCAAAGTCGTGCATCTTGCCTGCCAAGTGGTATAAAACGTGCATGTTGACAGTGTTTTGACGCAACTCCAATAAGGACGGTTTTGAAATAATCATACCATGGCAAACGGTTCTGCTGAAGCTATAGAGTTACGCGGTATTCGCAAAAACTCGGATATTTATGTTGCGCTGGCGCTGATCGGCATACTCTCGCTGATGATCATTCCGTTGCCGGCTTTTTTTCTGGACATATTTCTGGCGGCCAACATCACCATCGCCCTGGCGATACTCATGATCTGCCTCTACACGATTCAACCGTTAGATTTCTCAGTGTTTCCATCTGTTTTGCTTGTTACGACCCTTTTCCGCCTGGCACTCAATATTGCCTCCACACGCCTGATACTGCTCCATGGCAGTGAGGGGGCCGAATCGGCCGGGGCAGTCATCAAGGCTTTCGGGCAGTTTGTCGTCGGCGGGAATTATGTGGTTGGTGCGGTTATATTCCTGATACTGGTTATCATAAACTTCGTGGTCATTACAAAGGGTGCCGGACGTGTCGCTGAAGTTGCGGCCCGCTTTACCCTGGATGCCATGCCGGGCAAGCAGATGGCCATTGATGCCGACCTTTCCGCCGGGCTTATCACCGACAAAGAGGCCAAAAACCGCCGTCAAAAAGTAGCTCGCGAGGCGGATTTCTACGGTTCCATGGACGGTGCCAGCAAATTTGTCCGCGGTGATGCCGTTGCCGGAATAATGATTGTGCTGGTCAATATTTTTGGCGGCTTGATCATCGGGGTCTGGCAGCAGGGTATGCCGCTGATGAATGCACTGAGCAACTACACCCTGCTTACGATTGGTGAGGGTTTGGTTGCCCAAATCCCGGCCTTGATCATCTCAACGGCGGCCGGTGTCCTTGTAACCAGGTCAGCAGATGAAAATAGTTTCGGCCAGGAACTGACCGGCCAGTTTCTCAATTATCCAAAAGCATTCTACGTTTCCTCCGGAGTATTGTTTCTGTTTGCACTGATCCCGGGTTTGCCGCATTTTGCGTTTCTGCTGCTTTCCGGCACAACTTTCCTAGTCGGCAAAATGGCCCGCGAGAAGGCTCAGGTTATCGAAGACGGGGCAGCCCTGCCTGAAATAAGCGCCGGTGAGGAGTCGATTGATCAGGCGTCAAATATTCGGCCGCTGGATGTGCTTGAGCTTGAGGTCGGATATGGACTGGTACCCATGGTTGATGCGGCCCAGAACGGCGAATTGCTTGAGCGCATCCGCTCCATCCGCCGTCAGACCGCACAAAAAATGGGTTTTGTTGTTCCGCCGATCCATATTCATGACAACCTGCAACTCAAACCGTATGAGTACAATCTCCTTATTCGCGGGGCACGTGTCGGCGGCAGCGAGCTGACCGGCCAGTATCTGGCCATGGATTCGGGTGGAGTCACCTTCAATTTGCCGGGTACACCGACGAAAGAACCGGTTTTCGGATTGCCGGCGGTCTGGATTCGCGGTGAAGAGCGCGATCAGGCCCAGATCAATGGCTACACAGTTGTGGACAGTACGACCGTGGTGGCTACGCACATCAGCGAAATTATCAAACGCTATTCGCACGAACTGGTGGGAAGGCAGGAGATGCAGCAGTTGTTGGATAATGTTGCGGTCAGCGCGCCCAAAGTTGTTGATGAACTGATACCGGGCCTGCTTAATCTCGGTACGGTACTGCGAGTTGTAAAAAGTCTGCTTAAAGAAGGTGTTTCTGTCCGGGACATGCGAACTATTCTGGAATGTCTGGCCGATTATGCGTCGCTTACCAAGGATCCTGATGTTCTGGCCGAGTTTGTTCGCCAGGGATTGGGGAGATTTATTGTTGATCAGTACAAGCTGAACGATGATACTCTTTTTCTGATCACGCTGGACCGTGAAGTCGAAGACCTGATTGCAGAAGCGATACAACCCTCTGACCAAGGCAGCTATCTGGCGATTGAGCCGGCGGCGGCACAGCAGATTATCGCATCAATCCGCAATATGTCCGAACGTTTTGGCATGAGCGGTGCCCAGCCGGTTCTGCTGGCATCACCTTCAATCCGTCGCCATGTCCGCAAATTAATCGAGCGTTTTGTACCTCATATGGCGGTACTTTCGCACAATGAGATACCGCAGAATGTCAAAATCCAGTCACTAGGGGTGGTGAGTTTCAATGCTGGTTAAAACCTTTCAAGCGCCAAGCATGGCTGAAGCACTACGCATGGTAAAGGCTGAACTCGGCCCTGACGCCATGATCCTTTCGACTAAGAAAGAGAAAACAGGCGGGATTCTGGGGTTCTTCAGCAAGCAGGCTTACCGGGTAACTGCTGCTATTGATCCGGCACGCAAGCCGGCCCCTCCGCCGGCCATGCCGGCAGCTTACCGGGAAGCTCCGGTTCGCGAGCGGACCGCCAAGGAAGAAATGGAGAGTTCGATGCTTGCTCCTTTGGCCAGGGAGCTGAAAGATTTGCGCGAAAAGGTGGAGGCCCTTTCCCGGCGCGGGGAGGAAGCCCGCAGGGAAGAAAACAGTGCTGATGGGGAACAATCTTCCGGATCGTCGGATGGCGGCGTCAATTTGAAGAATATACCGCGATCGGATCTGGAAGAGATCAAAAAGCTGTTGCTGGCAACATTGACCAAGAGTCAGGAGGGCTGCGTCAAAGCGGTTGAATGGCCAGTCGCCGGAAACAATAACTCGACGGAGGGACTGTCAGGAGAGGAGCTTTTGCCCGAAGACTCCCCCCTGGCCAGGGAACTGGCCAGGAACGGTGTTTCTACCGATCTGATCCGAACGATCATTGATACGCTTAAAACGCTGCCGGTTCAGGACAACAACCAGAGCATCAGAAGCCGTCTTGGAGAAACGCTCGGACGTCTGATCAAGTTTGCCGGAGCCCCCAGGTTGAGAAAAAGCTCACCTCGCATCATCGCGCTTGTCGGGCCGACCGGCGTCGGCAAAACTACCACCACCGCCAAGCTGGCTGCCATGTACGCGCTCAATCGCGGCAACAAAGTGGCTCTGATTACGATGGATATTTTCAGAGTAGGGGCAGTTGAGCAGCTCAAGACCTATTCCCGCATCATGGGAATTCCACTGGAGGTCGCATCAACTCCCAAGGAACTTGAAAAGGCTGTTGAAAAACATTCGACCTGCGACCTGATTTTTATCGACACCGCCGGGCGCAGCCACAAGGACAAAGAAAAACTGGATGAGATGAAAAATTTCCTCGAACATAAAATTCCGGTCGAGGTATATCTCTGTCTCTCGGCAACCACCAAGGACCGCGAGTTGGAGGAGATTTTGCACCGGTTCAGCATATTCAAGATCAGCAAGGTGGTTTTCACAAAGATCGATGAAAGTGAGAGTTTGGGAAATATGGTCAACTTATTGATGAAGGATAATCTTTCAATTGCATATTTTACAACCGGCCAGCGAGTGCCTGAAGATATAGAGGTTGCAACTTCCGCCAAGCTTGCTGACATGATTTTGCGGGAGGGGGGGGTAAATGAGTAATGTAACTGGAACAGGTGATCAGGCTGATACCCTCCGGCAGATGGCCCAAAACGCCAAGAAAAACCAGCAGACCGATCCTGCCCAGAAAGGTGGACTGTCGAATCATCAGGGTATCAGGGTTATTTCGGTAACCAGTGGCAAGGGAGGCGTAGGCAAAAGCAACGTAGTATCCAATCTTGCCATAGCTCTTTCCGCACAAGGGAAAAAAGTGCTGCTTATCGATGCTGACCTTGGGCTTGGCAATCTGGACGTATTATTGGGGTTGTCTCCAACCTATAATCTCAATCATGTCATGAGCGGCGAAAAAACGGTTTTGGAAATCCTGATTGACGGCCCGGCAGGTATCAAGATCATTCCGGCCGGCACCGGAGTTCAGGAGCTGACCAGCCTGGGACAGCATGAAAAACTGAAACTTCTTGACGAACTGGACATGTTGGAAGAACAGTTCGACATCATGATTATCGACACGGAAGCAGGGATATCGGAGAACGTGACCTATTTTACCGTTGCAGCCCAGGAGATCTTCGTGGTGGTTACGCCCGAACCGACCTCGATTACCGATGCCTATGCGCTTATCAAGCTTTTGGCGACACGTTACTCGGAACATCATTTCAAGGTGCTGGTGAACATGGCCAAAGACAGTGAAGACGCCCTTGAGGTGTTCCGCAAGCTTGCCAATGTTGCCGGCCGTTTCCTGGACATTTCCCTGGATTATCTTGGGTGTGTCGTAAAGGACGAAAAGGTGGTCGAAGCGGTCAAGCGACAGAAGGCGGTTACGGAATTGTTTCCGGAATCGGAAGCGTCCGCCTGCTTTGCCACACTTGCACGACGGGTGATAGATAATAAACGCCCGTCAGGAGTCAAAGGAAATATTCAGTTCTTTTTCAGGCGTATGATGGATTTTCAGGAAGCACAGTAGATATGGCTGCGGACGTCATAACTGTTGCGGACAGGCGTCAGAAGCAGCTTGAGGTTGCGGCGGACCGGCGTCAGGACAAGGAACGCGAGAAGCTGATTGTAGACCATATCCCGCTGGTGAGTTATCTGGTCAGCAAAATGTCGATTCAGCTACCGCAGCACCTCGACCTGCAGGACTTGACGAGCGCGGCCATGATTGGCCTGATTAATGCTGCGGATCGCTTTGACCCCGAGCGGGGAGTGCTCTTTAAAACCTTTGCCGAGCAGCATGTGCGTGGGACAATTCTGGATGAACTGCGATCATATGATGTCCTCAGCCGCTCGATGCGCGACAAGTACAAACGCTTGGCAAGAGAACTGCGCACACTTGAACACCGGCTGGGGCGTAATCCGACCAGTGAAGAGGTGGCTGAAGCTCTCGGAATGGGACTGGATGACTATTATGAGTTGCTGGACGATGTTCATGTTTTTACATTCATCAGTCTGGACGACAGCTGGGAAGATGACTCCGGCAATCCGCTCTGTCTGGCTGATGTACTGTGCGAGAGCGAATCCAAGAGCCCCCAGCAGCAGGTTATGATGATGCAACTGGCCGATGCGCTTGGTCAGGGAATTGACGCCTTGCCCGAGAAAGAACGTTTGGCGGTGACTCTCTATTACATTGAAGATTTGAATCTGAGAGAAATAGGTGAAACGCTGGGGCTGACAGAATCCCGTATTTCGCAGCTGATCAGCCAGGCCATGGTCAGGTTGCGCGGCCGCCTGAAACTGCACAAAAACTAGAAGGTATAGAGGGAGAATCAAAATGAACAGTGGAATGTATGCGGCCGTTTCCGGAAATCTGGCAGCCATGCGCCGACTGGATATCATCAGCAACAACCTGGCCAACGTGAATACGCCCGGCTTCAAAAAGGACAAGATGTCTTTCGAGGGGCTGCTGGCCGGTGCCGCCAACCCTCCGGCGGTTCCTCAGGGCATGACCGCCGACCCGATTTTGCAGAAGGAAAATGTCTACATAGATTATTCAAACGGTCCGATCAGCCAGACCGGCAACACTCTCGACTTGGCTCTGGACGGTGATGGTTTCTTTGCAGTCACGACACCCGATGGTACCGCCTATACCCGCCAGGGTAACTTTCGGATGTCCGCTGACGGCAGTCTGGTAACTTCCGACGGCTATCCGGTGCTGGGCCAGGGGGGTGCCATCCGTATCCAGGGCAACCGGGTCGAAATTGATTCCAAAGGACTGGTAACTGTCGACGGGACCCCGGCCGGAACGATCTCTCTGGTCGATTTTGAAAAACCGTACAAGCTGACCAAGATCGGCAGCGCCCTGTTTGTGCCGGAAGGCCAGCAGGAGGCCCGCCAGAGCGGAACAACCCAGGTTCGCCAGGGGCATCTGGAAGGCTCAAACGTGGAAAGCATTTCGGAAATGGTGCAGATGATCGAAACCAACCGCTATTTTGAAGCCTGCCAGAGGGTCATACGCGGTTATGATGACATGGCCACCAAAGCCGCCAATGACTTAGGCAGATTATAAAACGTATTCAATATTTAACAAAACAGCACAAGGAGTCTGACAATGATTCGAGCACTTTGGACCGCCGCTTCCGGCATGCAAGCGCAGCAGAAAAACATCGATGTCGTCGCCCACAACCTGGCCAACGTCAACACTACCGGCTTCAAACGCAGCCGGGCCGATTTTCAGGATCTGATTTATCAGAACCTGAAGTCCACCGGTTCGCCGGCCACCAATGCCACCCAGGTTCCGACCGGCATTCAGATCGGTCTTGGTACCCGCCTGGCGGCGGTCACCAAAATTTTTACACCTGGTGATTTTTCACAAACCGGCAACGAACTGGACATAGCCATTGAAGGTGACGGTTTCTTCCAAATCCAGCAGCCTGACGGCACAACCGGTTATTCCCGAGCGGGCGCCTTCAAGCGGGACAGCCAGGGGCGGGTAGTCACCCCGGAAGGGAATCCGCTGTTGCCCGAAATCGTGATCCCCAGCAATGCCACCAAGATCAACATCGGTAGCGACGGCACCGTTTCGGTGCAGCAGGCCGGACAAAATGCTCCCACCACCGTCGGAAGTATTCAGCTGGCGTCATTTTCCAATCCGTCCGGACTATCGGCCCAGGGAAAAAACATCTATCTACCTTCTGATGCTTCGGGAACCGCCACCACCGGCACTCCTGGTCAAAATGGCCTCGGATCGGTTGCCCAGGGGCTTCTGGAAATGAGCAACGTCAATGTGGCTGAGGAGATGGTCAACATGATCGTCGGTCAACGGGCCTATGAAATCAACTCCAAGGCGGTTCAGGCTTCGGATGAGATGCTGCAGACCGCCAACAACATGCGCAGGTAGAGCAAAACTGAGCTGAGATGAAGAATTTTCTACGATATATTATAATTGCCGTGTTAATTACTGTTGTGCTTGCCCCCCGCCAGGGACTGGCAGCTCCCGATCGTGAACGTGAAGTCCGTGAAGCTGTCACGGCCTTTGTTACAGCCCGCACTGCCGATATGGGATGGGATGTCCGCATTCGTCGAATTACGATTTCCGATGCCCTGAAACTTCCGGAAGGAGCCATTGACTATGAAGTGATCGCTCCGCAGCAATGGGAGGGTTGGGGCAACGCCAGCATGGCTGTGCTGGCCCGTCAGAACGACCGAATGGTGCGAAACATTCCGGTGAGAGTTGATGTCGAAGCGCGTACCGACATGGTAGTGACACTAAGACAGATTGAACATGGCACCATCATCGCCGCCAGTGACCTTGCCCTGCAGAATCGTGAAATATCCAATAATTCCAGTCGTTCATCCCGCAGGATTGAGGATATCGCCGGAAAAAAAGCCCGGACGATCATGAAGGCGAACCAACCGGTTCGTACGGATCAGGTTGAGAAAGTGCCGCTGATCAAATCGGGCCAGATGGTGACGATCATCGCCGAGAACGAGGTCATGAAAGTATCCGTGGCCGGTAAGGCGCGCAGTTCCGGCGCAGAAGGTGATATCATAACAGTGCAGAATCAGAATTCTTTCAAAGAGATTCCGGCCAGAGTCCTGAACGCGACGACCGTCCAGGTGGCATTTTGAATGTTTGCCAAGGATCAAAAATGAAACATTTCGTATTATCATTGCTAATGTTGGCACTGCTTGGCTGTACAGTGGAGAAGACGCACATTAAGACCACCGGAGCCGACGAACAGCTGCCGAGGCCGGCCGCCGATTATTCGAGCGGTTCCATCTGGCAGACAACTTCCGGTGGAATGACCGAGGATCTGAAGGCCCGCCGCAGAGGTGACATCGTCACGATCGTTATAACCGAGACCGCCAGCGCCTCCAAAGAGGCCAAGACCGACACGTCGCGCGGCTCCACGGTCAATGCCGGCATTCCCAATTTCATGGGCCTTGAAAAGGTCGGATTGCTGAAAAACAATATCGGAGATTTATCCAAGCTGATCAACGCCAGCGTGGATTCATCCTATAAGGGTTCCGGCTCGACCTCCCGGGCCGAAAACCTCAAGGCCACCATGACAGCCCGCGTGCTTGAAGTTCTCCCCAACGGCAACATGATGATCGAGGGGCGGCGCAACATCAAGGTCAACAACGAGGACCAGGAGATCATCCTGGAAGGGACGATTCGTCCGCGTGACATCGGAGCCGACAACGTAATCAACTCGATCTACATCGCCGATGCGCGCATCAGCTACGCGGGGCGCGGCATAATTTCAGATCGCCAGAGTCCCGGCTGGTTGATGAACATCGTTGACAAGCTCTGGCCGTTCTAACTTACTTGTTACATCCGCAAGCTGTGGAAAAAGGTAATCCAATGAAGATCATAAACAGCAGCATCATTTTCTGCATAATGCTATTGAGCTTTACAACCAGCGCCCATGCCATCCGCATCAAGGATATTGCCTCATTCGAGGGGGTGCGCGACAACCAGTTGGTGGGCTACGGCCTGGTGGTGGGACTTAACGGCACCGGTGACAGTGATCAGACCAAGTTCCAGATCCAATCGGTTGTCAACATGCTGGAACGTATGGGCATCACCACCTCGGTCAATGATATCAAGGTCAAGAACGTGGCAGCTGTCATGGTAACCGCGACGCTGCCACCCTTCGCCAAGCAGGGCAACCGGCTGGATGTACTGGTTTCTTCCCTGGGCGATGCCAAGAGCATCGCCGGAGGAACCCTGATCATGACCCCCCTGAAGGGTGCCGACAGTCAGGTCTATGCCGTGGCCCAGGGATCGGTATTGACCAACTCGTTCGCCTTTGGGGGCCAAGGGGCAACAGCCCAGAAGAATCACCCGACCGCCGGACGGATATCCAACGGAGCACTGGTGGAACGGGAGCTGCCCAACACGTTGGCTGGCAAATCTGTGCTGCATCTGAATCTCGAGACCGCTGACTTCACAACCGCTTCCCGCATCGTTACTGCGATTAATGACAAATTCAAGGCCCAGGTTGCCACTAGCCGCGACTCCGGTTCGGTGGCTCTGGCCATACCGGAATCGTACAACAACCGCACCGTTGAGTTCATCGCGGCTCTGGAAACTCTGGAAGTCAAAACGGATGTACCGGCCAAAGTTGTGCTTAATGAGCGCACCGGCACGATCGTCATGGGCGAGAATGTTCGCATCTCCACCGTGGCCGTCACCCACGGCAGCCTGTCGCTGGTTATCAAGGAGACACCCCAGGTATCACAACCTGCGCCACTCAGCAAAACCGGAGAAACCAAGGTTGTTCCGCGCACCGAACTGAAAGTGGAAGAAGAGAATCGCCGCCTGATGGTCATGCCGGAAGGCGCCAGCATCGGAGATGTGGTACGGGCCCTCAATCTTCTGGGAGTCACACCGCGCGATCTGATCAGTATCCTGCAGGCCGTCAAGGCAGCCGGCGCACTGCAGGCAGAACTTTCGATCATTTAACGCTTAACCTCCAGCTAATCAGGACGATAAGGACGTTATGGATATCGCCAACACTACAACGCTTCCCGATACTTCTGACGCAGCCGCTGTCAAGGCCCGCCAGCTTCAGCGCCAGAGCCAATCCGGCGCCGGTCTGAGCGAGAAACAGCGCCTGCAGGCCAAAAAGGTTTCCCAGGATTTTGAAGCAATGGTAGTCGGCATGATGTTGAAATCCATGCGCGAGACGGTCGGCAAGGATAAACTGACCGGCGGGGGACATGGAGAAGAGGTCTATCGTTCCATGCTGGATCAGGAATACGCCGCCGTCTCCGTTAAAAGGGGTGGCGGAATGGGGTTGGCCAAGATGATCGAAAAAGACATCATCCGCCAGGAGAGCCTCAAGGTTGCACCTAAGATTGACCATCGCGAATAGCATAGCAGGGTACGGAGTCGGAATTCATGGAATTGAAGAAATTATTGGATGCAATCAATGTTCAATCCGGATTGCTGGATGAGCTGTTGGCTGTGCTGGAACGGGAAACCTCCGAAATGGGGGATATCAATCTCAGCGGAATGTCCGTCTCCAACCAGGTCAAGGAAGAGTTGACCAACAAAATTGCCGGACACGCACAGATCATGCAGCAGGCGATTTCCGGGCTTGCCGCCGGTTACGGGCTGCCCGCTACGACATCGCTAAAGAGCATCGCGGAACATCTGCTAAAAAAAGGAAACGGAGAGCTACTCTTGAAACAGCAGCAGTTGGCTGTGACGGCTGATCGAATTCAACAGGTGGCCTCCTTGAACCTTGAGATTGCGGAAAAATTCTCATCAACGGTAACTACATCGCTCAGTCTTATCACCCGACTGATCAATCAATCCAATGTTTACGGTGCAACGGGTGGGTACCAGCAACGCCAGACAGGCGCCGTAATGATCAACAGGGAGGCATGATATGGGACTAAGTGCAGCAATGGAGATCGGCAAAAACGGTCTCAACATATATCGCGTTGCAACCGAGGTAACCAGCGAGAACATCGCCAATGTCAATACACCCGGTTATTCGCGTCAACGTGTAGTTCTTGAAAGTGCCCCACCTACCCTGCACAACGGCTTCCCGCTGGGTACCGGCGTCCAGATTGCCACGGTGGAACGATATTATGACAGCCTGCTTCAGAAACAGCTGGTGAATGCCCAGACAACTCTGGGATATGATACGACCAAATCCACCGTGCTTCAACAGATCGAGCCATCTTTCAACGAAGTTGCCAACGACGGCATCGGGGCGGCCATATCCAACTTTTTCAGCGCCTGGCAGGACCTGACCCTGAACCCGGCCGGCACAGTTGAGCGCCAGGTAGTTCTGACCAGAGCCAAGATCCTGACGGATAATTTCAATTCCACCAGTAAAAGCCTCACTGATTCTATTGCAATTCAAAATGCTTCACTTGTTCCCTTGACGGATAGCATCAATAGCACCACGGCAAATATCGCCCAACTCAACGAGCAGATCAGAGCCACCCAACTGGTGAGCGGTAACGCCAACGAACTGCGGGACCAGCGGGACCAATTGGTACGGAATCTCTCCGGAATGATCGGCATAACGGCAACGGAGAACAGTGACGGTACAACCGATGTCAATTTCGCGGATAGCGGCGATGCCCTTGTGACCGGATCAAAGGCGGGAGTCTTTTCTCTCGATAAAACCAATCCGAACAATTTTGTCGTTCAATTGACACCCCCCGGCGGCGCGCTGACGGCCGTAACCCCGGCCACCGGTCAACTGGGCGCAACCATGGCGTTGCGGGGCACAATCATTCCGGGTTATCTAGCCCAGATTGATACACTGGCCAACTCAATCACCAAAAGTGTAAATGCCCTGCATACAACCGGTTTCAGTCCGACGGGCGTAACCGGCCAGAATTTCTTCACTCCGTTGGGTGCCGTGACCGGCTCCGCAGCTGCATTTTCAATTGATGCCGGGCTAACGATCAATAAAATAGCGGCATCGGGAAACATCCTGCTTCCGGGAGACAACAGTAACGCACTGGCGATTGCCAAGTTAACCAACTCCAGCACCGTGCCGTCCGGCTCGCCGGTCGCCACTTTCAGCAGTTTCTACAGCAGCTTCGTAAGCAAGGTCGGCCTGGATGTCCAGTCCAGCAAAACCACAGTGGCACAGGATGAAGCTTTCACAAGGCAGCTCAACACACTCCGTGAATCCAATTCGGGTGTGTCGCTGGACGAAGAGTTGACTAACCTTGTCAAATATCAACGTTCCTATCAGGCTTCGGCCAAACTGATTTCAACAGCAACCGAGATGATGGATATGGTACTTGGTATGATTCGTTAAGAAACTTATCCCGTTTGCGGGGTTCAGGAGATAATAATATGAGAGTTACGCAAAACATGTCTGCCGATAGTTCGGTTTACAATCTTCAGAGAGGGCGGGCCAGACTTGACAGACTGCAGAATCTGACAGCGTCCGGGCAAAACGTCAGCACCCCCAGTGACGACCCGATCTCGGCCAGACTCCTGGTTGATATCGGTGACAGACTCAGGTCTATTGACCAGCACTCCAGCAACACCAATAAGGCAACCTCCTGGATGAAGTTTACCAATACCGCCCTTGAGGGTATGTCGGTGATTGTTAATCAGGCCAAGAAAATAGCCGGTTCCATCAACACCGGCAGCGATGACCCGACTATTCGCCAGAATGCTCATGACCAGCTCGTAAATTTGAAAAAACAGCTGGTCGACATGGCAAACACTCAATTCGGGGATCAATATATCTTCGCAGGAGCCAACAATACCGCTCCACCATTCAACAACTCTAACAATAATTACGCCGGTGATAATACCCAGCTTGCGATCGAAATCAGCCAGAATTCAACTCAGGAGATGAACATAACCGGTGACCGCCTCTTAAAAGGTAGCGGCGCGAATCCCAGCTATGGTTCAATAGACCTTCTTCAGACTTTTGACAAACTGATTGCAGCGGTGGGTGACAACTCAACACTCAGTAACGCGCCTGCGATCAGCCAGGCGGCAGTGGATCTTCAGGACGGCGCCAAACAATTGAACATTGCCACCAGCGATAACCTCTCAAGAATGACACGGATTGACAACATTTCGAAGCTTAATGCCAACAGCCGGAACACGTTGCTAAGCATCTATACCAATGTCCAGGAAGTCGATTATGCCAAACTGGCGGTCGAGATGAGCCAGCAGAAACTAGCCTTCGAGGCCTCCCTGTCTTCGACCGCCAAGGTTTCCCAGTTGTCACTGCTTGACTTTATGAGATAATCGGCACCGTCTGCTGGCCTGTTACCCAACGGGACTTCATTGGAGTCCCGTTTTTTTTGCTGAAATTCGTTGACCTGCCTCACACCCGGCCCTATAAATAATCCATGCGGCTTTCCCTGATCAAAATCGGTTCATCCCACCACAAACCGGTTTCCATTCGTCGTGATGTATTCCGTCTTTCCATGCCGGTCCTGCTCTCGTCGCTGTTTCAACGACTGGTCTCGATTGTCGATATTTTCCTGACCGGCGGTCTGGGCGCCGCAGCAATTGCGGCCACCGGGCTGGGCCAACTGCTGATGTTCGTAACGATGACCGTTTTTTGGGGGCTCTCGACCGGAACCACGGTCGTGATCTCCCATCTGTGGGGCGCAGGACGGCGAGAAGACGCCGGGCGGGCAGCCTATGTTTCCTGTCTGGCCTGCCTGGCCATGACCGCCGCCTGCAGCGTCATCGGTGCCGCCTGGGGGGGCGATATCGCCAGCTTGATGGGAGCAGCACCTGATGTACAGGCTTTCGCGGCCGAATACATCCGGCTGGTTTTCCTCTGGCTGATCTGGACTACCGGGTTGAATGTTCTCTCGGCGATCATGCATGGAACCGGCGACACACGCACGCCGATGGAGGCCATCATCCTGGTCAACATTCTGCATGTCATGCTGGCCTGGCCGTTGATCTACGGGAAATGGGGAATGCCGCCATTGGGAGTCAAAGGGGCCGCCATCGCCATAAATACCTCGGAATTTATCGGTTTCGTTTACCTGTTGATTCAGGCGTTGAGAAAACGCTACATAACATTCAGCCGCCCGGATTTTACAATTTTCAGCCGGATCTGGCGGGTTGGTTGGCCGGTTGCGCTGGAACGCATAGCCCAACAGAGCGGGCAATTGTATTATTCCAGCTTCATCATCAGTTACGGCACCAGCGCCTACGCCGCCCACCAGATAGGGCTGTCGATCGAGTCACTATCGTTCATGCCGGGAGCCGGCATGGGGATCGCCGCCGCCACGCTGATGGGGCAATCACTGGGGGCCGGAAAGATTCGCCGGGCCCGCATCAGCCACAACGAGGCGCTGCGATTGGCGGTGGCTGTAATGACAATCATGGCACTGCTCTTTTTCTTCGCCCCGCACCATCTGATAGGACTGTTCACGCACGATGCCGATGTAATCGAGAAAGGGAGCGTGTTTCTGAAGCTGGTGGCTTTTGCGCAGGTTCCGCTTGCCATCTCATTTGTGTATGCCGGCAGCCTGCGAGGTGCGGGCGACACTTTCTACGTATTCATCGTGACGCTGGCTGCGATGTGGGGGATTCGTGTGGCCCTGTCGTGGGTGGCTGCGGGGTGGTTTCATCTCTCGCTGTATGCTGTATGGGGCGTATTCCTGATTGACTGGTACTTCCGGGGAGCGGCCTTTGCCTGGCGCTATCACCGCCGTGATCTGCACAGCGCCGTCCTGTAATCAAACCGATCTCTCCCGCTTTCGACTGGAGTTCGGATCAATTTCACACCTTCCTACTGTTCCCCCATTTTCCGCAGTATCTTGATAAAATTCAAGGTCAGGGCCGGGTTGAGCCCGGTTCCTGCCATCTCGAGCAGTATGCCGGACACTTTTTCAAAATCCATGGAATCCTTGTAGACACGTTTGGTACGCAAAGCATCGAAGCAGTCTGAAACCATCGTAATCTGACTGCAGAGGTTGGTCTGCCAGCCCGGCGACACCTGGGGATAGCCGGTCATATCATACTTCATGTGGTGTTCGAAAGCGGTCATGACCGCGATACGGGGCATGCCCGGAGTATTGAGCAGATAGTGCGCGCCATGCACCGGATGGCTCTGCATGGCCTGCCACTCATCCTCCATCAGTTGGCCCGGTTTGTTTAACACATCCTTGGGCACGAACTGCTTGCCGACATCATGAAGCATGCCTGCAATACCGATATCGTGAAGTACCTGGCCTTCATATCCGAGCGACATACCCTGGGATATATTCAAAATGGAAACATTAAGAGAGTGGGCGAAGGTGTACTCGTCCATTTCCTTGAGCGGGACCATGGCAAGTAACGGATTCGACTCTTTCCGAAACGAGGTGATAAAACCGGCCACGAGCGCCATAACTGCATGCAGGTCAAAATGTTCCCTGATGGAGCAGGCTACAAAATCGCCCTCCACCTGTGTCTTAAGTTCATCGGGGATGGCTGTGTAGGTCGGAATAGATTGGAATACTTCGTCAGGGATGGTGCGTGTGTCGTTCAGATCAACCGACCCGAAAATCAGATGTGGAGTCGACCTCGGATTCGGCCCCTCCTTATTGGCTACTATCCGCATCAACAATATGATATCGGCGCTGTTCGCTCCCCGGGTGATACTAATATGGCCTATGCCGTATACGGACATCTGCTGATTGAGCCGATCGACAAGAGGATTCTTGTCAAGTGGCATTCCGCTGACAAAGAGCTCGCCGCCCAGACGGATGATTTTGAGCGTGTCCTCATCAGCAAAAATCATATTCAGGCTTTCCAGTGACTTGGAAGCGTGATTTTTTGTCGTTTTGTGCTCAGGCGAATAGAGCGTCATGGCCTTAGCAGCCTGGACCAGGTTTTTGATGAATATCCCCAGCTGCTCTTTGGTGTAAGGGGTCATGGAACTGCTCCATCAAGGATTTTCAACGCTTCCGCTGCGTGAACCGCCAGGGGGTCATTCGGCATACCGGAAATTTTCAACAGAATGGGCCTGACGTATTCCGGTTTGAATCTGGATAATGCCCGTATGACTTCGATTTTGAGCAGGGCATGCTTGCTTCGATGCAGCAAGGGTGATGAACTGATTATATTCAACAACTTAGGCAATGCCAGCGGATTGCCGGCATTTGACAGGGTTTGCACGATGGCGCTTTTCAGTTCAAGCTGGAAGTCGCTGATTCCGGTTGTATCAAGAATGCTTAGCAACTGCTGCATGACATCCTTGTTACGGCTCATCTCGGCGACCTGAACCGCGACCAGCTTTCTGGCCGGATCGGAATGTTGCAGTTCCGACAGAATCAGCATGTCGGCGGCGGGATCTTGATAATGGAGAAGATTTCTTAGTGCTTCGCTTCGAACCTTCGGATGCTTGTGAACGGTAAGTTTACGAACCTCTTGAACCACTTCCGGATCACTGAAATTTCTCAGCATGACCAGCAGGTTGCGGAGCACAAACCATTGTTCGTCGTTCAGGCGGACCAGCGCAGCATTCCGCACCATCTCTCCCAGGCCGCTCAAGCAATCGAACCAGAAACGGCGCAGAGAACGGTTCTCTTCCGAAGCCAGTTTTTCAATCAGCGGTTCGATAAAAGGTGCTCCAACGGCGGTGATGATCTCACGGATCGCCGGAAACCTGTCACGTCCCAGAATGGCTGCGGAGTTCAGTATCTGTTGAACAAAATCGTTATTGAAAAGCTCTGTTCCGTCTTCGCCCTGCCCGCCCCCAAGTATTCGGCAGACTTTTGCAAGGGAGCTGAAGTCCTGTCCGTTCAGAAAATATTCCATCTGGCTCAACAGGTTGGCGCGTAGCCCCTCGCCCTGTTCAGCCGGCGGAATGATCATGACGAGTTCATCAATGATATCGGTAACCTTGCTCTCAATTTGATCCGCATTCAGGGTTGCGCGAAGTCCTTCCAGAAGTGTGTATTCGGAAGCCTGCAGCTTGTCAGTAGCCAGAATGGCTGTGAGGGTCTGAAGATAGCGCTGTGGGATGTACTGCTCCAGGTCCGCTTCGCGCATCAGTGAATGTACCTTGTTGCCCACTCCCGTTTCCGAGATGGCGGCGTCCATATCCGGAGCAGCTTCCGAATGTGAGGCCAACCGCTTGAGTAGGTTAAGGATCATATCAGAGGTGTGGGCACCCTGGATTGATACAGCCTGAACAACCTCCTGAAGTCCCTCTTCGGGGAGTTTATTCAGCAAACGCTCGCTGAAGTCGGTTGTAGCGTGGGCGGAATTGCAGATATTAAGGATGAAATCGCAGCGCACTTTCGGGTCCAGGCCTGAGATAAATGTGCTGACCTTGTTCAGCGAGATGTCGTCGATAATATTGGTATCGGCCCTCTGCGACTGGCCCACATAACATTCCGCCAGCGCTTTTATCGTGTACTGGCGGGCTTCTTCCGGCACCCCTTCCAGCATGGTCGCCAGCTCACCGGCTACCTGGTCCGGCGGCGCCGATAACAGTTCACGGATCTTGTCCGGCGATGAACTGAAACACCCCTGGAGAAGTTTTTTAACAAAAAACTCCCATGTATCGGCAGGCTCGCTGTCTCTGTCCCGGGCTATTTCATCGGTCAGCGTAAAAATGGAAAGGTCGATGGCCTGAACCTGAATGGCCCGGATATGAGCAATGTCGAAGGAGTGTATGATCCCGCCCGATTCCCATATTTCGTTTCTCGGGCAGTTGATGATCCTGTTGAACTTGATCAGGTCTTCAGTTTGAATGGCTTCGGTAAATGAGATGGCGATCACGCCGAAGGACGCCAGCAGAGCGGCATATTCGCGGAACTTGACATTGTTGGGTTCGATCAGCGCTTCTTTCAGAAGCAGTCCCTTACGGGTAATTCCGAGGGTAAGCGGCTTACCACCGGCAAGAAGCGGCGCAAGCCGGCGTATAGCCTTATCAAGAGCTGCCGTGACCGCCGGATGGGAGTCCGGATAGAACTGTATCTGGCTGCGGCAGACGATCAAGTCAGCTGCAAAAGATGCAGCCTGCTGAAGTTCGGCAGACATATCGACAGGTACGGCACGGCTCACGGAAACTCCCGGTGTTACTATTCCGTCTGATGCTGTTTGTGAAAACGTCTTTCCGGCATCCGGCCGGAACAGCTTGCATCCATATTAACTTGTTACTGAATTGTGTAAAAGTGAATAAATTAAGATCAGGCTCTTTCCAGCCCAGCGAACCTCAGCATGAGTTTTTTGGGGCCGACCGAGTTGAACCAGACGATCACCTTCTGTCCTTCCCCCTCTCCTTCGATTTTACGGATGATACCCACACCGAACTTGCCGTGACGAACCCTCATGCCGATGAACACACCGTCATGCTCATCAGGCGGCTCGGGGACGATCTCGATATCGTCGTATTGCGAGGATTCCAAAGCGGCTGCCAGGTTGTGAACAGAGAGGGGCAAGGGGCCAGGGGCAAGGGGCGGGGAAGAAAGAAGATTCTTTTCCACTTGACCCATGACCCTTGACCCTTGACCCTGATTCCAGCTGCCTCCATCCTCGATCAGTTCCCTGGGGATATCCTTGAGAAACCGGGAAGGCAGATTGTTCTGCTCCTGGCCGAACAGGTAACGCCGGCGGGCGTTGAGCATATAAAGCCGTTCGCGGGCGCGGGTCATGCCGACATAACAGAGCCGGCGCTCCTCCTCCATGCCGTCCAGATCGTCCAGCGAACGCATATGCGGAAAAAGCCGCTCCTCCATGCCGATCATGAATACCGCCCGGAACTCCAGACCCTTGGCGGCATGCAGCGTCATCAGCGTCACCGACGGTTTGCCGCTTTCCCCCTGTTCCAGATCGGAAACCAGCGAGACCTGCTCTAGAAACTCCGATAGACCGGCCTCGGGATTCTTCTCGCTGAACTCCTCGATTGCCGCCAGCAGCTGTTCCAGGTTCTCCAGCCGTTCGGCATCGTCCTCGTCCCGGCTCTCCTTCAGGCGGGTCAGATAACCGCTCTCCTGCATCACTGTCCGGGCCAGGTCGGCAAGCTTATCGGTTTTGGTCATGTCGCTAAAGCGCTCCATCATGACGACAAAAGAGGCCACTTTGCCGCGCGGACCGGCGGACAGCAGTCCGTCCCGGGCAGCATCCCGCAAAGCATCGAAAAAGCTGGCATCCCGGCTGGCCGCCTGCCGGGATACTTTATCCACGGTACTGTTGCCGATACCGCGGGCCGGCACGTTGATGATCCGTTTCAGCGAGACCTCATCGGCCGGATTATCCAGCACCCGCAGATAAGCCAGGATATCCTTGACCTCCATGCGGGCATAGAAGCGCACGCCCCCCACGATGTGATAGGGGAGCGCCTCGCCCACCAGCGCTTCTTCGATCAGCCGGGACTGGGCATTGGTCCGGTAGAAGACCGCCATCTCCTCCAGCGGGGTGCCACCGTTACGCAGACGGGTTATCTCGCGGCAGACGAAGCGCGCCTCTTCGCGGTCGGATTCGACCCGCTCATAGCGGATCGGTTCCCCCTGCGGGTTTTCGGTCCAGAGCGTCTTGCCCTTGCGCCCGAAATTCTGCTTGACCACCTCGCCGGCCGCCGCCAGGATCGTGGCGGTGGAACGGTAATTCTGCTCCAGCCGTATGATCTTCACTCCCGGGAAGTCCTTCTCGAACTCCAGTATGTTGCGAATGTCGGCGCCGCGCCAGGAATAGATCGACTGGTCGTCATCCCCCACAACGCACAGATTCTGACGCTCGCCGGCCAGCAGGCGTATCAGGTGATACTGCACCGGATTGGTATCCTGGTATTCATCGACCAGAATCCACTGAAAGCGCTCGCGGTAATAGCTGCAGACCTCCGGAAAACGTGTCAGCAGGCGCACGGTCTGGATCATCATATCGCCGAAATCCAGCGCGTTGCACTTCTTCAGCCGCTCCTGGTAGGCGGCGTAGATCTCGACCACCCGCTGATTGTAAACATCGCCGGGAGGGATGTGTCCGATATCCTCCGGAAACAGTCCCCGGTTCTTGAACGAGTCGATCCGGGCGGAAACCGCCTTGACCTCGAAGCGTTTTTCGTCCAGATCCAGCTCGCTGATCACGTCCTTCAGCAGACGGTCGCTGTCGCGGTCATCGTAAATGGCAAAGGAAGGCTGAAAACCGAGCTGATGGATATCGCGGCGCAGGATGCGGCCGCAGGCGGCGTGGAAGGTTGATATGAGCGGGATGTCACCGCCCCCCAGCAACCTCTGCACGCGCTCGGCCATCTCTTTGGCGGCCTTGTTGGTGAAGGTAACCGCCAGGATGTTCCAGGGGCGCACCCCCCGCTCGCGGATCAGATGGGCAATGCGGTTGGTAATGACGCGGGTCTTGCCGGAACCGGCTCCGGCCAGGATCAAAAGCGGCCCCTCGCCATGCAGCACAGCTTCTTTCTGGGGCGGGTTGAGATTTTTAAGTAAGTCCATGGGGCTGTTGTAGCCCGTAGCATCTGCAGCGTCAAGCGGAAACGGCAAGCTGAAACAGCGCTTGCGGAATCAGAAAACTCTCCCCAGCGGGCTGGCCGCCAGCAGCTTTACGGTTACGCTTTCGATCTCGGCGATCACCGACTGCTCCATTTTTTTCAGCCATCTTTGCGGTATGCTCTCCATGCCGTAGTAGGCTCCGGCCAGCATGCCGCAGATCGCGCCGGTCGTGTCGGCGTCCCCCCCCTGGTTGACTGTTCCGAGCAGACATTCCTCGAAGCTTTTGCCGCGAAAAAACCAGTGAAATACGGTCTGCAGCGTGTCAACCACATAACCGGTGGCCAGTCCGCGGTATGGTTCAAAGGCAAAGGTCGGAAAGCGGGTTGTCAACCCGTCGGCCTGCCGCCGCAGGCGGCTCTTCTCGGCACTGCAGATCGCCAGGTGCAGCATTTGTCCCAGGCAGATGCAGGCGGCATCGGAGACCGGGTTGTTGTGGGTCAGATGGGCCTGTTCCACTGCATATTTTGTCAGCAGTTCCCGGTCCGGCAGCGAATACAGCGCCACCGGCAGCATGCGCATCGCAGCCCCGTTGCCGGCATCCCATTCGTTGAGAGGCGTTTCCAGGGTGCCGTGCAGCATGTAGGCCCGGATGCCTTTGCGGCAGGTATCGCCGCAATCCACCGGTCTGGATTTGAGCCAGGCCGCGAAATTATCCGCAATCGCTGTCAGCGACCAGGTCTGGCTACTGACGATCGCCCGGGCGATGCAGAGCGCCATTTCGGTGTCGTCCGTCACCTGCCCCGGCTTCAACCGCAGCCAGCCGCCGCCAACAATATCCCGGAATGTGCCGTATTTTGAGGCAATCTCGGAGGAGGTCATGAACTCGACCGTGGCGCCCAGCGCATCGCCAATGGCCATGCCGATAAAGGCTGCCCGGGCGCGATCGCGGATTTCATCGGGATTGTATTGGTTGAACATGTTCACATCCAATCTTTGAATAGCAGCGAGAAACGGAGCAACGGAGACCAGTCCCATGCAAGGAATAATCCGACAGACACTCTGCTCAAAAAATATGCACCACTAATTGTTGTAATTGCCTGCAGATATGTTTTTAACGGCAGATTGATCCGGAAATCATTTTATTGTGATTCTCTCCGTTTCTCAGTAACTCCCTGTTCCAAAGGGTTTGCGACATTGTTTATATAAGCTGGCACATTCTATGCTGTAAGCTAGCCAGTACCGGCAACGACGCCCGTGGGACAACCTCCCGCGGGCGTTTTTTATTTTGGAAGGAGATCTACCATGGCAACTGCTTGCGAGATGAAAAACAAGATACAGGGGCATCCCTGCTTCGGCGGCAATCACCACAAGAACGGCCGGATGCATCTGGCGGTGGCGCCCAAATGCAACATCAAATGCGGCTACTGTTCCCGCAAGCATGATTGCGCCAACGAATCGCGCCCCGGCGTCACCAGCCGTATCCTGACCCCGCAGGAGGCGATCGAAAAGGTGCGTGAAGTCATGGCCAGCCCGGTGGTCGGGCCGATCATCAAGGTTATCGGCATTGCCGGACCGGGCGATCCCCTGGCAAATGAAGAGACATTCGAGACGTTCGCAATGGTCAAACGGGAATTTCCGCAGCTGATGCTCTGCTTAAGCACCAACGGCCTGCTGCTCCCGGAATCCATCGACCGTTTGCATGAAATGGGGCTGCACAGCCTGACCGTGACAATCAACGCCATCGATCCGGAAGTCGGAGCGCAGATTTACGGCCACGTCATCTATCACGGCAAACATTACACCGGCGTTGAGGGGGCCAGGATCCTGATCGCCAACCAGTTTGAAGGGGTCAAGCGTGCCGGGCAGCTGGGCATGACGATCAAGATCAACTCTGTCCTGACGCCGGGCATCAACGACAGCCAGATTCCGTTGATCGCGGAGCGGGTCAAGGCATTGGGCGCCTTTGTGATGAATATCATGCCGATCATCCCACAGGCCGAACTGGCCCATATCATCCGTCCCAGCGAAGAGTACCTGGCGGAAATCAGAAAAGCCAACGAAGGAACCATCGGCCAGTTTGCCCATTGCAAACAGTGCCGGGCCGATGCGATCGGCCTGATCGGCCAGGATGTGACGATTGGGGAGTCGGCCTGTAACGTGACGTCAAGATAGATGAGAAAGCTATGGTTATTGAACCGTTTCGCAAAGAAGATATTGCAACCTTCCTGAAATTGGCCGCCAGCGAGCGGTGGGTGGTCGAACAGTGGGAGTTCACCTTTCTCCTGTCGGCATTTCCCGCAGGCTGTCTCTGTGTGCGGGATGAATCGGGCGCAGGTATCGGTTTTGTAACATCCTTGCGGCATGAACGGAGTGGTTGGATCGGCAACCTGATCGTCAATGCCTGTTATCGCGGGCAAGGGATTGGTGAGGCGCTTTTTCTCAGGGCGTTGCAGGTTCTTTGGGAAGCAGGGGCCGATACCTGCTGGCTGACCGCCTCGAAACAGGGCCAATCACTGTATGAAAAACACGGCTTCACAGCGGTTGACACCATCATCCGCTGGACCGGAACAGGGCGGCAGCAACATGCAGCACATTCTCCGCTAACCGGCCGTGACTGCACTGAAACGCTAGCAGGCGGCATCGATTTCCAGGCCTGGGGCGACCGGCGCGATACATTACTTGCGGCGACCGTCGGGCGCGGCACACTGCTGTCCAAGGAGTCCGGTTTTCTTGTAATCCAGCCATGCGGGGATGCCGTGCAGTTCGGGCCGTTCTCGGCAAAGGACGGCAATACGGCGGAGCATCTCATAGAAGCCGCTTTCGGCACGATACTTAACGGGACCAGGGTCTACCTGGATTCGCCGGCATCGAACCGTTCGGCGCTGCGGATGTTCAACCGGAGACGGCTGCGTATCGCCGGAACCACAGAGCTGATGTATGCGGGAAAGAGCCCCGACTATCGTTCTGAATATCTCTTCGGCTTGGCAACGATGGGGAGTTGCGGGTAGGGGGGTAGATTTGATTTGATCAGGGGCGAAACACGATGAAGCTGTGCTGTCGCCCCTACAATTCGTTTATTTCGTGGCAAAAGCCGATTTTAGGATTATTCAATCCCGCCAAAACTGTCCCGCTCATCATCCGAGAACATCCGGTCCACATCCATGATGATCAGAAGCCGTTCGGAATGGTTGAAGACGCCGGTGACGAATTCCCGGCCGATCCCGCCGGAGAGTACCAGTGAGGGCGGCGGCTGGATCTCGCTGCTGTGGATGCGGATGACTTCCGAGACCGCATCCACGATAAAGCCGGTCATGCTGCCGGCCACGTCCATGATGATGATGCGGGTATGACCGTTGTTATCGCTCTCCGGCAACGCGAACCGCTTGCGCATCGAGATGATCGGGATCACCTTGCCGCGCAGATTGATGATCCCCTCCACATAGTGCGGCGTGTTGGGCATCTTGGTGATGGTCGGCATACGGATGATCTCGCGTACCTTGAGTACCTCCACTCCATATTCTTCCTCGGCCAGCATGAAGCTGACCAGCTGGATCAGTTCGTCGTGCCTGGCGGCATCGTCCATTTTTACAAGTGCATTTGTTGTCATAAAGTCTCCTTTAGGGGCAAGGGGCAAGTCGCAAGGGGCAAGGTTGATTCAAAAGCCTTGACCCTTGCCCCTTGCCCCTTGACCCTTGCCCCTTGCCCCTGCCATTCAAAGTTTGAACTGCCGCACCAATCGTTGCAGCTCCTCGGCGTTGCCGTTCAGCTGCGCTGCGGCAGTGGCCGATTCATGCGCGCCCTGCGAGGTCTGCTGCACCACCTCGGTGATCTGCATCATGTTGCTGGATATCTCACTGGTGGTGGCGGTCTGCTCTTCGGCAGCCGTGGCGATCTGATTGACCTGCATGGCGACGTCGTTTACCTGCGCCAGTATATCGCGCAGCGCCTCGCCGGAACGAGCGGCTTCGACCGTGCCGGTCTCCACCTGCTGAACCCCCTGCTCCATGGCGTAAACAGCCGTTTTGGTCTCCTTCTGGATAGCCTTGATCATCTCGCCGATCTCTTTGGTGGCGCGGGTGGTACGTTCCGCCAGGGCGCGCACTTCGTCGGCAACCACGGCAAAACCACGCCCCTGCTCACCGGCGCGGGCAGCTTCGATGGCGGCGTTCAGGGCCAGCAGATTGGTCTGGTCGGCGATGTCCTCGATCGTACCGATGATGGCGCCGATCTGGTCGGAGCGCGAGCCCAGGCTCTCTACTGTTTTGGCCGTCTCCTGTACTTTAATCGCAATCTGTCCCATGACTGCCACGGTCCTCTCAACAACTTCCGCCCCGTTGCCGGCAGTTTGCGAGGCGCGTTGTGCCCCTTCGGCCGCCATCTGGCAGTTCTGGGCGATATCACTCGATGTGGCCGACATTTCCTCTCCGGCGGTGGCAACCGTTCCGGCCTGGGCGGCAACCTCTTCGGCGCCGGTGGCGATATGCTCGGCGGTGGAGTGAAGCTGATTGGCGGCGGCCGCCACCTGGGTGGAGGTATCGGACACCTTGCTGATGGTGGTGCGCAGGTTTTCGGTCATGACACGGAAGGCTTCGCTCAGCTCACCCACCTCGTCCCCCGAGCGATAGTCGATTTTAACCCGCAAGTCACCGTCAGCCACCTGGCGGGCCTGGCCTGCCAGGGTGTTTACCGGCACGCTGATGGAACGCGAGATAATCAGACCCAATACAAAGGCCAGCAGGGCGGCCACGACCGCCGCGCCGATCATGATCCAGCCGGCCCTGTCGGCGGTGACGCCGTTTTGGTCAGAGATGGCCTTGCCGGATTTCACCAGATACTCTTCCAGTTTATCTATCGCTCCAATCTCGGCCCGTTCCGCCTTGATGGCGTCACCCTTCATGTATTCCGCAGCTTCCGCATCCTTGTTCTCTTTTGCCAGGGCGATGATTTTGTCCAGGTGGGGTCCATAGACCTTGCGGGTCTCAATAAAGGTATCAAACAGCTTCTTAGCTTCAGCGTCGGGAAGACTCTTTTCGAGAATTTTGACGCTATTATCGATGTTTGTACTAAAATTCCTGGTTCTACTCTCGAATCTTTCAATCTCCTTGGAATCCTGTTCAAGCACTATACTGCGCGTATTTACCCGTATCCGCTGGAAATCAGACGATATTCCCCCCAGACACTCCAAGGGTACCAACCCTTTTTCAAACAGATGGGTGCCGGCGTTATCGATCTTATGGATCTGGAAATAGCCGAAGATACCGATTACCAGGGCCAGTAATGCCACCACCAGAAAACTTCCGATCAGTTTTGGACCAAGCTTGATGTTTGAGAGCATTTTGTTTCTCCTCTTTTGAGTATCCGGCCGATTCTATTTTATTATTTCAATGTTGTGTGGACTCCAGCCAACAACGCACAGCAGGTTTCGTGGTGCGGGTTACAGCACACCATCATCCTGCCGCTTCAATCCCGCCAAGGCTCTCCCGCTCGTCATCCGAGAACATCCGGTCCACATCCATGATGATCAGAAGCCGTTCGGAATGGTTGAAGACGCCGGTGACGAATTCCCGGCCGATCCCGCCGGAGAGTACCAGTGAGGGCGGCGGCTGGATCTCGCGTACCTTGAGTACCTCCACTCCGTATTCTTCATCGGCCAGCATGAAACTGACCAGTTGGATCAGTTCGTCATGCCTGGCGGCATCGTCCATTTTTACAAGTGCATTTGTTGTCATAAAATCTCTTATCGGTCAAGGAGCAAGGTTGATTCAAAAGCCTTTGATTCGCTTGCCCCTTGCCTTGCCCCTGCCATTCAAAGTTTGAACTGCCGCACCAACCGTTGCAGCTCCTCGGCGTTGCCGTTCAGCTGCGCCGCGGCAGTGGCCGACTCATGCGCGCCCTGCGAGGTCTGCTGCACGACTTCGGTGATCTGCTGCATGTTGCTGGAAATCTCGCCGGTTGTGGCGGTCTGCTCTTCGGCGGCAGTGGCGACCTGGTTGATCTGCATGGCCACGTCGTTGACCTGCTGTAGGATATCCTTAAGCGCTTCTCCTGATTTAGCCGCTTCCATCGTGCCGGTCTCCACCTGTTGAACCCCCTGCTCCATGGCGGCAACAGCCCCTTTGGTTTCACTCTGGATAGCTTTGATCATCTCGCCGATCTCACGGGTGGCGCGGGTGGTGCGCTCGGCCAGGGCGCGCACTTCGTCGGCAACGACAGCAAACCCACGCCCTTGCTCACCGGCGCGGGCCGCCTCTATTGCGGCATTCAGCGCCAGCAGGTTGGTCTGGTCGGCGATGTCCTCAATGGTGCCGATGATGGCGCCAATCTGATCGCTTCTGACTCCCAGGCTCTCCACCGTTTTGGCTGATTCCTGAACCTTCGCTGCAATCTGTCCCATGACAGCCACGGTTCTCTCAACCACCTCGGCGCCGTTGCTGGCAGTTTGCGAGGCGCGTTGTGCCCCTTCGGCCGCCATCTGGCAGTTCTGGGCGATATCACTCGATGTGGCCGACATTTCCTCTCCGGCGGTGGCAACCGTTCCGGCCTGGGCGGCAACCTCTTCGGCGCCGGTGGCGATATGCTCGGCGGTGGACTGGAGCTGGCTGGAAGCCGCCGCCACCTGGGTGGAGGTTGAGGATATCTGGCTGATGATGCCGTGCAGCTTCTCGATGAACAGGTTGAACATCCCGCTGATCTGGGCAATTTCGTCGCTGCCGCTTGCATCCAGGCGTTTGGTCAGGTCGCCTTCGCCCTGGGCGATGTCGGTGGTGCGCTCCAGGAAGACCGCCAGCGGCTTGGTGATGGAACGGATAATGAGTGTCGCCATGAGCAGGGCCAGCGCTATGGCAATGCCTGACAATGCCATAGTCGTACGCTCAATCTTGGTGACGGTCTCATCCGATACCTTGATCATCACAGCGAGCTGTTTGTCGGCCTGGATGGATAATTCCGCTATCAGGCTTTCAGACTGGTGGGAAGCCTCCTTGTATTGACCGATGGCCTTGTTGGCATCCGGGGCCGACGTGATCCCGCCCGCTGCTATCTGTTCGTGTACCTTGCGAAAGCCGGCGCTGTATTCTTCAAGATTTTTCCTGATCTTGGCAGCGGTTTCCTTGTCCTTCTGATCGTCGACTACTTTGACCGCAGTTGCCAGCACTTCATACTCACGGTCTAACGTCGCCGACCATTTTTTGACATATTCTTCAGTTTTTGCCGGGTCGCCGATGCTCATGAAGCTGTCTTTTTCGTAGCGCCTCAGCTTATTGAGCCCAGCCAGCAGACGCTGGGTGTTTTCAACATATTTGGCGTCGTTTTTGATCACATCCTCGACAATGTCATCCAACTTTTTCATACCCCAATAGCTGGTAGCTGATACGGCGACAAGAAACAGGACGATTACTGCGAAAGCGGCAATGAGTCGGGTGCGGATCTTCATGTTAGTGAGCATTTTATTTCTCCTTTTGGTGTATCCAGTTGATTTTGTTATTGGAGTTTGAAAACAATCACTTTCGCAGGATGGAATCATCAAGCTGCCCGGCAACCAGGGCGAACTGCGAGAAATCTATCTGATTCAGAAACGACATCTCTACTGTTGAGAGTGCGATTCCCTCAATACAGCAGGCACTCATCACTGAACTTGCCGCCTTTGCCCTGAAGCCCGCATCAGTTATGAGCCTGCCCAAAAAACGCTCGACTTCAATCTGAGACATTCTGTACCCCTTTGGTACAACGTCCCTTAATGGGACATTGTAATTATAAGCAGTGCTTTTGGGGGAAGTATCTACAGGAATGATGCCAATAAATAAATATCAGCAAAATTGGTGGGTTACAATGTTGGGGGAGAAAGGGAGTGTCCCTGTTGGGGACATGGTGTGACGGTGGGGGACAGCGTCTGCCGAAAAGGCAGGGTCAAGGGGCAAGTAGAATCAAAGTCTTGCCCCTTGCTGTTCTTGCCCCTATCATTCTTTCCTGTACACCGTCGATGCAACCGCCTTGAAATCCAGATCCAGCCCGTTCAGGGTTTCCGAATGTCCGATGAACAGATAGCCGTCCGGCTTGAGTTGTTTGTGGAATTTTCGCATCAGGGTCTGCTGGGTCGGTTTGTC
>CAYWJJ010000009.1:0-87380 GCA_964458105.1 uncultured Geobacter sp.
GAGGACAGCTGCCAGTGCGCTGCTTCTTTTCATTGTACTTCCTCCTTGTGGTGGTGTCCCTGCTAAATAAGCTCCCGATGGGGGAGAACTGAAATAGATTGCATTACAAAATCTGGTTTAAAAACAGTTTGGCCCGCTCGTGGCTCGGGTTGGTGAAAAAATGTTCGGGAGTACCCTCTTCCACGATGCGACCGTGATCCATGAAGATGACCCTATCGGCCACTTCGCGGGCAAAGCCCATCTCGTGGGTGACGACCACCATGGTCATCCCCTCGCGGGCCAGGTTCTTCATGACATCCAGCACTTCGCCGATCATTTCCGGATCAAGGGCCGAGGTCGGCTCGTCGAACAGGATCGCCTTGGGATTCATGGCAAGGGAACGGGCGATCGCCACACGCTGCTGCTGGCCGCCGGAGAGTTTGGCCGGGTATGCCGACGCTTTTTCGGCAATATTTACCTTGCGCAACAGCTCCATGGCAATCTCTTCAGCATCTTTCCTGCTTCGTTGGCGGACAACGGTCTGGGCCAGGGTCAGGTTTTCCAGCACGGTCTTGTGGGGAAACAGGTTGAAGGACTGGAAAACCATCCCTACTTCCTCGCGCACCTTGCAGATATCGGTCTTAGGATCGCTTACATCCATGCCATGCACGGTGATCCGGCCGCGATCGATGGTCTCCAGGCCGTTAATCGAGCGCAGGATGGTGCTCTTGCCGGAACCGCTGGGACCGATGATGACGACCTTCTCGCCGTCACTGACATTGAAGGAGACCTCGCTTAATGCCTGGAATGTGCCGAAGAATTTGGACACCCCGCTGACCTCGATCATGGGGCGGCTAGCGGCCTTCATTGAGTCGCTCCTCCATGATGCTGATCAGCTTGGAAAAGAAAAGGGTCATGATCAGGTAGATCAGGGCAATGACGGTGTAGGTTTCGAAATAGTTGAAGGATTCCGAGGCATATTCGCGACCGCGGCGCAGCAGGTCGGACACCGCCAGGATCGAAACCAGCGATGAATCCTTCAACAGGGCGATGAATTCGTTACCGATCGGCGGCAATACGACCTTGAATGCCTGTGGCAGAATGACCTGCCGCATGGCCTGGCTGCGCGTCATGCCCAGGGAGAGTGCCGCCTCCATCTGCCCCTTGGGAATGGACTGGATGCCGGCCCGGAAGATCTCGGCCATATAGGCGCCATAGCAGAAGGCCATGGCAATGATGGCGCTGACGATATCGGGGATTTTTACAAAGCGGCCCAGGGCATAGTAGATGTAAAAGAGCTGCACCAGCAGCGGAACGCCCCGTATCACCTCGACATATAGCGATGCCGTCCCGTTGATGAAACGATTGGTCGATATTCTGCCCAGTCCGGCGATCAGGCCGAACACTATCGCCAGCAGGATTGCGCCTATCGTAACCTTGAAGGTGACCAGGATGCCGTCCGGAACGAACATGAAGATAGCCATGTACTGGTCGGGGCGGCCGAAGGCCAGAAAAAGAGCGAGTATGATCGACCCGAAAAAAGCTATACGCCAGGCGGTAAAAAGCCCGCTATCGCTTTTGTGCGGAATTGCCGCTCCGTCACCGACAGCTATCGGTGTATTTGAGGATTGATTATCAAGCATAAGGGAAGGCGCAGGGCGGGACCGTTTCAGTCAGTCCGCGCCCTGCATTATGGTTTACTTGACCCACTTGTTGTGGATCTTTGTGTCTATTTTTTTGGCTTTAACCGACTTGATGCCTTTATTGAGCAGGGCAACCAGCTCCTTGTTGCCTTTCTTCACAACAATGCCGTAACCCTCTTTGGTGAAGGATTTGCCTACGATCTTGAACTTTTCCTTGTACTCTTTTTTCTGCAGGGCGAAATGGGCGGCAACCGGCTCATCGCAGACAACACCGGAGATGCGGCCGGCAGCCATATCTTCAAAGGCCAGCCCGATTTCGTCATAAGTCTTGGATTCGACGCCGGCGACTTTCTTGACTTCCATTGTGCCGGTGGTCCCGATCTGGGAGCCGACCTTCTTGCCCTTCAGGTCTGCTATGGTTTTGGAGGTTTTGTCGGTCTTGGGCACGACCAGGATCTGGCCGATGCTGGTATAAGCGTCGGTGAAGTCGTATTTGGCCTTGCGCTCTTCGGTGATGGTGACCGAAGAGATGATGGCATCGTACTGGCCGGAGTCAAGCCCGGCGAAAATGCCGTCCCAGGCGGTGTTCTTGAATTCTACGGCAACGCCGGCTTCCTTGGCTACGGCATTGAGGAAGTCGATATCATAGCCCACGATCTGCTTATTGGCATCGACCATCTCCATCGGCGGCCAGGTGGCATCGGTAGCAACCTTGATACTTTTGGGGGCGGCCAGGGCTGTCAAGGACATGGCTGCCAGCAGCGCTGCGGTTGCAGCAATCGTACGTAGAATTTTCATATGCCGTTCTCCTTTTTGATTTAACTATAAAATCGTTTCGAATGGTAAGACCTATTGGTTTTTAAGAGATGCACCGGATATTGTCAACAAAAAAAGTCTCGTTACAAAGCATATGGATATAACAATAATTTGTTGTATACGAAATTAGCGCTTGCCCGTTCGGCGTTCTTTCGTTTAAGAAAGGACCGTCGCCATGTTTGATATTAATAAAACTGAAGGCATAAAAATGAACCGTTTCAAGGCGGCAGTACTGCTGATAACTACAACTTTTTTCTGGGGTGTCACCTTTACGCTGGTCAAACAGGCCTTGGAAGGTGTCGATGTATTTGTGTTTCTGGCCCAGCGCTTCATGCTGGCATTCGCGATCATTCTGCCGATCAGTTATTTCAGGGGCAAGCGCCTCGACGCGCGCACCCTTCGTCAGGGATGCGTCATGGGAATGATGCTTTTCGGAGCGTATGCCTTCCAGACCGTGGCGCTTCTTTACACCACTGCCTCCAACACCGGATTTCTGACCGGCCTGAATGTAATCATGGTGCCGCTGATCTCTTCCCTGATTCTGCGGCACCACATCTCAACAGCCGTCAAATGCGCGGTGGCTCTTTCCGTTGCCGGGCTTTTTTTATTGTGCGGTAACGGTTCATGGCATTTCAACCTGGGCGACCTGCTGGCCGCCATCTGCGCCGTCTGCGTCTCACTGCACCTGATTTATACTGGCGAATTTGCCCGCAGCAGCGATTACTACTGGCTCACCGCCGTGCAACTGGGCGTAGTGGCCCTGTTAAGCCTGATCTTTGCCCTGGCCCGACATAAAGCTGTTTTTGTCTGGCAGCCGCAGCTACTGGCTACACTGCTGATCTGCTCGCTGATTGCAACGGTTTTTGCATTTTTGGTGCAGACCTCGATGCAGCGCTATATCAGCCACACCAATACGGCGCTGATCTTCTGTACCGAACCGGCCTTTGCGGCACTCTATGCCTGGGTCGCCATTGATGAGCGGCTGGGATTTTACGGGATGATCGGAGCGTTATTGATCCTGGCCGGAATGATATTATCGATCCTGCCGGCCCGGCAGGAAGATGAACTGCAATTTGTTGCAGCTCCGAAATTGAATGAATAGGCAGCAGGCGACTTCCGTTCCAGAATTGATAGCCTATTGTTCTTTTATACCGGCCGGGATCCGCGCCTCGCACGGCACCTTGGTCTGGCACAGGCCGCAACCGGTCTGGGAAACCCCGTAAAGCTCACCCACCGCTTCCGGCACCGCTCCGTAGACATAACCGCGACAGGCGTTTTTGTCGTGCCCATGCCACGAAAGCGCTCCGACCGGGCAACGGCCTATGCAGACGCCGCAACTTCCTTCGCGGTGGTAAAGGCAGTTGTGCCGGTAATCGGAGGCGCTTCGCGGAGTCGGGAGCAATTCCAGGTCGGTGATGACGCTCCCCAGACGATGGGCGATTCCCCGTGATGTGATGAGACCGTCGTTGAGGCTGAAGGTGCCCAGTCCGGCGGCATAGGCGGCGTGGCGCTCCGACCAGCTGGAGGCGACACCGGCGACGGGGTCGTCCAGCTGCCGCCAGCCCGGCTCCAGTTGCGGGGCCACGGCGCGCTGACCTCGCTCTTCCAGCCAGGCGATGACATGACGGCGAAGTGCCATATTAAAGTTCTCGCCGTTGTTGCGGGTCAGCGACCAATCCCGGGACGGCCATTGACTTTCCCGCCGGTTGCTGATGCGGATTGCAGTGGTAATCGGCAGAACCCAGCAGATTACCGTGGCCGCCCCGGCGAAGATCTCGGCCGGTGTACGGTGAAAATCGCCGATAATCCGTTTGTACTCACTGAAAATCGGGTCACCGGCTGCCGCAAACCCGATCAACGGCTCATCGAAGTAGGGCTCGCTGCCGCCTGGAAAGCGGTTGTCCGGACAATACTGCACAAAACTCTTGATTTCCCCGCAAAGCGTTTCCTTCATGGTTGTCTCCCTTAAAATGCCGACAAATCAGCTCTCCAGCAGGTTGACCACGACCCGGCCGCGAATCGCCCCCTTGAGAATGGCCTGTATTTTCTCTTCCAGCCCTGCCAGCGTGCACTCGCTGACCGCTTCGGCGAGCCGGGCCGGCTTCCAGCCTGTGGCCAGCCGCTGCCAGACCTCTTCGCGGATTTGGCGGGGACATTGGGCAGAATCGATCCCGATCAGGCTCACCGCTCGCAGAATAAAGGGATAAACATTCAGCGGCAGTTCCGGCGAACCCACCAGACCGCAGCAGGTAACCGTGCCGCCATATCTTGTGCCCTTAAGCACCGCCGCCAGCGTTGTTCCGCCCACCACATCAACCGCTCCGGCCCAGCGCTCGGGCAGCATGGCCCTGTCGGCGCCGGCCGCCACCTCGTCGCGACTTATCACCGCCGCAGCCCCCAGATCCAACAGGAACTGGTGATCGGCCTGCTTGCCGGTGGCCGCCGTGACACGGTAGCCGGACTTGGCCAGGATCGCAACGGCAAGGCTTCCGACCCCGCCGGTGGCTCCGGTGACGAGGATATCGCCATCCCCCGGCTTTACCCCGGCCTGCTCAAGCTTCAGAACCGAGAGGGCCGCCGTGAATCCGGCGGTACCCAGAGACATGCTTTCACGCAGCGTCAATCCGGCCGGAAGCCGTACCGCCCACGAAGAAGGGATGCGCAGATACTGTCCGAATCCGCCGTCGGTCTCCATCCCCAGATCGTAACCGGTAACCAGCACTCTGTCGCCAGGCACGAACGAGCCGTCCGCACACGAAACCACCTCCCCGGCCGCGTCGATGCCCGGTGTGTGCGGAAACTGCCGTGTCACGCCTGGATGTCCGGTGGCCGAAAGGGCATCCTTGAAATTTAGAGAGGAGTAGTGCACCCGCAGCAGCAGGTCTCCTGGCGGCAGGTCCGTAATGGACCGCTCCCGGATCTCGCGCACGAACTGTTTGTCAATTGTCTTTTCCACAACCAGCGCCTTGAATTTAATCATCGTGTCCATAAAGCACCCCCTTTCCGCAACTACTAGACTTGTAACCTACCGGTGTCAAGCGGTTTTCGGCATCTATGACAGGAATTTCATGTGATGACTGTTGCCGCCACAGAAAAGTTATATCCATGACCGAAAACGGCGAGCAAACATAACGGCGGAATGCTATGCTGTAATTGTAGAAAGCAAGGGGGCGCCCAATGTTGCTGGATCCCAAAACCTGCTATACAGCCTTGATGGCACGCGATTCACGTTTCGACGGACACTTCTTCTTCGGAGTTTCGTCCACCGGCATCTATTGCCGTCCGGTATGCCGGGCCAGAACGCCAAAAGCGGAAAACTGCTCATTTTATGCAAGTGCCGCGGCGGCGGAAGCAGCCGGTTTCCGCCCCTGCCTGAGATGCCGCCCCGAACTGGCTCCGGGACTGGCCCCGGTTGATTCGGAAGCCAGGCTGGCACGGTTGGCGACGCAACGGATGGAGGCGGATGGATTGTCCGGTCAGACCATCGCCTGGCTGGCCAATGCGCTGGGTGTCAGCGACCGTCATCTGCGACGCGTTTTTGCAGGCGAATACGGTGTATCGCCGGTTGTCTGGCTGCAGACCCAGCGCCTGCTGACCTCCCGACGGCTGCTGGCAAATACAGGCTTGCCGATAATGCAGGTGGCGATGGATGCCGGCTTTGGCAGTGTCAGGCGCCTGAACGACATCTTCAGCAAGCACTATGGCTGCAGCCCGACGGTTTTCCGAAAAACCAGCGGCAACGGACACGACCCGGCCGAACCGATAACATTGTTGCTGCCTTATCGACCACCATTTGCTTGGGAAACACTGTTGAAATTCCTGGGAGAGCGGGCAATTCCGGGCGTGGAGCAAGTGACAGACCTGCAGTATCAGCGCACCGTATCAATTACCCAAAAGAGCTGTATTCACCGGGGTTGGCTGTCCGTTTCGAACCGCCCGGAACGGAATGGGCTGGCGGTAACCCTTTCACCATCTTTGTTCCCGGTTTTCAATCAGGTACTGTCACGGATTCGCTTCCTGTTTGACTTGAACTGCACACCGGACGAGATCGGGGAAAGACTGGGCAGCGTGCACGTCGGGGAAAAGCGGCTGTACGAGCCCGGACTGCGCCTGCCGGGCTGTTTTGATCCGTTTGAGATGGCTGTGCGAGCCATTCTGGGCCAACAGATCACGGTACGGGCTGCCCGCACGCTTGCCATGCGCATCGCGGCCGCGTTTGGTGAATCTCTCACCACGCCGTTCCCGGAATTGAATACAACTTTTCCAAGCCCGCAGCAGATCTGCGCCCTGGAACCGCCGGTGGAAAACCACTTGGGGCCATTGGGGGTTACCGCAGCACGGGCCCGCTCCATCCGAGCCTTGGCGGAAGCGCTACAGCAGGGGACGATCCGTTTGGGAGCGGGCGCCGATCCGGAACTGGAAATGGCAAACCTGTCCGCCCTGCCGGGATTTGGCCCCTGGACCGTGCAATACCTGGCGATGAGGATCTTTGGCTGGCCGGATGCTTTTCCGCACACCGATTACGGCATAAAAAAGGCGCTCGGAAACCGGCCGCCCCGAGAGATGCTGGCACTGGCCCGAGAGTGGGCTCCCTGGCGGTCCTATGCCACGCTGAGCCTTTGGAATCATTTGAACTGAGGAGAAAAACGACATGAAATTTAAATGCAGCATCCGGACACCGTTGGGCGAAATGATCGCTCTGGCGGAACAGGACACCTTATGCGAACTGTGGTTTGCCGATCAGAAATATACGCCGGGAAACGCCGCTGAATACGAGCAGAACCAGGATCTTCCGCTCTTCAAGGCACTGCGCGATCAACTCGACGCCTATTTCGCAGGACGGCTGCAGGAGTTCGAACTGCCGCTGGCCCCTGCAGGCACGCCGTTCCAGATGGCGGTCTGGCAACTACTGCGCGAAATTCCTTCCGGAACGACGGTAAACTACGGAGCCCTGGCCAAACAGTTGGCCGAAGTGCGCCAAGGGCGCCTCCCTGCCGCGCAGGCGGTGGGAGGGGCCGTGGGACGCAATCCGATTGAGATCATCATCCCCTGCCATCGCGTTATAGGAGCTGACGGTTCCCTGACCGGCTATGCCGGAGGGCTGGAGCGCAAGGCCGCCCTGCTGGAGCTTGAGAAGGGTAATTAGTGCCGTTGCCGGCTTATTTCCGGCGGTCGGGATCAGTTGTCGCCGGCCGCTTTTTTCCGTCCAGCGACGTCCGGATTTCGATCGGCCCGTCGTAACGACCGAGCAGCGATGGGCTGTCCGGATAATGCCGCCCACAATTGCTCTCAACCATTCCCGCATTAAAATTGGCGTAGCAGTAGGTACAGCCGAAACGGCAGGTATTGTAGCTGCCCATGTCCGCCGACTCCACGCATCTGCAGGCTTTCCGCTGATTCCAGTCTTTTTTGGAAGAGACATCGACGCCGAACAGATGCCGGATCAAGCTGCCGTCAATGCAAGCGCCATGCTCGATTCCGAAATCCGCCAGTTCAACCTCCTCGCTGCAGGAGAATATCTGCAGGTTGTGGTGGTCCGCTATGGATTTGAGACCTCCTGCAACACCCTCAAGCGCGTCGCTATGCTCCGGCAGGGTGATGTCCTGCAGAGTTATTCCGGTGCCCCGCAATGCCTTGGCCAACCGCCCCTGCCCACGGCCGTAACAGTCGTGGAAGCTGAACACCAATCTTCGGGTGGCCCCTTTCAACAGTTCCGCCAGCCGGCAAGCCTGTTCCAGATGCCATGCGACCGTTGTCGCACTGCTCAGAATGACCGGATCATAGCGCCACACAACCCGTTCCGGGCCGATGCGCCCCGCCAGCTCGCGGAAGGTGGCAATGCGCTTGCCAAGCGTCGGCAGATGCGGCTCGAAGGTCGTATCGTAAGGATTGAGGGTAAACTGGAAGTAGTAATTCAGTCCGCGCCGGTCCAGCTCATCCAGATGCCGTATAAGCGGCTGCGGATTTTTGGTCCAGAAACAGATCGCATCCACATGCTCCGGTTTGAGGCTGAATCCGGTGACCTGTCTGCTGTTGAAGGGATTGACCCGCTGGAAATATCCCTCCCGGATCCGGTTCATGAACCAGTCGGCATAGAAGGCCGGTATGTCGGTGCGCCTGCTGGCGGAAATGATCATGGCTCAATCCGAATGAAAAAACGAGAGTGGTCTATTGTCCACTCTCGTTTTTAACACATTTACGGAATATGTGATTTTACTTTACCCTTGGAATAAATATCTCGTCCGGATCCAGCACTTCATGAATGATTCGCAACTCCTCCCTGGTGGGAACCTCGGTTTCGCCCTTGACCCGCGAGATATCCAGGTCAAACTGGCATAATTCGCGAATCTCGGCCGGGCTCTTGCCTGGATGACAGGTGTCCAGATACATCCGGCCGGTTTCTTCACCGAAGCGGAAAACGCCGACAGTGCTGATGACCGCTGACGGCCCGCCTCTGAAGGCAGCACCATACAGCTCGCGGCGGTGGACAAACTCGCCTCCGGGCCATTTCTTGACCCTCCAGCCGGGACTGGTAATGTAACTGACATTCTCCACGAAGCGCCGCTTTTCATGCACCATGATGAAGACCGTCCGTCTGGCAAAGGAGTTGATGTCCGGATTGCCGCCGCTGCCGGTCAGGCGCAGTTCGGGATTGAGATAGTCGCCGATGCAGGTGGTATTGACGTTGCCATACTGATCGACTTCGGCCCCTCCCAGATATCCCAGGTCAACCAGCCCCCGCTGGGCGATGCTGAAGGCGTCGTTTAGCCCGGAAGAGCGGGACGCGCCCATCTCGCAACGGGCATCACCGACCGAGGTGGGGAGTTCCGGCGGACGGCCGTCAAGGGTTCCCGCCTCGAAGATCAGCTTCAGGTTGGGTGCGTGGGTCTTTTGCGCCAGCATGATGGCAACCATCGGCAGGCCGGTTCCGGCAAAGACGATCTCGTTATCAGCCACTTCGCGGGAGGCGGCGCAGCAGAGCAGGTCTGCCAGTCCGTATTCTTCCGGTTTTGCGTATTCTGACATGTCATTTCCCTCCCTTTTTTTCGCGAGGACTGTAATTCATGGCACTGTTGGCCTTCATCTTCAACATTCTCGGCCACCCCAGTTTTTCCAGATAGCTCATATGATCTTGCCCGTGGATCCACTCCTTGGCAAAATCATCAAACCCTTCCTGGGTGCGGGTACGGGCATAGAAATCCTTCAGAAATGCTCCGTCCACATCATAGCGGCCGAACATGCCGGTCGGGTGCGCGCCGAACGGGCACTCCAGGATATAATCCACCTCAAAGCTCGGTATGGTGTTCTGATCGGCGTTGCGCCGCAGATACTCTTCCGGCACGATCTCTTCGGCTATGGCAATCGTGATGTCCGCCGCCCTGGCAGACTCCGGATCGGAGTAATACTGGCCGTTGACCCGCACCGTTCCTTCCTCGCCCACCTGCTGCACGCACAGCACGGCCACATCGATCTTGACCGCCGGAATCAGCACCTGCGCTCCGCCATCGAAAAAGGGGTCCTCGGTAAATACATACTTGTGCTTGGCAATCCGCTTGCCGTCGCGCTTGCCGGCCCTGCCCAGCATATCGTACTCCGGGTTGTGGAGGTCGGTTCCAAGCGAAGTCTGGGTGACTGCGTAGGCGGCGCCCTGGGCGGCGGCTGCAAAACGGAACATCATTTCAGCGTGGCTGTAATCCTCGACGATGATCTCCTTGTTGCCGACCTTGCGCGACAGGTTGGCGCCGTACTTGCCGTACAGCTCATGGCCGACCCAGCACGATTCCCAGATGTCGACGCAGCCGGCGCCCACCAGAAATTCGGTCTGTGGTCCGCCGTTGACCTCGATCAGATGGAGCCCGCGCCGCTGCTGCCGGATCAGTTCGTAGACCAGGGCAAAGGGACGACGCCAGATGGTGAAGCCTGAAAATGTGAGACTTGAGCCGTTCTTGATGACTTCGGCCGCCTGTTGCAGGGTGATACGTTTGTCGATACTCATGCAATCCTCCCTTGTCAGCTGAAATTCCGTAAAATTTCCCTGGAAATAATAAGACGCTGAATCTCGCTGGTTCCCTCGTAGATGGCGGTAATCCGGGCATCGCGGGTGAAACGCTCGATCGGATAATCCTGGGTGTAACCATAGCCTCCCAGCATCTGCATGGCCTTGTAGCAGGCCTGGTTGGCGGATTCCGTCGCAAACAGTTTTGCCATGGAAGCCTCTTTGGCGAAAGTCTTGCCGTTTTCCTTGCGCCAGGCGGCGTTCATCAGCAGCAGCCGCGCCGCTTCCAGTTCTGTGTAGCCGTCCGCCATCATCCATTGCAGCGCCTGGAAACTGCTGATCTTTTGACCGAACTGGACCCTCTCCGTCGTGTATCTGGTGGAGAAATCCATGGCGGCCAGCCCGACCCCCAGGGCCAGTGAACCGATGCCGATGCGGCCGCCGGTCAACTCGGCCACCGCGATGCGGAAACCATCGTTCAGCTTGCCCATCATGGCGCTGGCGGGAACACGGCAGTTGTCAAAGATCAGTTCGTTGGTGGCGGAGGCGTGCTGCCCCATCTTTCTTTCTTCCTTGCCGATGATCAGACCGGGTGTGCCGGCTTCCACCAGGAAGCAGCTGATGCCCTTTCCCTTGGGGGCATCCCTGTCGGTCACGGCCCAGACCACAAACAGCCCGGCGTAGGGGGCGCTGGTGATGAATATCTTGGTGCCGTTCAGGACATAGAAGTCGCCATCCCTGACCGCCTGGGTGCACATGGCGGAAGGATCGGAACCGGCCCCGGTCTCGGTCAGGGCAAAACCGCCGGCGGCATACTCGCCTGAACAGATCTTGGGGATGTAGGCCTTTTTCTGCTCTTCGTTACCGACCGCTTGGATTACTTCGCATACCATGTTGCTGACCGACAGCGTCACCGCGGTGGAAGCGCAGGCACGGGCAATTTCGGTAATTGCAACACTAAAGGCGATCACGCCAGCTTCGGCTCCACCGTATTGCTCCTTGACGTTCAACCCCATGAAACCGAGTTCCGCCAGTTTTTTGAGGTTGGCCAGCATCGGCGTCCGGTCATGGCCGCTGTCGAGTGCCGCCGCCACCGGCTCCAGCTCCGTCCTGGCAAAATTCCTGGCAGTGTCCTGGATCAATTTCTGTTCTTCGGTCAACTCAAGATTCATACCTTCCTCCTCGGCTGTGAATATAAAAAGTGTTCCTGGCAAATCACGGCAAAACACCCTTGATGGCGACGATGGGAACATCCAGTTCCTGTCCCCACTCTTCCCACTCGCAAGCACTCTTTGTCGCAAAAACATTCCGGTACTCTTCCGGAGTAGCGACGGAAAGGGCCGTTTCAAGGCGCTTTTTGAAGTGCGGCTCAAGCGCCGCCACGGCAACCCAGCCCTGATTGGCCTGATAGATGTTGTACTCGGGAATACCGCCGGCAAGCAGGGCGCCCGGCACGGTGCAACCGTAGCGGAACGGCTCGGCCATCGCCGCGGCAGCATCGGAGAGGGCCACCTCGGCGTATCCGCTCCCCTGGCCGCGTTCCCGGGCCAGCAGCAGTCCCAGCGCACTGCTGACCGCCAACTCTGCTCCGGCCATGTCAGCCAGCAGGGTGCGCGGCATATGCGGCGGTGTCAGCAGCCCGAGCGAGGCCTGATAGGTCAGATCATGTCCGGCCTCGTTTTCGCGGGGAGCCGGATAACCGACAATGGCAACCTGGCAAAGCCGGGGGAAACGCCGATGGAGGCTTGCCCAGTCCAGCTTCAGTCGTTCCAGCGCCGCCGGACGTGTCGCGGTGATCAGCAGATCGGTCTCATCCAGCATGCCGTCCAGAATCCGGCGCCCTTCATCATCTTTCACATCCAGCCTGACTACCGTCTGCCCGGCGGCCAGATCACGATACCAGCCGGCGTGATACAGCTCCATCGGGTCGCCTGCCGGAGGTTCCAGCTTGATCACCTCGGCGCCCATCTGCGACAAACGGGCGGCGGCGGCCGGCCCCGGCAAATTGACCGCCATAGTGAGAACTTTCAGACCATTCAGAGCAATTGTCATGATTTTAGTCCCTATGCCAGCCTGGCGGTCAAAGCCGGCACAAACTGCATCACATCGGCAACAACCAGCACGTCGGCCACTTCACCGATCGGGGCGTCCTTGTCCTTGTTGATGGCAACGATAAAGTCCGATTTCTTCATTCCGGCCAGGTGCTGGATCGCGCCGGAGATTCCGCAGGCAATGTACAGCTTGGGAGCTACGGTCTGGCCGGTGGTCCCAACCTGATGGTCGTGGGCGACCCAGTCGGCGTCCACCACCGGACGGCTGGCGCCCAGTTCGCCTCCCAGCGCTTTGGCCAGGGCGGCGATGGCCGGAACATTGTCCTTTTTGCCGATTCCGCGGCCGGCGCTGACGATCACTTCGGCCTTGGCCAGGTCAACCCCTTTTTCTTCGGCCGGTTCATATCCGAGAAATTGGAGCCGGCCCGGGTTGTCGGCCGTCAGCCGGGTCAACTGGGGGGAGCCGCCGGGACATTGCCCCTGGAATGCTCCGGCCTGAATGGTCAGTACGGCCCTGGAAGTGGCCGGTTTGATGTTTCTGCGCATCTTTGCGTTGCAGCAGCCGACTTCGAAGCTTCCTTCCTGGATGGCGATGATTTCGGATATCTGGGCGGTCTTTAGGCTGGCCGCCACGCGCGGGGCCAGGTCCCAGCCGTAGGAGGAGTGCAGGAAGACGATGTAGTCCGGGTTTTCTTTTTCGATGGCCTGCAGGATCAGTTTTTTGTGCAGGTCGGGGTTGTAGTCGCCGATGGCGGTGACGTCGCCCAGATAGAGCGGGCCGCCGTATTCGGGCAGCTGGCTGTCGTTGCCGACCAGAAACAGGGCCGTTTCGGCGGCCAGTTGCCCGGCGAAGCCGAACAGTTCGTAGGTGGAGTCAAGCAGCTTGCCGTCGCGGTATTCGCCGATGAGTAGTGTTTTCATGTTGTCTCCTTTGTTATCGCAGTACGGCGGTTTTTTCCTTGAGGATGCCGATGACTTTGTCCACCAGGTCCGCCACGTCGCCTTCCAGTACCAGGCCGCCCCCTTTCTTGGCGGGGGGGTGGAAGCTGAGGGTCTGGGTCAGGGCTTCTTCCTTCAGCAGGTCGGCCACGGCGATGGCGGTGATTTCCTTTTTCTTGGCCTTCATGATGTTGGGCAGGGTCGGGTAGCGGGGGGTGTTCAGGCCGAGCTGGCAGGTGACCAGCGCCGGGGTGTTCAGTTTGACGACGCCTTTGATGCCGCCTTCCAGTTCCCGCTTGGCGGTGATGGTGCCGTTGTCGTAGCTGAAGCCGACCAGGGTGGTGGCGCAGGCCAGGTCAAGCTGTTCCGCCAGGTTGACGCCGACCTGGGCCGAGCCGCGATCCTGGGATTGCATGCCGGTGAAGATCAGGTCAAAGCCCTGCTCTTTGGCATAGGCGGATATGATCGAGGCGATCTGCCAGGGGTCTTTCAGGTGAGAAGCTGAATCCTGGATGTGGACGGCGTTGTCGGCTCCCATGGCCAGCGCTTTTTTGATCGCTTCCACAACCCGGTCGGGGCCGATCGAGAGCACGGTCAGTTCGGCGGTATCGCCCAGCTGTTCCCGGAGCTTGACCGCCTGTTCGACGGCATATTCGTCATATTCGTTCATCCGGAAGGCCAGGTCCGTGTCGGAGTACCAGACCCCGGCGCTGTCAGGTTTGAAACGGGATTCCAGGTCCGGGACCTGTTTGATGCAGACCAGTATTTTCATAAAACCTCCTCACATTCTTTAGCCACAGAGATCACAGAGGACACAGAGAAATTCTAGAACCACACCAAGACTAAATTCATCGGGGCGCATACTTATAATGTAATTTGCTTATACCCTAGTATTTTGTCTTTGTACTTCTCTGTGCTCTCTGTGTCCTCTGTGGCAAATTGTTTTTCAAGTTTCTAACCTCTCGACCACGATCTCGGCCAGGTCCCTGACCTGCAGCTGCCCTTCGGCTCCGCCGGTTTTGATGCCGTCTTCGAACATGGTCAGGCAGAAGGGGCAGTTGGATACCAGCAGCGGCGCACCGGTTTCCTGGGCCATCCTGACCCGGGCTTCGCTGATCTTGCTGCCCAGTTTCTCTTCGGCCAGGATCCGGCCGCCGCCGGCGCTGCAGCAGAAGCTGTCGTAGCCGGACTTGTCCATTTCGGTGATATTGCCGCCGACGGCCGTCAGGATGCTGCGCGGCTGATCGATGATGTCCATGTAGCGTCCCAGATAGCAGGAGTCGTGGTAAGTCAGCCGGAACGGCTCCGGGGCCTGTTTCAACCGCAGGCGCCCTTCCGCGATCAGCTTGCTGACAAAGGTACTGTAATGTTCCACCGGGATGTCCATCCCCAGGTCCTTGTAATCGCGCGCCAGCGTGTTGAAGCAGTGCGGGCAGGTGGTGACGATCCGTTTGACGCCGTAGCCTTTGATCAGTTCGATGTTTTCGGCGGCGACCATCTGGTACAGATATTCGTTGCCCAGTTTACGGACCGGTTCGCCGCAGCATTTTTCTTCTTTGCCGAGGATGCCGATCTTGATGCCGGCGGCATTGCAGATCGTGATAAAGCTGCGGGCGACCTGTCGGTTGCGGTTGTCAAAGGAGGCATAGCAGCCGACGAAGTAGAGAATATCGACTTCCGCGCCGCTCTCCATCAACGTCAGATCCAGCCCCTCAGCCCAATCGCCGCGCGCGGCATAGGCCAGGCCGAAAGGGTTGCCGTTGATTTCGGTGTTATTGACGGCGGTACGGACTTCGTCGCCCGGGAAGGCGCCTTCCATCAAGGTCAGATTACGTCGCATGTCCAGGATCTTGTTGACATGTTCGATGTTGGCCGGGCAGATATCCTGGCATGCGCGGCAGGTGGTGCAGGCCCACAGCGCATCCTGGCTGACGGTTTCGATCAGGTTGCCGGTCGGATTGAATTCGGCCAGTTCGCCGATCTGTTGGACGATTTTCATCGGAGAGAGCGGTTTGTCGGTGGCCGAGGCCGGGCAGCGGTCCTGACAGCGCTTGCAGGTGGTGCAGGCGTCGGCGTCGAAGATATCCTTCCAGGAAAGGTCGCTGATGGCCGCCGTGCCGAACTGTTCGACGCCCTCTTCTTCCATGTTGATGGTGGCGATGGTGCCTTTGGGTTCCAGCGGCACCAGGAAGGCGTTGACGCTGGTAGTCAGTATATGTCGCAACTTGGTGTAGGGGATCGCACAGAAGAAACCCAGCACCAACCCGAAGTGCAGCCACCAGAGGATCTTGTGCGTGACCAGCAACGTGCCTGCGGTCATGCCGCTGAACAGTTGGCCCGTCACCAGTCCGCCCGGGGAAAATATCGCCAGTGCCGGATTCTGGCGCAGTTCGGTGGCGGCCATGCGGGCGCCCTCCACCAGGTAGCCGGTAATCAGGATCGCGAACAGCAGTTGCAGGACAATGTAGTCATCCTTGACGATTTCAAGGCCCTTGGGACGGATCACGAAGCGCCGGAAAAAGAGTCCGCCCAGCATCAACAGCGCCAGGATGCCGGCCAGGTCCAGAACCAGCGAAAAAGCTTTGTAGAATTCGCCGGAGAGAATGTTGACATTCATCAGCGGCGTAAAGAAGTCGGCCTGGAACATGACCAGCATCGTTCCGGCGAAGAGGGTCAAAAATGCCCAAAAGAAAAGCGAATGGGGAATTCCGCCATCTTTTACGCGGAAGATTTTGGACTGGCTGAAGATCTCGGCAATCATCAGCTTGACCCGCTCGTCATAGCGGTCGAAGCGGTCAAGCGCTTTGCCCTGGCGCCAGATCGGCAGGCGCTGCCAGAAGCCCCAGGCCATGACGCCGAAAGCAGCCAGCGCCAGCAGATACATCGGGATAACAACCCCGTGGCCGACGTTCCAGTATATTTCGCGGGTTACTTCCATGGATCAATTCCCTGTAGGGGCGAACCCACGTGTTCGCCCAATCTGTTCGCGCTGAAATACAGGGCGATCACAATGATCGCCCCTACATATTCAATTCATCTTTAGGACAGCAGCATCTTGGAGATTACCACCCGCTGCACTTCGTTGGTTCCTTCGTAGATCTCGGTGATCTTGGCGTCGCGGTACATGCGCTCGATCTCGTAATCGCAGATGAAGCCGTACCCGCCGAAAATCTGCATCGCCTCTTTGGTGACGTAGGTAGCTGCCTCGGATGCCAGCATCTTGCACATAGCAGATTCCATGCTGTAGTTCTTCTTCTGGTCTTTCATCCAGGCAGCCTTGTAAGTCATGAGCTTGCTGGTTTCGATGCGGGCATACATGTCGGCCAGCTTGAATTGTATCGCCTGAAATTCGCTGATGGCCTGCCCGAACTGCTTGCGTTCCTTTGAGTATGCCAGCGCCCGCTCAAAGGCTCCGCCTGCGATGCCGAGCGCCTGGGAGGCGATGCCGATGCGGCCGCCGTTCAGGGTATCCATGGCAATATTGAAGCCCTTCCCCTCCTGTCCCAACAGGTTTTCAACCGGCACCCTCAGGTTGTCGAAGGCAAAGGCGGTCGTGTAACTGCCGCGAATCCCCATCTTGTTTTCATTTTTGAGGATGGTAACTCCCGGCGACTGCAGATCCACTATAAAAGCGCTGATGCCCTTGTGTTTAAGGGATTTGTCATGGGACGCAAAAAGCACTCCGGTTCCCAGATAGCCGCCGTTGGTGATGAAAATCTTGTTGCCGTTGATGACGAATTCGTCGCCTTCACGCTTGTACATCGTGGTTGTGCCCCCGGCGTCGCTGCCGGCATTGGGTTCGGTCAGCAGGAAACAGCCGATTTTCTCACCGGTGTTGAGCGCCGGCAGCCATTTCTTCTTCTGTTCCTCTGTGCCGAAGGCGTAGATCGGATTACCGGCAAGCGAAGTATGGGCCGAGATCAGAACGCCGCTGGAACCGCAAGCCTTGGAGACCTCTTCCACCACTATCGAGTAGGAGAGCATGTCAAGCCCAGCGCCGCCGTACTCCTCCGGAAAGTAGCTGCCCATGAAACCCATTTCTGACATTTTTCTGACCAGCTCGTCAGGAATGGCATGATCTTCATCAATCTTCATGGCGATCGGCTTGATCTCCTTCTCAACAAAGTCGCGTACGGCGGACTGCAATACCTTATGATCCTGGCTCAGTTCGAAATCCATCTGTATCCTCCCAATGTGTTGTAGGGGTGATCCTTGTGATCGCCCGGTTTCTCGTAATTGCCATAAGGCGGGCGAATACAGGATTCGCGCCCTTAGGGGTTCTATTTACCCTTGAATTCAGCCTTGCGTTTTTCGACAAAGGCACCCATGCCCTCTTTCTGATCCTCCGTGGCGAATAGAACTCCGAAGAGAGTGGCTTCGTAACGGAAACCGTCTTCCTTGCCCATATTCAGTCCATTTGTAATGGCGTCTTTGGCGTAGCCGACGCCGACAGATCCAAGCCGGGCAATTGCCCTGGCCGTTTCCAGCGCTTTCGGCAACAGCTCTTCCGGCGCAAAAACCTGGTTCACGATGCCCCACGAGCAGGCTTTTTCGGCGTTCAGCATGACACCGCTGAAGATCATCTCGTTGGCCCGGTTAGGCCCGATCAGTCGCGGCAGATTCTGGGTTCCGCCGAAACCGGGCATGATGCCGAGAGTTACTTCCGGAAAACCGAACTTCGCCTTTTCGGAGGCATAGATGAAATCACAGGCCAGCGCCAGCTCCAGCCCGCCACCCAGGGCATAGCCGTTTACCGCGGCGATCACCGGTTTGGTCATCTTTTCTATCAGCATCATAACCCGCTGCCCCTTGAGGCCGAACTGGTGCCCTTCAAACGAGTTCATGGACGACATCTCTTTAATATCGGCGCCGGCTACAAAGGCTTTGTCACCCGCTCCGGTAAGCAGCACCACCCTGACCGCAGCATCCAGGTTCAACTCGTACAAGGCGCATTCAAGTTCGCCAAGCACCTGGCTGTTCAGGGCATTCATGGTGCGGGGACTGTTAATGGTAAGTGTGGCTACGCCGTCGCAAGTCTCGATCAGCAGATTGGTAAATTCCATGTTCATTCTCCTTATTCCAATTCCAAACAGGAATTAGTAACTGTAAAAGCCGCGTCCCGATTTGCGTCCCAGGTAGCCGGCGTTGACCATCTTGACCAGCAGCGGACAGGGGCGGTATTTGGGATCCTTGAAACCATCGTAGAGAACGTTGGCGATGGCCAGCACCGTATCGAGACCGATGAAATCGGCGAGTGTCAGGGGGCCCATCGGCTGGTTTGTCCCCAGCTTCATGCCCTTGTCGATATCCTCGGCGGTGGCGATCCCTTCATAGAGCGCGAAAACCGCTTCATTGATCATCGGAATAAGCACGCGGTTGACGATGAAGCCGGGATAGTCCTGGGATACGGCCATCTCCTTCTCCAGCTTTGCCACCAGTCCGGAGGTTGAAGCAAAGGTTTCTTCGCTGGTGGCGTGTCCACGGATCACCTCGACCAGCTTCATGACCGGCACCGGGTTCATGAAATGCATGCCGATCACCTTGTCGGGCCGCTTGGTGACCGACGCAATCTTTGTTATCGGAATCGAGGACGTGTTCGAAGCCAGGATTGCAGCGGGCTGTACTATTTCGTCCAGCTTGCGGAAGATATCCAGCTTGAGCGGCTCGTATTCGGTGACCGCCTCCACTGCAAAATCCACCGTTGCCAGCTCCTCCATATTGCGGGTGGACTTGATGCGCCCCATCGTATCCGCGACCAGAGCCTCCGGGATCGCGCCTTTCTTGGCCTGACGATCCAGATTCTGCCTTATGGTGGCCAGCGCCTTCTCCAGCTGCGCTTCGGCAATGTCGTAGATGGTGACCTGATAACCGAACTGGGCGAAGACATGGGCAATGCCGTTGCCCATCTGACCTGCTCCGAGAACACCAACCGTCTTGATCATACTTATCCCTCCTGATTTATATATGCTTTACAATCAAAATCTATTGCCACAGAGGACACAGAGGACACAGAGGACACAGAGAACTTCAAAAACGTAAAAGCGGAGAAAAAAGGCTAAATTCTTTCGAAGATGACAGCTACCGCCTCGCCGCCGCCAATACAGAGCGTCGCCAGGCCGTAACGCAGCTGCCGCTTGTGCAGCTCCCGGATAGCCGTCGCCGCAAGACGTCCTCCGCTGGCACCGATCGGGTGCCCGATGGCACAGGCTCCGCCGTTTACGTTAACTTTCTCGATGGGGAGTTTCAAACCTTTGATGGCCAGCAGCGCCACCGAAGCGAAAGCCTCGTTGATCTCGAACAGGTCTATGTCCGCCAGCGAAAGCCCGGCCTTGGCGCAGACATTTTCGATGGCGGTAACCGGCGCCTCGGGGAAGTAGTCGGGGTGGCGGCTGGCCGTGGCTGAAGCAACAATGCGGGCCTTGGCCTTGAGGCCGTATTTTTTGAGGCCGGCCTCGCCTGTCAACAGCGCCAGGGCGGCTCCGTCGTTGATGCTCGATGCATTTCCAGCCGTGATCGTGCCATCCTTCCGGAAAGCCGCCCGTAACTGAGTGAGCTTGCTGACATCGCCCTTGAACGGCTCCTCATCCTTATCCAGGATTTCGTCACCCTTTTTCCCTTTTTTCACAAACGGAACGATCTCGTCGGCAAAGACGCCGTCCCTGACCGCAGCCTGGGCAAGCTGATAGGACCGGGCTGCAAATTCGTCCTGTTCGGCACGGGTGAGTCCGGCACGGGACACGCTGTCTTCACCGATCTCACCCATGTGCCGGCCGGTGTAGGGGTCCTGCAGGCCATCGTAGATCAGCAGGTCCAACAGCTCGCCATTGCCCATGCGATAACCGTTACGAGCCTTTTTAAGGAAATAGGGGGCCAGGGTCATGTTCTCCATGCCACCGGCGATTACGACCTCGGACTCGCCCAGCCGGATGCTGTCGCTGCCGAGCATGATCGCCTTCAGTCCGCTGCCGCAGACCTTGTTGATGGTCATGGCATGGGCAGCATCGGGAATGCCGGCGGCACGCATGGCCTGCCGCGCCGGCGCCTGTCCGCAGCCGCCCGACAGAACCTGGCCGATGATAACCTCACTAACCGATTCGGCCGGCAGGCCCGTCCTTTCAAGCAGCCCCTTAATGACGGCAGCACCCAGCTGTGGCGCTTCCACATCGGACAAAATGCCGCCGAATGAACCAAATGGGGTACGTAACGCTTCAACTACATAAACATTGTTCATAAATGCTCCTCTACCGGAGGTAATTTTTAAAAAGTATAATTTCAGTTTACGTACATGTCAAGCAATTTCAAAACAACTTTCTAGCACCTTTGAGATAACATACAAGTTCACAGACAACATTCTGTTATTGCAATGAAAAGTCGGTTCTAATTTACGGTTTGCACATCTGTTTAATCATCAGGAAATTGTGCGGGGCAACCGTCAGAAATTGCCCCGCAGGAAAGGGTGGGCTACAAAAGTCAAGACACGAAGCGGGCTACTGCCACTCGTTATAAAATACGATTTCCGACAATTCCTTGCGAGGGCGCGGCTTGGGCTCCTGGTCGGGGTACCCCAGCGGCGTAACTCCCACGATCCGCATTCCGGCCGGAATTTTAAGCCTCGCCCTCATAACCTCTTCGTCAAACATCCCCATCCAGCAGGTGCCGAGCCCCAAGGCATGGGCCGCCAGGCAGATATGCTCAAAGGCGATGGCCGCATCTGCGACAAAGTACTCGATATTGTGGCTAAGATCCGATTCTGCCGGGTCGGCACAGATTATAATCGCGGCCGGAGCCTGAAAAAATGCCTTTTTGCCGGGATTGTCATCAGCAAAGGCCGACAGCATGGCCTCCTTCCTTTCAGGATCAGTCAGCACCAGAAAACGCCAGCACTGCATGTTTTTCCAGGACGGCGCCAGACGAGCGGCATCCAGTACCTGTTCGATTTTTTCACGCTCCACCGGTGTATCCTTGTATTTTCTTATGCTGCGCCTGTCGCGAATAACCTGAAAAATATCCATAGGTGACCTCTTTCTGTTGATGTCTGCGCAAACAATACCAGAACCGAGATTCATAAAACAATGTTAATTTTATATCGTAAATTCCCAGGCGCACCAGAACTCTTGCGGATGTTCGTCCGGCGGGCATGCCAGGCAGTTGGTTTTGATGCGCGGATCAATGGCTTTTGCAAATTCCGAATACTCAACGATCCCGACCGACTTGCAGGGATGATCGTCCAACCCCTTACGCTTGCGGGCGGACTGGACGCGACAGTCCAGCATCCTGAACACGACCCGGGACTCGCTGACCTCAATACACTCCTGCAGGTTCAGGCGGGCATAGAAGCGGTGCTTGAGGCACTCGACCAATGCGGCGATACCGCCACCCGGCTTGATTCCCAGCCGTTCCATGATCCGCTTGGCCTCGATGACCGTAAAATAACGCCAGGCATCCGTATCGATATCCACAGCCACATCCATGCCGTAGCGCTTTTCCACCGCCTGGAACCAGACCCCGTCGTGGGCCAGCCAGTTTTTGGCATCATCGACGATGATCCGCACAAGTTCTTCCTTGCTCAGATCGTAAAGAAGACTGACCCCCTCATCACCTGCTCGTTCGGCACTTGACATAAGAATCCCCCCTTGACTGCAATTTATAAATCGAGATTTACGCTTTACTCCGTGCCAAAACATAGCATGTCGTTTACGTGCATGTCAAGCGCCAATAAAACAATTTTCTATATGCCGAAGTCCAATATTTTACGATTACAGACCATGATCAGCCCGCCACAATACGCATATTCATATCCATCTGTTTATTCTCGGCATTTTGCCAGTGCCCTGCGGCTCGGCAGAAAGGTAACACCAGCTCACTTCAAATACTGTTAGTAGTCCAATAGTTCCACGACACACACCCAGTGCTCAATGCACACCAACAGCCTTTAACGTCATTCCCCCAGAATTACGGTAAGATATAACTGTTCCTACTTGCTTTTTTAATTAGATTAGTTATAATACGCGAGTTTGCAAGCCAACAGGATCAATTCACTGCAAAGCCACATCAGCCCGGCTTGATATTGCCTGATTAAACCCGCATTCAATGCGAGATACCAGGAATTCTATTTTGAGAAAATATCTGGCATATCGAAAATTCATACCCCGCCATCACACTACTCAACGTATCATATTACTGCTGCTTTTCTTTTTACTGTCTTTAACTTCTCCCGCCTCAGCCGCAAAGGTTCTCATCATTGGCGACACCCGGCATGTCATGGTCGCCGATGTGGCATCCGAGATCCAAGCTTCCCTTCGATCACAGAGCAAAGAGTATACAACCGCCGAAGTAAAAGGCAAACTCGGCGCAATAGTCGAACGGGAAGAGGCCCAGGTCGTCGTAGCACTGGGCATGGATGCACTCGGCGAAGCACTACATCTGCCACCCTTCGTAAGCGTGGTTTACGGACTGGTTGTCACCCCGCCCAACAGCGGCAGGGCGAACCTCACCGGGGTCTACATGTCGCCTCCCGTCAGCGAATATACCGCAACCCTCCGCCGTTACCTGCCAGCCCTTGGTAAAATATCCGTCATTGGCAGTTCTAACATGATCAAGGCCCTGCAGGACAGAGACTCGCCCCAGGTGTCCGTCCATAGCGTCAACAGCTCGGCCGATCTGGTCAGCACCATCAACCGGCTGGGCAACGCCAGGGCATTATTATTGTTGCCGGACGCCAACCTGCTGACCTCCCAGACCATGTCGAACGTACTGCTGTACTCATTCAAAATGCGCGTACCACTGCTCGGCATCTCGGAAACGCATGTCAGGCAGGGGGCACTTTTTGCGTTGGTTTTCGACCATAAGACGGTCAGCCGCCAGATTGCCGAAAAAGTACAGTCAATCCTGAACGGAGAAAGTGCAGAAGAGCTGCCAGCTTCCGCGCCGCGCAAATACCATCTCTTTATCAACAGCAACACCGCGCAAAAAATGGGAATAGAGATACCTGAAGAAATGGCCAGAAAGGCCAGAAAAATATACTGATACCAAGTTGCATCAAGGATGGTATGACAGAAACGGCACCGGATATGACAGACAACGCCCCGAAAAGTGAACAAAACATGACTCAGCAGCAATGCAGCCGGCTGACCGACCGCCTGACGGCGCTGCTCCCTTTGACATTCAGATGGCAGGCGATACTGTTCCTGTTGCCGATGATTATCATAATTTCCGCGGTCTATACGATGGAGTCGATCTCCACCGAAAGGAAAATCCTCCGCAACGAAATCATCAAAAGAGGCGAGACCATTGCCAGCATCACCGCAAAGAACGCCGAGCTGCCGCTGCTCTCCGAAAATCCCGAACAAATGAAGAACTCGACCCAACCCCTGATGGAAATCAAGGAGGTGGCCTTCGTCTCACTTATTAACAGTCACTCCGAAATCCTGTTCCATGCAGGCCAGAAATATTCGCTCCGAGAGAAACTGACCACAGCGGCCAACCATCCAATCACTTTTTCAGAGCGCGACGATGTATTTGAATTTATTGTTCCTGTGGTCACCGTCAAGGCATCCGAAGGGTTATTCCTGCTGGACGGCACCGCTTCCGCGCCATCGGCAAAGGAACAGGTCGGCTGGGTGCGCATCGGCCTCTCCAAAGAGGTTATGAGCCGCTCCGAGCGCCGGATCATCTTGCGCGGCAGCACGCTGGCCATACTTTTCTCGACCGCCAGTATCGGATTGCTTTATCTGCTGGTCACGCTGGCGACCCGCCCCCTCTACTCGCTGATCAACGCGGCAAAGGAGGTGCGTGGAGGTGAATATCCAGAGGTAAACGTGACATTACCCAAAAGCGAAATAGGCCTCCTGTCGACCGAATTCAACCGCATGAGCTATGCAATCAGGGAGCGGGAAGAGGAACTCCAGGAAAACGTGATGGAGCTCGAACAGACCCAGGAGCAGCTCCAGGACAATATTCAGGAATTGGAAATGCAGATCGAGGCCCGCGAGGCCGCCGAAACGGAACTGATACGACATCGCGACAAGCTTGAAGAACTGGTCGACGAGAGGACGTCCCAGCTGTCTATAGCCAAGGAACAGGCGGAATCGGCCAACCGGGCCAAGAGCGACTTCCTCTCCAGCATGAGTCATGAACTGCGCACACCGCTGAACGCCATCCTGGGTTATGCCCAGATCCTCAAACGCCAGGAGAACATGAGCGAGACCCAGCAACATCAGCTGGAAATCATGCGAAACAGCGGTGAGCACCTGCTGATGCTGATCAACGACATTCTGGATGTGAGTAAAATCGAGGCGCGCAAGATGGAAATCATTGAAGCACCCTTCGACCTGCCGGCGCTACTGATGCAGGTTTACAACCTCACCAGACTGCAAGCTGAGGAGAAGGAACTCCGTTTCCACTATGAGATAACTCCGCACCTGCCCCACTATGCGCAGGGGGATGAACGCAAGCTGCGACAGATCCTGCTGAACCTGTTAAGTAACGCGGTCAAGTACACCCACAGGGGGAGGATAACCCTGCGGGTGGACTACGACCATTCGGGCGGCGGGGTCTTGCGCTGCGAGATAATCGATACCGGCATCGGCATTTCGCCGGACAAACTGGAAGCTGTTTTTGAACCGTTCACACAACTTGCCACCCACCGCCAGGTCCGGGAAGGCACCGGCCTGGGGCTGAACATCACTCGACAGCTGTTGATTCTGATGCATGGCACGATCGAAATAGAAAGCACCGTCAACTGCGGAAGCACCTTCAGGGTGGAACTGCCGTTGGCCCAGGCATTGGAGATGGAAATCACCCATGAAAAGCAACAGCTGGGCATCATCGGCTATCAAGGGCGGCGCAGGAGCATCCTGGTGGTGGACGACAACATCAACAACACCGCCATGCTGGTTTCGCTGCTGGACCCGCTCGGCTTCACGGTTTCAACGGCCGAGAACGGGCGGACAGCCCTGCTGCTGGCGGCAAAGCAGCTCCCGGACCTGGTGATTCTGGATCTGGTCATGCCGGAAATGGATGGGCTGGAGTGCGCCCGGGAGATGCGGAAGATGCCAGAGGCGGCGGCGATGAAGATTATCGGTGCCTCGGCCACGGTCACCGATTCGGCCAACAAGGCAGCCTTCGCGGCAGCCTGCAACGCCTTTGTGGCAAAGCCGATCCGGATCGATCCGCTGCTGGACCGGATCGGAGAACTACTTGAAATCACCTGGAACAGGGCGCCCTCCAAACTCCCCGCATCTATCCCATCCCCCGGGGCGGACGATTCTGTTGCCAGCTTTGAGATACCGTCGGGTGCTAAACTCAAAGCGGTCCACGAACTGTCCTTACGGGGAGACGTACGCAAGATTCAAGCCTGGGCTATTCAACTGGAAGAGAGCGAACCGCGATACGGCCAGTTTGCCGGGAAGCTGCGCGAACTGGCCGGTTCATACCGGACGAAAGACATTCTGTCGTTTTTGAATGAACATATGAGGGAAATATGATGAGCACATGTACGTCCCCCCCCATTATCCTGGTCATCGATGACGACCCGAACAATATGGACATCGTCACCGATTATCTTGCCGAGTGCGATTATACGGTTCTTGTTGCCGAAGATGGTGAAAACGGTATTTCCAGGGCCGAATACGCCCGTCCCGATCTGATCCTGCTCGACATCATGATGCCGGGATTGAACGGCTTTGAAACCTGCCGCGAGCTGAAGATCCGGGAGTGTACCAGGGATATTCCGGTGATCTTCATGACCGCCCTGGCGGAAACCGAACAAAAGGTAAAGGGTTTTGAAGCCGGAGCCGTGGACTACATCACCAAGCCGTTCCAGCGCGAAGAGGTGCTGGCCCGCGTCGGTGTGCACCTGCGTATCAGAGAACTAACCTGCCACCTGCAGGAGGCAAAGGATTCTCTGGAGATCCGGGTTGAAGAGCGGACCGCCGAACTGGCACGGACCATTGACGCACTACACGATGAGATCATCGAACGCAAACGTGGCGAAGAAGAGCGAGTGCGCCTGGCCCGGGCCATCGAACAAGCCGCTGAAGCCATCTTCGTGGCCGACGCGCAGTGGCTCTTCACCTATGTCAATCCTGCCTTCGAGCAGATGAGCGGCTATACCAGGGACGAGGTCATTGGACAACCCTGCACGATTCTCAGAGGCAATCAATACGTCCCCGAGCATTACGATCAAATTCGCGAGACAATCAACCTGGACAATACCTGGTCGGGGCGCCTCGCCACCAGAAAAAAGGACGGTTCGCTCTTCGAGGCGGAAACAACCGCCTCGGCGGTTCGGGATGCGAAAGGCGCCATCATCAACTATGTTATCATCCAACGGGATGTCACCCATGAACTTAAGCTGGAACGGGAACTGCGCCATGCCCAGAAGATGGAAGCCATCGGCACGATGGCCGGCGGTATCGCCCACGATTTCAACAATATTCTGACGGCAATCATCGGATATACCGAACTGGCGCAGTTGAAACTGCCACAGGACAATGTGGCGGCACGGAATTTGGAGCGGGTGCAGGAAGCCAGCCTGCGAGCCAAGGATCTGGTAAAAAAGATTCTGACCTTCAGCCGCCAGAGCGATCAGGAATTGAGACCGGTACAGGTGGCGCCGGTAATTGAAGAAGTCCTCAGTCTGCTGCGTTCCACGATGCCGACTACCATCGGGATCCACACGCACATCTCCGACGAATCAAAGGATGAGATTATCCTGGCTGACCCGATCCAGATCCACCAGATCCTGATGAACCTGGGAACCAACGCGGCCCATGCAATGCGTAGCCGGGGCGGAGTTTTGAGTATCTCCCTGTCATCTATCGAAACAGATGCGACGCTGATTGCACTTTACCCGCTTCTCAAACCGGGGCCATACGTGCGATTGACGGTGGGCGATACAGGGCACGGCATGGAAAAAAGCGTTAGTGAACGGATTTTCGACCCCTACTTCACGACCAAGAAAGTCGGCGAGGGCACCGGAATGGGGCTGGCGGTCGTACAGGGCATCATCAAGAGCCTGGGCGGGGCAATCAGTGTCTACAGCGAACCGGGACAGGGAACCACCTTTCATATCTTTCTGCCGAAAGTCAGGGGGATCGATACCAGCCAGGTCAGCTCGGAGGAACGATCAGGCGGAGGAACGGAGCGGATACTCTTTGTGGAAGACGAAAAAATGCTGGCGGAACTGGGACAGGAATTGCTCGGCTCGCTCGGTTACACCGTCACCGTCGCATTGGACGGCATTGAAGCACTGAGACTCTTCCAGTCCGTCCCACAGGCATTCGACCTAGTGATTACCGATATGACCATGCCAGGCCTGACCGGCCAGGATCTGGCCAGAGTGATGCTGGCCATCAGTCCGGATCTTCCGATTATCCTCTGTACCGGATTCAGTGAATTGATCGATGAGAAACAGGCCAAAGAACATGGGATACGAGGTTACGTCATGAAACCGTATGCCGCGAGCAGCCTGAACAAAACCATTCGCGAGGTGTTGACGAAGGGATAACCGCCGGGACAATGCCGGCGGCATTTCCGGCGGATAGTTGCCAGATCGTGCTCACTTCTGCGGCGCAGAGTTTTTCCAGGATCGCTTCGGCGGTCCTTCATACTTAATATGATCACACGACAGGGGGAAAAGCGCCCCTTCCGGGTTCTCCGCACTTTCGATGTAGCAGGGCGGCGTTCCGCCAAGAAACGCCGGAAACATGAAGAGGTAGTATTCCTGAGGTGTCAAACCCAGGTCTGCCCCTAACGCGGCAAATAGCCCGCCAGCATTAATTCTGAAACGCCAGCGACCAGCCTGTAGATGGTTTTCAATTGCAAATGCCAGCTTCACATGTGAACCCTGGTCAAAGCCCACTTCACTGGCCAGGGCCATGGTTGGAGCAATTCTTTCGTCAGCCGATGACAGCGGACGTCCGAATCCGGCGATACCTCGATTTTTTTCCAGCTCCTGCTGCACACAATCGGCAAGATCTGCACCATGCTCCATTTCCTTCAGGGTGCGCTGCAGGAAATCTATGGCCCGGATGTCTATGCCACGTCCATAGATGGCCGCTTCCGACACCGCAAGGGAGGCGGACATTCCCAGGTTGCCGGTACTGCGTGTGCTTCCTGCCAGCGCCGCGATACGAAGATTCCAGATACGGGCATCCGGGTAGCTGGTGAAAAGCCACAGGGCATTCATGATGCGAAGCTGCTGGGGAGTGAAGCGGCGCCCGGTTATGGTAAAGGCATAATACTCCATCCAGTCCATCGTGTTCAGTTCCGTGTGGAGATTGTAGCCGCGGGAAATCACGCGGTCACCCAGAAAGCAGCCACCCATGCGGCTCTTCAGGTGGTCGGCGTGTTTATGCAAGAGTTCTGGCCCGTTCATTTGCCCTCCTCGACCGGATTGTTGTCCAGTTCCAATCTGAAAAACGGAAATTTTTTATGGCCATACACTTTTTGCTCCAATGCGTGAGCGGCGGCGCCAGGCAAGCGCAGCAGCAGGTAAAGCATTTCCCCCTGTTCCGGAGTGAATCCAAGATCGGCAAAAGTCGCCGCCGCCACGCCGCTTAATGACAGCGGATGGTTTGCCGCAGCTTCCAAGAGTTGCAGGTTCATGCTCAGCCAGGGCAAAAACGCTGCTGTACTCATGTGTGCTAGCCGGGTCAATGTTTGTGTAACCGGCGTGGTTGTGCTGATGCCATGGGGGTCAAACCCTGGCGGGTGTTCCGTTGTCGGCCAGATGGAAACGGTTGTATCGGCTGGCAAGCCCAGATGCCGTTGCCACACATCAATATCCGTACCGCAACTATTCCAGTTCTGCATCGCCAGCAATATCTCGCGCCCTCCGGAAAGTTGCCCGGCGCCAACCGCCAGGGCGGCAATCAGACAGGATGCGGAAGTTGACCCGCCAACGCCGCCGCACATGGCGGCATGCACCGAAGGATCGCGCGAACCGGGATTGGCCAGCGCAACCGCCAGTGCCTCCAGCAGATCAGCTTGCCGTTTTGTCGGCATTTCACCCCGAAAGAGCAGGTAAAGCATTTCCACCCAGCCTATCTGACCGAGCATTTCTCCGTAAACGTCATAACCGTGGCAATAGGCCGCTTTTGTGGCGAAAGCGTTGTCCGGCTCCGGCTCTTCCAGCCAGATTCGTGTGCGGATCATTTCTTTTGGCTTTGCGCTTGTTGTCATTGAATGTACCCCTGATGTGCACCACCCCGAATTGACGGAATTTATTTTGAATCATTAAAATGGCCCACGAAGCAAAAAAATAAATTTTTTGAAAAAACAGTTGAGTAAGTGATTTATGCTTGCTATTTAATGAGCGCGGATGATGCCACACCTTTTTTAATTTGTAAATTACATAAATGTCGTTTTGAAGGCTCGTTTCGTTGGTATTCCATGTACTCAATTCAATCATGAGGGAGGATGGTATGACGGCTGCGGAGGTAATAGTCAAGTCTTTGGAAAAACATGGTGTGGAGTATGTCTTCGGTGTCCCGGGCGGAGCCATCGAGCCGCTCAACTGCGCGCTGCACGATAGCGCAATCAAAGTGATCGTGGCCAAGCACGAGGAAGGCGCGGCATTCATGGCGGACGGATACGCCAGGGTCAGCGGAAACCTCGGTGTCTGCTGCGCCACCTCCGGACCAGGCGCGACAAACATGATTACCGGACTAGCGTCGTCCTATGCGGATTCGATTCCAGTGATAGCCCTTACCGGCCAGATTGCAACATCCGTATTCGGCAAAGGCGCTGTTCAGGAGTGCACGACCCATACGTTTGGCATAGTCAGCATGTTCAGGCAGGTTACCAAATACAGTGATATTGTCATTAATGAGGCTAAGGCGGGTGAGATGGTTGCCAAGGCGAGACGGCTTGCCTTGGGCGGAAGAAAGGGGCCTGTTCACCTGAATCTCCCTTCCGATATCATGAAGAGGAAGGTCACCGAAGCGCAGGAGAAGTGCAGCATTACCTCGATTGCAGGTTTTGACAGGGAAGGGGTAAAGTCGGCGGCTCAACTGCTGCTCAAAGCCAAAAAACCGGTGATCGTCGCAGGATGGGGCACGGTGCTTTCCAGGGCTGATGTCGAGTTGCGGGAACTTGCCGAATTAATGGATATTCCGGTCGCCACCTCGCCCAAGGCCAAGGGTATTCTGGATGAGTCCCACCCTTTGTCGTTGGGGGTTTTAGGGTTTGCCGGGGCTGCGGCTGCCCATGAGTACATAATCAAGAATGATGTGGATGTAATGCTGGGGGTTGGGACCAGCTTCAACGAATGGATGACATCAGGCTGGGACAAGCGACTGCTGCCTAAAGAGGCTCTGATACAGATTGATATTGATTGCGACGAGATCGGGAAAAACTTTTTTGTCGACGTCGGCATTCCTGGCGATTCCAAGCATGTTATGCGCGAGCTGATTTATGAACTGCGCAGACAGATAAACAACGGTACAAGCGTTGGAGAGAGCAGGAGCCAGGAAGTTGCCTCAATCAAAAAAAAATTGACGGTGAAACATAAAAAAATGGACGGAATGCCGTATAGTCCGCAGCGGCTAATGATGGACCTGGTTGACAGCCTGCCAAAGGACACCATCTATTTTGCGGACAACGGCAACAGTCTGGCATGGTCGATCCGCTATATTCCGGTTACGGTTCCCTATTCGTTTTATATCGGGCTCGGATTTGCCTCAATGGGCTTTGCAACGGCGGCGTCTGTCGGTGGAAAACTGGCGGCCGGCGACAGGCCTGTGGTCGCGCTGGTCGGGGATGGCTCTTTCCTGATGAACGGCATGGAGGTGGCCACGGCGGTTGAATACAATATTCCGGTCATATGGGTGATTATGAACAACTCCATGCTCGGGATGGTGTACCACGGCAGAAAGCTGATGCACAATCCCGAGGGCGGCATGAAGTCGCATTTCAAAACGGTTGATTTTGCAAAGGTGGCCGAGGGACTGGGAGCAAGGGGAATCAGGATTACAAAACCGGGCGAGATCAACCGGGAGATGATGGATGAGATTATTGCAGCCAGGGTTCCGACCGTGCTGGATGTCATTATCAACCCGGAAGAGGTTCCACCGATTCATTCGCGCACCTCATCGCTGGAAAAACTATACACTTGAAATTGATGGTCTACTTCTTTAATTATCATGGCGATAAAAACAGTATCTACTGGAGGGTAAGGTCATGAAACAGAAAACATCGATCGCCGCGCTGTCGTGTGTCTTGTGTCTGGGTGTGAACGCTTCGGCACGGGGGGCGCAAGAGCCAGCCTCCCCTCCCGGTACGGTTGCGGCCCAGGTTAGCCAGACCGAAAAGGAACTCGGCCTGTTTTTTGAAGAACAAGATCTGGTTACCGCCACCAAACGTCCCACCTCGCTACGCAAGGCCCCTGCCACGGCTACCATCATCACTGCGGACGAGATTAAAAACATGGGAGCACGCAACCTGCTGGACGTGCTGAAGATGGTGCCAGGTGTCGGCATATCCACCAACGAGTTCGGCGTCAACATGGTCGAGGTGCGTGGAATCAGGACGGCGACCGTTGAAAAGATCCTGGTCATGATCGACGGTCATTCACTTAACAAAAACTTTACCGGCAGTGCCTTGTATAATGTCGATGATATGCTACCCGTGGAGAATATCAGGCAGGTGGAGGTGGTGCGGGGTCCCGGTTCGGCGCTCTATGGCAACAGCGCTTTTGTGGCCACAATCAACATCATCACTCGCAACGCGGAAGAGATCGATGGCGTGGAGTTAAAAACAGGAGGAGGCACGTCTGATACCTTCAAAGGGAACCTGGTTGGTGGAAAAGCCATCGGCGACAAGCTTACCGTTTCCGGCAGCCTGGACCATTACCAGACCAACGGCCCAAAATTGATAGTCGAGGCCGACACCTTGACCGGCACACCCTTTTCCGTGGCGCCCGGTTCCCCAGACCTTAAATTTCGGCAGACAGATGCATTCCTTAAGATCGGCTATGGCAATTTCTCCTTCCGGGGCCAGTTTATCACCAGAAAAAAGAACCTTTTCATAGGTCTCTCGTCCGCCCTTTCCGACGATTCGAGCAAAGACAGTATTGAAAGTTACTGGGGTGAGGCGGCCTATAATCTCCACCTGGGGGAAGGACTCTCCGCGAACCTGAAGCTGTATTACGATCATTACGAACAGGACCCGTATGTCAAGCTTTTCCCTTCCGGTTTTCTCGGTACTTTCCCGGAAGGCGTGATCGCCAGACCGTTTGTCAAAGACCGGACCATTGGCGGTGAATTTCAAATTGATTGGGATGCCTTCAAGGGAAATCATCTCATAGCAGGAGTCTCCTACGAAGATTTGCGCCAGTATGACGTCAAGCTGCTGGCTAACTACAACGCGACTTTAACCGACATAGGTCCCATACAAGAAGTCGACAACTGGAACAAGGTTGTTACCCGCGAAATTTGGGCGCTCTACCTGCAGGACGAGTGGCAGCTGCCCTACGACATCAATCTGACCGCCGGTGTACGTTATGACCATTACAGTGACTTCGGCGACACCGTCAACCCCAGGATCGGCCTGGTCTGGAGCTTCCTGGATAACGCGGATCTGAAACTGCTATACGGGCAGGCATTCCGGGCACCCAACTTCCAGGAACTCTACAATATCAACAACCCGGTGGTGATTGGCAATTCAGGACTCAAACCGGAAAAAATCCGGACCTATGAGGCCGGGCTGGGCTGGCGCCTGAACCGCTTCTTTGCAGCAAACCTGAACTATTTTTACAGCTCGATCGACGACTTGATCGGCTGGAATACCACAACCACACCAGCGGTCAACGCCAATGTTGGCAGCTCCGAAACCCAAGGAATTGAACTGGGGCTGAACGGCGCTTACGGGTCTGACCTGTACTGGAAGTTGAATTACGCCTATCAAGACCCGCGGGACGCCAATAGTGGCCGGCGTCTGCCGTATGTACCGTCGCACCGGGCCGGTGCCAGCATCAACTATGCTCCGATAAAATACGTCAACCTGCACACTGACCTGCTCTGGACCGGACCGCGCCCGCACGACAAGGGCGACAGCCGTCCGGAGGCACCCGACTACACCACCGTCGATCTGGCCGTGACACTGAAAAACTTCTACAGGACACTGGAAATTCAGGCCACTGTTCGTAACCTGTTTGACCGGCGCTATAAAGACCCGGATACCTCTGGAGGGGCGGTAAATCTTCTCGGGACAGGCCCCAAAGTCCCCGGCAATTTCCCGCGTGAGGGAATTTCAGCTTTTGTAAGCGCATCGTACAAGTTTTGACCAGGCATTATTCTCTTAGCGTGATCATACGTTTGTTCACCGGCTTTTTTATTTACCGCCTTGCGGCAGTTAGAAACACACCCAGCATAAACAAAAGATCCGGCGGGTTATACACCATGCCGGATCTTTTGTTTTTTCAACTTACCATTCTCTAATGATCGCTGGCTTTGGAAATCCCCAGACCGGTAATCTGCCGCACTTCGATCTCGTCGAACATCTCTTCGGCCCGGCGGTCGCGGAACATCAGTGTTCCCAGGATGGCCGCAAGCAGCCCCAGCGGCACGGAAACGATGCCGGGATTCTTGAGCGGGAAGATGGCGGCCTTGAGGCCGACCATGGAAGTGCCGCCGTTGTTTTTCTCGAAGTCCTTGCGGGACTTGTCCAGCTGCTTCAGATCCTTATCTGCCAGGATCACTCCTTCAGCCTGTTTCTTCTCAAGGGTGGTAACGATTTTTTTGGCATCATCGGCGATCTTCTGCGGATAGGTCATCACCGGGGAAATAACAACCAGCGTCAGGGCGGAAATCGTCCCCACCAGCAGGGCGGAAATGACACCGGCCGTATTGAAACGCTTCCAGAACAGCGACAGCATGACCGCCGGGAAGTTGCCCGATGCCGCCACGGCAAACGCCAGGGCAACCAGCGCTACCACGTTTTCCTTCTCGGCCGCCAGGCCCATCAAAATGGCGCTGATACCGACAAACAGCGAGGTAATCCGGGCCACCTTGACCTGTGTCTGCTGATCGGCTTTGCCGTCCATGACGATATTCACATACACGTCGTGGGCAATGGCAGCCGATGCTGCCAGCACCAGACCGGAGACGACCGCCAGAATCGTGGCAAAAGCCACCGCGCAGATAAAGGCCAGGAACATGTCGCCACCCAGCGATCCGGCACCGCCGCCCAGCAACTGGGCCAGCAGCAGGGTAGCCATGTTGCCGCCCTTGTCAACAGAGCTGATCAACTGGGGCGACAGGTAGAGCGCGGCGCCAAAGCCGATGATATTGATCAGGAAGAAGAAGCTGCTGTTGATGAACAGGGCGATAACTATGGATTTGCGGGCTTCCTTGGCGCTGGGCACGGTAAAAAAGCGCATCAGGATGTGCGGCAGGCCGGCAGCGCCCAGCGCCCAGGCGATGCCGAGCGAGACCTGGTCGAGCGGATTCTTCAGAAACAGGCCCGGCTCCATGAAACGCTGGCCATAGTCGAAACCTGCCTTGGGCAGGGCATCCTTGAGAACATTCATCCGGACATGATCCTGTATCAGCTGGTTGCCTGTGATATCGGTGAAGAAACCGATCGGGTTGAAGCCGGTCTTTGCCAGAACCAGAAACGCCAGCAGGACGGTGCCGGTCATCAACAGCCCGGCCTTGATGATCTGTACCCAGGTGGTGGCCTTCATGCCGCCGAAGACGACGTAACCGACCATCAGAATGCCGACGCCGATTACGGAGACACGGTAGGGAATATCCAGCAGAACCTGCATCAGCTTGCCAGCGCCGACCATCTGTGCAATCAGATAGAACAGCGACACGGTAACGGTTGAGATGGCCGCCACGGCGCGCACCGGCTTGGGAGCGGTGCGAAAGGAAAGGATATCGCCCAGCGTGAATTTACCGGCATTGCGGCAGGGCTCGGCAATCACCAGCAGGATGGCGATAAAGGAAAACATGGGACCGACCGCATACATGAAACCGTCAATGCCGTACAGTGAAATCAGGCCTGACATGCCCAGGAAAGAGGCCGCCGACATATAGTCACCGGCAATGGCCCAGCCGTTCTGCAGACCGGTAATGCCGCCGCCGGCGGTGTAGAAATCAGCTGCAGACTTGGTCTGTCGGGACGCCCAAATGACGACACAAAGTGTAATTCCGATGATCACCCCAAACATGCTGATGGTTATGGTGCGGTTGGGCTTGACCTTGGTCGGTACGCCCGAAACAGGCGCCTGGCTGGACGCGGCAGGCGCCGGAGTAGCCACAGCTGCAACCTGGCTCTGGGCAGGCGCGGATAACGAAACATCTGCGTTTGGCTGCGATGCCGGTTTGGACGGCTCCGCGGTAAACCCGACCGTGGTCAGGAGAAGTGTAAGCATCAGCGCTGACAGGATGTTGTTAAACATGTTCTCCTCCTATTGGATTTCTTTTAGTAGTTCGTCAGTCATACGGTCAAAATCTCTATTGGCAACCTTTGTGTAATAAATCGCTACAAAGATCGCCACCAGGAACTGGGACAGGATGAACAGATAACCAAAATTGATGGCCCCGATCAGCTTGATTTTAAACAGAGCCGGAAAGTAGCCGGAAAGAAGCGGCAATGAGAAATAGTACACCGATGCCGCTATCCACCAGCCGAACAAAAAAACCCTCTTCTTGCGCTTCAACTCCAGATACTTCGGATTTTGGGCCACCTCGCTCCAGTTATACGTTTTTGCTTCCATAACCATTCCCTCCTTTTGTAGTTAAAACCTCAACTTTAGATAGTGCCGCCCTGCTGTCAATTTGCCGGTTTCTTTGCGATTAGATTCAGCTGTTTGCGATCTTTATGCTGGAAGAGCAATCCGGATATTTTTTGCACCGGCTTACAACTTACGTTATATGCGGATTTAAACCCCTTTTTACACATCGTGATAAACACCCATAAAGCAGCTAACCCTGCGTTTTGCTTTTATTACCGATAGTTATGAATGAGGCAGGCTGCAATCCCTAAGACAATGATCATACTTTATATTTCGTTTACGTGCATGTCAAGCATAAATAAAACAACTTTATATGTGATTGGAATTTTTATTATCGTGCGCAAGCCAGCCTGACTGTCCAAAGCCGGTCCTACTGTTTTATGCCGCAACAAGACAACATCACGGAAAAACAAACGGTGTGCAATATCAGGATCAATCGAGTGATTGTGATGTGGGGCAAGGAATAGTGCGTTGGGGGACTGATCGGCAGATTTGAGGTTTGCGGTTTTAGAAGCGGTTTGTAATCAGTGGGATTCCGGGGAGGCGTTATTGGCACGCCTCACCGGAAGAACGGAATAATGACCAGCGACTTACGTAAACCTCAATCCACTTTCTGGCGATAGGCATTCAGAAAGCGTGCATCCTCGGCATAGGTGACCGGATAGATGAACGGCACCGGCTGCGGATTCATGTCGGCATCCACGTTTTTGAAGGTGAACAGGCAGGAATTGGAGAGCGCCTTGTCGCCGGCGGTTCGGCTGAAGCGTTCAATGTCTGACTGCACAGTGATGGTAGTCCGGCCCGTATAGACAACACGCGCGGTGAATTTAAGTTGATCGCCCAGCAGTACCGGCTGATTGAAGTTGATGCGGTTGACCTGGCACGGCACAGGCCTGTTCGGGGCGACCAGTTCCGCTGCCAGGGCGGCCAGTTCATAGGCTTTCCTGATGAGATACCCACCGAAGATGGTCGTGGGAACATTCTCCTGTTCGGGATATGCCCTGCAGGTTGACTCCAGGACCAGATCGCCGGCGCGCAGCCCGCTGAACCCTTCCAACTCCTGCTTTTTGTGTAGTTTTTTAAGGAACAGGTATTCGTCCAGCGACGGCATTTCCTCCGCCTTTGCCAGCCCTTCCCGGTAAGCTTGGCGTCGCTGCTCGGCCTTCTGATACCTCCGCACATCCACCTCCTCCAGATACTGCAGAGGCGGCAGTGTCAGGCTTTTGGCCGCGCCGCAATCCGTCGAACGCGCCACCATGGTGAAATAGCACGTCGCCAGATGACTCGATCCGGCCCCCAGGCACTCAATCCGGATGCCGACCTCCATCGAAGACTTGCCGACATGGTTGATCTGGGCCGAAAACACCAGGTCGTGTCTCGTATCGGCCGGGTTTCTCAGGACAACATTGTCGACGGCAGCGGTAACCACCCTGGCTGTGGGGTAAAAACGGTGGACGTAAGCCAAAGCTGTGTTCTCGGCCACCTTGTCCAGCGTCTCCAGTAGCTTGCCAAAGCGTATATTGCCGACCATCTGACTGTCCCGCGCAAGAAAACGCCGAGCCAGCACCGGGTCAGTCGAAAAGGGGAGGACGAACAGGTATCTGGTGTCATGGGGAGACAGCACTTCACTTCCGGTTGCCGCAGTATCGCTTGTCATCATAATTTTCGTTCCTTTGGCATGTTCCGTTGGTTTAAATCCGATTCCAGATCAAAGATGATATCAAGGCGGCGATGAGTGAGACTGCGAGGCGTACATTTCAGTACGTTGAGCAGTCGAACGACGAGCCAACGAAGATAGGGCTTTGATATGGAATTGGAATAACACCAAAATAGTGTCTATTTGTTAGTATCATCAAAGAACTATACACAGTCAACTGATTAAATAGCGCCGTTGAAACAATCTACCCGGCAATCCGGGAAACGCTAGAAGTTGGGGATGAAAAAACGGTAGCTTGTTGATTCGTTACTGTTCACGCAGACAATCCTTTCGATCATTTTATTTAAAGCAATGCCGGGCAACGGCAATGATTATCTGGGCCTTATGAATAGAGTATGGACACTATGACCGACTTTGCCTTTAGCATCAAAGGCGATAGTTGTCGTTTGGCCAATGCCGTCATTCCCGATAACGGTACGGGCATCCATGCCAACCCACGGCCCTTCGGGCTGCCGATAGATTCCGACAGTCAAATCTACCGGGACAAACGACCATTTGCTGAATTCGAGTTCAGCACTAATCCCGTTAGCGGAATCGATCATCAGCACAAGTGCTTCCAGTCCGTTTATTTCCTGATCCTCTATTAATGGTATTCGTGGTCTGGTCCAAACCGTTGCCGGGCCTAAGGCATCAAATCCGCCCCTGACAAACCTCCACTCCAAAGCCTCCCCATAGGGAAAACTGCCTGAACCGGGGAAGAATTTCTGGGGTTGAGGCTCCGGAAGCAATGGGATTTCATATGCATCGGCCACCGCACCGGTAACACCGACTTCAGAAACAATGCGCCACGCATGGGCAATCATGTATGTCTTACCTTCTGACAAGTATTCTCCGCGGAGAAGCTCTATCCTTCTACCACCCCGAACAACTTCTACTTTTATTACGCATGGTTTTACCGGAACCGCACTCAATAATTCGATGGTGACTCTTGTGATTACAAAATTCACGGATGACGGGTACGTGCGCAAGACATGGGTCATCAGTGCCGATGGCGGTCCTCCATGTTGAAAATCCGGGGACCAGGGGCCAACTGTGGCAATGCTGGGTTCAAATTCGCTTTCAGATGTTTGCCTGAAAAAAGCAAGTGGAAATTCGTTCATAATCCCCCTCATGAGCTTCTTCGTCATCTTTTGTTCGTGGTCTTTGCAATGATCTTTCTTTGTTACGAGTAACGGGGTGCGCTTTTGACCGGCGCGGGTTTATGCGTCCGCGTCCAATAGCCTGGTTATGCCATTTCCGGCATTTCCGGCTTAACTGCGTATCCCCTACTTGGGGGGAGATAATGGAACTTTATCGGGTTTTTTTCCGGGATGAGATGCCGAAGTCGATGTTTCAATATGGGGTTGATTTATTTGTTGCGTTGCAGTTGCTTTCGTTTGCTTCTGTGATTCTGTTGTTAGCATATATGTTACAAGAGAACCCGCTATCCCCGCTGCTAAGGTTGCTACTGCGGTTAGAATTGCTGAAAACTTGATCCATTTGACTTGTTTTTCTACAAGACTTGTATTTATTTCATTTTGTCGTTCCATATTTGCTTTTGTGAATTGATCCTGTTCAAGTCGCGCTCTTCTTTGCCATTCTTTTTCCGCGACAATGGCTCTGACTATTTCGTTGTTTGAATTAGCTTGCCATGATGCAAGTTCAATATCTAGCATGTTAGAAAGTGTATTGCCGTCAGGTATTTTGTGGAAGCCATGGAGAAAGCCTTCTTGTTCTTCTTTTTCTTCTTCTGGTGTCATTTTAGGGTGTCCTTTTGTTGGATGCAGATTTGCTAATCAATTTGGACGGTTCCTGTTACTTCTATGTCGCCACTGTGCACTCTGACTAACGGGAGTCGATTTAATAGGTCGGTAAAGGCTTCCTTTCTTTCATCACCGGACATGTGCCTGATATCAAGGAAATCTTTATATGTCGGAGCAGCTTTACTGTTTATTTGGGGAAAGTACATTTTGACCGCAATCAGTGAAACAGAGATAGCGATGATCGTTAAAATAATTTTCGTATATCTGTCCATTTTCGCCTCTTTTTCTTAGGGGTATAGCAAGCTATTCACCGATTCACGCGCGCGTGCGCGTGAACCGGTGGTCTTCCCAATCGGAACATTTATCCTGTGAACATGAAAAACATCAATGCAAGAGTGTGGTCGCTATATGGCTTTGAACGTACAAACTACTCTTATTAGTGAACGTGCACACCGACATACTGCCTGCCCGTTCTGCACACAACCTGAGCAATTAAACCCCAAAAAAACCTTCCACTCTTGATAACTGATGCACGCGGCTTCGTTATAACAGACTCATGCAATAAAAACCAGATTCGGTACTATTCTGTCGTAACCTCTCCAATCTGCACTTCATCTCACGCAAAGGCGCAAAGCTCGCAAAGAAAGGCTACATGCTTTTGTCAGGCAGTCCATTGACAATCCGGCTGATACCATCCTTGATGAGTTCCTCTCCAAAATTGATAAGCAATCCAAGCCGCTTATCTGCAAGTCTCAGGTACGTCAGAAGTTGCTTTTTGTGAACAGGGGCAATCTTTTCAACTGATTTCAATTCAATTATTACCAGATTTTCAACTATCAAATCAGCTCTGAAACCAATATCCATTTTCACAGACTCATAAATGACAGGCACAGAGACCTGCGTGGCAACAGACAGACCCCGTTTTTGGAGTTCATACACCATTATTGTTTCATATGCGGACTCAAGCAGACCGGGGCCAATCATTCGATGAACCTTATAGGCGGCGTCAACAATTGCTGCTGCAATATCATTTTCTCTTTGCATATAGTCTTTCCTTTGCGCCTTTGCGAGCTTTGCGTGAGATGATTATGAAGATTCTCACTAACTACCTCCTGAAAAGTGCTTTGTTTCTTCCCGCAGCGACTCCATAAACCTGCAGATACAACTGACAGCCTCAACCGATTCACACTGCAGAATCAGGTGGGGGGATTTGAAATGCACGATCTCGGCGTCCGGCCGGATGCGGTGAATCAATTCCGGGCAGCGCCCGGCGACGATTCGGTCATGGTCGGCAACCATGGCAAGAATCGGCACCCGGCATTCGCGCAATTCGGCTGTACAATCCAGATCCATGACGGCCCTGGCACGGGCCGACAGCACCTCCGGCTTCAGGCTGGCCAACGCCCCGGAAAACAGCGATCTGAGTTCATCACTGGCATTTCTGCCGAGCAGGATCCGTAAAAATAGCTGGTGTGACTTCAGCCTGAACAGGCCAAGAGAGACGGTCAAACGTGCGACGGATGGGGCCAGCGGGAGTGGCCAGGTGACAAAGGTTGCACAGAGAATCACTCCACGCAGCCCCTTGGGATGCAGTGCCGCCGCCATAAGAACCAGTGGGCCGGAAAAGGATTCGCCCAACAGCACGAACGGCTGGTCATTGGGGAGCGCTGCCATGACGATCTCCAGGTGTCCCTTGTAGTCCAGCGCTTGATCGGTTGGATAGGGGACGACTATCGGCTGCACCCAATCCGGCAATTCCTTCAGGAAAGGAGCAAACAGGCACCCGGTTCCATCCATGCCGGGCAAAAGCACCAGTGCGATCTGGCCCGTAGCATTCACTTGACTGTCCCGCAAGCCTGCTCATCGGCCAGGCGCCGCCGGGCTACCGCATAACCCAGACGCCAGGCCTCTTCCACAGACAGAATAGTTGCTTCGGGGTGTATGGACAGCCATTCATCAGCGGCTTGGGGCGAGTTAATGAAGTGGACCTGACTGCAAAAAGCATTGCGTACACTGCAGCAGCCCGACTGGGCAGTGGGGATCACAATCGAAACGACAGCTCCTGCCGGGGCCAGGAAGGTAACCCCGGTTTGTGTAACCGTTAACCGGATTGCAAAGCCGGTGACGGGGCAATGTGATTCCACCTGGGCCGTCTGCTGCAGAGCCACCGGGTACATCAGGGTATCCAACGCACACCAGGTAAACAAATTTTGTCCGTCCACCTGAAAGCGGTGTGGCGTGGGGATTAGCGAGAGTCCGCAGGCAACCAGGTTTCCGTCATCGTCGTACTCGATGTCTTTGAAAGTAGCCAAGGCCGCCTGTGCATCGCCAAGCGACATTCCGAGCGCGATGGCTATGCTCATCTGAGTTACCGGTTTGCCCTTTGCGAGAGTACGCAACAGATATAACCAGAGGCGGGGATTGTGACAGTGCAACGCTGCCTGGAGATGGTTCTCCAGGACAGGATCGGTGGACGGACCGGTTTTTGCGGCACTCACCTTATTTGGTGGACCGGTCGTGCGGAACGACAACCGTTTGAGTAAGAGACGAACCGGCCCCGGCTTCATTCTTCGCATAAACCGTAATCGAATAATGGCGGCCGTCCTTGTCCTGACCGTGGCGCATGGCCTCAACAGGCAGTGTGGCGGTGAAGCTGCCGCTGGCCGCAACCTGTATCTTGCCGATGCCGGAGAGTAATAAATATTCATCATCAATCGCATAACCGGCTTCGGCCAGCGTGCATCCATTGGGCATCTGAACCGTCCCGCTCACGACCACCTGGGTCATGCTGTGGTCAGGCGGCCAGACGACTTCCGGCAGAACCGAGTCCACCAAGACAACCGGAATACCGCTGCACTGAGAAGGCACGGTCACATCGATACGAATGCCATTGCCGGCCTGGGCGATGTCATGCGACGCCATGGCTCGCGCTCGCATATAAGCCGAGTAGACGCCGGTGGGAGTTCCTTCGGGAACACGAATTGTTAACAGGGAAGATGCGCTTGAACTACCGAAAAGGAATGCGCTGGCCGGTGAGACGGTCAGCCAGCTCGATGGAAGGTTGCCATTAACAACCTTGTCTAAAAAAAACAGATAATAAGTTGAGGAATTACCGCTTTCAACCCCACCCTTTACAAAGGTCTTCTGCTCGCCTCCGGCTGGTATCGTCAGGGTGATGCTCTCCGGCTGATACACCAAAGTTGATGCCGAAGCCATTCCAGCACTCCATGCCATACACAATGCGACAAGAACGGCCAAACACGTTTTCATGGAGCACCCCCCGCTTGCATTAATAACCAACAAAATGAACAACAGATGCAGTCAGCCATTCATCAAATGAGCTTTGCCATTGCCGACAAATTTTATGACTGTATTTTAGTTGGTTATGCCAGAGAAGGTCAATCAGTTTCTGTCTATCGGATCTGAGGATGACCGGATTCACTGGTCCTCCCGATTGTTGGCATCGCTTTCTTTGTTCCGCACGTTTTTGCGTTGGCTTTCCAAGACAAATAAAGGCTTGAAAAGCTCTGTAGATAGCTCTATATTTAGAGCTGAACAAAGGAGGCAATTATGAACATGGACACCATTTACGCCGATTTTTCAATTAGTATGTCGGAATTCAAGAAAAATCCGTCGCAGGTACTCCGCATCGCCGGAGAAAAACCGGTGGCGGTCCTTAACCATAACCGACCGGCATTTTATATGGTAACACCTAAAATCTTCGAGATGTTGGTTGAAGTCCTTGCTGACCGGGAGTTGACAGAGCTTGTCCGGCATCGGCTTACACAAAAAGACCTGAGTGTCGAGGTAGGCATTGACACCGTCTGAAGTCGACAAAGGGAAAACCGCGTACCGCCTCAAATTCGTGCCAGATGCTCTTAAGGAGTGGCAGGCTCTTGACGGCAGCATAAAGGAACCTCTGCGCAAAGCGCTTAAAAAACGTTTGGAGCAACCCCACATGCCAGGTGCGGAGTTGCACGGCGGCCTTCATGGCTGTTACAAGATCAAATTGCGAAAACAAGGATACCGTCTGGTTTATCAGGTTGAAGACGATGTCCTGGTGGTTCTTGTGCTGGCCATTGATCGCAGAGAAGACTTGGCGGCATATCACGCTGCAATGCTTAGACTGTTAGAAAAATGACCCATTTCAGTTGAAAAATGGGTGTCCCCACCGATTCTTCCACACGGCCGGATTCGTTCCGTTACTACGGTGCGGAACTTCTCCGCCACAAAAACCAGCATTTTATCTACTTACAGTTTGTTCTTAATGTTTCGTTTGGCGCAAAAAGCGTAGATTTTATGCAGGTGGTGAACAAGTTTTAGATCTTCTTTTTTAAACAATTATCGCGTATTGCGGATGAATAAATGGCCGTCACCGCTGCATCGCTCGCATCGGGTATTTTCGCTTTTTCCTGTACCGGAGCAAATAGGGCATAACTTCCAATCTCCGGGAGCTATGGAACTTCTCATTGTCCCTTTACACCTCTTTCCATTTTCACGCACTGTGCAGTTGGTGTTGGGGGCATTCGGGCTAGATGATGTTTTTCCGCAAGATGTGCATACTGCGAAAGGCGGACATTTTATTTCAGACATTTTTTCTCCTCTTTTTTGTGGCTCAATAAAAGGTTTTGATTAGAAATATGACTAAAAAAAGCGGCATAGCAATTAAATAGGCCACAGGCGTAAGACTTTTGAAGCAAGAAGCCACAGACGCTCCGACAATTGGAAGCAAGAAAAGAGAACCAAGTAGATACCATGAATACAGGTAAGACAGATGGATTACCAAGACTGTCAGCAATAGCCAGTTTATCACTTCAATTTGGGTTTTATATTTTCCCACAAGTGAGCCGACTGTATAAACACCCTTATCAGCCTCATAGGAATACATGTTGAAGCTGATTGCTGCCAGTATTACAGACAACTCCGCCCATTGAGTAGTAATGAGTTGCTTAAACATGTTTGTCGCTCCTTTGGTTTTTAGTTTCTGTTTATAACCAGTGATCTATCCAAAATGAATATTTTGTAAATCATCCGATCATTCAAAGCGGCGCTTGACTTCGCCGGTGGTCTCGTCCATCTCTATCACCAGCGTCTGGCCCTTTTTGGCCTGCTTCTTTTCCTTTGCGCCCTGCTGTGCCTTCCTGTCAGCCTCTTGACGTTCCCGTTGCTCTTGCTGCTCTCTGGCGGCGGCCTGCCGTCTGGCCAATGGGTCTTTGGCCTCAAGATCCTTGTCCCAGATCACCTTGACGCGGTTTTGATACTGTTTCGGAACGTCTTCGAACCGGTTGGTGATGATCAGTGCTCCGCTGTTGTCCTTGTACTTGAAAAAGTCCGACCGGGCTTTAACCGGTGCCAGAAGTGTCAGAACGGTAACGAAAATCATCACCATGGGCATTGACGGAATAGTCGCAATTCTCACGAGGACTCCTATACATGTTTTAAAAATCAGGCTACTGCACATTCCCACCGGACGCCTTTCGTGTCTGAACTGCTCAGTTGCAAGCGCCCGGCATAAAGCCGTCCATTGTTGCTATTAACCAATTGGCTGATTCAAACCTTACCGACGACGATAAATACATGACTTTCCGTAATGGTCAACCAATAATTCCGCATGACGGCTGCAGACTGATACCGGATTTGCCGATTTGCAACGTAAGAAGTAGGGAGTATAATTTTTTCATGGGCCGTAAGCCGCAATTATTCTGTTATCTGACGGCGGGCCGCTGAAGGTGAAGTGACCATGAACAAACAGGGATGCAACTGTGGTGAGAAAGATTCTGAGATGACCTGCCGCGCATGCGTAAATGGCATGCCGTTTCCCTACTGGTGCGAGACCTGTCAGCGGCCGGTGCCGGAAAAACGCTGTCCGAGCTGCGGGCTGAAGAGTCGAAAAGTCCGCACGCCCGGTTAAATATGATGTGAAGGTGGAACTGACATTAACCGAAAGCCCCGGACCGTATTGTCCGGGGCTTTCGCGTTTTGCCTGTTTCTCGCCGGCAATACCTGAAACCTGCAGCTCAAGCTATCCCACTTTAACCACCAGGGCATAACTCTGCGCCAGTTGCGTAATCCGCCAGGCCCGCACGATGATCTCCAGATTGCCGACCGGCAGGTTGTTCCAGACAACCTGCTCGACATTGTTGCTGCGATCGAATTTCTTCGAGGTAGCGGTCATGTTGCCGTGACGCTCCTTGCCGTTGGCCGCGCGGACAATCAGGTCCAGATCGTTCTGCAGCGCCTCGCCGGGCGGGTCGCTCCAGACCAGGGTGACCTTCAGGTCGCTGCCGGTTTGAGCCACGGCGATGGTTGTCTTCTCCTCCTCGCCGCTGTCCAGTGCGGTGCCCTCATCCTTCAGAATCAGCTGCACGCCGGCAGCAAAAGGCCCCACGCTGCCGGCCACATCAACGCGCCCGAATCCTTCGGAGTTGTTCGGAACCCGGCCGGACTCGGTCGGCACGTATTGTCCATCCAGGTTGCTGGCGCCGTTGATCAGCAATGCCTTGACCAGAGCGGCGCTGGGATTTGGAAGGCCCTTCTCCTTGGCCAGGAATTCACGCATCAGTGCCACGCAGCCCGCCACCAGCGGGGTGGCCATGCTGGTGCCGCCCATGTAGAAGTAGAGCGGATCGGCGCTGAGCGCCCAGCCCTTGTCCGCTGTAGCCCGGGAACGGGTCGAGAGGATGAAGGTGCCGGGCGCCACCACGTCCGGCTTGACCCGCCCGTTGGCTGTGGGGCCCCGGCCGCTGAAAGCCACCATCCCTTCATCGTCATTGGCCATCCTGTCCGACTTGATCGGGTTGGCCGGAAAGTCGCGCGGCCACCAGGAACCATAGCTTTCATCCATCTCGGGCCGCAGGTTTTCCGAGGCGCCGATCGTGATGCAGTTCTTGGCGGTGCCGGGCGCCGTGGTGGAACGATCGTTGACCCGCCCGTTTCCGTCGGCATCGCTCCCCTCGTTTCCGGCTGAAAAGCAGATCACGCAATCACGGTGTTTCCAGATGAAGTCATCGATCTCCCGCGAATTGGAATTGTAGGCCCCGTCACCGTTGGTATAGCCCCAGGAATTGGTGTGGATGCGGGCACCGTCGTCACGGTAGGGGGGCAGGAACAGCGTGCCGAGATCATCGGGCAATCCGCCCAATCCGCCCCGGCTGTCAAGAACCGACTGCAGCACCAGTTTGGCTTTGGGCGCGGTGCCGCGCACCTTGTGCCCGAGCGGGGCCGAGTCACCATCACCCAGCACCGAACCGGCCACATGGGTACCGTGCCCGTCGGGGTCATTGGTCTTGTTGGCCCGCCCCAGCGGATAAAGCTTCAAGACCCGCCCCGCAAAGGCCGGGTGGGGATTGCTGGCGGAGCCCTGGTCAAAGCCGGTATCGCAGACGGCGACGATCTGTCCTTCTCCTTCAAAGCGGGCAGCGGGCGGGTTGCCGGTTTCGACGCGCAGGATTTTCCGGGCCACGTCGTTGTGCAGCTGGGGCGACCGCACCTCTTCGATGTTTCGGACCTGATCGATCCGGGCCAGGTCCGCTATCTTTTGCGCTTTGACCTTGATCCTGATCTTGTTGCCGGCCAGCTTCAGTTCCGCAGGCTCCAGTCCGGCCGCCTCGGCCAGCTTGTCGCGGATTTTTTTGAAATCCACGTTGGCATGCAGCACGATGTCGACCTTCTTGAGCTGGTTGTCCGCCCTGGCCGGAGTTCGCATCGCCAGCGCAGTCAATTCCAGCGACGCTTTTCGAGGGGCTTCACCGGTCAGCGACGGGGCGGTCTTGAAATCCTGCAGGTAGACATTGGCCCACTCGACGTAGGGCAGAGCCCGCAACACATCCAGGTCGGCCGGCGGATAGTGGCAGAGGTAGGTGCTGTCCGGCACGTATTCCTGGATCTCGACCCCCTTGCCGGCCAGCTCGTCCCGCTGGGCCTTGTTGAGCGGCGCGCTGGTCTGGATCAGGATGAAATCGGACTTGGATGCATCCGGGCTGTGCAGGCTGAGGGCCCGCATGGCAGGCGCCTGGGCCTGGGGATCGATTGTAATGCCGTTGATTGTGATGGATGCCATTGGATTCTCCTTTTTATTGAATGATTATCGCTACGAACTACATGCCCCAATCCTTATCACTAACTCCAGTTGTTCTCTTCGAAACGGGGGACGACGCGCTTGTGCGAATCCTTATACGTCACGTTGTAGGTCAGTTTGTAGGCCGAGAACTTCAAGAGCTCTTTCTTCGACTGCGGTTTCACATCGTTCAGTTGGGCAGCTGTCGGATTCTTGTAATCGACGTCGACGGTGTAGACCAGCGTTTCTCCTTTATCGACTTCCTTGAGGGCCTTTTCCTCGACCTGGTTGAAGATCTTCTGGTTGATGGAGTTCGAAGTCGGCGTCAGGTTGAAGCTTCGGCCGGGCCCGCCCAATCCGTGGTGCAGCAGGTGTGTCCGGATGTAGGAAACGTGCTCTCCCTTGTATTTCAGGTCGGTATCGTGTCCGGGAATCGCCTCGCCGGGAGCGGAACCTTTGACCCCCCGCTTGGTAAGCGGATTCGCCTGCACCCGCGTCGCCCGCCCGAGATGATCCAGTCCTCCCCATGCTATTTTGGTCACGTCCAGTCCGGCGAAGAGCTTCTCAACAACCGGCTCGGAAAGCTCGTAGACCTTCTGATATTTTTCGCTCCGTTTGGCATACTCCTTTTTCTCATCCTCCGGATTTAACGGCTTCGGCATCGCCCGCCAGGCCTTGTACTCATTCTCGAGAGTATCGACCGGACCGGCCGGCAGGCCCTTGTTGCGTGCTTTTTTGATGATCTCGCTGATCCGCATCCGGTTGCTGTTGACGAAAATCTCGTAATTCTGGCCTTCCTCTTCGACTTCCATCGTGTGGGTTTCACCGTCAACCACCAGCTTCTTTTTCGGAAAGACCATCGCCAGGATCTTTCCGCCGGCCTGCTTGACGGCACCCCCCACCTTCCTGGCCAGCGACACGATCCACTGCGCGACCCTGTCCAGCACGTCGTCGACCTTGCCGCGGATCTTCTGGATCGCCTCGCGGATCTTGGCGGTGATGCCACTCAGCCGCAGGAAGCGCGCCAGGAAATCGATCACCAGCTTCAGTCCGCGGGCCAGGCCGTTTTCCAGCGCATCGGCGGCGGCAGCGATGTTGCCGGCAGCGATCTCGGCGATCGAGCCGAGGAAGCTGCCGATCATCTGCATGATGTCCTTGGCCCTCTGGATGAAGAAGACGATCGTGTCGTAGATCGCGATGATGGCGCGAATAATGCCGGCACCGGGAATGAAGATGGCCAGGACGGTCTTGATCGCCTCCTTGACGACCGCCCACTTGACCCACTCCTTGACTGCGGTAACAAAGGCCTCCTTCATGTCGTTGGCGATCTGTTTCAGCTGCTCCCAGGCGGCCATCGGGCCTTCGGTAATCAACGTCTTGACCAACGCAAAGGTGGTTTCGAGGGTTTTCACGACCGGTTCCGGGATGTACTTGACCAGGTGGGCGCGGATGTTCTGGTAGGTGATGCCCAGGATCTGGAAAACGACACTCAGGATCCCCTTCAAGTCCCAGCTGGCCGGCAGTACCAGCCCGTCCAACGAACCGGTCAGCCATTCGAAGACGGCGTTCTTCAGATGGGTGATGAAGTTCTTGCCGAAGTTTTCGAAGCCGGTACTGGCCGCGTTGATCAGATTCTTGACGAAGCGGATCGGGCCGGTGAAGATGGCCTTCAGCACGGCGACCCCTTTGCTGATGATGCCTTCGATTGTCGAAAGCGAAACCCCGAATTTCTCCAGCGCCCAGGTGAAGAACTTCTTGGCGGCCCACAACAGCAGTTTGCCGAGTTTGGCCAGCGCGCCCGACATTTCGTCCTTCATCTTCTCGATCTTCTCGTCGATGGCCTTGATCGCGGCGGTCTGCTTGTCCTTGAGACTGTTCTGCAGCTCTTCTTCCTTCTGGCCGATGAACTGGTCCAGGTCGGCCAGCTTAGTATCCATCTCTTCGGCAGCTTTAGCGCCGATGCCTTTCAGGCCCGGCTCGAGCTTGTCGACGTAATCCTTGATCTCTTTTTTGGCGCTGTCCAGCTGCTCCTTGCACTCCTTGACCACGCGCTTGTTGTCGGCCGAGATATCATCGACCAGCCTGTTGACCGTATTGACGAAGGCGGTGCGGTTGCGCTCGAAAATCTCCTTGACCTTGGGAAGGTCATCCATGCCGAGCAGCCAGTCCTTGGCTTTCCTGGCCCAGCCAAACCAGCCGGAGTAGCGGTCTGCCTTGTAGGCGTCCAGCTCGCGCTTGACGTTATCTTCGAATTCCCTGGTGGCCCTGGCGTTACCGTCGTCGAAACGCTTGATCGATTGGGTTTCCAGGTCGGCCAGCCGTTTCTTGACCTTGTCCTGGGCGGTCTGGTAGATGCCGTTGATCTTGCCGGCCACTTCGTCCCGTTTTTTCTCCAGGGCGCTCTTGGCCGCCTTCTGCCTCTGGGCGGTGGCGCCCAGGCCGGCCTTGCGCTTGGCAGTCAGCTTGTTGCGTTCCGCCTGCTCTTCCTGCTGCAGATTTTTGCCGACCTGCTCGCCGCGCTGACGGACCAGGCTCTGCACCTCCTGCGGCCCGGTCTGGGCCGTTTTTTCAAGCCCCTTCTTCTCCTTGTTGGCGTCGGCCAGGTCGCCGCTGTCGACCATGTCGAGCTGCTCCTGGGTGACCCCCTCTTCCTGCAGCCTGCCGTCAGCCTCCCTGGTGTAGCTGCTCAGGTCGGTGTGCTCTTTCAATAGCGGTGCGAGCGCGCCCTGCCCCAGGTTCATGGCCGGGGTGGCGGGCGCCTTTTCCTGTGGCGGCAGCGCCTCGGGCAGATGTTCGGGAGGCATCGGCGCCGGGGTCTGCCGCAGGTCGGCAAAGGTGCCGGTCACGGCATTCTTGTCGGCCAGCACGGATACCGTCACATCGGCGCCCATATGCTGGGCCTTACTGTCGCGCTTGAAATTGTCCACATCTTCGATGTTCTTCGGGATGTTTGCCGCCAGGCTCTGCTGGAGTTTCTGCTTGCCCCTGTTCTCGTCCACAACCGGAGCGGACCGCTCACCGACCAGGTTGACCTGGCCGGCATTGCTTTTCGATTGGCCTTCGCTGGGCGGAATCACGACCGCTTTCTCGGACTGCTGCAGTTTCTGGGCGGCATCGTCGTGGGTCTGCTCGTTCTGCCTCAACTTCTGCAGCAGTCCGATGCCCCTGGAGAGCACCGGCGCGCCTTTGGCAGCCAGGTACTGGGCCACCTTGCCCGGCCCCACCGCCCCCAGCATTGCCGCGCCGGCGGCCGCCCCGGCCCTGGCCGCGCCCCTCCCTTTTACGATGGCGCCTCGCTTACCCCTGGCGACAAGCTTGGGCTTCTCTGGCTTCTGCTCCTGGCGGGCCAGTTTCCTCGGGTCCGCTACCGGCTTGGGCGCCGGCCCCTGGCCCAGCTTTCTCTCCGCCGCGCTTCCTTCGGCTTCGAGCCTGGCCGCGTCCGCCTCGCTCAGATCGTGCGGCAATTCAATCAGCTTGCCGCTCCGGGTCAGGTACAGCCGCTTTCCGGCAATCTCCATGGTCCGGCGCTGCAGGGCAGCTCCCTGCTGCAGCGTATGGGTCAGCTCGTGCGCGATCAATTCCTGACCGGCCCGGTTCCCGGGTTGGAAGGCGCCCTTGCTGAAGAAGATGCTGTTGCCGACCGTAAAGGCCTGCGCACCAAGCTCCTGATTCAGCCGGGCGGCCTTTTCCCCGGTGTGGATCCGGACGTTGCCAAAGTCGGCCGCGAAACGCGGCTCCATCAAGCGGCGCGTATCGGCGGGAAGCGGGGCTCCGAAAGGCACGCTGCTTTGGATCTCGGCGGCGACGTTCGGGCTCAGGTTCGGCTGGCCGCCGGCGCTTCTGCGCTGAATCGTGCCGGCCGCGCTAAAACTTGATGAACCGGGCAGCCGCACGACCTTTTTGGCGGTCAGTTCGGCTTCCTTCTCCTCCGGGTCGCCCGGATTGGAAACCTTGAGCGAGCTCTGCATCTGCACCCGGGCGCTGACGACCGCCGCTGGCGGCAGCGCCGGCCCGATCAGCGAATCGATATCCTGGGCGGCGATCTGTTTTTCACCGCTGATGATCCGGCCGCTGACTTCGGCCACCAGCGCCTGTTTTTCCTCCTTCTTGCCGGGCAACTTTTTCAGGATGTCGTCCCAATAAGCCGAACCGACCGCGGCGACGCCCTGCATCGCGTTGACGTCGCTGAGCATGTCGGCCTTGATTTTGGCCACCACGATGGCCCGTTTTTGGGCAGCTTGCTTCCCTTTGGTGTCTTTTCTGATCTCGGCCAGGAAGCCTTCCTTGGTTTTCTTGCCCTTGCTGCCGTAGGTTCTGCCGGCCATGTGGCGGATCGTATGCAGGTTGATCGCATAACCGGCCCTGGCCCTGCCGGCCGCCCTCCTGGCCAGTTCCCCGCTCTCGCTGAAGTAGTCGAATTCGGCCGCGGCCTGCAGGATTGCGGCCTGGGGCTGGTGATCGGCAGTGAATTCGTCGCCGGGCGGCTTCGGCATCGAGCCATAGGTGCCGGTCATCCCTTCCAGCTTGTACTTCTCTTTGGCCTTGCCGATCGAGGCGTCACTGCCGACCAGGCTGGAAATCTTGCCGGACAGCTCCACGTTCTTGTTGAGCAGTTCGCGTTGCAGCGTTTCCAGTTGCGGGTCGTCCGGGCGGGCCTTCTCGGTGGTTTCGATCCGGGTCACGATGGCCTGGGCCTGGCTGATCAGCGTGCGGATTTCAGCGATGCGGGGTTTGTTATCCTTCTCGAAGTCGGCCCCCTTCTTGCCGACGTACCAGCTCAAAAACTCGGCGGCGGCCATCGGGCTGCTGGCGATCATCAGCTTGAAGGGCGCGGCGGAACTGACCTGGATCGAGTGGCTCTTGCCCTCGTCATCGGCGAAGCTGCTCTTGACCGAACCCCAGTTCAGCAGCCCCTTGACGGCGCCGACCGCCGATTTGAACAGTTTCTTGGCCATCGTCACGATCCAGTTGATCAGCCAGTCCAGCGCCTTGTCGATCGGAGCCCGGACCTTGTTGATCACGCCCATGACCTTGTCGGCCACCTTGCCCAGCCCGGCAAAGCCGGCCAGGAAGTTGATCGCCAGCGACAGCAGGCCGGCCAGCGTGCTTTCAACCTTGCTGGCGGCGGCACCGATCGCGCCGGCGGCGATCGCGACGATCGAATTGATGAAGCCGGTCACGACCTGGATGATCTTCGAAATCTTGTTCACGAAGACCATCACAGTGTCGTAGATCGAGAGAATGGCCGAGATGAAGCCGGCGCCGGGGATGAACATCGCGATCAGTTTGGGGACCGCCTTCTTGACCACCATGTCGATCACGAAATCGGTGATGCCGCCGATCACTATATCCTTCAGGTTGGCGAGCTGTTCCTTGATCTTGTCCCAGGCGGCCGCCGGTCCCTGGGTGACCAGTGTCACGACGATGTCGAAACCGGTCTCCATCGCCTTGACGGCCGTCTCGCCGACCGCTTTGACCAGTTTTGCGCGGATGTTCTGCCAGGTCAGCCCCAGCACCGAAAAGACGAATTTGACGATTTCTTCCAGTGAGAAGGCCTTAGGGATATAAACGCCGGGCAGCGATCCGGTCAGCCAGTCAATCAGGCCGGCCTTGAGGTGCCCGCCGAAATTGGCGGCGAAGTTCTGGAAGCCGAGCTTGGCGGCTTTGACCAGGTTGCCGACAAACGGCAGCGGATTCTTGAGGATGCTCTTGAGGGCGGCGCCGGTGCGTTTGATGTAGCCCAGCGCGCCGGGGCTGACCACGTCGAAGATGATTTCGAGCAGGTTCCAGACCGCATTTCCGGCCCAGGAGATGAAGCGTCCTATGAAGTTGCCGAAGACGGAGGCGACCTTGGCGAAGGCGCTCGGCAGCAGCACGATGTCGGCCAGAACCAGCGACTTCAAGGCATTCACGAAGAGGACCGGGATCTCCCTGACGAAGCCCATCAGCGCGCCCATGGCCCCCTTGAACCAGGCCCAGGCCCGCGGCACCGCATTGGCCTTCTTCATGTTGTTCCAGACCTCTTCCTGTCCGATCAGCTTCATGAAGCCGCCGATCAGGGTTTCGGCCGTTTGCGGGACCGGATCGCCGGTGACCGGGTCCTGCCCCAGGATCGCCTTGAGCAGGTCATAACCGCGCGTGCCCTCGGCCAGTTTTGCCAGCGGCCGCAGGATCGCGTTTTTGATAAAGGTCAGGATGCCGGTGATCAGCCCCTTGGCGAAGCTGATCAGCTGGTCGATCGGGCCGGTGAAGATGTTCTTGGCGCGGTTCCAGACCCCGGCCAGGTCGAAGATGTCGGTCCAGCTCAGGCTGTCCAGAAAAACCTTGATGGCCTGCTTGATGGCGCTGCCGGTCATGCCGAGGGATTTGATCTGCTGCTCGACCCAGGCGCCGACCTTGTCGAACACGCCATGGTTGTCGAGAGCCTTGGTGATCAGGCCGCCGCCAGGAATGAATTCGACGACCGCCCGCAGGATGTTGGCGGCATTGGCCTCGACGCGGCTCATGTTGATCGGGTTGACGCCCAGCACGATCGTGAACATGCGGAAGCCGGGGATCAGATTGGCCTGGTCGGCAAAGTAGTCCAGCGCGTCACTGATGCCGAGCCGTTGCACCTTGACCGGCGACTGCTCGCTGACCGTGACATCCTCGCGGCGCTGGATGGCGGCTCCCTGTTGGACGGTATGGGTCAGCTCGTGGGCGATCAGCTCCTTCCCTTCGTAGCTGTCGGGCTTGAAGCGCTCCTTGCCGAAGAAGATCTGGTTGCCGACCGTGAAGGCCTGGGCGCTCAGCTGTGTGTTGAGCCGGGCGGCCCTGTCGTTGGTGTGAATCCGGACCGTGCTGAAATCGGCGCGGAAACGCGGTTCCATGAAGCGGCGCACACCGGGCGGCAGCGGCGAACCGGAGGCCAGGCTGTTCTGTATCTCCGCCGCCACGTTGGAGGCCACGTTCGGCTGCCCCTCCGCCTTGCGCCGGATCGTTTCCTTTTCGTTTGTTTCCTGTTTCGGGGTGGGGCCGGTTGAAGTGCGGCTGATGGAGCGTTCCGGCACGGCCATGCGCATGATCCGATTGGCGGTGGAGTCGGCTTCCTTCTCGGCCGGGTCGCGGGGTGAGGACACGCGCGCGGCGACCTGGAGCGGCAGCGGCCCGCGACCGGTCACGGCCTTGCGCTGCACCTGCGTGCGCGCGGCCGCCGGCTGAAATGTCTCAGCGCGGGTAGCGGTTTTTTGCCGGGCGGATTCCATGACGGCTGCCTCGTTTTACTGCGTGGTACTGACTCCCTCCCTTTCAAATACCCTCTGGGGCATAAAGGGAGGGTTGGGGTTTGGACATTTACTCCCCCTCCCCTGGCGGGAGGGGGTCGGGGGGTGGGGGAAGCTGTTGCAAGCACTGCTGCCTGATAACCTCCAAGACGCCCTCGGTATTTTTGATTACATCGTTATTCCAAAATCTTAATACGATAAATCCATTCGCACGCAGACAGGCATCTCTCTGATCGTCGTACTCTACATTTTCCACGTGCTGTCCACCGTCGAGCTCTATGACAATTCTTTTGTCAAATGATACGAAGTCAACAATGTATGATTCAATAGGTTGCTGCCTGCGAAACTTTATGCCTTCAAGCTGGCTGTTTCTCAAATGCCTCCATAAAAAACGTTCAGTATCGGTGCTGTTGTTTCGCAGTTTTCTGGCAAATGTATTAAGGGTATTTCGCGGTTTCATTGCAGCTTCCCCCACCCCCTAACCCCCTCCCGCAAGGGGAGTGGGAACTTGTTAGACCGTCCGGCCCTCTTTCTGGAACTCCCGCCGGATGCCCTCTTCCAGGTCTTCCAGTAAAATCGTCTCTCCCTTTCGGCTAAGCGCCTTCAGCGAGGCATAGCGGACCACGTTCATGATCGTGCCGCCGGACAGTTCGTATTTTTCGGCGATCCTTTCCAGGTTGATCTTCTCCTCCAGCACCGCTTTCGGCGAAAAGGCGCCGCTCCAGATCCGCAGCCGCTCGCCCGGTTTGGGCATCGGGAAGTAGACCACCGACTGCAGCCGGCGCATGAAGGCGTCGTCGATATTGGCCTTCAGGTTGGAGGCCAGGATCACGACCCCGTTAAATTCCTCGATGCGCTGCAGCAGGAAGCTGATCTCCTGGTTGGCGTAGCGGTCGTGGGAATCATCGACCTTGGTGCGCTTGCCGAACAGCGCGTCGGCCTCGTCGAAAAAGAGAATCCAGCGCTTGTGCTCGGCCATGTCGAAGATCTTGGCCAGGTTTTTCTCGGTTTCGCCGATGTATTTGGAGACGATCATGCTCAGGTCGATCTTGTAGACATCGCAGCCGCAATGCTTGCCCAGCAGGCAGGCCGAGAGGGTCTTGCCGGTGCCGGGCGGGCCGTGAAACAGGCTGGTGAAACCTGGATGCAGCTTGCTGTTCATGCCCCAATCCTGCAGGAGCTGCTCCCCGTACAGGATCCAGTGCTTGACCTCCTCCAGCTGATCTAGGGTGAAGGAGGGCAACACCAGATGTTCCCATTCCAGTTTTGTTTCGATCAGGCGTGCCGGAAATTCGCTGTTGAAATTCGGCTTGCGCTCGCTGGCGGTCGTCAACCAGTTCAGGTATTCGCGGGAGATTGTCAGGGCGCCGCTCAACAGCGGCTCGCCGGCCGCGACCGGGGAGAGCTGCAGGATCGCGTGCAGCGCGAAGGGGTGGTCCCCCTCGAACAGGCGAGTCACGGCAAAACGGTCTGCCAGATCACGTCCGGCCAGGATGAAGGCGGCGGTTTCACCGGTGGGGATGAAGCCGCCGTGGCTGGAGCTGTGCAGTCCGCCGAATTCGGTGAAACCGCGCCCGGTGGCTTCGTTGGTGCTCCAGAGCAGATCCAGCAGTTGCGGCCGGATGTGGGGAATCAGCGCCAGCAGCAGGACCAGACGTTCATTGAGCGGCATGTCATAGTGCTGAATGAAGCGGGCATAGCAGGAGTTGCTGCCGCCCAGGTCGGGCGGCGGGATATTCAGGACGGGCGGCAATGAGGGGTCGTTGCTGAAATAGTCCTTGATCCGGGCATCCAGGATTTCAGCAAACCACTCCAGTTCCAGTCCTAGATCGCGGGCGTTGTCGTTCATCGGGTTACCACTCGCTAAAGATCGCTTTTTGCATCCAGGGCAATTTGATGATGCCGATGCTCCAGGGAAGCTGATCCATCAGTATGTCATGCGGCCTGCGTTCCACGTTCAGCTTCCAGCCGCTCTCTTCCTCCCTCAGCAACCCCTGGCGCTCAATGAAGGACGAGCGAAGACCCTGGATCGAAGTGTTTTTCAGGGCGCTCCAGTGTTCGACGGCCGATTGCAGCAACGCTTCGGCCTCTTCGATGTCATTGGCTGTCAGCAGCCCTTCGCAGACCGGCAGCGGCGTTTCGGGGCGCTGCCCGAGCAGGATTTTTACCAGGCCGAGCTCATACTCATACAGCTCTTCGCGCCCGGTGGCCAGAAAGTGCAGCAGCGCGGCGGCACGCGGCAGCTCAAAAAACTGAAGTCCGGCGCTGCCGGCCTGCTTGACTCCGCAGTTTTCCAAAAAGCGAACCAGCCAGGGATGCAGCAGCACCAGCCCGGCCTGCCGGACCAGCAGTGGAAACAGATCAGTTGACGGTCCGGAGCGTGATTGCCGGCCGATCTCGCCAGGAGCGGGCAGATCTCCATCTTCTTCGCTAACGACGCCCGGAGTGCGTGGCCGGGCGGCAACTGACTCTTCAGGTTGCTTTGCCCGCCGTGAGGAATCAGGCTGTTCAACTACCTCAACTCCGGCCGCGCCTCCACTTTTCGCTGCCCGGCTGGCCCGGCCGGAATCCTGCGGCCGGAACAGGGCAGCGGCCGGGGTGGACAGCCCGGCGATGAACAGCTCCAGCAGATGCCGCTCCTGGGGCGGCACAGCGGCAGTCGCTGCCTTCAGCAGGGAGCGCTGCACAGGATTTTCCCGCCATGCCATGCTTTCGGCCAGAATGGATGCCATCAAGCTCAGACTCGTGCAGCGGCTGAAGCGTTCCCGTTCCTCGCCCAGCAGCAATTCCAGGCAATGCGTGACCGACGACGCAGTCTCCGGCGGGATCACGTCCGGGAGTACCCGGATCAGCAGGGCGGATTGCTCTCGCGAGAGCAGCTGCAGCAGGCGGAAATGGAAAGGAGCATCTTCCCGGACAGTCTTGAGATGCTCCACAATTCGCGGCCATTGGTCACGGCAGGTGTCCCTCAGGATGGCCGTCTGCTCGCTAGAGGCGGCTCCGGTCGCCTGCCAGGGCAAGCTGCCGGTTTGCAGGTAGTGCAGCAGAATCTCAAGACCGCTCTGCCCGGTTGTGGTGACTTCCCCTTGCGGAGTTTGTCCGGCGCTCCCGTCAGCTGCCGGCAGGCGCTGCAGCTGCTCCCGGATCTGCACCAGGATCGTATCGGACAGGGAGCTTTCCAGCTCCCGCAAGGAATTCAGCCTGATACTAAGCTCAAGCTTTGGTATGTGAATGACCCGTTCGCCGCCGGCCGCTTCATCCAGGCCCTGTTCGAGAACCGGCAACAGCAGGTCGGTCCCCTTTTCATGCAGCGCTGCCCGCCAGGCGAAGGCCTCCGCGGTCGAGCCGGCTTCAACCTGCCAGCGCAGCGAGCGTATCCGGTGCGGAGCACAGTTCATTCGGTTCTCATCTCCTCCGTATCGCAATCATCGAATCCATCATCACGTTCAAGCCGGTGTTGGTCGAAATGTTCTTGATCGCGCCGAAACCGTCGGCCACCACCGCCACCGCTTTATCGTTGGTGATGGTCTGCAGTCCGTTCTGCAATTGCAGCATGGCCGCCATGCCTTCGCTGCCGGCCGAGACATCGGTCTTTGACTCGGCCACGTATTTGGTCGTATCGGTGATCGAGATCGCCAGATCGTGTTCAGCCTCCAAGGCCTGCTGCTCATAGAGCGCACGCTTGTCGGCCGGCAGGTCGCTCTGGACGGCTTTGTTGCGCAGGTAGTCGGCCACCAGCTGTTTCTCCCTGGCGTCAGCAACCTTCTGTTCAAGCGTCTTGTCGGTGAAGTTGAGGCCGCCGGTGACGATGCCGCCTGCCACATCCTTACGCGAAATCAGCGCGTTGCCCAGCAGGTTGACCGACTCTTTCATGGTTCCGAAGTATTGCTGCTGCTGGGAATCGAACTTCTGGTTCCAGGCCCCGTCCAGTTTGTCCTTGAGCGTATCCACATGTTCGAGTTTGAAGCCGTCCAGTTTGGTCTTGACGAACCCTTCCAGCTGGTCGGTCTTGAAGATATTCAACTTGTCCTTGATGATCTTGTCGCGGGAAGGCAGCACCGTGACGCCGTTGCCGACGATCCAGCCCGGCCGCAGTCCCGGTTTCTTCAGCGGCGGCTGGGGCGGTTCCTCCTCGTCGCTGTCGCAGCAGTAGTAGGGCAGCATGAAATCGGCCACCACGGTCTGGTTTTCGTCATGCACGATCACGAAGGTGCCGCCGCGCGATACTCCGCCACAATGCTCGATGCCGGGATGGTGGCTGACGAAGCTGGCGAAAAGCAGTTTTTCGTCTTCGTGGTCATCCCGGGCCTTGATAATGTCATCCAGCCAGTCGATCCACTGGATATGGGTGCTGCCGATCAGCGAGTCGAACGGCGTGGCGAATTCGGTCTTGACCACTTCGCTCAACCGCGATTTGAACTGTCCGGCGGCCTGCATGGCCGGGCCGACCCCCTGTTTCCAGGTCGTGTCGGCCTTGTAGCTGGAGTAGCTCCGGTTCAGTTTTGAGCGGACCTGCGAAGCATTGCGTGCCACAGTCGCGTTCTGGTCCTTGGCCACATTCTTCAGCGTGGTGCCGGCCGGATCTTCGGGCGAATCGGTCACGAGGTTGTTCCTGACCGCCCTGTCGACCTTCTGCTTGAAGTTCTGGCTGAAGTTGACCACCTCTTCCAGCTGGTGGCTGACATCCTGCCGCAGCAGGTAATGGAAACGGTGCAGGTCGGTGTAGCGGATGCCGGGGCGCTTGACGATCTTGGTCCGGTCCGGGCCGAGCATGACCGCCCGCACCGCAATCGGCAAATTTTTGGAGGCGATCTCCCTTTCGATCGTGTCCAGCGCGGTTTTGACCGGCTGCCCCAGATGCCCTTCGATGCGGAAGAACGGAAAGCGGCCGATCTGTGCGGCCAGCGGATTGGCCGCGGCCCCCTGGGCGCCGTAGGAACCGGCGTTGTAGGAATAGTTGCAGGCCGCCATCCCGCGCCGGCTGAGGCCGTAGTTCCAGCTGGCGTGAATCGGGTTGTCCGTACTGACCTGGTAATAATACGGGATCGCCCGTTCTTCCAGCGGCTGTTCCAGCGACAGGCTGGGGGTGATCCGGATCGCGGTCCCTTGCGGGGCCGGGACCTGGAAGGTCAGGATCAGGGTGTCCAGTTTGCGGGCCAGGAAGCGGGCGTGGCAGAGCTGTTGCGCGGTCCGGCTGGCCGCCGGCGATGGATAAAAGGGGGTCCGGTTCTGGTCGGCGTTACCCCCGGCGGCCAGATTGCCGAGCAGCAGATGCTTCGGGAAGGCGGACGGGTCGGGACAACACCAGGTTCGATCGCCAAAGAGCAGGTCGCGCAGGTCGTGGTAGCTCTCCACGACGTCGCGCAGGAAATCGTAGTAGTACTGGATGCCGTACGACTGGGCTCCGAACGAGGCATTGATGGCGGCCAGCCGGGCGTTCCAGGCCACCGATGGGTCGGCCGGGAACAGGTCGGCCAGGAAGGACGAGCCGTTCTGGTAAAGCTTGGGCAGCTCGGCCGCCAGCCGGTTGCTGATGGTCGTGCAGGCCGCCCGGTAGCTCTGGGCCAGGGTGGCAGGGGTGTTGACCGTTGCAGAAAAGAGCGGCCGGTCGGCCACGATCTCGCCCAGTGCGCCAAAGGCCCGATCGGGTGTGGCAGCAGTAAACTGCAGCGCTCCGCTGTCGGCCTGGCTGATCAGCAGCAGCCGGAGGCTGTTGCGGCAATCCTGGCCCAGGTTGTCGCAGTCGGTTCCGGAACAGAGATCCCGGTCGGTGACATAGCTTTCCATGTACAGTAGCACAACCATGTCGTCCAGGTTCGCACCGGTTCGGGCCGAGAAGTTGCCGAGCAGGTCGCTGCTGCTGTCGCCGCTGTCACCGGAGCTGACCAGTTCATAGACCGGCAGCATTTCGCCGGGGATGACCCCGCCTACGTAAAACGGCGCATAGGCCGGTTTGGTGCTGTCGTAAGCCCGAAACTTGTCGTAGAGCATGTCGCTGGGAAACCGCAGCAGGTCGCCGTCGGTCGTCACGCCCACCCCTTTTGTCAGCAAGATGTTGTTCCCCTGGCGGGCGACCCGCAGGCCGCAGACGATCCCGACTCCCAGCAGGCTCGTCCGCGTCAGGCGCGACTGGTCGTCCAGGTAGTCGGCCACGCTGTTGAGCTGATCGTGGGTCAGCACCTGGTCCTTTTCAAACACGCTATATCCGCTTGAAATCACATCCAGACTTCTCAATATCTGTGCCATGGCTTAAGTCCCCGTCAATTTCAATGTAAGTAATTCTACTATTAGCTAAACCAATCTTCCGCCATGGCGGCTAAACAATCCCCTCTCCTGAGGGAGAGGGTTAGGGTGAGGGAGGTGTGGCATATGGCACTGCTGGCCCCTCATCCGGCCTTCGGCCACCTTCTCCTTTAGGCCCTTTGGGTCCTCGGGGAGAAGGGAATAATGGCAGATCAGTGTTGTTCAGGATCCCTCAATATCTTCCGTCCCTAGCGCCGTCCGCCCCAGCACGAATTTGGGCTGTTCATCGCCCGCTTCGCATTCGTGCAGATGTTCCGACGGATACACGTTTCTGACCGTAAAAAGCGTCGCAATGAAACTGGTCAGTTTCTCCTTGCGCTTGGTCTTCTCCGCTCCGGCCTTCAGGTAGATCCAGTCCCGGTAAGCCTTTTCGAAAATCGCCATATCTTCTTTGCTGATCCAGCAGATCTTGGGCAGGATATGGGCCGGCGTCTCCTCCCGAATGGTCTCTTCGGCAAAGCGCCGGAAATCCATTGACTGGAAACGGCTGCCGTAGGCCGGCAGGATTATGTGGATGCGGCAGCTGTAGGGGTCGTTTTCGGCACAGACGCTGCCGCTCGATGCGGGGCAGATCGGCAGGAACGGATCGGTTTCCGTTTCCGGCCGCAGCAGGATGTTTTCTATCAGGTACATCCCTTCATCGCTGTAGTTAACCCGCAGGTATTCGATCTTCTCGGCAATGGCCGCATTCATCTGCGCTTCATCGGCGAAATATTCGATCCGGCGCGAGAGCACCTTGCCGCCGCCGTCGACCACATTGAAGTAATGCTTGTCATCCCTGGTGGTCTTGCGCTGGTAGCCGGACGGCAGCAGGCCGGATTGAATCGCCCGCCGCATTTCGGCCAGGGCCAGCTCCGGCGTGGCATAGTGGGTGCTGCTGCTGGAGATGATCTTGCCGGTGTCACGTTTCCGGATGCGGAAACGGAACTCGTCGTCGGGGGTTTTATCGATTTCGGCGTAGACATCATAGGCAATGTCCCCCAGGTTTCTGCGAGCCGGGTTGCGGATGCCCAGCAGGCCGGCCAGACGCCGTTCCAGCCCGGAGATGTTGTTCGAGTTCCACAGGTCGCCATCTTCCTTCAGGCTGTAGTTATAGGCCAGCGACCGTTCGCTGCTGATGGCCGGGTAGTTGTTCAGGAATTCGCATTTGTAGGCCACCATCTGTTCGGGGGTGGCGCCGAAGGCGGAATACATGATGTTGGCAAAATCATGGAAGCGCTCGGCAAAGCGGGCAATCAGGTGGTCGAGAAAGCGGTTGCGGCGCTCGATCAGAAGAGTCTTGTCCTCAACCGAGTCCTGGATCGTTTTGACGATCAGCTCCGCGTCAGCTGTGCCGTACAGCTTTTCGTACCCGGCAAAGCTGGTCACCGCCTGATGGAAATAGGTACGCTGCAATTCAGGGTCGCTGGAGAACAGCTCCTTGACATGCCCCAGCTGGGCGAAATAATCGGCCATCAGTTGATCGAAAAACAGCAGGTAGCCCTTCAGCTGGCAAGCCTGCGCCCGGCGCCGGTCGTCGGCGCTGCTGTTCAGGCCGGCGTCGCTCAGCCCGAACAGGGCAGGAAAATGGTTCTGGAACGAGTGGTAGCTCCCCGGTTCCCTGAAGCTGCCCAGCGGAATCTCGAAGTCGTAGGGAAATTCCAGGTCTGACTTGGATGCGACGGCGTCGTTCAACTGCTGCAGGCGATTTTCCGTTGCGGTCTGATCGGCCACCACCGGCATGTTGCGCTTGTAAAACACGATCCGTGATTTGTCCCGGTTGAGCAGCGCCTTCCGGCCCGGAATGACCGGTACCAGCCATTTATTCTCCAGCGGGGCTGCCAGCCCCTCCGGATGCAGCAGGATATCCCGGACCGCCTTGACCCCGCTGATGTCCATGATGATGCTGATCACGTCGGAAAGACGGATTTCGCTGCGCAGCTCGGCCCGGGCCAGTTCCTCGTCATCGATGAAGCCGCAGGAGAGCGCCGGGCCGTCAAAGATTTCATCGGCGCTATAGCGGCTGCCGTCGGCCTTCGTCCGTTCCAGCATCTCGGTCAGGGTGTAGTTGCGGACCGGCGGGGCCAGGTAGTTCTGCACCTGGAAGAGAATTTCGGCCTTGACCGCCGCCGTGTCGGCTTCCGGCGCCAGTTCCAGTTCGCAGCAGAGGTTGAAGGGCTGGGTTTCAACCCGCGCGAAACTGACGAAATCCTCGCACAGGTTGCGGTTGGCCTGCAGCACCGCCTCGACCGTCTTTTGCACCTGCAGCTGTTCGGCGGCATTCTCCGAGTCGTATTCGATCGTGACCGAGTAGAGGCCGGAGAGCTGGATCTCCCTGATCTCAGGCTTGCCGGGATTCTCCCTGAGCAGCTCCCCCCTGGCAGTATCGGCGTAGTAGCTTTGGGTTACCGGATCCAGCCAAGCGTTTTTGACCCCCTTGATGTCGATCAGCAGCTTGCGGTAATCGGGCTTCGTCAGCGGGCGGTTCGGCAATATTTGTCGGGCCGTGAAAAACTGCTTCCGCATCTCGGTGGCGTTATCGCTCCCGCTGGCCAGCAGGTCCGCGATCGGAAAGGAGGCCCGGTAGCCCAGATCGGTCAGCGCATAGCAGAGCAGTTCCAGGATCGTGATACCCGGGTCGTGCACGTTGTAGTCGGTCCAGATGCGCCGGCTCAGCCGTTGCACGTGTCCGAGCCCGATCGCGTTGAGCCGGTGGTGGTCGAGTGCCGTTTCGGCCGTATTTTTTTTAGGTATCGTCGATGTCATTGTCGTTACACTTCCCGTATGCTGTGGCTGCCGGCCGAGACCAGGATCGCGTCGGGTGTCTCCGGTTGGGCCACGTTGATGTCGATCGTGTTCGACGTGTCTCCGCTATAGCTGTACATCTTGAAATCGGTCACATAATCCACGTAATCCAGATCTTCGACGAAATCCAGCAGGACCGATTTATAGATCGTGCCGCCGAAAGAGATATCGCGTTCGGCCTGGTAGGCCCAAGGGGACAGGAAGCGGATCAGGGCGGCGTCCAGCTCCCGGCTGTAGAAATTGGGCTCATAGCCGACCCGGAATTTCACCTTGAAATCCAGCTTGATCTTCTGATAGCGCGGGTTCTTGGTATCCACCCTGACCTGCATCCCGGCCCGCTGACCGGCATGGACCGTGATCCGGTCGAGTGTGTCGGCATCCACCTTGGGTTCCAGCGGGTTGACCGCATTTTGATTCTTCAGGTCCGGCACGACCACGAGCAGCACGTTGCCAGGCTTGAGCCAGCATTCCGGCGTTGCATGGGGGATGCATTTGACCTTGTGCAGATTGGGAAATGCTTCCAGAACGATCCGTTCGTAATCCCAGGGAGTTATGCAGCGGTCCTTGTGGCGCAAACGCTCCGACACGCGGGTATGGAAGCGATCGTCGGATTCCAGTGGACGGCCGCCGAACGACCCGTAGGGCTGCTTGACCCCCTTGATCTCCGCCAGCCCGTTTTTCAGTTTGCTGATCGAGCCTTTAGCCAGCGCGTTCAGCAGATGCCCGGGGTCGTTGTTGTTATCGGCAAATCGTGCTTCCAATGCGTTGGCCGCCACATCGATCAGCTGGCTGACCGCTTTTACGTTAACTACGACCGCCGCCTTCAGCCAGATCCGTCCGGCCGGAAGAATCGTGTTGCTGGTGGTCGCTTCCCGGGGGATGACAAAGGTGATGATGCCGCTGGTCAGCAGCTGGTTGGTCGTGTCCAGCACGACCTCGTTCCGGCTGAGCGGTTTCCAGTAGTTGTCGCACAGCACATACCAGCTGACATCCTGTCGGGCCAGCTCCGGGTCGGCGCTCCCCTCGGCGGCCTGAAACAGTACGCTGACGCTGTCGCCTCCCTGCAACTCCGCAAAACCGACCAGCAGTTCGCCTTCGTTGTCGTAGGGGGGCAGCAGCCGCACGCTTTTGTCGCGCAGAAAGTCGAACTGGCTGCGCTGATAGCGGTGCTCCCGCATCTGGCCGAAGTAGGCGATCTGGAAGAAATGCAGATCCGGGCTCGAAAAATCATCGAGCGTGGCCGGTTCCTGTCCGATATTGACCGTGCCGGAAGACGCCTTGTAGGAAAGCGTGATGCTCTGGATGGATGGCGTATAGGGTTCGTTCAGAATGGTCAGGGTTCCGCCGGCCCTGCTGTAGGTCATGACCTTTTCGACGTACTTTTTGCGGTAGGTGGAGTGCAGGAAATCGCGCTCCAGCGCAAAGGTGATGAAACCTTGGCGAAGTTCGGGAACCGATTTTTTGAAGGAGCTGAAGATCGGTTTCCGGAGCAGATAGGAGCGGGCCGCCGTGACCGACCAGAGGCTGCCGGCGCTGTTCAGCGCATTAATCCGCAGACCCTGGCTCAGGCTGGACGAGGCAGAAAAGCTGGTGGGCGAGACCGGGGAGCTGGCGGGCGGAAATGTGAAAACATGCACGGACGAGGCGTTGGCCGACTCGAACAGTTTCACGCCGGGCTGTGAAAAATCCCAGCCGCCGCCATCGCTGAAGGAGACCGCCGCCGTGAAAGCATCGTTGTTGATCCCGCTTGCGTCGTAGCCGGCATAGTGGCTGGTGAAGCTTGTCGGCGCATCTTTCCAGTTTACCTTGATTTTTACTTCGGAAAGCTTTTTGGAGAGCGCTTCGCCGCAGCCGACCATGAAACGCGCGCCCCTGGTCGGCTGGGAGCCGAAGGGGAGGAAGGCTTTCTTCGGATCCAGCGAACCGCCGTCATTTTCCAGAACCATTGCCGTGAAGTTGGACACATCCACCGCAACGGCGGCGCTCTGCAGCGTAATCCGCTTCAACTGGTTGTAGCCGATCGTATTGCACTCCTCCTTCAGCAGCAGCTGCAATACCGGCGCCGTGGCGCTGTAGGAATAGCCATGGATCAGCGGGTCATAATCGATCACCGCTTTTTCGGTTTCGGGAATCGAGAAGGAGAGTTTCAGCGTGAAATTCCGGGCGGCATCGACCGTCAAAGTGGGAGAAACCTTAAACGGGCCCAGCCAATGCTTTTCGCCGGTGATGAAAACCTCGAAGGCCTCCTTGAGGGTCACATCGTTCACGGTCTCCTGATCGACTGAAGCGAGCATCAACGTTACCGAAACATTGCGGAGCCCTTCCCGCATGCGCAGGACCGGAGAGGCCAGGGCAAAGCCGGTCTCGGCCGCCTGCAGCCCGTTGTGGCCGAAGCCGTACCACTTGGGTTCGGCCCCCTCCAGCTTGCCCCCCAGGCCATCGGCGGAGTTGGCGACCGGCGCCTGCAGAACCTTGCCATGGCCGCTGGTATCAATAAACAGGGAGCGGAGCGAGTCGACCCGGGCGCTGTTGATCACGGTCGTGCGGCCAGGCTTGTAGATCAGTTCCCGGCCAACCGCATCCTTGCCGGCCGAAAACAGCACCTCCGGCCCGATCGAGATCGGCTGTGCGTTTTTTTTCAGCTCCAGCAGCAGGTGGACCTTGTCCGGCAGGGCGCCCTTCTTTACCAGCCGCAGCACATCCCGGTAGTAAAAGTCCAGATGGCGGCCGGTCAGCCGGTTGATGACCTCTTGGGGAATCTTGTAAAGCTCCAGAAAGGCAAGAAAGAGCGCCAGGTGCGGCGGGATGTCGCCCGAGCCGTTTTCCAGCGCCTTTTTGATTGCAGGGTCGTCGGCGGGGAAGAAACTTGACCAGTCGCCATCGGGAGTGCTGCCGTCCTTGCTGAAATAACTGACGAAGGGGGCCAGCTTGCCGGCGAAGCGCAGCAGCTCTTCCGGCGTATGTTCATCCAGATCGGCATGGTGTATGCCCAGCTCCCTGGGCATACGCTCGCCCTGGCTCTGGCCCAGCTGGAAGATCATGTTTTGAATTATATCTTTTTCAGCCATGGTGTTTTACCTTCAGCGGTTGTTGGCCTCATACCGTGGTATTGACGGTCCTGCGCACCTCGTTGCCGTCCGAGACATAGAACGGATAGACCAGGTTGTAGCGCGAGTTGGTGCTCCGCACTTCATAATCCAGGACGACGGCGATCTTCCCCTCGTACTGAGCAGTCGTATCAAGTTCCAGCGAGAGCAGGTTGATGCGCGGCTCGTAGATCAGGATGGCGGTCTTGACCCGGTCCTGCAGAAAGGTCTTCATCGTCGTGCTGAGCGGTTCGAACAGCATTTCGTGCAGGTCGAGGCCGTATTCAGGGTTCAGAAAGCGCTCGCCGGCGGCGGTGCCGAGCAGGATTGCCAGGCTGGCCCGGATATCATCCTCGTCCGAGGTCATCAGCACCTGGCCGGTTTCGCGAACGAACTCGGGCGGAAAGCTCCAGCCGGTGCCGAGAAATGAAGTCTGCAGGTTGTCTGTTGTGTTGTCGCTCATGGTATTTGCCCGTTGGTTTTAACCCCTCCAAACCTCCCCTTGTCAGGGGAGGCTTAAAAGCTTCCCCCTGATAAGGGGGGATTGAGGGGGGTTGGGTTTTCAGCCGATAATCACGGTCGGCTCACCGACCGCCGCCATGGCGCCGCAAATGCAGGCATCCGTTATTCGCAGGGCCGGCTGACCGCCGATCAGGACCGTTGAGCTGCCGGCCGGAAATACGCTGGCGGTCGGCTGGTGGCCGCTGGGAGGCAGCGAACAGACATGGCTGTCGCCCGCCACGGCGGCCGGCATGCCGCCGATCAGCACCGTCGCGACGCCCGGACCGACAATGGTACCGCCATGATTTGTAACGTCCCCTACCCGTGCTGCGGCCGGCATAAAAGTTCCTTTCATATCAGGTCCTGATGAACACCCATTTTCACAAATGCTGTAATCTCCCTCCCCTTCAAGGGGAGGGTCGGGGTGGGGATGGGTTTTGTCCGTCCGGAGGCACCCCATCCCCCTCCTGACCTCCCCCTTGAAGGGGGAGGAATTTACAGGCAAAGAAGGCTGACATACCGGCAATGCCGGAACCGCTTTCAATTCAATTGCAGTACGCTCCCCTTGACCTTCGTCACGCCACTGCTGGAAACTTCGGCCCCGGAGGCCCCTTCCAGCTTCAGTTCCGTGCCTCCCTTGACGCCCAGCGCGGTGCCCGACTCCAGTTTCAGCTCCGTTCCGGCTTTCAGCGTGAGCGCCTTGCTGCTTTCGATCGTGATGCCGTCCTGGGTCATTTCCAGCTTGTTGCCGTTCTGGTCGGCGATCTTGATCGCCTGGTCTTCTTCGCTGAGCGTGATCATGTTGCCCGCCGGAGTTTCCAGCGTCATGACCTTGGTGTCGTCGTTGAAGTAGATCTTCATCTTGGAGCGGCTCTGGTAGACCTTTTCGTGGTTGTCGTCCGAACCCTGCAGCGGCGCAGCCTTGGCGCTGCTGTGCAGCATGCCGAGAATCACCGCCTGGCGCGGGTCGTCATTCAGAAAACCGAGCACAACCTCATCGTCGATTTCCGGCCGGAAGAAGAAGCCGCGCTGATCTCCGGCGTCAACCGACGCCACCCGTGCCCAGGTTCCGTCCCCCTGCTGGTCCACCAGCGGCATCTTGACCCGCACCCGATGTTCGCCGTCCGGATCTTCATTACCGACTACCACCCCGATCTGCAGACCGCTGATCCCCGGCAGCAGTGCCGAGGCCTTTGGCGCGGAGACGGCTTGTTCTTCACCCAGCCAGCTGTCCAGATTGCCGAACTGCAGATGGGTTTTCCACCCCTGCACCAGATCGAAGTCATGGCGGACTCCGCTGACGAAGACATCGCCGTTGAAGCGCTGGCCGATGCCTCCCAGCGTGACGGTGTCGCCCGGGTTGACCGTACCGATACCCTCGCACTTGATGCGGCCGTTGACCCTGCTGAACTGGGATTTCGACCAGCGCGCATCGGCCCAGGCCTGGGCCTCATCTTCGGCGACCGCCCCGTGCTGCAGGTGATAGTGGTCAAGCCCCACAACTGCCGCCAGGTCGCTGCTTCCCAGATTGCCGGGAGAGCTGATGCCGGGATCAACGGCCTCCTTTTCAACCAGCTCCTGTCGGGACGCATCCCAGGTGGCGCATTTGACGGCACTGTACTGCTGGCGCGCGTCGATCTGGGCATCCATTTCGAGAATCGTCGCCCCGAACTGCAGTGAGCAGACCGCCGAACCGCCCGCTGCCGGGGCCTTGACGATCACCTTGTCATCAGCGGTCAAGACCAGCTTGCCGTTGGCTTCGGCCCGCATCAGCAGAAAATCCCAGTCGCTGCAGCTGTACTGCACCTGCTGCTTGTGGGTCACGGTCGTATTTTCAACCTCTGCGTCCAGGGCGGCGTTCTGCAGCAGGCTGCTGATGATGTCGCTGTCCTTCTGGTCGAAGAAGTAGGCGTTTTTGGGTCCCACCGTCAGCTTGACCGCCTTGTGCCGGCATTCCACCACCAGCTGCGGAGCTGAATGATCCCGCACTTTCAGGCTCTGGCGGATTGCGATCCCCTTGAAGAGCGTGACCGGGTTGTTGGTTGCACCGGCCAGGATTTCCACCTCCTTGCCGGGAACAAAGCTATCAGCATTGCTCAAGGGGAAGTCGCCGGACGCTGCGGCCCCATCCAGATAAACCAGCCGGGCCGAGGAAATCCGGTTGGCCGTTTTGGTGACATTCACGGCCAGCAGCTGATGTTCACGCCCAAGCGCGACCCCATCGACTTTGACGGTGAACTCGCGGTGCTCGGCAGGTATCGGTATCGAGCGTTCTTCAGGAATGGCTATTTCTCCAATGGCGGAAAGATAATTCTGACGCCGGGCGTCAGGTTGCGGAAATCGTTGATCCGGTTGGCGCGGGCCACTTCCAGGTAATAGGACGGATCGTTGTAAATCTCACCGCACAGGGACGGCAGGTTGTCACCGGCCTTTACCATGCGGACGTGGGTCAGGTCGGGGGATTGGTCCTGCGACATGGCCACGCGGGTCTGATCGTCCGAGTTGTCGGTGAAGCTGGCGGTGATGACCGCCCGCAGCGGCACGCCATCCGGCTTGAACAGCTTGTAGGCGATCGAGGCGCTTTTCAGGATGCAGCGCTTGACCTGCAGGGTTCCCCAGACAACCTTCAAGTAATTCGGCCGGTGGATGTTGCCGTTATAGCCGGTCACGGTCTGGAACTTTTCCACCTGCTGCTGCACGTCGGCCGGCCGGCCGCTGGCCCCGGTGCCGTCGATAAAGAAGGTCAGCGACATGTCGCCCGGCTTCATCTTCTTGAAGTTCATCCGGCTGTTGGTGGTTCCCGAACCCTGGGCGCTATCGTATTCCATCTCATAGGAGAGCGTGATCTCGTTCGGGTTGACGAAGGCCGTGAACTCGGCCACCGGCTGCCCGGAATATTTGGGCGACTCGTAGGCCTTGATCAGCAGTTTTTCAAGTGTTCCCATATTGCTCATGGGTCAGCGCTCCGCTTTTTGCTGGAGGATGTCGAGCACCCGTTCCACGCACTCGGCGATGATGGCCTGCTTGTCATCGGTGGCCGAGGGAGCGGAAGCGGCGCCGCCCGATGCCTGGTTGGATACCTCAACCGAAATTATGACTTCATCGATGATAACCGGCATAGGCTTAATCAGACTCCGACATACAACCCCATCCCCCTCCTGGCCTCCCCCTTGAAGGGGGAGGATATTTCTAAATCCCCTCCCCTTCAGGGGGAGGGTTAGGGTGGGGGTGGGTTAAGAATTGAAATGTGGACTATTAGGACTTGTCCACCGTGAAATATTGGTAAAACAGCTGCAGTGTTTCGATCATCACGGCATTGTTCGAGGCATTCAGGTCGCTGACCGACCATTTGGTCGGATAGGCATTGACCAGGTGCCAGGTCACCAACGGCTGATGCTGTTCGTTCAACAGCTTGATGTCGATGTTTTTGGGTTGGATCTTGTAATCTTCAATACATTCCCTGACCCATTTCACGATCTCCGAGTTCAGCAGCAGGCCGCGCTTCAGCATCAGTTCGGGATACTTGGCGCGGGTCGGGTATTTCTGAATAAAGCGGTTCTCGCCCCCTTCGGCAACCTCTTCGCTGCCCATCTCGACCGAGAGGCCGTTCACCTCGGTGAAGCGAACATCGTGGCTGTTGGGGGAGAGACCCAGCACCTCGACCTTGAAATGAAAGCTGACGGGGGGGTAGTAGTTAGCCATCAGTCATTCTGCACTTCGAGGCCTTCGTGGGCGATTTCGATCGACTCGATCGCGACTTCATTGCCGGAGGCCTTCAACTGCGGCCCTTCCACCTTGACCGGAAAGGCGTTGTGGGCCTTCCAGACCATCACCGGCTGGTGCTCTTCATTGAGCAGACTGATGACCAGGTCGCGCCGTTCGACCGTGTTGAGCTTGACGGTGCTGAGCCACTTGAAGAAATCGTTGTCGCTTTTGACAATGCCGCGCTTGAGCGTGACATTGCTGAATTTGCGGAGTCCCGGCATTTTGATCGACGAATATTCCGGGAAGGAGCCGTCACGGTATTCGATGGCCTGATTCTCCTGGGTCAGCCCGGTAACCTCGGAAAAGCCGATCCGCGTGCCGCCCCATTCGACAGTGAAGTGAAATGCTGGAAGAGGATATTGTTTCGCCATGGTGTCATCCTTTTGTATGTTTATTCAGAATCAATAGGTCTGGACCGCGTTAATTGGAATCAGGAAGTCTGCAGCTTGTGCGAGAATTTCAGGATGATGAATTCGGCCGGCCGCACAGCCGCCATGCCGATCTCCACGTTCATCCTCCCCTCCAGGATGTCCTGGGAATTCATCGTGATGCCGAGCCCGCACTTGACGAAGAAGGCCTCCTTCGGCGTTGCGCCGGCCAGGGCGCCTTCACGCCACTTCTGGGTCAGGTAGTTCTCGATCATGCCGCGCACCTTGACCCAGGTGTTAGCATCGTTGGGCTCGAACACGGCCCAGTAGGTGGATTTCTTGACCGATTCCTCGACCATGTTGAAGAAGCGCCGCACCGGAACGTAGCGCCACTCGTTGTCGTTGCCGGCCAGTGTGCGTGCGCCCCAAACCAGCGTGCCCTTGCCCATGAAGGAGCGGATCGCGTTGATCGATTTTCCGGAAGTGGCATCCACATTCATGCCATCCTGCTTGGCGTTGTCGAGCTTGATGACCGGCTCGATCACACCGGCCAGGCTGACGTTGGCCGGAGCCTTCCAAACACCGCGGTTGCTGTCGGTGGCGGCGTAGACCCCCGCCACCGCGCCGCTGGGGGGCAAGGTGATGAAATGCTCCTTCAGCACGGTTTTGACGAAGTTGTACAGGGCGGTGTTGCTGCTTTTGAATGTGGCCAGGTCGGCAGCCGGATTGGCGCCGTAGGTCACATCGACGTTGGTTTCGCCGCTGTTGACCCAGTAGTTCATCGTGGTCTTGACGAACGGGTAATAGGCCGCGGCGTACTTCAGGTAGTTGTTGCCGAAGTAGCCCCGGTTGGTGGCCAGGGCGGTGGCATCCAGATCAAGATTGCCGTCGCGGATATCGAAGATGCCGAAACGGTCGCGCAGCGTGTTGCACTGCAGCAGCACCGCCTGGGTCAGCGTGGTGTAGTCGGCCGTGGAGAGCTGGACCGCCTCCGGGATTACGATCAGGGTCGGTTCGTCTTCCAGCTTGACCACGTCCAGCCCATCCTGCAGGCCGTACATGGTAGCCGGGCTGGCGGAGGAATCGCCGGCCAGGTCGATGACCGGCGTCGCCTGGTAGGTGCCGACCGAGACGATGTAGCACTGCCCGCCGCCATTGTCGAAGAACATCTTGACGCTGTAATAGAGCAGGTATTTCACGGCCGGCTCGCTGAAGGAGCTGACCGTGAAGCCGCCCAGACCATCATCGGCGACGGTTACCGCAATCGCATCATCCTCGGGAATACCGTAGTAGCGCTCGTAGTCCTTCAGCGAATAGATCTTGGTCGGTTTCAGGATCAGGTCGTTGTCGGCATTTTTACGGGCGAACTCGCTGTACCCGATGAAAGCCGGGATGGCCGTTTCGACTTCCGCCACCGAAGGGGGGAATACCGAAATCTCTTCCACATACACGTCTGGCGTTTTGTACGTTGGCATAATTATCCTTCCTTTAAGGCTTAGAAATATGAATGACCACGTCTCCACCTGTTTTGTCTGCTCCGGGCTGGGGCAGGTGTTTGATGAGGACATCGCCATTCTTGCTCAACTGAATCTTGCTGCGGGCTTTTTCCCGTCGTGCAACAACCGTCTGCGATTTGAAGAGAACGACCCGCTCGCCGGCTTTTGAAATCATGCCGGGCGGGATTTCACTGGGGGTGAAGGAGGCCGACGGCACCTTGGTAAAGTTGATCCGTGGCCGCCCCTCTTCGGTGAAACCGTTGTCCGCCACCGAGAGATGGTCAAATTCGTTGGCGGTATAGTTGCTGACAACCAGGTAATACTTGAGCGTTTCCTGCTTTGCATTGAAGCTGATCGTGAATGACGGCGGTGAAACGTAAAAGCCGCTGCCGATCTTTATTTCAACCGCCCCGAAGGCGCCGGCCTGCAGCAGTTCCGGGTCGGAATAATAGGGTATCGATTTGGTCTCGGACGGATAGTTCTCAACCAGGCTGTAAAGTCCGGCCGCCTGTTCGGACAGATCAACCGAGACGGTCGAACGGTCGCTGGCCACCGTGATCTTCTCCGGATGCAGCGCTTGGCCGTTGGAATCATTGACCGTTACCGCCACCAGCTGATCCGCTTTGGTGACGGCATGACTCAGGATCCGTCCGGTCATGGTGGTTGCCATGGCCGGGTCGAGGCTCCCGACTGCGGCGGTGTTCCGGTAAAGCGGTGTTCGGACGACCGGTTCGGTGAAGTTGCTGAAAAGCGGGTTCAAAAGCCTGATCCCGAAGCGCAGCTTTGATCCTGCCAGCGGAACCAAGGCTGCACCGCCATCATCAGCTTCGTAGAGCAGGTTCAATCTGCCGTCCAGCATCTTGGCCAGAAGCTTGCCGTTTCTGAGTGTGGCGGCCGTTTCAGCAGGCACACTGAATTCGAAATCCCGGCAGCCGCTGGCATAATAGCCGTGGGCGACGGAAAGTGTGAATAATGTGCGGAAGGACGTTATCATCGGCTCTGAATGGTCGTGCTGATCGTAGTCAATGGCGGCTGAACCGCCGTTTGCACCGCATCCTGCAGCGTTACCATGCGCACCCTGTAGACCACCGACGGCAGCTGCTTGCCGCCAATGAAGGCCCAGATCTGATTCAGCTGTTCATAGTTGAGTGACATGAGTTCGACGGTCAGTTTGCCGATATCGGGGCTCAGTGCCGGATACTGGTCGGCGCCGAAGAGCTGATGGGCCTGGAAAAAAGTCAGTACATACGAAATATACTTGAGGGCTTGGTCATAGTGGGTGAAGTTGGCGGCAAACAACACATGCAGGTTGAGCCTGAGCTCCGGCTCCAGCACGACATGCTGGCCGTTGACGGTCGTGTAGTCGGGCAGGTGGGATTTCAGGACCCGCTCTTCCTCGATATTGATGATCGAACAACAGAGGCTGTCATTGCCGAAGGCATATTTCCCGGATTCGTCCACGACCTTGCTCAGGTCTGACTTGACCGTATCCGAGCCGGTTCGGGCCAGCAGATAGCTGTTCAGTTCATCTTTCAGAAAAGTCAGGGCGACATCCAGCATCGTGTTCCAGTCGCTTTCCGGTCGGAACCGACAGAATTAAACCGTCGGCAAAGACTCTAATCAGCTAGATCAATACAAAAAAGGCCGGACTGCGGCGGTGCTGCCATCTCGGTGGCTGCGCCCGGCAATCCGGCCAACTTGGGGGTGTGATAAAACAACTGCTGGTGTGGAATGAAGCCCAAGTTCCGTAGATTTTCCGTCCCTTGATCACTCAAGGTTTGGCTTGATTAATTGGCAGAATATCATATAACGATGGTTTGTCAATAAAACTAATAATAATACCGGCAACATCGATGGATATTGGCATGGCTGGCAATTGGAGGATGTGACTAAAAGCATAAGCTGGTAAAACAAAAAACCATAAAATGGCAAAAAAATGCCGCAGCTTGCCTCAAAAAGGTAGCGCGGCTCTATTTTGTAAAAGCATAAAATGGCACAGAGTAGAAAATAAAAGCAAAACGGAGTGTAACTTTTTAGACTGCTCATGCAACTGCTCATGCAGGAATCCACATCACAGCAAAGCTCAGCATTCATTTTGCGCGATCACAAACTCATGAGCTGTTTAAACTGTATCCAAAGGACTTTTTCCATAATTCAGTTTGATATCCCATCAGAACAAGATTCCTAATAGTCCAATTCCGATTAGTGCGTTGAGGAGACGAAGACAAGCCAACTAAGATAGCGCTTTGATTTAGAATTGGAATTAGTTCTCTTTGGAATAATCGTAAAAACCCTTGCCGGTCTTGCGCCCCAGGTAGCCGGCCTTGATCATTTTGCGCAGCAGGCCGGGAGGGGCAAACCGGGCCTCTTTCATGTATTCGTAGAAGATGTTGCCCACATGGTAGCCGATATCGGCACCGGCAAAATCCTGGAATTCAAGCGGTCCCATCGGCATGCCGCAGCCCAGTTTCATGGCGGTGTCGATGTCTTCGGCCGAGGCTACTCCCTCTTCCAGCAGCCGCACGGCGTCCAGGATGTAGGGGACGAACAGGCGGTTGACTACGAAGCCGGGGGTGTCTTTGCAGGTGATGGTGGTTTTGCCGATCTGCTTGGCAAAGGCCAGGGCCAGTTCGGTGGTGCCTGCCACGGTCTGCAGGGCCGGGATGATTTCCACCAGCTTCATCATCGGGACCGGGTTGAAGAAGTGCATGCCGATGAAGTTGGCCGGGTTTTTCACCAGTGCGGCCATTTCGGTGATGGCGATCGAGGAGGTGTTGGTGGCGTAGACCGTGTTGGCGCCACAGACGGCATCCAGTTTGTTGAACAGTTCCTTTTTGACGTTGATGTCTTCGAAGACCGCTTCAATGATCAGCGGTGCGTCGGCCAGGCTGACTACGTCGTTGGAGAAGCTGATCCTGCCCTGGATCTCTTTCATCTGCTCTTCGGTGTAGATTTCTTTCTTGACCATCCGTTGCAGGCTTGTGGCGATGGTCTTTTCGGCCCGGGCCCAGACCGCTTCGCTGACGTCGACCACTTTGACCTGGTATCCGGCCTGGGCCGCAACCTGGGCGATGCCGGCTCCCATGCTGCCCGCTCCGCATACGCCTACTGTTTTGATGTCTTCGATGTTCATGCTGTGCTCCTTTGGTAGTGGTGTATTATATTTATTTGTTCAGGAAGTTCGGTTTGCGTTTTTCGGCAAAGGCGGTCAGCCCTTCCTGGGCATCATGCGTTGAGCGATTCTCCTGGCTGTATTTTCGTTCTACAGCCAAGGCCTGCTCCAGCGGAAGTTCTATGCCCTCATGAACCGCGACCTTGATGTACCCCATTGCCTTGCCGGCTCCGGAGGCAAGTTTCTGTGCGAAGGCCATGACTTCAGACATGAAGTTTTCAGGTTCGATCAGCCGGTCCACGAGTCCGATCGCCAAGGCCTCTTCAGGACCGATCACTTTTCCGGTGAGCATCATGTCCAGTGCACGGGAAACACCCACCAAGCGGGGCAGACGTTGGGTGCCTCCGGCACCTGGAATAACACCAAGTCCTGCTTCGGGCAGGCCGATCAGGGCTTTGCCGGAGGTCATCAGGCGGTAGTCGCAGGCCATGGCCAGTTCGCAGCCGCCGCCAAGGGCGTGTCCGTTGATGGCAGCGATAACGACCTTTTTCATACCGCTCAAAAGATTATTGGCATCCTGCAGCAATTTACCGAATGCATAAAATTCATCCATATTCATGGACATCATTTCCTTGATGTCGGCACCGGCGATGAAAGCTTTTTCCAATGCGCTGGTGATTATTACGACAGTGATGCCGTCCATCTGCTCCGCTTCGCTGAAGGCGTTGAAGAGTTCAAGTCCGAATTCGCCGTTGAGCGGGTTGGTGGGTGGGCGGTTGAGGCTGATGGTCAGAACCCGCCCTTCGGTTTGCATTGTCAGGTGTTGGTATGCCATGGCGTTTCTCCAGGTTTGTTGGTTTGTTTGCGGGCTTACCCGACTTTGATGACGATCGAGGCGGCGGTGTCGCCGGCGGCGCAGCCGGAGAAGAGCAGGTATCCGCCACCTTTCATCGCGACTTCTTCGATGCCTTCGATCATCAGGCGGGCGCCGGTGGGCGCCTGGGGGTGGCCGTAGATCAGCGAGGAGCCGTAGTTGTTCATGCTGTTGACGTCGAGACCGAGGGTTTTCGCCATGGCGATGTCGTTGGCGGCGAAGGGGTTGTGGGTTTTGACGGCTGTCAGGTCAGCTACTTTGATGCCGGCATTGTCCAGGGCCATTTGGGCCGAGGGGGCCACGGCGGCGGCCATGTAGGCTTTTTTGGTGCGGGCGTAGCCGAAGGAGAGCAGCTGGACTTCGATGTTCTTGTCGGCGCTCATCTCACGGGCACGGTCGCGGGTGGTGACAGAGATGCCGCAGTTGCCGTCGGCCGGGAAGGTCTGGGCACCGAAGGTGTGGACGCCGTCAGGCAGTACAGGACGTAATCCGGCCAGTCCTTCGGCGGTGGTGGGCATGACCCCTTCGTCGGCGTCGAGCGTGATGGTTTTCTTTTTGGAGAGCTGGACTTCGACCGGGAACATGTAGCGTTTCTGGAATTCACGGTCGTTGGCCAGGGCATCCTGGTACTGTTCGTAGCGGCGCAGGGTGAGAGCGTCGCATTCTTCGCGGGTGATGCCGGCCTCACGGCTGACGTTTTCGGCGGTCTGGATCATGGCCTGACCGGCCCAGGGGTCTTTGTTGACGTTGTCCATGAACCAGTCCTCGGCGAGCGGTTTGCCGCCCGGGCCGTTCGGGTTGGGCCAGATGGCGTGCGGGCCGTTGGAGCAGCGGTCGGCCAGCAGGCACCAGCTGTTCTCGAACATGCCGGTTTCAATGCCCTGCCCGGCCTGGTAAAGCGAGAAGGCCGAGGTGGAGCAGGCCTGGGTGATCAGGACGCCGGGTGAGTTTTCGGCTCCCAGCATGGCGGCCGCCCAGGGGCCGCTGTAGAACCAGGCCTGCTGGTAGACGGTGCTGCCGACCAGGACGTATTGGATGGCTTTGGGGTCCCACCCTTTGCTCTCCAGGAAGCGCTTGGAGGTGGCTGCGCCCAGCACGATCGAGTTCTCGTTGGCCAGGGTGCCCTGCCATTTGGCAAAGGGGGTGCTGTAGTAGCCGCGGTACGGAATGAATGCTTTGGTTAACATGGACTGTTCTCCTGTTTTGTTATATTTGCGTTTAAGGCACTGTCGGCAGCGCCCTGTAAGTTCAGATTCTGATCCTGCCGTCAACCGCATAGACACCATCTGCAAAGGCCATGATCGGGTTCATATCCATCTCCTGAATCATCGGCAGGTCGGTCAGCAGTTGGGATACACGCTGAATCAGGTTGATGATGGCCTGCTTGTCAACCCCTTGTTCGCCGCGGACGCCATCCAACAGAGCAGCGGTCTTGATGCCGGACAGCATCTCGCCGGCTTCCAGATGGGTTACGGGTGCGATCTTGAAGACGACGTCTTTCAATACTTCGACATAGATCCCACCCAGGCCGAACATTACCAGATGCCCCAACTCGCGTTCCGCTGCGGCGCCGATAATCAGTTCGCGTCCGCCGGGCAGGAATTTCTGGACGAAGTATCTCAGTTTTCCGAAGCTGCCCAGTCGCTTGTGCATGTCTTCAACCGTGCTTCTGACAGCTTCGGCGTCCTTGAGGTTGATGGCTACGCCACCCATGTCGCTTTTGTGGTCGATCTCTTCGCAATCAACCTTGACCACGACCGGATACCCGATCGCTTCGGCCGCTGAGACCGCTTCGGCAGCTGTTTCGACCACCCGCCAGCCGGCCACCGGAATGCCGTAGGCCTCGAAGATCGTATAGACGTCTGTTGCGGAGAGAACCGAGCGACCTTCCTGCCGGGCCTGCTCGATGATCGAGGCGGCTTTGGCGGCATCGACGTTGGTAAATTGGGTGGGCTGGCCGATATCGCGCCGCTTCAGCTGACCGAATTTATGCAGGGCACCCAAGGCCTTGGCAGCATCGCTGGGGTTGGCGTAGAAGGGAACTCCGCCATCCTTGAGGATACGCATCGTGATCTGGAATCGCTCCTGGCTGAGATCGGTCATGAAGTTGCAGACGATCGGTTTTCTGGCCAGTTTGCTGACCTCCACGATCTGGCGGGCGACTTCGTGGGTATCGGTAAAAGGGGCGGTGACAAAGTTGATAAAGATACTGTCAACGCCATCCTCTTCAATCAGCACATCCAGGGCACCGCGAAACTGGGGCCCGCCGGCGGTGGCGACAACGTCAATCGGGTTTTCCAGTGCCGCTTCCGGAAACTGGCTGTTCTTCAGTTTCTCAATCGAGCTTTCGGAGAGCTTGGGAACATCCAGACCGCAGGCCACCAGGACGTCGGTGGCGATAACGGCCGGCCCGCCGGTGTTGGTGATGATGCCGACCCGGTTCCCGCCCGGGATCGGCTGGGAGGAGAAGGCCATGGCGGCCCGCACCACCTCACCTTCGTCGCAGAAGGGAAGGATGCCGATCTTTTCGAAGATCAGTTCGGTGGCGATGTCCACGCCGGCCAATGAGCCGGTGTGGGAAGAGGCGGCTTTGGCCCCCTGTTCGGTGCGGCCGGCCTTCATGGCCAGAATCGGTTTCCTGGAAGCAATCTCCCGGGCCGTTTCCAGAAACTCCCGCGGATTGGAGAAGCCTTCGGTGTAGAGGATGATTGCTCTGGTTTCGGCGTCGTCACCGTAATACTGGACGATTTCGGGAATGGAGACGTCGCAGGCGTTGCCGTTGGAAGCATACAGCCGCTGGCCGATGCCCAGGTCGGCCAGGGCCTGCATGATCAGGGCGCCCACGCCGCCGCTCAGGGCGACGACCGAGATATGGCCCGGCTCCGGGTAGGTGAAGGTGAAGTTGCAGTAGGCTTTCAGGGCCGGATCGCTGTTGATGATCCCCTGGCAGTTGGGGCCGAAGAGCCGGATGCCGTAATCCTTGGCAATTGCCAGAAATTCGGCCTGCAGCCGGGCCCCCTCCTCTCCCATTTCGCTGAAGCCGGCCGAGTTGATGATGACCGCCTTGATACCCTTTTTGCCGCACTCCATGATCGCCTGGGGCACCATCGGGGCGGGGATGATGACATGGGCCAGGTCGACCGGGCCGGGAATTTCGTCCAAGGTTTTATAGGCCTGCAGGCCGCACACTTCCGGAGCATTGGGGTTTAACGGGTAGATCGGTCCGGTGTAACCGTACTTCTGCAGGTTGCGTATGATGACGTTGCCGATGGAGAGTTCCTTGACAGAGGCGCCGATAATGGCAACGGCTCTCGGTTTGAACAGTGAATCCAGCATGTTATTTACCCTCCTCAAGTTGTTCGATAAAAGCTTCAACATTGGTCTTGGTCTGCTCGTCGGATACGCAGCGCAGATCGTTCAGGTCGCCGGAGATCACCAGGCTGGGAATGCCGGTCTCAGCCTCGATCCGCTGCGGCATGCCATATCGGTTGTTGGAATTGTACGGGCAGGTTTTGGCATCGTGGTAGATGATGCCGTCAATCTGGAACTTCTTCAGCATCTCCTTGATATAGCCCCCCTTGTAGTCGTCCGAGCGGACAATGAAGAGTTCCAGGTAGGCCTTGGCCATGCTCCGGATCGGATCGTTGCCGTCAAAAGCGGGAAAAATCCAGCTGCTGCAGTAGGTGGAAGCGATCACGGTGGCGTGGAAACCGGAGAAAAGTTCCGAATGCTGGCGCAAACGCCCCCAGACCGGCATCCCTTCCCAATAGATCCGCACGGCCTCTCCATCGACTGCACCGACCCCCTCGGCGATTCTCTGCTCAAGCTCGGCCAGCAACAGCTTGTAGTATTCGACCGCCTCACGGGTGCCGCGCAATACAACCGCAGGTCCCATGTGGATAGTTCCGTCAAAAAAGGAGAGCGGGGCCGGTTTTGCGGTAGCTGTTTCCAGCACCTTTTTCCAGAGTTCGGTGCACTCGCGGGAAAGTGAGACAACCTCTTTAAGCCGCTCCATGTCGAGCTTGTTGCCGGATATCTCCTCAAGTGCCGGGATCAGCGCCTCGATCTGTTGAGCGACATCCGCGATATGGGCCTCGGTCACTTCATTGACGTTTTTGGGAGAGGTGATCCCCAGCAACGGCACACCCAATTCCTTTGAATACCAGGCAAACCAGTCCTGGACGTCACGACACTGGTTGGTGTTGTAGACCAGCACATCAGGCCGGGGCACGGATTCTATGCCGGGGTAGGCTTTGGCCAGCGGGGTGAAGCCTTTCAGATAGGCACCGATATCGGCCGTTAGATAGGAGCAGATATCGGGCGAGTAGCCGATGGCGTTCGCTTCCGGAATCAGGTCGGTTGACGTGCGTGTTGCGCCGAGCATGGCGGCGTGGTTTTCAGGGAAGTGAACGGCAAAACCCAGGGCTCGCAGCAGTTCAGCAGGACCGACGCTAGTGCACCAGGCCACTTTGCGACTGCTGCTCTTGGCGGCGTCGTTGAGATCATAAAAATATTCCGACATGAGCTTGTTCATCTGATCCGTGGCCTGAATCTTTTTCCTGGTCTTTTTCTCTTCTGTCATGATCTTCTCTCCGGTCACAAACGTACGAGTATGTCAAACAAACGAATCATCATTTTCTGACGGTTCTGCCGAATCCCTTTGATCCATGGCGTAGAGTGCTGCTCCCACGGCGCCCGCAAGCTGCGGATACTCCGGGAGCAGGATCGGACGACCGATCATCTCCTCCGTCATCTTTACGATATACGGATTGTGTGCCACCACCCCGCCCGTCATGACTACCCGCTCGGTAAGGGAATCCATCTCCAGCACCCTTTTGATGACCGAATAGAATATCCCCTTGACGATATCGGTAACTTTTTTTCCGTGCCGGATATTCTCCAGCACCTCGGTTGCCGAGAAAACCGTACAGTAACTGCCGAGCTTGATGATATTTTCCGACTGGCTGGCCAGATTGTTCATTTCTTCCAGGGAAATATCCAGCCGATAGGACATCTCTTCCAGGAAAGAGCCGGTTCCGGCGGCGCATTTCCGGTTCATCTTGAAACTGCTGCGACCACCGGCATTGTTCAGCTTGATTATCTTGTTATCCTGCCCGCCGATATCGATGATCGTGATGGCTCCGGGGAAATAATGGTGGCACCCCTTGGCAAGACACCCGATTTCAGACTTGTTCTTATCGGTAACAAACGAAACAGTGGCGCGGCCATAGCCGGTGGAAACGGCACCTGCGATATCATCCCGGGTGGCTCCGGCCATCTCCAGGGAAGAGTCAAGGCAGTAGGCGGCAGTCGCGGTAAAATCGGTCCCGGATTTTTTGACCGCGTGACCGAGCAGAACCCCGTCCTGATCGATAACTGCCACTTTTGTTCTTGAAGCCCCCAGATCAAGGCCCACATACACCGGTCGCATCATTTGAGATTTTTCCTTTTAGTGTCCTGCCACTCTAGCTTCGATAGAACGGACCATATTTACCAGGCGCGGGCCGAGATCCTCTTCAATGGTCTGGAGTTTCAGCAAGAAAGAGGGAGCCGCACAGTTAAAACTATAAAGCCGCGACCCCTCAGCCGGAAGGATAGGCACTGCAACACCGCTCACATCCTTGCGCCATTCACCTATCGAATAACAAAAACCATGTTCCTGATAGTCACGTAACGCCTTCTCGATCCCGGCTTTGCGCTGCGGCCATTCCTTCGGGTTTTCCGAGCGGATATGATTCATCAGTATTTCACGTTCCTGCTCGGGCATGCCGCAAAGGAGCGCCTTGCCCATGGATGTTGTGGCAATCGGAATGCTTGTGCCGGAGTCCAAATCCAAAGAAATGGTTGCTTTGGTGCTGAAGCACCCCTTCAGGTACACCATGCCGAGCCGGTCACGAGCGCCAACACCAACCGCTGTATTTGAATAGTCCGCCAGCTCCTGCATCAGCGGCTGGGCAACGTTAAAGATATCAAGATTGGAAAGCAGCGAATATCCCAACGACAGCACCGCTGTCCCGAGTTGATATTTGCCAAGTTTTTCGGAGTAATCGAGATAACCCATTCGGGTCAGTGTGTAGGTGAGACGACAGATGGTCGGCCTGGGAAGACCTGTACGCTTTGCAATATCCTTGTTGCCCAGAAGTCGATCGCCGGGACGAAAGCAGCGCAGCACTTCCAGCCCACGTGCCAATGCAGAAATAAACTGGCGTTCTTTTCCGATATTTTCTTCCGGTTCAAGCCCATAAATCTGCTTGCCACCAGTTTTGACCGGCAACGCACCCTTATCGACAATATTTTCCGGAATATTCGTCATATCGAGAACTTACCTTTCATACAAAGAAGCACCCCATTACCTGATTTGTTCCAAAAAAATATTTACCGATACCAAACTAATGCTATTCAAACATAGGTTGAGAGATCATGTCAATAAACAAAATAGCGTTATTCAAAATATCATTTCGCATAGCAAAACTACATAGTCTCGTATGACATATTTTTCAGTCGAGCACGGAAAGTACTTAGCACTGCGTCAAGCCATAAAACTTTAAATAATAGCACTGTAATTACTGAATGTTACGCGACATATACCGTTGCACAGAATTCGATTCAGATGTTTTTTTGTGTAATAAGCACTTAAAAGGAGCATCAATTAATTGAGAAAAGATACTGGCGGGCTTAAGCGGAATAATAGATCACTGTTTTGCGTATCTGCACTTCACTACTAGGTTGTGTTCGCCGAGACAGGGAACGCTTGATCTTCTTCTGGTATCTTCCCGCTTGTTTCCGGCGGATGATCATGGTAGCCTGCCGGGAATGATCCCAACTATTTCAGCACCGCGTCTCCTGATAATGCTGGCCGCCCTTTTGATGTCCACCAGTGGCGCCGCCATCAAAGCCTGTGACTCCTTTTCCAGTTGGCAGGTGGCCTGTTTTCGCGCCGGAATGGCCGCGATCGTACTCTTGATGGTCGTTCCCGGCATAAGGCGCAGCTTCAATATCCGGACGATTGCAGTCGGTTTCGCTTATGCCGGAGCATCGGTGCTTTTCGTGCTGGCCACCAAGCTGACCACGGCCGCCAACGCCATATTCCTGCAGTGCACCTCCCCCATCACCATAGTCCTGTTGAGTATCTGGCTGCTTAAGGAGCCGCTGCGAAAACGGGACGCCCTGTTCATGCTTGCTCTGGCCGTGGGACTGTCACTCTTTTTCCTCGGGAGTTCCACCCCTACTGTCAGCGCGCCGAATCCGGCAAGAGGGAACCTGTTTGCCCTGGCGAGCGGCCTGTGCTGGGCTGTTACAGTAATCGGGCTGCGCTGGCTGTCACATAAGGATAGAAACACCGGGCCTGCCGCCGTCACCTTCGGCTGCCTCATCGCCTGTGCAATCACCCTCCCGATGGCTTTGCCGGTGCATAACAGTCACGCCTCAGACTGGCTCACGGTTATCTATCTGGGTACATTCGGCGTGGCGCTGGTCTTCCTGCTTCTCGGCAGGGCCATGAGACAGGTCACCGCCATCGAAGCCGGCCTGATCCTGTTGATCGAACCGGCCCTCAACCCCATCTGGGCCTGGATACTGCAAGGCGAGAACCCGGGACTGCCTGCCATTGCCGGTGGTGCAATCATCCTCACTGCCACGGCGGTTCACACCTGTTGGCCTACCGCAGCCGGCCCGCCGCTCATATCGCCGGAGCCGTCCTAGATCTGTCGCAGCGCGATTCCAATAAAAGCCTGTGAGATAATGTCAATGCCTGCAAACGCAAGAAGCCCGCAGCCAATAACTGGCTGCGGGCTTCTTGCGTTTGATTTCAGACTTTTCAGGCCGGCTTCAATCCTTCGGCTACCAGCTCGGCGAGATTTTTCTCAGGCACATTGTCGAACAGCAGGCCTTTCATCAGGAGCTGAGGGAATGCTGTTGATTAAGCGATTAAGTACCGAGTAAGCCAACTAATTAACTATATATCCTCACGGGTCACCGGGCCAACCGGTGTCAGTATGGCTTCAATAACAGGTAAAAAGATATCCCGATTAGTGCCAATCTTACGCTGATTAAGTTCCTCCACCTTCAAGGGGGAGGTTAGGAGGGGGATGGGGGCGTTTTTGGGTGCCTGATTTACCCCATCCCCACCCCAACCCTCCCCTTGAAGGGGAGGGAGAAATCTTTTAGCAGAAGAACAACGCTAATCAGGAAAGATATTGAGGTTGCCGGACAGTCAACTCATACGATGACATCCATATCGCATAAATTTAACAGCGCCAACAAATGGACACTAATAAATCGGTTTCTAATTATCTGCAACTATGCTAAAAAATTGCCGTAAACATGCAAGCACATCCGAGTCTTAATGTGAACGCAGGTAATTTGAAGCCGGATTAAAAGACTGGTGGAGCGGTACGGAGATGCCATTATTTGTGTCCGCTATCGCTATAATAGCAAACATGAAATTGCCTTACAAAACCAGCTAAAATCATTGGGTAGCAATGGAACAAACAGAAACAAATCCGGCCTATGCCATATGGTTGCACTGCCGGAACTGAACTGAAGAAGTTTATAGCTGTAGAAACCAAGACAATCTGTAATAAGCACAGATGTTTATATAAATAGAAACTCATCAGGTTTATAGATACATAAGCTTGTTTCCAGTACTATAAACATGTTTATACATGTATAAGCAGGACCCTGACGGCTCAATAACAGGTTATGCAGGGAATGAAATGATAGAAATCAGACGTACATATGAAAAACATGCTGTATCAAAGCTGATACGGAAGGACTTGCAGGCAGCGGTTGTAAAGGGCTTGGGGGAACTTTCTGGGCACATTAAGAAAGCAACATATTCACCCCAAGAGGTCTACGCCTATCATGTCAGTAACAGGCTGAATGAACTGTCAACTACCATGGATCGGCTATTGCTTTCGATACACCTTCTTAAAAATGAAAGTACATTAGAAGAAGTATCTTTCCTTGTGTGGGCCGATTTTTTTTCTTACAGGGTCGAAAATGTCCTCATTCGCATTCCTGCCGTTTTGGAACGTGCGCTACATCTTGTAAATCAGGTTTATAGCCTCAACATTCCGCCATCTAAGTGCAAGTTTCCTGCAGTCGTCAGTAACAAACAAATCAAACAAAAAACTAAAGAAGCATTGGAAAAGCTGAAATCAGAAGTAGACAAGTTCAGACATGACAGGAACTTGTTTGCACATGAAGAATGCTTCTCAGATAAAATTCTTGGAACGCTTCATGCGCATAGTGCAATCATCGATGATCCAGACGAAGCACTGGAAGTAACTCGAAATGCAGCGCAACTAAAAGAAGATTACATCCATCAAAAATTGTCTGAGTATACACACTTCTACAATATGGCAGGGATATGGGTAGGTGACCTCCTTACTTCAATGAAAGCCGAGGTTGCAAGTCGTGTGAATCGAGCATAACCACAGGGTGCTGCGGAGGAAGATTCGGAACCCGCAGACCCTGCAAGCCGTTGGACAGCAAAAAGGGAATGACGTTAAAAAAATAAATAATGAGGAGATAAGCTAATGTCCGAAATGAAGATCTATATCGGAGGCAGAATTCCCACTCTGGGAATCCCTGTGGTTGTTGTTGGATACAAAAATGAAAAAGAGCGGAAGGCTCTTGTGTTTGAAGCTCATCTGTTCTTTGATGGCAAAACAAAATGCTATCATACCGTTGAGTTAGAATCAGTTTACGGAGATAACGCAGACAAAATCGGAGACTACATTGCCGTTGTCGAGAAGATGATAGACGACGAAATAGAAAGAATAATCCAGGACGAAATGAGGGATATGGAAATTCCGGTTCATCTTTACGATAAGGTGGCTCTTTGTGAGCCCTCCGCATTCACCCGCATTTTGCATAGCCTCTGGTCTAGAGAGTATGGTGCGGAGGTCGATAAAATCGCTCACCATAGCAAAATCGGAAAGTTACAGACAGAGTTGACCCAAATAACCCAACTGCCAAAAATAACAGTCACCATTTCAGCCTCCAGATAGCTCAACAAACGAAGGCACAAGACGCATGATGATGAAATTGCAGCATTTGATGGCCTATGGTGGGGTGATTGAAAAGATAAGTAAACATCCCCCACCAGAGGTGGGGGCTTTCAAAATCGTGAACCGCTCAAAG
>CAYWJJ010000010.1:0-84114 GCA_964458105.1 uncultured Geobacter sp.
CGGATTCGGCGTTTTTGCAGGCCAGTTCGACCAATTCCCGCTTGGTTCCGCGCTGAGGGCATGTAATCGAAACCCTGCTGCCTTTCAATTCTTCCAGCAGTTCGACCAGCGCGGCAGCATCTTCGATCTGTAGCGGCAGAAAAATTTCTCCGGGAATAAATACATCGCTTGTGTAATATTGGTGCAAAAAGGCTGATATCCCGGCGGTGTCGCCCAGTTCCCACCCCAGACTGAACAGGCGGCTGCCGGACAACACTCCGCCGCGGATGAAAAGAATCGCCAGTTCGATGCGGCTTCCCTGCCGGTGAAAGCCTACCACATCGCTGTCGCCGCTTCGCAGCACGACTTTCTGCTTTTCAACCGTGACCTGGATCGAGCGCAGCAGGTTGCGCCAGCGGGCGGCCTCTTCGTAAAACATTCCCTCGGCGGCTTCTGTCATGCGGCGCTTGAATTCGGCCACCAGTTGCCGCCCCTTTCCCTCCAGAAACAACATGGCGCCTTCCACCAGAGCCTGATAATCACGCTTTGTAATCAAGCTATGGCAGGGAGCACTGCACTGCCCGATCTGATGGTACAGGCAGGGGCGCTTGCGGGCCATGCATGCTGTCAGCGGGTAGTGGCGCAACGGGAAAATGCGGGTCATATGGCGCAATACCTCGCGGGCTGCGGCGGCTGAGGCATATGGCCCGAAATAGCGGGCGCCGTCATGCGGCGTCTTGCGAACCAGGGTAAAGCGCGGGAATTCCTCGCGCGGGTCGAGCCTCAAGGAAAAATAGGTTTTGTCATCCTTCAAATCCAGGTTGTAACGGGGATGATGCTGCTTGATCAGGGTATTTTCCAGCAGCAGGGCTTCCTTTTCAGTATCGGTCAGCATCACTTCGATATCCGTGACCCTGGCCATCAGAAATCTGACATGGTAGCGTGAATCACTCGATGCGTTGAAATAGGAGCGCACCCGCTGGCGCAGGCTGAGAGCCTTGCCGATATAGATGATCTTACCATCGGCATCGCGCATCAGGTAGACGCCGGGCGATGCAGGCAACTGCCGTATTTTGTCTTCGAGGCTCATGCCGTAATCCTACTTGTTCGGAGCGGGAATGAAAAGGGTCTTGTTTATGGACAATCTGCACAATAAACGGGCACGCTGATTAATTAGGGGGCTGCCCGATCTGTGTGAAATACAGACTATATCAATAAAACTAGTATGTTAGGTTTTTGGCCGGGTTTTTGCTCCGCTGTGTTGTTGCCCAACGACGGGCACACAGACACCAATGGGGGTAATCTGAATGGAGACCATGTCAACGATGACGGGCCTGAAGAGCAGTGCTAATGTACTTTTTCTTATGTTGGGTGCGGTAATGGTGTTCGCGATGCATGCCGGATTTGCCTTTCTCGAGGTTGGCACGGTACGCAAAAAGAACCAGGTCAATGCATTCGTCAAGATTCTAACCGACTGGTCGGTTTCGACCATCGTTTATTTTGTAATCGGCTTTCCGATTGCTTACGGCATATCCTTTTTGAAACCGGCCGGTGATTTGATCAACAAGGCCCAGGGATATGATCTGGTCCACTTTTTTTTCCTGCTCTGTTTCGCGGCCTGCATTCCGGCCATTATTTCGGGTGGAATTGCCGAGCGCGCCAAGTTTTGGCCACAGGTGATCGCCGGAGCAATCTTCGCCGGACTGTCCTATCCGCTGTTCGAGTCCCTGATCTGGGGACAGAATGCCTCACTGCTGCAGAGCATCTTCAAATCGATCGGCGGCGCCGAGTTCCATGATTATGCCGGTTCAGTGGTTGTTCACTCGATTGGCGGCTGGATCGCTTTGCCGGCAGTGCTTGTCCTGGGGCCGCGCATGGGCCGCTATGTGCGCGGTAAATCCCATCCTATCCCGGTCAGCAATATCCCTTTTCTGGCGCTCGGTTCCTGGATTCTGGCGGTCGGTTGGTTTGGCTTCAACGTCATGAGCGCCGGTAATCTTGAGAAAATATCAGGTCTGGTGGCGGTCAATTCGTTAATGGCGATGGTGGGTGGCGTACTGGCGGCTCTTGTGGCCGGCAAGAACGACCCCGGTTTTGTGCACAACGGGGCCCTGGCAGGTCTGATTGCGGTCTGTGCCGGCAGCGACATCATGCATCCGCTGGCATCCTTTATGGTTGGTTGCATCGCTTCGGTAATATTTGTTTACGGTTTCCACTACGAGCAGGAAAAACTGAAAATAGATGACGTGTTGGGAGTCTGGCCTCTGCATGGTGTGATCGGCTCCTGGGGGGGGGTCGCGGCCGGTATTTTCGGTCAGAAATTTATGGGCGGAATCGGCGGCGTAAGCTTCATTTCCCAGTTGGCCGGCAGTCTGGCGGCAATCATCTTTGCACTGGCAAGCGGTTTTATAGTCTATGGAATTCTTGGCAAGACAGTCGGCATCCGGTTGGAGCAGGAAGATGAATTTGCCGGGGCGGATCTTTCGATTCATCACATCGGCGCTTATCCGGAGGACAACATCCGCTGAACTGCATTGAGGCGTGATAGCCAATGCTCGTAAAATTCCATTTGAAGCGCGTCGGATAACGGTTTACGGCGCGCTTCTTTCGTTGACAAGGGCATGGAGAGGTGCTATTTAAAAAGCATTTTACCTGCTGGTAAATCTAGCTCTCCGTGCGCCGTCTAACTGCGTTGCCGGCCAGAAGAGGTCAACTACCGTGATTTCATTGAAATTATGTCGCAACACCATCATTCGACTTCTGGTCGTATTTGTCATAATTTCATCTCTCGCAATTCCCCCCGCTTTCTGTCAGGAATCAGAAGATTCCCAGATATTTATCGCCGGTTTTAACGCATACCAGCAAAAAGATTATGCCTCGGCCATAGCAAAGATGAACGAGGTTCTGCAAAAATACCCTGATACTCCTCTGCGGGACATGGCCCTGTTCTGGCTTTCCCGATCATACTACAAAACAGGCAACCAAAATGCCGCTGCACGTTATCTTTCCCAATTTTCAAAGGAATATCCCGACAATCCTTTAAAAGGTACTGTAGAAGAAGAACTGCTGTCCTTGACTGCCCGCTATGAAAAAGGCGAGAAATTGCCGGAAGGTGCGCAACCGGCCAAGCAGCCCGATCGCGCGGCTGCCCAGAAAGCAAAGGCTGCCCAGGAGCGCCTGGCTGCGGAAAAGGCGGAAGATGCCAAGCGCGCGCTCGCCGAGAAGAAGGAGCAGGAACGTCTTGCAGCTGTGAAGGCTGAGCAGGATCGAATGGCGGCCGAACAAAGTGCCAAACTCAAGGCTGAACAGAATCGTATTGCTGCAGCCAAGGCGGAAGAAGCCAGGCTTGCCGCGGCAGCTGCTGAGTCCGCACGAGTTGCCGCGCTCAAGCAGGCTGAGGAGAAGGCCGCCGCTGAGAAGAAGGAACAGGAGCGTCTGGCGGCTGTCAAGGCAGAGCAGGAGCGCCTTGCTGCCGAACAGGAGCGAATAACTGCTGTTAAGGCAGAAGAGGCTAAGCGTGCTGCGCTGGCTGCTGCCGAAAAAAAGGAGCAGGAACGTCTGGCCGCTGTGAAAGCCGAGCAGGAGCGCGTATCTGCGGAACAGATCGCAAAAGCCAAAGCCGAGCAGGAGCGTGCTGCAGCAGTTAAGGCCGAAGAGGCCAGGTTTGCCGCGGCAGCTGCCGAGTCTGCCCGCGTTGCCGCACTCAATCAGGCAGAAGCAAAGGCAGCTTCCGAGAAGAAGGAGCGAGAGCTTGTTGCCGCTGCAAGGAAAGAGCAGGAGCGTCGTGCGGCAATAAAGGCTGAGGAAGAGCAGCTGCTGGCGGCCCAGAAGGTCGCCGAGGACAAGGTGCGTGCCGAGAAGAGGGCACTTCGTGAAAAGGCGATTGCACAGTACAAGTCAATAATCGACAAATATCCGGGGAGTTCCGCAGCGGCATCAGCAGCGGCAAAGCTCCGTGAACTGGGTCTGGCAGTCGCCCTGCCACAGGTGGCAGCAGCTGAACCGGTTCCGGAGAACGCTCAGGTTTTGAGACTGGAAGTTGCTCAGTATGCCGGTTTTGAGTTTAACCTTCTGGCACGCCCCGAAGCATTCCATGTTGCCGAACGAGTAAATGTTCCATTTGAAATTACGAATCGCGGTAACGGCAACGACGCCTTCTATCTGGAATCGGCTTTCCCGGCCGAATTCAAGGCTCGCTTCGCCGCTGCGACATCACCCGATGCTGTGATAAATCAAACGCCTGAACTGGCGCAGGGCGAAACATTCAAGGGCGTAATAAGTCTCGAGATACCGGCGGCAAGTATTGACGGATTACGCATAGTGTATCCGGTCAAAGCTGCATCACGTCTGATGGCAGAGGCCAGCCAGTCTCGTGAAATTCGCCTGGTTGCATCGGCGCCATTGCTGAGAGCTGTACTGAAAGCAGACAAAACCCAGCCTTTGCCTGGTGAAAAAATTATTTATCGCATAGCTGTGCTGAATGTCGGTTCGACTGTTGCCAAGGATGTGGCCTTCAGACTGAATTTCCCGCCGCAGCTGGAGCCTGTTGATTACGCAACCGCCGGATTCAAGCAGGAGACGAAATCAGCTCTTGTGTTTGACGGTCTGCAGATCAACTCCGGAGAGAGTCGAGAACTGAGTGTTGCATTCCAGCTCAAAGACGACTCCCTGGCTGGGCAGGAATTGGCAACCAGAGCGGAGTTGATAAACAACCAACTCAAGACAACGGCGGCTTTTGTTTCAAATATGGCGTTTGTGCAGCCACGTCGGGCGATCCTCGTTCGTGCCGGTTCTGACCGATTGATGGTTATTCCCGGGCAGACCATTTCCGTACCTTTTGTTGTAACCAACAACGGTAACGTTCGTGAAAAATTCAGGATTGCGTCAGTTCTGAAGGGAGCACAGGAAGCTGTTATCTACCATGACATAAATCGTGATGCTATCCGGCAGGCAAATGAACCGGCTATCACCGAGATAGGTCCCCTGGCTCCCAAGGAAGAAGCCAGCATTGTTGTGGAAATAAAGACTCCCAGGAGCGCTGGTGATGGAAGCGAAGGTAATGCCCTGTTGACTTTCAACTCTGAAGGGGATGCTGCCAGTTCGGCCTCCGGTTCAACCCAATTGGTGTATTCCCGTCCTGTTCTGCAGATGACAATGGCAGGCCGCGAAGGCAGACTGAAACCGGGCGAAGTAGCTTCTTTTGATCTTGCCATTATAAATAAGGGTTCAAACCTGGCCAAGGTGGTTGAGCTGCAGAGCGCTTGGCCGGAGCAACTTGAACTGGTGGCTGCCGACCCTGCCAACAGCACTTTCAGTAACGGAAACATCACATGGCGTTTCAAAGAGCTGGGAGCAAGCGAGAAGCGCAGCATCAAAGTGTCTTTCAGAGTCAAGTCGGGCACAGGTGTGGGAACCAACATTCAGGTGAAAAATATCCTGACATATGAAGACCAACTCGGGAACAGGTACTGACATGACACAACATGTACGCCGTACAGCAGTTGCATTATTGCTCTGTTCTCTGGCTCTGCCGGCATGGGGTCAACAATATTATCTCTACGAGCCCAAACCGGTTTCTCCGGATGCAAAAAGTGATGCCGGTGAAGGTGTCCTGGTCAAAGAAGTACCCGTTCAGAATGGAGATACTCTATCCGGAATCTCCCGTAAATTCAGCGGTCATGGTACCTATTATCCGCAAATTCTGTTGTTCAATAACATTAAAGACCCAAACCTGATTTACACCGGAGACACGCTCAAGATTCCGCTACCTAAGGATGGAATACCTGAAACAGTTGCCCCGGCAAAACACCGCCGCGTAAAATCGCATAAACACTCAGCCAAGCCATCAAAAAAAGCTTCCGCCAAATCAGTGAAGCCGTTGCTGAAAAAGCATTCTGCCGGTACCGGCATTGGGAAAAGCGCTGAAGCATCAATCGAGCTGCCTCTTGATGAACTGAAAAAACTGGAGAGTGCCAAGGCCAAGAGGCGGGCCGAGAGCGAAAATTCTGCTGACACTGCCGGCAAAAAGGCTGTCGTTGACAATTCACGAGCCGAACATAAGCAGGAAAAGGTTGCTGTCCCCGCACAAAAAAAAGCGGAAGCAACAGCTCCAAAATCAACTGAAAACAGTGTGGTTGCCGGTCAGCAGCTTTTTGAAAAAGCTGTCAAGGCTTACAAACAGGATGATTGTCGTGCCGCTTTAGAGCTTTTTGACCGTTATCTCACCGATAACCCCACATCATCTATGGCTGCCGATGCAAGTTTGTACAAAGCGGAGTGTTACCTGAAGCTTTCTGCCCAGTGATACAGCATTAGTGCAACGAAAACCGGATTCAAAAAATCAAGCCCCCGCAATCTCCAGCGGGGGCTTTGTATGTAACAGTTCAGGGCCTGGAAATCTATTTCCAGGTCAGTACGAAGGCCCGCAGCTTTCCACCCTTGGCGTCACGGTAATACACGACTTTAAGATTATCTGCCAACTGTCCACGCTGGATCTCATAACCATCTTTTTTTTCGGTGGTTTCAACAGTGAATACCGGCTTTTTGACAAGTTGTTTCACCACACCCTTCATAAAGGATTCCGGAACTCCCTGCCCACCGCGATCTATAACCTGAATAGCCTTGATGGCTTTGGATTCGCGGTAGATCTTGAACTCGGTGACTTGCCCTTTGTAGCGTTCCCAGCCCGGGTTGGCCGCGCTGAAATGCTTGTCGAACCCGTAACGGGGGATAAAATCCGGAAGATTGGTGAGATGGGGGGGAGAGGAGGGCGCAACCGCCGGAGCATTCTTGCTGCTGTTCTCCGCAATGGCCGACATCACGCTCTTGTCATTGATGCCTTGCTCCGTTGCAGACACGGGCGCCTGAGGTTTGGATTTCTCCGGCACAGGGGACGGTTTGGCCTGCTCTGCCGGTAAGGTCTGGCGCGATGATTTCTGGGCTTGCGCCGCAGTTAGCGGTGCTGTATTTACGGTCGGCTCTGTCTTTTGCGGAGAATTGCGCTGTTGGATAAAAGTTGCCACTACGACTGCAATAACGACCGGAGCCAGCCACAAAATAAAAGCGGAACTCTTTGAACGTGGCGAAGAAAAATCAGATAGTCCCAAATCTTCGGTATTCCTGTCCCGATTCAGGCTTGGAACAGCCTCGGTGATAAATTCCGGTGCCGGAGTGCTACTGACGGCATTGTCGAACGAACTGTTAAATTCGGACTGCACTGTGAACCCGGAACGTGCTTGATAGGTGATTCCCTGATCTTCCAAGGAAGGTTCAGTTGCCGTTTCAACGATAGGAACCGAAACCGTCTCTGCCGGAGGCTGTTGTAATGTCAAAATGTCAACGGTAGTCTGATAATCAGTAGTTGGCTGTGATGCAGTTGTTGGCATAACCGGCATGAATGCGGCAGGAATTTCCGGAGCTAATGATGCCTCTTTCTTTTTACTTTGTGGGGCCAGCGATGCGAGAAGATTCTGTAAGTCGGCAAAAAGAACTTCGTCTTCAGATGTCGTGTCGAGCCATCCCTTGTACGGAGCCAGAATTGTTTCATTGACCTGGCTTGGCGATGCCAGTAATACGAAGCGGGTGCGTTTGCGACCCAGCTGCTTTTTCAAGTGCATGATCAGAATGTCGGCCGACAATCCGGATAAATATGTCTGAACAAAAACGACATCCGGTTTTTCAGCAGCGATTTCCTCGCCCCCTTTTTCAAGGCTGTTGGCAATGCGCAAGCGGATGGTCTTATCATTGGTCAGGCCGCTAAAAATATTTCGCAAGTGCGCTACATCGGTGATTAACAGTAGATTGTTCAAAATAATCCCCTCGCAGATAATCAACGCATTGTACGGCATGAACTGGCTGTTATCAATATTATTAATGACCGGCTTTGATGGCTTGCCTGTTCGGTTTGGTCAAACATATGCCGATAATAATTAAACAGCTTGACTTTATCGGGATTGTTTTTCTAATATGGCAGAAATTCTAATGGCTATGAAGAGGAGTAGTAACTGTAGCCTGCTTTGACAGAGAGCCGGTGGTTGGTGCGAACCGGTAAGCAGATATGGTGAACTCGCCTTGGAGCCGCTCCGGTGATATGTAGTCGGAGCCGTGAACCTGCGTTAAAGGTTTAACTAAGGCCTGGCGGACTTGTCTGCAGGCGAATTGGGTGGTACCGCGGAAGGCTCGACAGCCTCTGCCCCAAATATGGGGCAGAGGCTGTTTTTTTATGTACAGGATGCAGTAAATGCTTTTTATGGTAGTCTCAATTAAACGCAGCACATTGAAAGGAGTGTACTTAGATGGCAAAGGCACAACAACCCAAAAAGGATGACCGGAAGATTATCAGGATTTTTGATACAACGCTGAGAGATGGAGAGCAGGCTCCCGGCAACAGCATGAACATCGAAGAAAAGCTGCGGATTGCAAAACAGCTGCAGAAACTGAATGTCGATGTGATTGAAGCCGGTTTTCCAATCGCTTCCGACGGTGATTTTGAAGCGGTAAAAAAAGTTGCCCAGACTATCAAAGGGCCGGAAATAGCCGGTCTGTGCCGTTCCAGCGAAAAGGATATCGACCGGGCCTGGGAGGCACTCAAGTATGCCGGTGAAAAGGGGCGCATACACACCTTTATCGCCACATCCGATATCCATATGAAGTACAAACTTCAGATGGAGCCGGGTAAGGTTCTGGCGTCGGCGGTCAAAGCCGTCAAGAGGGCCGCATCCTACACGCCCAACGTCGAATTTTCATGCGAGGATGCCGTCCGTACCCGCTTGCCGTTTCTGGCCGAAGTTGTCGAAGCGGTTATTGATGCCGGAGCAACCACGGTCAACATCCCGGATACGGTCGGTTATACAATTCCATTTGAATATTTCAACATCATTAAATACCTGAAAGACAATGTGCCAAATATTGAAAAGGCGGTCATATCGGTCCATTGCCATAACGACCTTGGTCTGTCTGTCGCCAACTCCGTCGCAGCGATCCAGGCCGGTGCCGGTCAGGTAGAATGCACAATCAACGGCATCGGCGAGCGCGCCGGCAACTGCTCGCTGGAAGAATTTGTCATGATTCTGAAAACCCGACGCGACATTCTGCCGTTTGCAACAAACATTGTGACCGAGCATCTGACTCCAGCCAGCCGCCTGTTGACAACGGTCACCGGCATTGCGGTGCAGCCGAACAAGTCGATCGTCGGAGCCAACGCTTTTGCCCATGAAGCCGGCATTCACCAGCACGGCATGCTGATGGAAAAGAGTACCTACGAGATTATGACTCCCGAATCAGTAGGACTCATGTCCAGTGCGCTCGTGCTTGGCAAACATTCCGGCCGCCATGCTTTCAAGAAGCGTCTGGAGGAACTTGGCCACGAACTTGACGATGCAAAGCTTAATCGTGCCTTTGATCGGTTCAAGGAACTGGCGGATCTCAAAAAGGAGGTCTTTGACGAAGATCTGGATGCAATCGTATCGGAAGAATCCCGCGAGGAAGAGCACTACAAACTGGAACACATTACCGTGACTTGCGGTTCGTTTGCGGTTGCCACGGCCACGGTACAGATGGAGATTAACGGTGTTTCAGTGCGAACGGCGGAACTTGGGGATGGGCCGGTGGATTCGGCCTTCAAGGCGATCAAAAAACTTACCAAGTCAAAGGCCAAGCTGACCCAGTACAATGTCGGCTCGATTACCGGCGGGACCGATGCCCAGGGCGAGGTAACGGTGCGGGTTGTTGAGGGGAATTACTCGGTTGTTGGAAAAGGGGCGTCAACCGATATCATTGTTGCCTCGGCCAAGGCATATATACACGCGCTGAACCGCCTGAGCTACAAGCATAAGCGTCTGACCGACGCGGTATAGACAGTATTTGCAAGAATGGCCGGGCGTTGCCCGGTCTTTCTTGCTTCATTAATGAGACATATAAGATAGTACATATCTTTTTATTGCTTTTTGTAAAATATAATTATAATGTTCTATAATCCGGCTTTCATTATTACAATAAAGGAGCCAAAATATGAAAAAGATCTGTTGCCGCTTGATCTGTTCCGCTTCACTTCTCGCCTTTCCGCTCGCTGCTGCAGCGGCGGACATTTCCGTTGACTCCTCCACCATCCTCAGATTTGAAAGCCGCGATATTGCGGGAGCTAAAAAACAGACACTGCTTCCGGCCACCCAGTTCCTCGGACTGGATGTGGACAAGCTGGCCGATGGCAACCTGTCCCTGCATTTCTACGGCTGGGGCCGTGCAGATCTGGTGGACAAAAGTTACAACAACGACAACCTGGGAGGCGCATTTACCTACGGTTACCTGCAATACCGCTTCAAGGAGGCCAACGCGGATGTACGCGCCGGCCGTCTTTTTGTCCGGGAGGGCATCGTCAACGAGCAACTGGATGGTGTCAGCGCCCACACCGAACTGCCGCTGGGCTTCGGTCTGTCGGCTTTCGGCGGCGCCACAGTGCACACCAAGCACCTGTATGGCGAGAGCAGTGATGGCAAGGGCGACTATATCTACGGAGGGCGGGCCAATTACCGCTACAAGGGGATGCTGGAGCTGGGTGTGTCCGGCCTGTACGAAGGCAAGGCCCCCACGCTTGCAAACTATGCCAACGGCAACCATCGGCTGCTGGGCGGGGATGTCTGGTTCAATCCCCACAAAATGGTCGAAATAATGGGACATACCAGTTACAACCCGGAAACCGAAGGAGTCGCCGAGCACACCTATCTTGTCAACATCAAGCCGATCCAGCATCTGGCGCTGAGTGGTGAATTCAACGAACATCGTGAACGCAGTTATCTTTATGCCTGGACAATGTTTTCGGCGGCGGCCCTTAATCCGTCTGAAAAATCCAGGTCTATCGGTGGCAGTGCATCCTATGAAATTACCAAAAATATCGAGCTTTCGGCTGACTACAAACATTATACGCGTGAGATCGGCAATGCCGACCGTTACGGCGCCGAAGCCCGCTTGAAATTCCTGGACAACTCCGTCCGTGGCGGTCTTGGCTATCATTATCTCCGTGCCAGCCAGGGCTTTGATATCTCAGGCAATCCCGGCTCCGCCTCATACCACGAACTGCGTGGATATGCCATGCACGATACAAAAAACTATTTTGCAGCGCTTGATGCACTGGCTTACATCTTCAAGGAGAAAGTTCACAACGAGAAGAGCGCCTGGGAGGGTACTTTCTCCCTGGGATATCACATCACCCCGGCCCTGGCTCTTTCCGGGGATATCAGCTATGGCAGGAATCCCGAGTTTATTGAAGAAACGAAAGGGCTTCTACGATTGACCTACAATATGACTTTCGACGGTAAAGGAGGGAAAAAATGAAATTGATAAAAATGTCGCTCCCCGTCCTGGCCATGGCCGGATTGTTCCTGATAGTGGCAGCATGCGCTCAGATGAAAACTATACCTGGCCTGCCTGCCTCCCACCCCGAGGCGCTGGCTATTGGACAGCAAGTCAACTGTTCCGAGTGCCATGAAGATCAGCAGAAGGGGACTATGAAGCCCTTCGCCGCTTTCAGCCATTCAAGCGCGTTTGTGAAAAACCACCGTTTTTATGCGGCATCGGATGACCGACTTTGTTCCACCTGCCACAAAACATCCTTCTGCAATGATTGTCACACCAATCAAGTTGAAATGAAGCCTTCCACCAAATATGGTTACCGCCCGGATCGTGAAATGCCGCATCGCGGCAACTTCATGACACTGCACAAGATCGAAGGGAAACTTGATCCGGCCAGCTGTTATCGTTGTCACGGTAGAGCCAACAACGAACGCTGCGTGGCTTGCCATCGCTAAGGGGGGATGATATGAAACGGATTCATTTTGCAATAATGATTCTCTTGTGTGCCAGCCTCTGGTCATGCAGTAAGGGTAATCAGGGGGCACCGACACTGAACAGTTCCGGTAAGCATCCCGCTGACTGGGTTGTGGCCACCAGCGGCGGCAACCATCCAGCTTCATATCTGTTATCTCCGGGCCAGTGTTATGAATGTCATGGCAAGGATCTGGCGGGCGGCATCAGCAAGGTCAGCTGCTTCAGCAGTGACCGAAACGGACTTGGCTGCCATGCCGTCGGACCCCAGGGGCACCCGGTTGATTTTAAACTGCCAGAAAACCATGGTAGCCGCGCCAAGTCCGTCGTGGGCGGAGTCAACGGCCTGGCTTTCTGCAAAAACTGCCACGGCAACGATTTTCGCGGGGCCGGTTCCGCCAAGAAGGACTGCATCGGTTGCCACCAGCTGACAACTCCGACCACCATGGCGCCCCATTCACCTCAGCCTTGGCTTGCCGGCACAACCAGTCACAGCAACACCGACCAGAGTAACGCTGCCGCCTGCGCACAATGTCATACCGCCGGCGCCAACCTGCGTGCCCAGTTCAAGCTGCCAAACTATGCCGGCGGAACGCCCGGCTGCTTTAATAACACCCTCTGTCACGGTGTGGTCGGTCATGCAGATGATGCGCGGCAGCCTTGGAAAAACGCGGAAAACCATGGCGCCGCCGCCAAGGGTGACCCCTCCAAGGGCGATGGCCTGGCTGTTTGCAAGAGCTGTCACGGACAGGCTCTGACCGGCACCGGCTCTGCGGTCAGTTGCTTCTCCTGCCATGCCACTGCTCCTCACTCACCTAAACCGTGGCGCCGGACAATTACCAACACTACCGGCCGTATTCATACCGATGCGAACCCCCAGAATGCGGCCGCCTGCGCCGGTTGCCACATTAACAACCAGCGCCTGACAACGCCTGTTGCGGTTACCGGCACACCCGGATGTTTCGACAACTCCATGTGCCACGGAGTGACCGGCCATAATGATACCACCCAGTTCCCGATCCCGGCCCAGGCCTGGAAAATCCCGGGCAACCACGGGGCCAAGGCCAAGGGTAACACTGCGGTAGGCGCCTCCGGATTCACGTACTGCCGCAACTGCCACGGTGACGGCAGTGCCCAGTCTCCGCTCTTCCAGGGAGGACGCGCCCTGACTTCCTGCATGAATGTCATAGGGTGTCACATCACCTTGTTGAATAACAACGCCCCGCATCCGTCCAAGCCGTGGCGCGGGACTACGGCCGCAGGCAGCACCGGCCATACGACCACCGATACCTCCAATGCCACTATCTGCTCCATTTGCCACACTAATGGCGCCCACTCAACCCGTGCGCCCCAAGTGCTCGATGTGGCCGGCAGCACAGGTTGTTTCAATGCCACTATGTGCCATGGCATTACCGGCCATGCAGACACGACCGTTTATCCGGCGCCCTGGAGCGCTCCGGCCAATCATGGTAAGTTCGCCCGTAATGAACCGACCGCTGGCGGTACAAACGGCCTGGCCTACTGCCAGCATTGCCACGGAGCCAACTTCAGCGGCGGCAGCGCTAATCGGTCCTGCTATCCATGCCATAGTGTCTCGGCCCCGCATCCCAGAAAGGCCGACTGGACGCTGGCAGCCGGGGCCCTCAGCCATGTTAATGCCGGCCAGGGCAATGCCGCTGTCTGTGACGATTGCCACAACCCGACCGCCAAGAACCTGAGCGAGCCCTATCTGACCCGTCTCTCAAGTTCGCCGGCCGGTTCGTTCAAAGCCACAGCCACTTCGGGCTGTTTTAATGCCTCCATGTGTCACGGCGACGTTCGCAAAACCAGCGACTGCGATGCCTGTCACAGCACCGCGACCACCAGCCCCTTCAAATCCATGGCTGGCGCTACTTCTCCGAGTGACTCGAAAGTAGGCGCCCATGTAAAGCATTTGAGCGCCTCCGCTCAAGTACCCGCCTATTCGTCCAATATTGCCTGTTCGGAGTGCCACACGGTTCCGGGTTCCCCGGCAATTTCCGGCACTCATCGAAATGGTTCGAACAATATTGATTTTGGCGCATTGGCAAAAACCGGTTCCTTGATACCGGTATACACCCCTGCAACCGGAGTCTGTTCAAATACGTACTGTCATGGAACAACATTAACTGGTGGCGGTTCAAACAAACTTCCTGTATGGAACCAGACCAATTACCTGGCTGGTGGATGCGCTACTTGTCACGGTTTCCCACCGACTACGGTTCGCAACGGAGCCGCGGCGCATACTGCAAGCACCGTCTGTAATGGTTGCCATTTGCATGTCAATGGGACTGGGACCGGATTTACTAATTCTGCATTGCACGTTAACGGTACTGTGGAAGTTTCTGGGCACGGATTCCCGTATCCGGGAGCGACACACAAAGCTGATCTCGGTGGAGGGGCTTTCCCAAATATTAACCCTTGCGGAGTCTGCCACGATATTAACTCAGGGGCTGGCATTCTCAGCGTTTATCCTGCTGTGCCTATCGGTGATCCTCCAAAATGTGCAGGGTGTCATTTAATTGGCTGGTTTTCTATAGGATGCAATGTTTGCCACGGTGATGCAACCGGAAGGCCCAATGGGTCTAGCTTTCCGAACTTCCAGAGAAGCCATAACGCTGGACCACATGCTACTGCGTATCAGTGCACGGCCTGCCACCCCTTCACTAGCGGTGATGTACGGCATGGTTGGTCAAACAGACAAAAAAGCACCGCTGCCCAGGTTGGTGGCGCAGGCACTTTAATTACAAGCTGGAATCCAGGTAATCGTCAATGCACGGCTGCATGTCACCTTAACCCATCAGGAATTAGAACCTGGTAGTCATGATTATTTAGTCGTTTGAAAAAGTTAAACGCCCCGCCGTGATTCCGGCGGGGCGTTTGTGTCAGACCGATGGAACAGCCAGCTGATCATTACTGAGTTGTGGAATTGAACTTTAACATCCTTCGCTGCTCCTTCTCCAGTATTCCGAGCGTTCGTACACCGGATACTGTTTCTTGTTACTATAAAATCCTGATAAAAACTATTTGACAATCGAGAATAATTTTAGATAGTCTGTCTTCGTAGTAAAAAAGATAGATGATAATACTCAACCATCCGCGAGGGTGGGGCGGAAAGCCTACAGGGTCTCAATGAGACAGCCGGGTTGCCGAAATATCTCCTGATATTGGGCAGCCCGGCTTTTTTTATTTTATCATCCGATATGTTACAGATGTGCTGAGCCTCTGTGCATGACTACTGTCTTTGTCTCCGCCGGAAAATCCGGTGGCGCCGATTGCTATAAAATAAACTTGACAAAAACTGTTGACAAACAGGAATCGTTTCAGATAATCTTTCATTAAAGCAAAAAATAGGTACACGATAATACTCAACCATCCGCGAGGATGGGGCGGAAAGCCTACAGGGTCTCACCGAGACAGCCGGGTTGCCGAAATATCTTCTGATATTAGGCAACCCGGCTTTTTTTGTCTGCTATCCCCCAAAAACGCAAAATCTGAAGTTTTGTACATGCTGAAACCGGTAAGGCTTCTAATTGTGACGAGGTTAGGCAACATGACGTATCAATCAATGATTTTATCTTTTGGTGCTGGAAACTCTTTTTCACCGAGGAGGTATCCCGGTATGTCCCTTTGCAGAAGAACAATCCGAACCGTCGGCTTGTTCGTAACCTCTTTAGTTGTTTTATGTCTATTAAGCAATACTGTTTATAGCGCTGTCTCGCCACTGGTAAGCATACTTCCAAGCATCACGGACGGGAGCAGAACTCCTGTAAGGCTTGCAGGAGATAAGTCCGGCTTTATTTACGTCACTGACCCTCGCAGTGGCGGTGTTCAGAAATATGACGGTTCCGGAAACCTGCTAAATACCTTTCCAACATCAAGAAATATGTATGGCGTAGCCATTGACCTGAACGGTAATCTGCTCGTCAGTCAAGGCACCTCCATTACTGTGCTCAACAGCAGCACCGGAGCTGTCATTGCCCAGTTCGGCACCTTTATGCGGGCCAACGGCATTGCTGTTGACAGCGGCGGTTTCATTTACGTGACGGACAGTCTCGACAACTGTGTCCAGAAATTCAATTCGGCATATGCTCCGGTCAACACCGGTGTGGCAGCAGCCGGAAAACCTTCAAACAGTTTTGGTACGGTGGGGCGTGCAACTGGTCAGTTTATGCAACCCACCGGCATCAGCTACGAAAAAGCATCCGGCCAACTGGCGGTAACGGATACATTTAACGGCCGCATCCAGTTTTATTCAACAAGCGGAGTTTATCAGAAAACTCTTGGCACCTTCGGTGCCGGTCCTCTCATGTTTACCTCTCCCCAGGCTATCTCCTTTGAATATTCGCAAATCGACAATTCCTTGAGCCGTATGTACGTCGTAGATGCGTATCAGGGCACGGTCCAGGTTATTGATGCCGCCACAGGCGGTTTTCTCGACTACGTGGGCGGTTATGGCCGCAAAAGCGGTCAAATGGTCACTCCCGGTGACATTATCTTCGATAGTTATGATCCATCGAATAACCGGCTGATCGTGCCCAATGGCAGCGGCACTCTCGTTCTGTTCGGCATCGACAAGGTCACCGGCAGGTGTGGAACTGCGAATAACGGCAGCTTCAGCATCGCTCCCACAACCAATCTCTGCAGATACGGATTTGTAACAAATTTCACAGGGACCGGACCATGGAGCTGGGACTGCGCCGGCCAGAACAGCGGCACCTCGGCAACCTGTTCCGCATCTGTTCTGTCAAATCAAATTACTGTCAATAATGTTGCCAGTAACGGCGGCAGCGGCAGCGTAACAAGCAGCCCAGGCGGCATTAACTGTCTCGGCGGAACCTGCAGCGCCACCTTCCAGACTGGTATCAGCGTTACCCTGATGCCGCGCGCCAACTCAGGTTCGGAGTTTTCCGGTTGGTCAGGAGACTGTGCCAGCGCCGGGACCGGGGATTGTACCGTCAGCACGGCTACTGTTCACACCGCCACCGCCACCTTTGCCCTGATTTCCAAAGCCAGGGTGAACGGCGTATCATTTGGAACTCTTAATTCCGCGTATGACACAATCAATAATAGTGGTATAATTGACGCCCAAGCGGTAACTTTTGTTGAGAACCTGGTTCTTAACCGGGGAAGTGCCGTCACTTTGCTGGGCGGATATGATTCGGCATACAGCGGCACTCGCACAGGCAATACGGTGCTTAACGGAACATTGTCAATCGATTCCGGAAGTCTGGTCGTTGACAGACTGATTATACAGTGAGCGAAGAATGATTGAATGCCGTGTGGTGGGGACCATTGTAAATATTGTCGGCAAGTTACGGGTATTAAGGTTTTCGCCTTCCATGTTCAGGAGCCAACCATGATTAGATTGGTAGCAGTGACCTTGGCGTTAGTTTTCCATGCTCTTATCATGCCGTTCAATGTTGGTGCTGTCGATTATCCCCACTACGATGCGGCCGCAGGCATAACATGTACCGTCTGCCACACCGGGCAACTTACGCTTGGCAGCACCGGTTATAACAATGTCTGCCAGAGTTGCCATCGCCCCGGAAGCGCTGTTGGCGGAAATAAACCAATTACCCTGGCAGATGCCGCCAATCCCTATGGGAACCATTCAACAACCGGAATTTCTAGACTATATCAAACGTCACATCGCTGGGATGGAAAGGACGTCGTGCCTGCCGCGGGAGCACAAGCTCCGATCCAGGCGGCCATGACTACTAGTTCCCTGCGAGCCCGCAGCGGAAATGCACTGGCTTGCGTACGTTGTCACGATCAGCACTTCAACACCAACGTGCCGTTCCTTCGGGTACCCAATAATCAGGATCAACTCTGCCTGGACTGCCATCGCTCCCGCAATGTCCAGTCCCATCTGCAGGGCAGTCATCCGGTCAACATAAACTATAACAGCGCTTCCGGCGCATTAAACAAACCGCCGGTCAACTCCAACCCTGCCAACCCTTCCTCGGACCTTAATACCCGCCTGCTCGCCTCGGGCGGCAAACTGCTTTGCTCCACCTGTCATGGGGTGCATTATACCGACTCGCGCAGCAGTACCGTTGACGGCAGCGCAAACTTTGCCAATCTTAGCAGCGGCGATGGTTTTCTGTTACGCAGTGACAGACGCGGCGCCAAGGTGGCCAGCGGCCTTCCAGAACAACCTAATCTCTGCACCAACTGTCATGCCGGCAAAAAAAACCATAATATGCAGGGACAGGACATTCAGTGCGTTGACTGCCACGGCGCGCACGTAGAGTATGATCCGAACGACCCCACCAACAGCAAGGGCACCAATATTTTCCTGATTCGCAGGAACGTGATCGACAAAACCACCGGAGAATCACGCCAGATATTTTTCCGCTATACCGGCAGCAAGCGCGAATACAGAAACGCCCAGGGCACCGGTGTTTGCCAGGGATGCCATGCCGTGACGGCTGCGGGTGCATTCAACGCGCCAACCGAGCACGCCAGTACGGATCCAAAAGTTTGCAATACTTGCCATTTTCATAACAGCCCAACGGGCTCCTTTTCGGGAGCCTGCAGTGAATGTCATGGCTATCCGCCGACCACTGCCAATATAGGCGGCCCCACCGGGCTTGCCACGCCAGCCACCGGTGCAACAGCCGCAAATCCTGGCGCCCATGCGGCCCATGCCAAAGGCCGTCTGATGGCCTGCAACACATGTCACAACGGATTCGCGGCCAAGACAATGCCAAGCAACAGCATCGACATCGGATTTTCGATCAATGGCGTCAACTTCCCCGGCTTTGGCGGCAGCGTTACTGGAGGCACCTATATTAATACAACCCCGCTTACAGCACCGTATACGTTTTCCGGAGCTGTCGGCACAACCGGCACCAGCCAGACCTGCGCAAACATCTATTGTCATGGTGCAACTCTGACTGGCGGAACCAATACCTCGCCGAACTGGACCGGCCTCAACCAGGCGGCTTGCGGTTCCTGTCACGGTGTTACGCCGGCAACGGCGCTTACATCGGGAGGGCACCTCCGCCATGCAGGAACAGGTGCCGGTCGTTTGTCTTTGGCCTGCACGGCCTGCCATGGCGCAATCACTGATAATTCTCATATCAATGGCAATGTCAAATGGGATCTGACCGCGCTGGGTACCGCTTCAAGATATAAAACACCATCCGGAACCTATGCTCTGGCCGGAAGTACGGGAGCACCAGCGCCAAGCGCCTCTTATGGTCAATGTTCAAATATATACTGCCACAGTAACGTCCAAGGCGCCGGCGGATCAGGAGCGCCTACTGCCTACAGCCAGCCTGTCTGGGGCGGAGCGGCGCTCAACTGTGGCAGCTGCCATAAGGACATGGCCACCGATGCAACAGGAACAGGCAGTCACCGTGTCCACACCAACTTGAGTGGGGCCAACCTTGATTGCGTCAAATGCCACCTTGGCTACACCAAAACAACTACTGCAGCAGCAACACATGTCAATGGAATGATTGATCTCGGCGCAGCCGGATTTACTTATTCTCAGGGCAGCGGTTCTACTCATCTGGCATCCAACGGCTACGGCACATGTTCGGCAACCGTATGTCACGGTTCAGGCACCGTTACATGGGGCGGAACGCTATGGTCAACCACCGACCAGTGCGGCAAGTGTCACAGCAGTTCTGTCGCCGGGGCCGTTACGACCGCCACACCTTTCTATGGAACATCTTTTCCGGCTAAGGTAACTGCAAATACCGATGCCAAAGTCGGCGCCCATACTTCCCATCTTGGAAGCAGAAACAGTTTGTCGGGTGCTTTGAACTGTGTCGACTGCCATGGCGCTGTCACGTTGAACAGTGCCACTCATATGGCCGGCTCGACCAGTTTTGTCTGGAGTGCCCTGGCCGCAACCGGCGGCCTGACACCTTCCTACAACTCCACAACCGGCGTCTGCAGCAATGTCTACTGTCATGGCGCCAAAATGAGCGGTGGCGATACCAGCGGCACCAACCGGGCACCAGCCTGGAACGTCCCCTTCATGCCGTCAACCATCTCCGCGGCCGCTTGCGGCTCCTGCCATGGTTTTCCGCCATCGGCCGCTTCCGGGCACCCTGCGATTACAATCCCGGCAGGCTTCCCGGCTACCGCATCAATCGGAACAACATGCAGCTGTCATTCCAACATCAATTCAGCCGGCAACAGCTACGCAACAATCTTTGTCAATAAGTCACTGCACATAAACGGCGTGCTGGAGGTTGCAGTCGGTGGCAGTTGTGATTCTTGTCATGGTTATCCTCCCGCCAGAGCCGGCTTTGTCGGGACTCTTGGCAACTGGTCCAGCGCCAGGCCTGAAAATTACCTGGGTGGCGGAGGGGCACATACTATCCATAACCACGTCAGCAAACAGGCCCGGCCGGGCGAAGGTTTTGCAAACTGTATCAAGTGCCATGCGGCGGCAGACCATCAGATGAGCCCGATTGCATTCAATCCGAGCAGCAACATCAAAGTCTCGGTCAATCGGTCATTCAGAACAGAAGCTGCAAAGCAGGTTCGATATTCGTCTAACAGACTGGACGCCAACCAGCATGTTACCGGCACCTGTTCGAATATCAGCTGTCATTACGGCGCAACCCCCAAATGGGATCCCAGCCATTAACAAGCCAATCGGGCCGAATCACTATATAAATAAGTTGTTGAGAAGACAGAAGAAAAGGAGTTGATTATGAAGAGATCGCTTGCCGCCGGGATGTATTCAGGAATGATGATTTTTACACTGCTGGTTGCTCTAATACTCACAGCAGGTACGGCACAGGCGGTCAGTGTGCTCAACTCCTGTACAACTTACTGTCACGGGATGCCGCCGCGGGATGCCGCCCGTAAGGCCAATCCACATTTCAATTCACAGTCAAGCGCCACCTTGGGTAACCATGCCAAGCACCTCCCAGCTGCTCCGACGGCAGCCAACTGCAATGTCTGTCATACGCCGGTTTCCCCAACCGATTTCGGCCATCAAAATGATGATATAAATATGGCATACAGTTTGAAGGGATATTCGTCTGCCACACTGCGAGCCAAATATGACAAGGGCGTTTTTTTCAACCAGACTTCGATCCCCAATCTGGCCAATGCCACATGCTCCAACGCCAGCTGCCACTTTGAAAAACAGACGCCGCTCTGGGGTTCGGCTGCCTATGTCGCCCCTGCCGATTGCGCCGCCTGTCACGGCGCCCCACCGGCCGGAACAACAGCAGCCCCTGCCGGAGGCCTGGCCGGCAGTCATGCCCGTCACGATGCATACTTCCCCGGTACGAGCAATTGTCAAAAATGTCATGCCGATCATGGCGCCACGTTTACCCACGCCACCAGCGCCGGGCGTGCACTGAAAGTGCAAGGTTTCATGCGTGATCCGCTCAACACGCTTGAAACCGCCGCCACCTATAGCGGCACCGGCACCAATTATCTCCCCAGCAAGAGTGGTGCCCAACTTTTCGGAACCTGCAGCAACCTGTACTGTCACAGTACCGGCCAATCCGCCACCGGCGCCGGTGCAGGCACAGCTGTTACAACTCCGGCATGGGGCGGCGCCGCGTTGAATTGTGGTTCGTGCCATCAAAACATGGGACCGGCAGTCAATGCCGCCGCCACCGGCAAACATGCCAAGCATGCCCAGACGGCCGGCATCGCCTGTTCCGTTTGCCATGGTACAGGCTATACCAGCACAACTGTCCCGACCGGTGCCGGTACAACCCATGTTGACAGAAATATCAATCTGGCCTGGACCGGCCTGGCGGCAACGCCGGCCACAACCTATTCCAAAACCAACACTTTTGCAGCCGGCAGCGCAGTATATGGTGCCTGCTCCAATACCTACTGCCACAGCACGGTGCAGAATGCAACTACCGGCGCCAACAGCGCTGTAACTTACATTCCGGCTGTCTGGAACTCCGCATCTACCCTTACCTGCGGCGGTTGCCACGTTGACATGGCCACCGATGCAGCCGGTACCGGCAGTCACAGGATTCATACCCTTGCGACCGGTGCCAACTTTGATTGTGCAAAATGCCATCTGAACTACACCAAGACAACAACCGCTGCGGCAACGCATGTCAACGGTCAGATTGAGCTGGGAGCAGCCGGTTTCACTTATTCCCAGGGAAGCGGCGCAGCTCATCCTGCCGCCAACGGTTACGGCACCTGTTCGGCATCGGCCTGTCATGGCTCTGCGGTAATTCCGTGGGGCGGCACGCTTTGGTCCACAACCGATCAGTGCGGCAAGTGCCACAGCAGTAGCGCCGCTGGAGCAATCACGGCTGCGACGCCTTTCTACGGGACTTCTTTCCCGACCAAGGTTACGGCAAATACTGATGCCAAGGTTGGTGCCCATACCTCTCACATCACAAGTACCGACAGTTTGTCGGGCGCTTTGAGCTGCGCCGACTGCCATGGCACAGTTACGCTGAACAGTGCAACCCATATGTCCGGTTCAACCAGTTTTGCCTGGAGCACTCTGGCAACAACCGGTGGTTTAACTCCGACCTACAACGCCACAACCGGAGCCTGCAGTAATGTTTATTGCCACGGAGCCGCAATGCCTGGTGGCGATACCAGCGGAACCAACCGGGCGCCGGTCTGGAACGTCGCCTTCCTGCCGGCGACCTTGACTGCCGCGGGTTGCGGCACCTGCCACGGTTTCCCGCCATCCCCGGCTTCCGGTCACCCTGTTGTTACCATCCCGGCCGGCTTCCCGACCACGGCGTCAATCGGTACAACCTGCAGTTGCCACTCAAATATCAGGACGACCGGCAACAGTTATGCTAATATCTTTGTCAACAAGGCTCTTCACATTAATGGTATTGCTGAGGTCATAGCCGGCGGCAGTTGTGATGCCTGCCACGGTTATCCTCCTGCCAGCGCAGGATTTGCGGGAACACAGGGTAACTGGTCCAGCGCCAGGAGCGAAAGCTATCTGGGCGGTGGCGGTGCCCATACCATTAACAGCCATGTCAGCAAACTGGCCAAGCCTGGTGATGGTTTTGCGAATTGCGGCAAGTGCCATGATTCCGCCGATCATCAGATGACTCCGATAGTTTTCAACCCGAGTCAGAACATCAAGGTCAAGGTCAGCCAGCGATACAGGCTTGAAGCTGCCAAGCAGTTCAAATATACTTCCAACCGACTGAATGCCGGTTCACATCAGACCGGTACCTGTTCCAATAACAGCTGCCATTACGGAGCAACCCCCAAGTGGGATCCAAACCATTAACCTGCAACAGCGAGGCGGAGGGGCAACCCTCCGCCCGACACTTCCGGAGTTTCAGGTTCTACACAGTCAGTTCACGGAAAGAAGGAGTCAGCCATGGGGAAAAAACGCGGGTGCAGTGAATCCTGCTCGCAGACGTTAGTGGTGATTTTTGCGCTGATGACTCTGGCACTTGGTACCGGCACAGCCCAGGCAGCCAGCGTCCTCAACTCCTGCACTACTTACTGCCACGGCGTTTCGCCACGGGATGGGGTCCGCAAGGGCAACCCGCATTTTGGCTCACAATCCAGCGCATTCCTCGGTAATCACCGCACCCATCTGCCGGCTGCGGCAACCGTGGCCAGCTGCAACATTTGTCACACACCGGTTGCCGCCAGCGATTTTGGTCACCAGAATAATGTCATCAGCATGTCTTACAGTTTGAAAGGGTATTCGTCGGCTGCTCTGCGCGCCAAATACAACAAGGGTGTTTTTTTCAACCAGACTTCGGTTCCCAATCTGACCAATGCCAGCTGCTCCAACGTCAATTGTCATTTTGAAAAGCTGACCCCGATCTGGGGCTCAGCGTCAACCGCCACCACTTGCGAAACATGTCACGGAGCTTTGATTGCGCCGCTTTCCTTGGCCCATCCCAAGCACATTTCCGCACTCGGCAATACCATTGCAGCTTGCGCTTCATGCCACAACAGCTATACCGGAACCGCCGCCTATACCCATGCCAGCAGTGCCGGCCGACCGATCAAAGTCACGGTGGGCGGTTACACCGGATCGAACAACCGCTATCTGCCAAGTCAGGCGACAGGCCGGCTGACTGGCGCCTGCTCAGCGGTGGTCTGTCACGGCTCCGCCACACAAATCCCTTGGAGCGGCACTCTCTGGTCAACCACCGACCAATGCGGCAAATGCCACAGCAGCAATGCCGTCGGAGCCGTAACGGCCGCTGTGCCCTTCTACAGCACGGGGTATCCAACCAAAGTAACCGCAGCCACCGATACCAAGGTCGGCGCCCATACATCGCATATAACCAGTGCCGACAGCCTGTCGGCAGCAGTGGACTGCACCGCCTGTCACGGCACCGTAACGCTGACCGGCGCCACCCATATGAGCGGTGCCACTAATTTTGTCTGGAGCACATTGGCTACAAAGAATGGAGCTTTAGTTCCTACCTACACTGCTACCACAGGTGTTTGTTCTAATGTCTATTGCCACGGAGCCAGCATGCCGGGCGGCGACACCACAGGAACCAACCGGACACCGGTCTGGAATGTTGCCTTCCTGTCGGCAACCCTCAGCCGGGCGGCCTGTGCTTCGTGTCACGGATTCCCCCCCCCGACAACCTCCGGTCACCCGGCTGTCACGATTCCCGCTACATGGCCGGCTGCCGGAGCAGCTACCGGTGCCCTCGGAACAACCTGCAGCTGCCATGCGAACATCAGCAGCACCGGTACTACCTATGCCAACATCTTCGTGAACAAGGCTCTGCACATTGACGGCACGTTACAGGTTTCAGGTGGCCATGCCGTGCCGTATGATACCCATAAAGCCGCTGTGGTGGCAGCCGGAGGAAATACCGCTTGTCTCGGATGCCATGCCATGGGTACCTCTGCAAGTCCATATCCGGCCGCTACGGTTGGTAACCCTCCCGATTGTATGAGCTGCCACAAAAAAGCTGCTCCCCTTCATTCCGGTACGGCAGCCGGGGCCAACTGCAGTTCCTGTCACGGTTTAAGTACCGCTACAACAACGAAGATCGGGCGCCCGGTGGGCACTGCGTATCCCGACAGGCTTGGTTACCATGGCGGTGCCAGTGATGGTGCTCATGGCACTGCGGCTTGTACCGTTTGTCACAGTGGTGCCGGCACGACCAGCGGCAACAATTCCGGAATAAACCACGGCAAGGGTTCTACCGCCGGTCCTGTCAGAAACGGCAAGCCGAATGTTGTCGGTCCTTTTGTGAATGGTATTACACCGACCACCAGTGCCAAAGGTGTGGGCATACCTGCCAATGGTACAACCTGCAATCACGGCACGATCAGCAGCAGTTGCTCGGGTGGTGGTACTCAAACTAACAGATGGTAGCACCGAAATTGTAACAATATAGCTCTTACATGTTTGTAGCCTGTGAATGTTCAGGCCGGGCTTTTGCCCGGCCTTTTTACTGCCACCCTCAGTTATATGTACGGACGAATCGTTATAATCACTTCTGTTGCGGAAAAGTCGGTTAATTCAGCTATAATGCAAAGTAAAAGTCTTAATGATTGAGAACTTCCGGACTGAAAGATGGGAGATCTTGAGTGAACAAAGTGAAAAAATTCATCACAGCCCGTCGCATTTCTCTGGGGCTTATTCTGTTCCTGGCGGGGTTGCTATATCTTTCCACAATCATTCCCCAGGGGATTGACTCGTCCCCAGAAAAGATCGAGATCTGGCGCTTTGGCCATGCCGGCCTGTTATGGCTGGTTGACTTCTGTAAACTACACAGTATCTATTCCCAGCCATGGTTTGCAGCGGTCATTTTGTTTGCTGTTCTGGCACTAGGGCTTTCCTCTTACGATCAACTGAAAATTACCCGCAAAAAACTGTACTCTAACGTCACATCATCCGCGGAAGTTATAGCCGAAGGGGGAGTTGCGGAAAAGCATCTTTGCTCCGTTGCTCGCTCACATCGCTATCGGTTCATGCAGGCCGATAGCGGACTACTTAAGTTTGTCAAAAACCCTTGGGGCTATTTTGGCAATCTGTCGCTGCACATCGGTATGACAATTGTGGTTGTGGTGTCGTTATATGTGGCATTGACCGTCCGGCAAGGCGCTCTGATCCTGGTCGAGGGAGAACAGCGTGATAACCGCCAGCCCTGGAACTTGTCAGAGCATGGTTTTTTTGCATCTTCGCTGCAGTTGCCCGGCACTATCCGTCTCGACCGGGTCAGACTGCGTTTTAACAATAATCTTCAGCCGCTGGAGGTTTTTTCTGACATTTCAATTACCGCTGCATCCGGACATGTTGATTCTCTGACGGTCTCAATTAACCGTATTTTAAGCTATCGTGGCATGCGCATTTACCATGCTTCCCAATACGGAAATGCTTTCGCTGTTACGTTTACCGACAGGGCCGGAACGGTTCATTCCGAAACAATTGCCGCCCAGCAGCCGGTAAACCTGACAGACCCGGGGTATAGTGATGAATTCGGCGTAAACTGGACGCCATACCAACTTTCAGCAAAATACTATGCCGATGCGGATAGGAAAACTATGAACAGCTTTAATCCAGAACTTGTGCTGCGTTTTACCCAGGGAGGGAGGGAAGTTGCGCGGACTTCTCTGACAAAGGGAGGTTCCGGGGTTCTGGGGGAATATCGAGTACAGCTGAACGAGGTAAAGAGGTGGTCCAAGTTGATCATTGTTGATAGTACCGGCATGCCGCTGATCTTCGCCGGGTTTGCAATCATCATGCTGGGCGGACTTCTCCAGTACCTGTTGCCGCCCCGTGAACTGATTGCTGCCAGGCAACAGGATGGCCGCTATATGGTATACTGGAAGCCAGTCGCATTCAGAGACTTTTTTGTGGATGAACGAGACGAGCTGGCAAGTGCACTGCAAAAGGAGACCCCGACGTGAAATTTTCTTTGGAACTGTTCATCGTGGCTAACTGGGCGGTAGTCATTGTTTATGTTCTGGCAACCATAGCCAATGTAGTCGGAGTGCTTTTCAGGAAGGATCGTTTTGAACAGATCAGTTACTGGGTTGCCGGTTGCGGGTTTGCTCTGCACACGATCCTGATTGTCGCCTGGTGGGTCGAGGTGGGACATGGACCCTATATGGCTCCGAACGAGGTGCTCTCGTCCGATGCATGGATGACAATGGCATGCTTTTTTATCTTTTTAAGGTTATATCCGCGCATCAGATCAGTCAGTGTCCTGGCCTTTCCCGCCACCTTCCTTATGCTGGCGCTCTCCATGTTTTACAATCCCGGAATTCGTTCCCTGCCAGCCACATTCCGCAGTGTCTGGTTGATTATCCATATCGGACTCTACAAGATAGCGCTTGCTACGTTGATAATAGCTTGTGCGCTGGCAATATTTTACCTGCTCAAAAAAAGAAGGGACCGAGGCTGGCTGCAGCAGCTGCCCGCACTTGAAACTCTTGATGTTTACAGTTACCGCTTTGCGGGATTTGGTTTTATATTCTGGACCATCGGGATGCTGGCCGGCTCGATCTGGGCCTATCAATCCTGGGGGCGCTTCTGGGGCTGGGATCCGACCGAAACCTGGTCGCTGATCACCTGCCTGATGTTTGCGGCATATCTCCACCTGCGGCGATTTTTTCAATGGAGGGGCAGTCGTGCCGCATGGTTTTTTATCATCTGCTTCATTATCTCGCTGGTGTCGCTATTCGGAATGGCCACTCTGAGTGGTTCGATCCATTCGGAGTATTTCAAATAACCAATAGTTCATAAATGGTTTTGCGGTGTCACCTCCATCTACCCGATCTTGACGGTCTTGTATAAAAAATTCTTGAACCTGAACAGCTGCCTCTGCTCCTCATCATGCCCCAATCCGTCAGCCAACGCTTTAAGATAGCGCGCCACAGCCGGCATGGTCTTGCCCGCTTTGGCGCGAGTCCTTTCGATTATCAATCGTACTGTTTCACGCGAGATATCGTTTTGCGTGAATGGTTCATAGATATCTGACCAGAAATCGCCTCCCGCTTCAATTTTTTCAAGTATTTCTGTTGCAACCATTTCATCAAGATTTTGGGAAGCCCTGACGACCGGCACTGTTTCCAGGCAACCGGTGCCGGCTATGGCCTCGGAAATCGCTTCCCCGCTGATAACATTCTTGCTGCGGAAAAAGAGCGCCCGCAGCAGGATGCTGCGCAGCTCACGAATATTACCCTTATAGCTGTGGCGCATCAGGATGTCTTTTGCCTCTTTGGTCAGAATTGGCGGTTTTTCAAGCGGTTCGTTGTCGCCCCGATAAGTGCGGTATAGCTTGCCCAGAAAGTGTACCGCCAGATCAGGAATATCTTCACGGCGTTCATTCAGCGACGGTAACCGGATCGATAGCTCGGAAAGACGGTGATAAAGATCTTCACGGAAACGGCCGGCGGCGATTTCCTCATGCAGGTTTTTATTGGTTGCGGCAACCAGCAATACTCTGCTGTAGCGGTCGGTATTTTCACCCAGCCGGACGAAACCGCCATTGTCCAGAAAGCGCAGCAGCTGCACCTGTGTTTTTGGGTCAGCGTCGCCGATCTCGTCCAGAAAAACGATCCCTCCGATGGTTTCTTCCAGAATACCGCGCCGGTCGGTGTAGGCGCCGGTGAAGGCCCCTTTTTTGTGCCCGAACAGTTCAGAATAGGTCAGGTCTCCGGCGTAGGCGGCAATGTTGGATTTTTTTACCGGCAGCTCGCCATTCGGATTGAGATCGCGCCGGTAGAGTTCGTTAAGCTTGTTGTAGAGATTGTTGAAGAAAAACTCCTTGCCGGAGCCGGTCTGCCCGGTCACCAGAATTGACGGCAGCCCGATGGTCGCCTCCTGCAGGATATTGCGGGCCCAGTAGACGATCCGGTTGAAGAGCGGCGGCGAAACGGTGTTGATGAAATCGACCACCTCCTGTGATTTGGGGCTGTTGCCGATGATGTTTCCGAGACGGTAGGATGAAACGTGCGGATCCTTGTAGGCAACGTCGGTCGTAAGCCGGTTGACCTCGCCCTGTAAACGTTCGATGCGCTGCAGATCGGAGATATGCCGGGCGGTCAGCGATCCGATGATCTGCAGAATCCGGCGATGCTCCTCCCGGAAAAATTCGTACTGCAGCGAGTTCAGGCAGATGACAGCGATGACTTCATCATCGCAGATGATCGGCACGGCGATCTCGCTTTTGAGCAGGTCGCTCATTGAACGGTGGAAGCCGGCGCCGCTCTGTTCGACCTCCACCCTCGCTATAATCTTGGGCTGTTTGGTAAAGGCCACATATCCGGTCAAGCTGCGGTCCTCAGGCGGCAGTTCTTCTCCGCCGACCGGGAAAGGGGGGATGTATTTTTTAAGCCACTCCTTGTTTTTTGCGCCGATTATGAACCCGGACTCGTCTTCCACCACCAGCCATTTCATGCCTTCACGTTCACTGACCACGGCGATGCTGCCGGTATCTGCGCCGATCAGTTCGGTCGCCTTGGAAAGAACCTTTGTCAGGAAAGGCTGCAAACTTTCGGTTCTTTCGTTGAGCAGGTCGGTGATCTCGGATAGAACCCGGATCTCCAGATGCTCGCCCCCAACTTCGCTGATCACCCGCTCAACCATTTCGGCGTGGGTCTGAAGTAGTCCCATCTCGAAATCGCTGAAACGGTACAGCTCACGGGAATAGTAATTGACCAGGCAGATGATACGGCGGTTTTCGGGGTTGAAGCGCGGAACCACGTACAACGAGCGCAGCTCCATTGTTTCAGTCAGCGCGCGTTTTTGCAGGCTGTGTTGCGACAGGTCAGTAATGAAGAGCGGCTTCAGCAATCGCTCATCGGTAATGATGGCCTGATCACTGATATAGTGTGAAATCAGCGATTTTCCCTTGCGCAGGTCGATGTCTCCCTGCTGGAAATACATCTTTTCCAATTCTTCATCATCGGAGTAGCTGGCCAGAATTTCAAGGGCTCCGATGTTGTCATTCTGTTGGGTTGGAACCAGTACAGAGGCCAGCGACACCTTTTCGATCAATTTTACCGCGGAACGAACCATCATTCCGGCAGCTTCGCGCGATTTGGACTCTTCCAGGCGTCTTGCAAGCTGCACCTGTTGGTGATAGATCCTGGCCTGATCAAGCCGGGCGGCCACATATCCCGCAAACTCGGCCAGCTGTGATTTGCTGCGTGTCGCCAGTGATTCTTCCGGCAGGGTCTGGTCCAGGCAAAGAACGCCGATCGATTTGCCAAGGCTGACTATCGGCATGACATAGCTTTTGCGGATGCCGAAAAGAGCGGCCATTTCCAGATCGGCCGGGGTTGCATGTGAGGCGGTGTTTTTGAATTCGACCGGATACTGGCTCATGTAAACCGAGGAAACAACCGTTTCGGTCGAGCCGATAGCAAAACTGGCCTCGCGGATTTCGGCAATATGCCGGCCGGTGGCGTGGGCGCATGTCAGTGCACCGCGCGTCAGATCTTCCAGATATATGCGCACCTGTTCACATCCGGAGATAAGTTGGGCACCCTCGGCCAGTGCGTAGAGCAATTCTCCCTGATTTTCCTTTCCGTAGGCGGCAATTTTTGCACGCAATTCATCGATTCGTATGTTGGCAGCCATGGCATCACCCCGGTAAGAGAGAATAGAATAACTATTACTCGTCTGAGTATAAAACTTACACTGATGGAAATGTAGCGCGGGATATGCCATGGGTCAAGCGGCAAATGGTCTGTTCAAGAAGGGAGTTAAGGATAAAAAAAGCCCCGCCGTCTCCGGCGGAGCTGGGGGGTGTTAACCTTTGAGGACTTTCAGTATTTTGTTGGCCACATCTTTGCCGCTGATGTTGTAGGTTCCTTCGGTCAGTTGCTGCCTGATAGCGTTCAGTCTCTCAAGCCGCGCCGCGTCTTCGGACATTTGCTGTGCAGTGGATGATATCTCGATATTCGCAACCCGATTTTGCGAGATGTCTTTCTGTACCTCATCCTCTTTGCTCCTGCCGGCATTCTTAATATTGTCACTGTTTAAAAGCGACTTATGAGTTGATGCCCGATCATCTATTTTCATATTAGCCTCCGATGGGTGTACACCCAACCCATGTTATCCCCATCGGTTGATTACCATGTAAGCTTTAGCGTTCTTTGAATTTACTGAAGACCGCCCGAATATCTTGACTTTCAACTCAACCCTTTCCTGATCTGATACAGGTCTTCAATATCCAGTTCGTTTTTTTCATAATATTCCCGCTCCAATTCTTCGACATAAAAACGGTCCAGCCCCGAGTTTTGAAGAAAATCTTCTCTGAGCAGGTCATTACGCTCGGCAATAATCTGCGGCAGCAGTGAGTGGAGGTACATGGCCTCCTTTTTGATCGTGAAGATCGTTTCGTTGAAAATCCGGTCCGGAATATCTGATGTAATGCGTTTTTTTGTTTTCAGTTCTTCGATCACCTCGCGTCGTAACGCTTCCTGATCGGCTTTGGTCGTGAACTTGGAGTAAAAATTTCGGATGCGATCGCGGACGTGTTCCAACAGGACAATGGCGAGTCGCTCCTCCTGATCGATTTCTTTCATCTTGCGGTGAAGATCTTCAATGGTTGACCAGTGCGCCTCAATTGCAGCCAATCCTTCCATCAGGGCTTTGACTTTCCGCCGGCCAAAACTTCCCAGATAGGCATTTGCGAACAGATCCCGGATAAACAGGTCATGGAAACAGTCGTCATGCAGGTTATTGAAAGCGGCTTTATGTTCGAGAAGGCCGCGTAGCATCTCTTCGTTGATTCTAACATTTTCCATGAATGCCAGCTGGCTGATCAGGTTGGAAACACTGTCGAACCGGTCCAGGTAGGTGATAACGTATGAAAAACCATCCAGCAGCGATGCATCGGCACCGTCACGGATCTTTTCATCGCACTCCTTGCTGGCGTCCAGCATGAGTTGATCAAAAGAGTGGTCGCGGTGTTCCACGGCTTTTTTCTTGGCCTTGATGAGAGTAAGCATGTCTTCGCGATCGATATGGCTTTCAATCTCAATCTCCCGGAAGAAAATCCCTTCCAGAATCTGGCGGGTCGTGGCGATGTAATCACGCTCCTCGCTGTTCTTCAGATTGCGGCCCTTCTTGAGCATTTCATCCAGGGTGTAGAAGAGGGCGCCGGGAATCTTGTTTCGTACTGAAAGTGTTTTTAGCCTGGTCAGACGGGCGTTGTCGAGATTGCTGATTTCTTTTTTTGAATTGCAGGCCAGCAGAATGTTGCGGTATTCGTCCACGATGCGTTTGTTGGACGGGCTGCGATACATGACGTCGATCCGGATGCGCTCTTGCTGATAGCGGTCAATCTGATATTTCGCTGCAATGCTGACCAGCTTGTCGAAATCATCATCCGAAATCTTCTTGTTTCTGAAATAAAGGCTTCTGAACAGATTACGGTATTCGCGATGGTGGCGGTTGATGAGCTTGACAACAAAAAGCTGTGCGGAATCGTCATTTAGCAGCGGAAATATCTCGGATATCAGGATGTCGTCGCGCTCGTCACCAACGGCTTCAGAACGTTTCAGGACTTTTCCCATGCATTTGACAAGTTCTTCCTGCTGATCTTTAAGCTTGCGGGACATCCGATTGGAATGGACGAAAAAGAAGTAGTTGCAGACAGCATTGCCTTCGAAAAAAATATTGTCATATGTTTCGCTGCCGGAGGTCCGGTCGCTGAAACGAACGGTGCCGGCATCATCCGGGCAGGCCCCGTACATGACAAGACGATTGATTATGTCCGGCTTGGAAAGATCGGAAGAGGGTTGGTCAACACCAAACATGTATTCGCAGAAATATCCCCCGTTACCCTGATAGTTGATGCCATCCGGCGTTATAACCAGTTCGTTGCCTGGGGAGAATAAACGCAGATGATCGTCATCCTGGACGATACTGAAGAAGTAGCGCTGGTAAGCCTCATTTCCCACCACCATTACGAAATACTCAGTCTGATCACCAACCATGCCGTGCAGCCGAATGTCCTTATGCATTACTTTCTCCTCAACTTGGCGACAGGTCGAATTCCATGCCGTCGAAGGCAAATTCAAAGCCGGACGGCAGTTTGCTGTTCTCTGAATAAGCAATTTCATGTGTAAGGTGGGTCAGAACAACGCGGGCCGCTCCGATTTGACGGGCGGCCGTGACAGCTCCGTCAATATTGAAGTGATAAGGGTGTCCAGTCCAGCGTAATCCGTCTATGACGAGCAGATCAATGCCCTCCAAGAGCGGCATCGATGAATCCGGAATAGCGCTGCAGTCGGTCAGATAGGCGAATGACCCAATCCGGTATCCAAGCGCGGTTGTCTTTCCGTGAATCAGCGGTATCGGAACAATGTTCAACCCGAACAGATCAAATGGTGAGTGAACCTCATGCTCCTCTAACAGGGGTGAATAGCCGGAACATTCATATTCTTGAAATATATATCTGAAGCCGGACTGCAGAGACACGAGGGTGCTGGCGGATGCAAAACAGGGAATTGTCTTTTTATGCAGAAAAAAAAAGCCGCGCAGATCATCAATGCCGTTGACGTGGTCGGCATGGGAATGCGTGAAAAGAACGGCATCCACGCATTTAATACCATGTTGCAGCGCCTGTATTCGCAAGTCGGTGGAAGTGTCCACCAGGATGTTGCGATTTAGGTGTCGGATCAGAAGTGAAGCACGCGTTCGTTTATCCCGTGGGTTATCCGAAGAGCAAACGCGACAGGAGCAACCAACCATTGGAACTCCAGTGGAAGTTCCGCTCCCCAGAATGGTGATCTTCATAATGGTCAACTTTCCCTTGATTTGTCTGAAAATAACAGAATTGAGCAAGGCAGGCAAGGCAGTTCTCGGTCATCAGAACAGCTGCTTTGATGGTTCATTGCCCGAAGTCTGAAATTATATGTCATGTACATTTGTTTTTACCGGTTTTTCACTGCGTGATGTAAGTTGCCTGAATGTCTTCAGACGCATTTGGGTTATCAGGGCTGAGCGGTTCCGGTCAGTCATTGCCGCAAGGGTTGCTGCGTCGATACCCAGCTCGGTGGCTGAATATGAGGCGCTTCGGATCATATCACTCCATCCGGCAAGTTCTGCTGAAGGGTGGTCGGCGGCCACAAGCTGCGGGAAAAATCCCGCTATGCCCCCCTTGCGAGCCTGCTCAACCAGTTTCAACTTTGTGGCATCACGCAGCTCGTCCCAGCGTCTGCCCTTCATATGCAGTTTCGAGGCTGCCATAAGCGCATTTCGCTGCACGGCAGACAATCGGAGCCTGGTTGCCAATTGCCGTGCCATCTCCACTCCTGCCCTGTCATGTCCTATGTGCCTGGGCAGGAGTTCCGCCGCTGTTGACAGCTTGCCCAGATCGTGAAAGAAGGCCGTCAGGCGGGCCGTTGTATCGGCGTTCATGGCGGCCATCCGCTGCAATGCGGCCAGCGAGTGGGAAAACAGGGTGTCCGTCCCGTGATATGCGGGAGGGCCGGCCGGGATCTCCTGCATCCTGAACAGCTCCGGCAGATAACATCTGCCAACCCCGTACTTCATCATGCAGGCAAAGAAAAGTTCCGGAGATACTCCTGCCAGCGCCTTCTGCATCTCGCACGAAAAGCGCTCAACCGGCATCGCGGCCAATGATTCTTCCCATTCTCCGGAACGAATTGTTTCAGAAAGTTCCGGTCCGATCTCCCACCCCTCCGCAGCGAACCTGAAAGCTCTGAAAATCCTGATCGGATCATCCCGCAGCGATGCTGTACCGCATGCTGTCAGCAGCCGCTTTTTTATATCAGCCAGACCGTTCAGCGGGTCAATTAACGTACCGTCCAGCAGCATTGCAACGGCATTGCAGCGAAAATCCCGCCGCTTCAAGTCGTCTTCAAGGCAGCTGTTATCCGGCAGCAAAGTGATTTCAATCTTGCCGAAAAACGGGTCACTTTTGAAGAAAATCGGGGCGGTCGTCTTACCTTGCACATGGTGGAAATGCAGCTTGAGGAGTATTCCTTCAGGAATGTCGGTGACCAGGTCAATATCTCTGATCGGCAACCCGGACAAGGAATCTCTCACCGAACCTCCCACCAGCAGCAGTCGATGGTGCAACCCCGGATGCATCATTGCCCGCAACGTTTCAATGACATGGGAAAGCGTGGCAGCTTTATCTAAAGGGTTGTCAGTCAATGGTGGCTCTTTGTTGTTCTATTCGGATCCATATGGAGTCCGGAACATGAATGTTGCAATTAAATAGCGGCTGATCGGATCAGATTAAGTGAGTCATGTTTTACCCTTGAGTTTGTAGACATATGCCAAAACCTCGGCAACGGCGGCGTAAAGTGATTCCGGGATCGGTTCGTTCTCTTTTACCTGATCGTACAGTTCGCGTGCCAGAAAACGGTTTTCCACAAGTGTTATCTTGTGTTCCCTAGCTATCTTTTTAATTGCTTCGGCCATTACATCGACACCTTTGGCCAAAACCAACGGCGCTATCATCTTCTGGCGATCGTACTTGAGGGCAATAGCGTAATGCGTCGGGTTGGTAATGACCACATCCGCCATCGGAATAATCTTTACCATTCTTCTGCGTGCCATCTGATACTGCATGCTTTTGATTTTGCCCTTGATCTCGGGATTTCCTTCAGTATCCTTACGTTCGTCCTTGACCTCCTGCTTTGTCATCTTGAGGTTTTCAATATATCGCCACTTGACGTACATCATGTCGAATATGCCGAGAACTATCAGAATCCCGCAGGTGTGGGTGACAATCTTGAAGGCGATGTGACCGACGAAACTGAAGATTGTTTCGATATCGGCTTCGGCCAAAAAGGTGATGTTCTGCATTTCATCCTGAATTACACGGTATGCAATCCAGGCAACCACCATCAACTTCAGAAGCGACTTGAGCATTTCCACCAATGCATCTTTATTGAAGAGTCGCTTGAAACCACTCATTGGATTGATTTTGTTAAAGTCTGCAGTCAGTCGTGAAATCCGGAATTCCAGTTGACCGCTGTCCTGAACCATACTTGAAAGCATCGATGTAGCAATTATTGTGACAATCAACGGTGTCAGCAGCAATACAATTGTGCCGAAAAGCTTGAGCATCAGGATATACAGGTTGGCCTCGGTCAGCTCATACTTGCCCATGGTCGAGAAAATCTTGACTGCGCTCTGCTTGAGTCCGTCCATCATGAAACTGCCAAAAACATAAAGACAGACAATGCCCACCAGCAGGGTTAGTGATGACGTCAGCATCTGACTCATCGGTGGTGGCCCTTTTTCTCTGGATTTATCGAGTTTTTTGCTGGTGGGCTGTTCTGTTTTGGAGTGTTTATCTACATCTTCAGCCAGAGGTCATCCCCCCTTTGCCATAAGTCTGTAGAGCGTATCAATCTGTCCCTTGAGATGTCCGAACGAAACTTCGAGGACGTGGAAGAAGATTGTAATCGTCATGCCGAGTATGATCAGTCCCAGTCCGATGTTGAGTGGCATGCTGATCATAAATACGTTCATCTGCGGAAACGAGCGCGCCATTATTCCAAGAGCGACGGTTGTAAGCAGCAGAGCCACCATGACCGGAGCAGCCAAGCGGATTCCGATTATGAAAATATCCGCAGTTCGCTGAACAAGAAAGTTTAATAACTCTCCATTCAAATGCCAGCCGCCGAGCGGTATAACCCTGAAACTATCGATTATCGAGCGAATAAAAAGGTGATGAATATTCATTGACAGGAACATAAGTGTTGCAAAAAGGGTCTGGATTACAGACATGATCTGGGTCTGGGTGCCTTGAGACGGATCAATGATCGATGAGATGGTAAATCCCATTTGCATGCCGATGATCTGACCGCTGAATTCTACTGCTGCAAATATTATCTGGGTGATAAATGCCAATGTCAGGCCGATCATCAACTCGCTCAACGCCAACAGTGCCAGACTGAAGGTGTCTGTCGGCACCTGCGGCGGAGTAACGGACAGTGCAGGGAAGCAGACCAGTGCAATCATGAAGACCGTTATTACTTTGATGCGAATCGGCAGCCTTCGTCCTCCAAAAACCGGAAGTGCGGCAAAAATACCGGCGACGCGACTTAAAATCAGCATGAAAAAGATGACTTCGCGGGGAGACGGAAAGGGGAGCAGCGGGAACATGTGGTGCTAACGCCTCATGACGGCGATAAAGGAGTATATCTCACGGGTAAAATCGCCCATGTAGCTCATCATCCATGGAAAGAAGATGATCATGGCAACCATGACGGCGACGATCTTTGGTGCAAAGGCCAAGGTGGCCTCATTGATGGAGGTGACGGCCTGAAATACGCTTATGATAAGCCCTATTACCAGGCTGGCGAGCAGCAACGGGGCGGCCAGCAGCAGGGTGGCTTCAAAGCTTCTGCGGGCAAGTTGGACAACTAATTCGGGAGTCATGACATACCTCGGGGAAATGCAATGGCAAAGGTTTAAAGTTCACCGTTTCCATCTGCCGGCTTTAGCTAGCCGAAACTGTTGACCAGAGAGCCGATCACCAGGCCCCATCCGTCGACAAGTGTGAAGAGCAGAATTTTGAACGGCAAAGAAATCATGACCGGCGGCAGCATCATCATACCCATTGACATCAGAACCGACGCCACTACCATATCCACTACGATAAACGGGATATAGATAAGAAAGCCTATCTGGAAGGCGGTACGCAATTCGGAAATCATGAAGGCCGGAATAATTGTCAAGGTTGGGATATCTTCGGCATTTTTAGGCCTTGGCAGTTTTGAAAGGCTTACAAAAAGAGCCAGGTCCTTCTCCCTGGTTTGGGAGAGCATGAACTTTCTGACCGGTTTTACAGCACGTTCCATGGCCTGTTCCTGGCTGATCTGTTGTGCCTTCCAGGGTTGGTAGGCCTCTTTGTTAATCTGTTGCCAGACCGGTGTCATGATGAAAAATGTCAGAAACATCGAGAGTGAAAGGATAACCTGATTTGATGGCGCAGATTGTGTACCCATCGCGGTACGCAGGAAAGAAAGCACGACCGAGATTCGGGTAAAGGAGGTTGTCATGATCAGAAGCCCAGGCGCCAGGGACATAATCGTCAGCAGCAGGAATATCTGAACTGTTACCGCCACATCATTTGGCTTTGTCGCGGTGCCTACGCCTATGTTCAGCGATGGTATCGGCATCGGTTCGGCATATGCGACTGCGCCTGCCAGAACAAGCAGACCGGTCAGTCCGAGCACAATGCTTCTTTTTGTTGGTTGCCTTATCATCATGCGGTCTGCCTTAAGCGGGAAAGTATTGCGGAAAATGCACCCTGCTCCCGATTCTCTTCGACGACTTCGATATCTTCAAGCATATCGATCTGTTTGATCAGGCTAAGCCGGTTATCACTGCTTGACAGCAGTAGATACTCGCCTCCGACCTCGATCAGCAGCAATGCTCTTTTGGGACCCAGGTAGCGTGTTTCCACCAGACGGATATGCTTCGATGACAGGTGTTGTGCGCCCGGCAAGCCTCGCATCAATTTACCGGAGAAGTGCCAGGTGACCAGGATCAGCCCTATAACGATTGCCAGAGCTGCAATCATCTGTAGAAAACTTGTAAGAAAACTGAATTCGTGCGCGGAGTTGTCTCCGGCACAAGCTATTGAAGGAAGGAAAAGGAGGAGTGCGGAGGCCGCACTTTTCACAGTATTTTCTCCACCCGCTCATTCGGGCTGACAATATCCACCAGTCGAACCCCAAACTTCTCGTTAACCACAACAGCTTCGCCGCGTGCAACAAGCTTGGAATTGACGAAGATATCAAGAGGTTCCCCAGCCAGCTTGGTCAACTCCACAACCGCTCCCTGGTTAAGTTGCAGAATATCTTTCACCAGCAACTTGGTCCTACCCAGTTCTACAGTTACCTGCAGGGGGATATCAAGGATGAAGTCCAGGTTCTTCTTATCCAGTCCCGTTTCATTAGCATCAGACTTGTCACTCATTACCGCCCCCTGTTACTGCAAATCTTGCTGATTTGGATTGCCTTGTTGCCGTGCCGGATTCCGGGTATTCCAAAATATTTCGGCACTCCTTCAATTTTGACAAGCATTTCGCCGGAAGATGGCTTGTCGAGCATGATCGTGTCGCCTGGGACAAGTTCCAGCAGTTCCCGCAGGGTGATATTGGCATTCCCCATCTCTACAGTGGTCTCCATCGGCGCTTCAAGAATCTCTGAAGAAAGGCGCGAAGACCACTGGGGGTCTATTGCCATAAGATCAAACTGCATTCCCACCTTGAGCTTGTCCCGTATGGGATCAATCGTCATATAGGGAATCGCAAACATGATATTACCGGAAATGTCCTCAATCTGGAGTTTGAGAGACATGGTCACGATCTGGTATTCGGGCGGGACGATGCTGATAAGACGAGGGTTCATTTCCATGCGCAACAGGTTCATGTGGGTTGCGTATAAAGGCGCCCAGGCCTTTTCCAGGTCCTGCAGGACATCGCCGACGATTTTCTCCATCAGGCGCAGTTCAATGGAAGTGAACATGCGGTTGGCAACCGGAACTTTTGCGCTTCCGGTTCCTCCCAGCAGGCTGTCCACCAGCGATAGTACCAGGGTGCTGTCAAAAGATATCAGCGCCGCACCCTTGAGCGGCTCGATTTTGAATATTCCCATACAGACAGGGGACGGCAAGGTTTGCAGGAAATCATCAAACTTGTACGAGCGTGCGCCGATCTTTTTAATTTCTACCGACTTGCGGAGGCGATTGGAAAGACTGACGCGGTTGTAGCGGATGAAACTGTCATAGATTATGTCCAGGTTGGGAACAAAACCCTTATGAGCCTCCGAATTTAAAAGATCATACGACGCAACGCTGCCTTCGGCCTTGGCTAGTTCCTTTTCAGGTTCAATGCGCCCGTCAAATACGGCATTCAGCAGTGCTTCAATTTCAGCTTTTGTAAGAATCTTCTCAGTCGTGGCCACGGAAATACCTATTGTACGACAAAATCAGTGAAATAGACCTTGGCGATCTTTCCGGGCGGGATGTGCTTGTTGATTGCTCCCAGGATTTCATCTTTCAGAGAATTTTTGCCCTGTACATCCTGCACATCCTGCAGGGTCTTGGCGCTCAGCAACACCAGAATAGCATCACGAATCGGCGCAAGGCGACCATCGAGCTCGTTCTTGACGGCAGGCCCGACCATTTCCAGTTCAATCTTGACTTTTAGGTAGCGCAGTTCCTGGCCGTCGTAAATATTAACTATGAACGGTTCCAACGGATAAATGTTTGCAGAAGGACCGGCCGCCGCGGCGCCGGCCGCGGGAGCGCCATGACCGCCGGCGGGAGCCGCTGCAGGCGCAGCGCCATGTCCACCTTCGGCGGCTTTGCCTTCCGCTTGGGCAGCTTCACCCTCTTTAGCGGTTTTTTTATCGCCCTTACCCAGCATCATAAATGCAACGATGCCCAGCACTATCGCCACAGCCACGGCTGCGCCGATAATTATGATCATTTTCTTCTTGCCGCCGCCTTCAGCTTCCGCTTCTGCCGAAGCCTGTTCTTCTTTGGCCATGTGTATCCTCCATGGATGAGTAATGAAACCAATGAATTGAAATACCCTACTTTGTAAAACTAAAACGGTGATTTTGCAACCAATTAAACCTTTTCGTGTAAAGACCTGACAGGCTATAAGGCCTGCCAGGTCCGTTGTTGTTATCTAACAAAAATTAACGTTTCAGATTCAAAACTTCCTGGGTCATTTCGTCAGTAGTTGTGATTGTCTTGGAGTTGGCCGAATAGGCTCTCTGGGTTAGGATCATCTTGACGAACTCGGTTGCCATGTCAACATTGCTGAGTTCGAGGTTGTTCCCTAGAACTTTATCAGTCGTGCCATTGGCGGCCTGAAACACAGGGGTACCGGAACCACCGATGGAAGTGCCGGTTTGTTTGAAGAGTGTGCCGCCGACTTTCTCAAGTCCCGGCGGGTTGGGAACTCTGGACAGACCCAGAAAAATGGTGTTAGCCGCCGCGACGGGAGCCGCACCGTTTCCGTTATAGTACACCGTAGCGCTGTTTCCAGCTGCGTCCGAGTAGAGCAGTGCGATGTTGCCTCTGGAATCGATGTTGGTTACCTTCTGAAAATTAAGCGTATTGCCCCCAACTGTGTATGTATTAGTAAAAACAATCGGAATGCCGTCTGATCCGAGGACATTGTAATTGTCGGGGTTGATCAGGGCGCGACTGGAATCGACCCTGAATGCTCCAGCACGGGTATAGTATGCAGCTTCGGGAGGGATTGCCGCTGCAGCAATTGTATTAGGTTTTGCCAGCATGAAAAAAGCATCTCCCTGGATGGCCACATCTGTCGGAATTGAAGAGGTCTCCAGAGCACTTTGGGTAAACATATTATCCACCTTCTGAATCTGGACACCGTGACCCATCTGGGAGCCTGATCCGATCGTGGTGGAGAGAACATCTGAAAACAGCATGCGTGAACCCTTGAAACCAATTGTGTTCACGTTGGAAATATTGTTGCCGATTACGTTGATCCCCTCGGCGTTGTTAAGTAATCCGCTAACTCCCGTGAATAATGCTGATGTAACACTCATGGTAATGCCTCCTGATATTTTTGAGTTGGTGTGTGAAGCGCGTCAATCGATCGGCGCTTCGCGGGCTTCCTCAAGGAGGGCCAGCCCTACTGATGGTTTAATTGCTAAATAATTACTGCTGAGTCAATGTTGGTAAAAACGTTGCCTTTCATCTGCATCTTATCCAGCGCGGTCACAACGGTACGGTTCTTGACACTGACCACGAGCGCCGCATCCCCCACCATGACCAACGATTCCTTGCCGCCTTTCTGAGCCACGCTATTGACAGCCCCTTCCAGGTTTGCAAGCTCTGTCGCGGAAAATGTTATGTTGCGTGCCCTGAGTCGATCCTGGGCATGCTGTGAAAACTTGAGACTCTGCGAAGGTAACTTTTGATCCAGAACCTTGGCAAACGGTGAATCTGAAACATTGCCGGAGGACGGCTTCTGCTGTTGTGTACGCTCTATCTTTCCTGGCTGAACAGGATTTGGAAATAAAATAGGATCTATCATTGTTTTGCTAAACCCCCTTGACGCTGATTACATCGGACAAAGCGATGGAAGTTGTACCGACAGTCAGCATGGGTGTGCCGTTGACGATCGACACTCCATCGATACGACCGGATGTGTAGGTTGTCGCTGCGATCGCGTCTCCACCAGCGGTAATACCTTTGACTGAAAAACTATAGGAGCCTGCCGGAAGAAGTGAACCGCTGCCGTTGCGACCGTCCCAGGCAACAGCTGTATCGCCCTTGCCTAAGGCGCCGGTGGTTGTTGTTCTGACGACTTTACCCGATGCGTCACTGATCGTTATCTGGGCCGAATCCACAGCGCCCGAAAGATTAAATTGCAGGGAAGTCGGTAATGTTCCGTCAAACGAAACTGAGTTGCCATTAGCTTTGACGTCTTTCCCAATAAATGAAACCGATGACAGAGTCGCTGCATTGTTCTGGGCTGTCAGCAAATTGTTCAATGCCGTGTTCGAATTGTAAGATTGTTCAACCAGCGACAGCTGGGAAAGCTGGTCCAGCATTGCACTCGGATCCTGTGGCTTTAGCGGGTCTTGATATTTAAGCTGGGCAACAAACAGCTTCATGAAGTCATCCTTGTTCAAACCCAGGGACTTTTTCATGGCCACTGAAGCGGCGGTTGTGTCGGTAGTTGCTGTTACACTGCTTACCATCCCTTCTCACCTCGCTTTCAATAATGAATGTCGAGCATCGCATGCTCGTTTTTTGCCTGATACGCCAACATGTTTGGAGATGCATCCATCTGCGGGAGACGATACCCGCCAGATGATGTCCATGATTGCTGCTTCTGTCTGGCCAGTTCTCTCCAGGAATCCTGGCTTTGTGCCGGGTTTCCTGAACCACGCCCATTGCTGGTAACATCAAAGGATTCCACCGTTATGTTCTGTCTGGATAGAGAATCCTTAAGAGAATCGGAATGTTGAAGAATTGCATCCCGTACGGTTCGGCTCTCAGCCACGATCTCAACCGACAATCGTTGCCCCTGAAGATTCAGATTCATCTTCAGCTCACCCATATTTTCCGGCGACAACGTCAGCGTAATCTGCTGATTTCCCGGTTTTACCTCATGCTGGATTAGACGTTCCCTGACCTGATGCGCAACCTGCTCCGGAAGATCCTGCCGAGTCTGCTCCGCGTTAATCCTGGCATTCGGCACTGTTCCAGCGGATTGATGTTCAAATTTTGATTGAGCATGAACCTGATTGGGTGCCACCTGAATGTCTGATCTTTGTCCCGACCAGGTTTGATCACCACTATTACCCATTGAGTCATCCGAGGTCAGTGACGCTTCGCCGGCCGGAACTGCATTCTGCTGTGGAGTTGCATTTTCTTTTGCAACGGCCTGGGAAAAACCCGGCCTTGCATTCTCGCTGTTTGTATCACGTTCGACCTGGACCGTCACTCTGCGAATTGCCTGCTGCATTGGCGCAGATTTGATGCCAGCTATCGAATTTAGTTGGCTTGTCTCTTCAGCCGGCTTTACTAGAGTTTCAGCTGTTGTTTCTGTCATGGCAACTTCAGGGCGCACTTTCTGTGTCAAGCCAATTTCCGGACTTAATGTTAATGTGGCTTCCGGCGTTCTGCCGTTTTCCTGCCGATGAGTGGTAGGGGGTGATAATGTTTCTAATTTAGACGCACTTACCGTTCCAAATTCGGCAGGGCTATTTTGAGGTTGATCCATATCAAGCGATATGATTTGAGGTCTCAAAATAGTTGTAGTTTGCAGCATGCGACTCGATTCCGTCGAATGTGCTTTGGAAACGACAATCGGTCTGGGCAGTGAAAATTCGATCTCTGCTTCAGGCTCTGGTGGTGCGGTTGTTGACCGATGAAACGACTGAAGTTTCGGTAAAACTATTGACAGCGATTCAGTCTGCTCGGCGGTCTGTAAAACCGGTTTGTCAGGTGTTGAAATTGGCGCTGTTTCCAGCTGACCGGTTTGCTGGCTTGTCGGGACAGGGCGTACTGCCTGCTCGGATACCGGCTGTGCCGAGACCTGTGCTGCTGATAAGGCGTGAGGTAATTCCGCAGCAACGGTCGTTACTGCATTTTTTCTTGCAGAGTCAACTTCATGACTGGGCGGAGAGTTGACCACCGGCATTCTGCCGGGCAGTTGCTGAGTCGTTGTTACTCTGGCAGCAACTTCCATTTCCGGTGCCGATTTAGTTTGCGGCTGCACAGCCTCCGGCACTACCGCATTTGCGGTCATTTGTGGCGTTGGCTGTGTTGCTTGTGTTGTTGCCGCAGATACTATTGTTTGTTGCTGCAACTGGCGCTCTGGTCCTACAGTCGCGAAACCATACGATTGCTTGCCAGTCTGTAAAACCGGTTTGTCAGGTGTAGAGATTGGCGCTGTTTCCACCCGGGCGGTTTGCTGACTTGCCGGAGAGTTGGCCACCGGCATTCTGCCGGGCAGTTGCTGAGCCGCTTCTGGTTTGGCAAAATTTTCCATTACCGGTGTCGCTGCAATTTGCGACTGCACAAACTCAGGTGCTGCCTTTTTTGCGGTCGTTTGTGGCGTTGGCTGTGTTGCTTGATCTGTTGCTGCTGATGCTTTTGTCTGTTGCTGCAACTGGTGCTCTGCTTTTTCAGTCGCAAAACTATACGACTGTTCGTCGGTCTGTAAAGCCGGTTTGTCGGACGTTGGGATTATTGGGGCAGTTTCCACCCGATCGGTTTGACGGCCTGTCGTAACAGGATTAGCATTCTGCACGCTGTCAACTTCATGACTGGGAAGTGAGTCGACTACCGGCATTCTGCCGGGTTGTGCATAAGCTGCCAGAATCAGCTGTGTCCCAGTTGCAGCCACCTCCAAACTAGTTGGAATACCACCGGCATCTGAATTTCGGTCTGTTTCTGCTCCGGACACTTCCGAAACATCAGGGGAATTGTTCGAGTCAGAATACTCGGACGGTAATTCAGCTCCATTTGACAGGGTAGCAATCCCGTCAATGTCAATACCGGCAAATGTTTTTGCATTTGTCTGCATGCTAATTTCATTCAGCAGATCGGCAAAAACTGCAGCGGTCTTATTATGCTCCCCTGCCAGCGGATGAGCTGCCAAGGGGGTGTCAGGAGTGACTGGCTGAGTCACGCCTTGCACCATACTCATAAACATCTGTCCTGCATTCATTGTTTTTCACCTCCTTTCTGTGCGAATTTCTTATGGATTGGACAGAACTTTCGTCCATAAAATCGACATTACTTTCCCTGCAGGTTTTCAGTTACCCATTTTATAACTCGCGGCTGGCTTATAAATGGGGCAAGCTTAGCGACTGTCTTGGTGTCCAGTCGACTAAGCAGTGACAATGCCAGATTTTCCTGCAGGGAATCAATCATCTTGCCGGCCTGTTCACCACGCATGGTCTTGAACAATTTGACCATTTTAAGAATCTTTTCATCCTGTTTTTTCTTCTGATCGTTTGACTGAACTTTGATGCTTTCATCAAGCCGCTTTTTGCTGTCTTCCATCGCCTTAACCTGAGCTTCCAGTTTTACACTAAGTTTCTTAAGCTCAAGCTCCTTAGCAGCCAACGCTGCTTCTTTATCGGCCAACTGCTGACGGCGGGCATCCTGCAAAGCCTTTTCCTCCCGTGCGGCACGGGTGGCGTTAAGTGGCTGTTGGATTGCCGACGAGGTGTCTTTGGCGGGGTCAGCAACGCTGCCTGTTGACACTGCCCCCTGGCCTGCAGAGCTTGCTGCCGATACCGGCTGCAGTTTTAGAAGCGTCAGGCCGCATCCAAATGTACATATAAATGCTAAAGTAATTATCTTCGTATTATTCACAATGGTCAGTTCTTTTTCTGAATGGAAATTTCATCAAGAAAATTACTTTCTTTCTGTTTCATCTCCTGCCGAAACTCATCAAATTTCTTCTGCTTGAGGGATTCAAGCACTTTCTTGTCTTTTGTTGCATCCAACAGAACTTCACGCCGCTCATTCATTACGCGATCAAGTTGTTCGACCCGTTCCTTCTGAAATTTAATCTCTTCCCGTTTTCGCGCAAAAAAATCGGAGTACATTCTCATTTCATCAATGCAGTCCAACTCCTGCTGTCGGTTGCAAAATTCATGTGTCAAGTCGTTGACATATTCTTCTTCACGAAGGAGTTCATCATGTGCCTTTTCAAGGCCCTGCTTGGCGGCTGCAAATTCCTGTTTACAAACTTTTTCAATTTCACCGCGATACACTAAAACCTGTTCCAATTTAAATGACTTATCTGTCATAATTGTTTACTCCCTGACGCCAAAACCTGTTCATGCTTCAAATATGGCCCTGAGTTCTCTGAGAGAATCTTCCAGCATTACCGGATCATGAACCGCCTGTTTTAGGTAGGATTGCATATCAGCAATATGTGATACAGCATAATCTATACCGGGATTAGTACCGGTTTTGTAAGCACCGATATTTATCAAGTCTTCCGACTGACGATGAGTTGCCAGAACTTCCTTGAATTTTGCCGCAAGATCCTGGTGCTCGCGCGAAGTAACATCGGTCATGACCCTGCTGGCGCTTGCCATTATATCGATCGGCGGATAAATGGATCGGGCTGCCAGTTCTCGAGACAGTACAATATGTCCGTCCAGGATGCTTCGCATTGAATCAGAGATCGGCTCATTAAAATCGTCGCCTTCTACCAGTACCGTGTAAAGCGCCGTAATGCTCCCTTCGGGAAAATTACCGGTGCGCTCCAGCAATTTAGGCAGAGCGGCAAATACGGAAGGTGTATATCCCTTTGTGGTAGGCGGTTCGCCGATGGCAAGGCCAACTTCACGCATCGCCATTGCAAATCTGGTGGCCGAATCCATCATCAGCAGCACTTTTTTCCCCTGCTTTTGAAAATATTCGGCAATGGTTGTGGCAATGTAAGCTCCGCGCATCCGAACCAACGGCGGCTGGTCCGAGGTGGCTACAACGACGACTGATTTATGGAGCCCCTGTTCCTGAAGATCTTTTTCGATGAACTCACGCAATTCGCGCCCACGCTCACCGATCAATGCAATCACGTTCACATCTGCTTCGGTATAGCGGGCTATCATCCCCAACAGAGTCGATTTGCCAACGCCGGAGCCCGCCATGATCCCGACCCGCTGCCCCTGGCCGCAGGTCAGAAGACCGTTGATGCTCCTGATTCCCAAATCGAGCGGTTTCCGTATGGGCGGTCTCGTCATCGGGTTGACGGGCAAGGCGTAGATCGGATATTCTTCCTCAACTCTGATCGGTCCCTTGTCGTCAATCGGGTTGCCCAAACCGTCAATTACCCGGCCCAGTAGCAGCGGGCCGACGCCGAGCGTTGCCTTGTCGCGTCTGACAGATATCAAGCTGTCAAGCCCGACACCCCTCAGCTCTCCAAGCGGCATCAATAGCGTTTTGTTGTTGCGGAATCCAACTACTTCAGCCGGTATCGGCTCACCTTCCAGCGGTTTTATTTCACAGATTGCACCAACCGAGGTATCCGGGCAATATCCCTCAATCACCAGACCAACTACCTGGGTTACCTTGCCGTTCATTCTGACGGGTTTGGATGATGCTATTGAATTGCTGAACTTTTTCAGGTTTATGCGTGCATTGGGCATGTCGGGATTATCCCTGCGTCAATCATTCTGAGTCGGTGAGGCGGTTCGCTCATCAAGCAGATTGCGGTAAATTGTTTCCAACTGTGCGTTTAGGCCTGCATCGATGGTTCCCATGGCGGCATCAATCTGGCAAAAACCTGATGCCACGGTTGAATCAGCTTTTAGTTGCAGGCGTTCGCTAAGCAGTTCTTTTTTGAGGCATTCTTCCCGTCCTGACATCAGCAATGCATAGTCATCAGGATTTATCCGGACAACGACTTCCTCGCGCGCTGATAAACCGGCAAGTGCGTTATTTACGACACCGGCTAAAATGCAGCGATCCTGGGACACCTCGCGGATAATGACTTTGCGTGCAACCAGCATTACAAGATTGATCAGCTCATCTTCGGACTCACGCAGCACTTTTTCCCGCAGATTGTGTATTGTTTCGCTTGCTCCGCGTAATGCCCTGAAGACATTCACGAGTCCGCGTTCCGTGAGGTTCTTTCCTTCCTGTAATCCCGAATTGAAGGACTCGCTGATTTTGAGTTTCAGTTCATCCTCCGTCATCTGGATGAGTGGCGGTCCGGTATCTTCCGGCTCTTCCCGCGATGATTCATTCCAGCCCGCCTGATCGGCACCTGCAAAGAGATCCATTGGGACAAAACCGTTTGAACCGATTTCTACGGGCTTGGTCACAGAAGCTGATCCTATTGGCCTGAAGCTGAAGTCAGAGATGCCACTGCCGTCATGCTGCAACGATTTGATGACCCTAGACGAGGACATCGTCGCTACCGCGGCCGGCAAGCACAATCTTGCCTTCTTCTTCCATCTTGCGCACAATCTTTATGATTTCACCCTGCGCCTTTTCAACATCGGAAAGACGAACCGGTCCCATGACTTCCAGGTCTTCCTTGATCATCTCGGCTGCCCGACTGGAAATATTCTTGAAGATTTTGTCTTTTACCTCTTCCGGAGAGGTTTTCATGGCCAGCGTCAATGTGTCATTGGATACTTCACGCATGACAGACTGGATGCTGCGGTCGTCCAGCGCGAAAACATCTTCGAATGTAAAGAGATGCTTGCGGATTATTTCAGACAGCGGGGGGCTCAATATATCGAGTTTGTCAAGGATCTGCTTCTCTTTGCTGCGATCGAAATGGTTGAACATGTCTACAACCTTATCAATGCCGCCCACCTTGTAGCGCTGTGTACCACCCATCGAATTGATCTCGCGTTTAAGCACCTCATCGATATCCTTGAGAATCTCGGGCGATACCTGCTCCACATCCGCTATGCGCAGTACTACTTCAGCCTGGAGTTCCTGCGGCAAAAGACTGATGATCTCGCTGGTCTGTTTTGATTTGAGTTTCGCCAGAATAACGGCAATGGTTTGAGGGTGTTCCTGGGACAAAAAGTTAGCGATAGTTTTGGAATCCATATTGGCCAGAATATCTACAAGATCCCCATAACTAGATGCCTGCAGTTCGTCCATCAGCATTTGAGCCTTTTCCGGCCCCAGTGCTTTTTCCAGTATTCGTAGGACGAATTCATCACCTTGGGAAAAGATTCCCGACTCCGGATTAATGACATCGGTAAAAGTGCCGACAACTTCCATGATCGTACTGCGGGACACATGTCCCAACTGTCCCATGCTTTTACTGATTTTTTTTATTTCTGTATCATCCAGATGCTCAAAAACCTTGGAAGTAACTTCATTGCCAAGATATAGCAAAAGAATGGCAGCTTTTTCTGAACCTGTCATAGTGCTCCTGCGTGGTGTTGCTAAGAGAAGTTTCAATCAACTACAGTTATTTATCCTCGCCGACCCAGTTTTGCAATATCTGGGCGACCTGGTATGGATCCTTTTTGGCTTGCTCAATCAGGCTCTGTTGTTCCGCCATCTGAGTGGCTAGCTGCGCACGCTCCATAGAAGTAAGCTGTTCCCGGCCTTCGCCAAGAGGCTCAAAACTTTCAAGAGTGGCGGGCCTGGAAGCTCTCAGGGACGACAGCATTGGGCGGATGACAAACATTATCAAGGCCAGGAACCCAACTCCTATCATCAGGTTTTTAGCCAGAGACATAAAAAACGGATTTGTCCACCAAGTAGCCGTCTCGGTTGCGCCGAATTCACCGGTATCCTGGAAGGGGATATTCTGGACGCTTAACTGATCGCCCCTGTCCGGGTTAAAGCCAACGGCACTTTTGACCAGTGTTTCAATCTTTTGCAGCTCATCGGGGGATCTGGGAGTATATTTTGCCTTGGCGGGTTGGCCTTCCTTGACCGCGGCCGGTGCCTCATATTTTCCGTCGACCAGCACTGCTACGGAGATCTTGCTCAATGCGCCGACCGGTTCAATTATCTTTGCGGTTGAACGACTCACCTCATAGTTGAGTGTTTCATCATTTTTGGAACCGCCTCCCGATGTTGCCCCAGCTGCGTTGTTTGTGCGTCCGAGGTTGGTCTGTACTCCTGGTACACCGGCGCTGGTGGTCGTTGAGCTACCTTTCTCTTCAGTGCGCTGCTCACTGCGAACGGCGATGCTCTCTGGATCGAACTTCTCTTCAAGCCGCTCGACCTGCTTGAAGTCAAAAGCCGCTGTAACCCGCGCTACTGACTTGCCACCACCGACAATTCGATCCAGCAGTGATTGTATGCGCTCCTCGACATTCTTCTCGTAATTCCGCTGTGTCTCCTGCATTGCCGAAGTCATGCGGGTTGTGGCATCACTGCTGCCGCCCTTGCTGAGAATCTTTCCGCGACTGTCAAGCACCGTAACATGTTCCGGATCCATACCCTCAATTGAAGAGGAAACCAGATGGACGACGCCTTGCACTTCTGAATCACGCAGGGCGCGATTCGACTTCATTTTGAGTACTATCGAAGCGGTGGCCGGTTTTTCGTTATCCTTGAAAAGTGACTTTTCAGGAATCACCAGATGTACTCTGGCCTGTTCAACTCCCGTCAACTGGGCAATCGTGCGGGAGAGCTCCCCCTGCAGGGCACGCTGGTAGTTGAGCTTTTGAACAAACTCAGTCATGCCGAAATTTTTCCGGTCGAAAATTTCAAAACCGACGCCGCCGCCTTGAGGCAGGCCTTCTGATGCCAGTGTCAGACGCAGATCATAGACCTTGTCGGCCGGTACAAGTATCCCTTTGCCATCAGCGGTAATCTGATAGGGGGTTTTGCTTTCCTTCATTTTTTTGACAATCTCTCCTGCATCTTCCGAAGCCAGGTTGGTAAAAAGCGGGCGATAGTCGGTGCGATTGGCAACAAAAATCAGTACGGCAAATGCAACTGCCGATAGAAAAGCCACCCCGGCGATAAGCATTCGCTTGCCTGGGGAAAGTGCCATAAAAGGCTCTATAAGTCTTCGTAATCCTTCTGGCATTGGTGTGAAGAACGTTCCTTTCAGCGTATTTGTAAATTTTTCATGGATTCAACAGCTGTGTGGCTGTTTGAATGGATACTGGGGCAGGAGAATGTTTCTAGACCTGCATTCTCATGACTTCCTGATACGCTTCAAGCGCCTTGTTGCGCACCTGAGACATGAACTGAAACGAGATGCTGGCCTTTTCGACGGCAATCATTACTTCGTGCAGGTTTTTGTTTTCTCCGCTGGCAAGTCCCTGTATCGATTTGTCAGATTGCACCTGTATGTCATTTACCTTGGATACCAGTTCGCTGAAGAACTTCCCTGCTCCCTCGGCGGTTGAAGAAGTGCTGGATTTGCTCAGTTCCGGAAAAGCTTTTGAAAGGCCAATTCCACTTTCCAATGTCTTTACTTCCATATTGAATTCTCCGTCTGCATAAATTTGGGTGCCGTAATTTACCGGCCGATTTCAAGCGTCTTCATGGCCATGCTTTTGGCTGCCTGGACCGCAGTGACATTTGCTTCATAGGCACGGGTCGCACCGATCATGTCAGCCATCTCCTCTACCACATTAACGTTAGGCATGGCTACGTACCCCTGCGGGTTGGCGTCGGGATGGCTTGGATCATATTGCAGGCGGGGCGGATTTTGATCCTCGACGATTTGGGATACCTCTACCTGGCGAACCTGCTGCCCTGTTGCTCCGTCGAGTGCCCGGTTGAAACGGTTTTCCATCGGGGTTGCTGCAAAGACGGCATCTTTGCGTTTGTATGGTCCACCTTCCGGGGTTCTGGTTGCATTGGCGTTGGCTAGATTGCTGGAGATGAGATTCATGCGTGTCCGTTCAGCCGAGAGTGCCGATGAACTGACGTTTATTGAACTGAAGAAATCCATTTATTTCCCCTCTCTGATGGCTGTCCGCAAGCCTTCGAACTTCTTTGTCAACATCTGCACCGAGGCATTGAACATGACCTGGTTTTCGGTCAATTTTCCCATCTCGTTTTCCAGTTCCACAGCGTTGCCGTCTTTACCCGGAGTTTTTGCCGGGGTTTCAATCACTTTGCCTGAAACCGACTGCAAATTTCCACCGGCGCCGCGAATCGGAATATGTCGGGAGTGTGTAACTGCAGGTGTTGAGGCTCCTTGTCTTCCGCTTTTGAGAGCCCCCTGAAGTTCTTCCTCGAATGCCAGTGATTTTGGGGTAAAATTAGGGGTTTCGGCATTGGCAACGTTTGAGGCAATCAGATTCTGGTTCTTTGCCCTCAGATCGACACTTTTTCCAAGTAGATCAATTGTTGTGTTAAAAAGTCCATTTATTTGCATTATGGCCTCCTGCGCGATTGCGATAAGTGCAATAAACGTGCCCTCGCCTAATGAGGGATAGGAATATTATCGCAACAGGATAAATCTGAACCTGTCTTGAATAGGAAAGTTTATTATTACTCAAATAGTGCACAGGAAAGATGTCATGCTTTTGACCGAGTCGGGTTTTTGACTGGATTTGATTGCGGTCTAACGTTTTATCGATTTGGACTCTATGGATGCAAGTGCCTGCCCGGCAAGTTTTTGCCAGTCCGGATCCTTGCCGTTTTTGACCAGTTGCTCGAACATTTCACGCGCCCGGGAAATATTACCTTCACGCAGATTGATGTCACCGGCTTTATATACAAATTCTTCGTGTCTCTTGTTATCCGGCAGCTTGAGTGCAGCGTCAAGAAACTTCAAAGCACCTTTGCGATCTCCGACAGCCTCCCTGGAGGATGCTGCGACATAATAAGCGTCCGGCAATACACCTGTGTCACGGGCTGCTGGAACGGCAAAAAACATGTCCATTGCCTTGGACGCCTGAGGATACTGCTGCAGAGACCAGAGCGATCTTCCCAGGTGATAATAGCTCTTGACCCGCTGTGCCCGTTCGCCCTTCTTAAGCAGCCACAGCAAAGTTTCTTTCACCTGCTGGTGTTTATCGGCAGCAAAGTAAACCGCCCCAAGACGTTCTGTCATCTCGCGTGACCGCGGATCGGCAGGGTATTTGCGCAGAAACGTCTTTATCGTGCGTTCTGCCATGGCCATGTCGCCAATCAGTTCCGAGTTATCGGCAATTTCCAGATAGATCTCTGGAGCAATGGCAGTTGCCCATTGCTTCTCAACCAGCGAATCCAGCAACTTGATCAGCTCAATCGGTCTCCCGGATTCATTGTAAGCAGCTGTTAACGTCTTGAGAAAACCGCGTTGTTCAACACAGCCTGACAGGTAGTCATGTTGTTCTTCTATAAAACGCACCAGAGCGGACGGGTTCTTGCCCCAAGCAGTATTTTTATATACGTCCGTTACCAGAACTTCTCGCATGGTTCTGATAACCGCAACATAAACACCTCGCGGGAACTTTTTCTGAAATGTAATTAAAAGTTGAAGAGCCTCAGCCGCATCGCCATGGATTGATTCCAGCAAGACATGCTTGAACAGCGACTCCTCGCGCATGTCCAGGTCACCGCTCTTTCTGGAAGCATCCAGATACGCATCGCTTAACGGTCTGTAATTCCATGGAGTTGTCTGTAAAAACTTGAGATCGGCGCAACGCATCAGTGCCATGCCATTTGCCTTGTTGTCCTTGAAGTTCTCGGCGACATTCAGATATATGGCCAGCGCTTCCTTGTCATGTCCCTGGCGGGACAAGATATCGCCAAGGCGCACCAGCAGGGCGGGGGCGTATTTTTTGTCTGCCAGACGGCCGACAAGCCCAGCCAGCAACAATCGGGCCTGGGTCAGATTACCGCTTCTGGCTATGCTGTCCCCATAGTAAAAAGTGACACCGGGATTAAATCCCAGGTATGCCGGCCAGAGTTTTTCTGCCTCACGAAACGCATTTAGAGCCTGAGGATATTTCTGCAGCTTGTACCATGTCTCAGCCAGGCGATACATGGACAAGGGGCGAACCGGCACTTGGCGTGATGCGAATTGGGTGAAGATTTCCTCTGCTTCAGACAGCTGTCCCCGGTAAAGGGCTGCCTCTGCCGCCATAAAGGACTTCTGGTCATTTTCATCCAGAAGGTTTTTTAGAATCTGTCTGTCGGTGGGTGAAAACGGGATCTCTGATTTAAGCGGCGGGTCAAAGTCTTTCACCAGTTTTTCGACACCGTTCCAGATTTTTTCCCGTCCGGCAAAAGCAGGGCCGGAAATCTTTGATTTGAAAGGAACTCCGATGTCCAGCGTTATGGCACTTATATCCGGGCGCGACAGATCACGAAAGCCGACCTGAGGAGAAAACTGAAATGTTATCAACAGGCTGTCTCCGCGTTTTAAAAAGGTCAGCCCCCCAATATTTCTATCGGAATAACGCCGGTATTTTTTGAATAATGTGCCGCCGGTATCCTGAATAACGAGACGCATACGGTTGCCGGGAATGGTCGACAGGGAATAGGCCGGCGGTTCGGCCAGTTTGACGCTGATGCGGGTATAATCTTTATGTGGGCGGATATCAATTCGGTAGAGTCGATTGGATACGGATGCCTGCACTTGATCGGGAATAATGACAAATCCGCACAGTACCCAAAAAAGAACCAATAACAATTGGAGCGGAAATCGGAGAGATCCGGTATATGAAATGCTTGATATTGTCATCAGGCCGACCCGAACCCCGTTAAACGGTACAAGTGCATTATCGAAATTATTATCTGCAGAAAAGTGGGAGAAAAATTGTCAACTTGCCAATTGTTGCGTTTCACATCAGCCCGGGGGTAATTTGCAGTAGCGTCTTATTTTGTCAACAACCTCATCAGCGTTGCAAGGTTTTATTATGATGTCCCTGGCCCCGTATTTCAGGGACTTCAGGACAGCTGTTCTTGTCCAGCACTCGGCGCTCATGATGATTGGCGGCGGAAAATCCTGGCGGATTGCATTGACTTTTATGCATACCGCCAGCTCACGATCGTCGGCATCCTGAGATCCTATGATAACCAGTCGTACGTTACGGCCGGCAAACAGCTCCTTAATATCGGCGTTGAGTGTGCCTTCAACCACCTGGAAGTTGGTAAAAGCTGCCAGATCTGCCATCGATTGTCTTTCTTCGGCGTTGTCCTCCAGAATAACAATGCTGTCTATGCCGACGGCAACAGCCGTGTCCGACGATTCTTCAACCTCTCCTTCGGATTTTCCTCCTGCCGCCCCAGCTGTTGTCTGGCAGTCGGATTCTTCTTCGACTGCTGACTGCGTCTCCGGTGCTGGTTCCGGCAACTCCTGCGGCGGGTCGTACTTGTTGCCCAAGTCCACCGGAATCATTACATCCAGGTGGTTCATTTCCTGTCCCGGCAGCTCCAGTTTGGAACGGAACATCAAGTAATCACCATCCGGAAGCGGTTCTTCTTCACTCAGTTGGTCGATCTCCGGAATATACTTTTTGGGAGGGAGCAGCTTGAGACGAATCTTGTTGGGAAGGGAACCTTGAAAAATGGTGTTGAATGCACCATTGATCATATTGGCAATTTCTGAAAAGGCATCGATATCATCGTTCTCGATAATCGAAAGCCTTTTTTTCTCCTGAATGCGTGCCGGAGGTATTCCGAGCAGAATACTGCTCATTACTATGGCATCGCGCAGCGAAAATACCAGGTAGAACTGGCCGATATATGACTCGCTGGAATCAACACCCAGAACAAAGCAGCCATCATCAAGACCCCCAAAGTAGGAGGTTTTGCTGGTGGTAAGAGAATCTGAGAGAACAATGGCGAGTTCCTGCCCAAGCAGCATGCCGCTTTCCTCGCCGGCCTGCTTCAGTGCGGTTTGCAGAATTCCATATAATATTTTATGACTATCCATTCAATTCGTCTTCCGGTGCGGATTCAGCCTGACGAACGTACGCCATACTGAACTCCAGCAACCGCTGGAGTTAATTTTCTTTTTTCAGAGTAAGTCCGACCAATAATTTATGCTCTTCTACGACGAACGGAATGACAACGCAGTCACTGTCTGAAAGTGAGTTTACGGTATAATCTTCGCCGGAAATCACCGTCGGGATTGAGAGCTTGACATCGAGCCCCCCCTTGGACAGCACCTGCTTGACACTGCCACCAAGCATGTTGGCAATTTCCCCAATGGCGTCGTTCAAATCTTCGTTGACTTCGTCACAATCAATTCCCAGCATGTTTGAAGTGATTTTCAGAGCCAGTTCCACCGGGCAGTGGATCGAAATTACCCCCGAGTAGGTCCCGGCAAAACCGACCATGCCGGTAATGCTGCACTTGAAACGGCTGACCGGTTCTTTCATCGGGAATTCATCAACGACGTCCATCATCACCATGGTCGAAAAGACTTCCTGAGTAGCGGATATGACGTAGCCGGCCAACTGTTCTTCACTAAACGCGGTTGATGCGGATATGTCAGCGCTCAGACTCATATGAGTCCTCCAAGCTTCTCCTGGAGCTGGTCGGGTGTGAACGGTTTTTTAATGCTGTCGCTGGCACCGCTCGTCATCGCTTCCTTGATGATCTCTTCACCACCCTCGGTCGTAATCATTACGATCGGTGTAGAATTGCCGTTTGCACGCACCGCCTTTACGAATTCAAGGCCATCCATGTTTGGCATGTTGATGTCGGACAGTATCAGCTGTATTGATTTACCGGAAGCGATAACACCCAGCCCCTCAATGCCGTCGGCCGCTTCATAAATCTCGTCAACCTGCAAGCCGGCCTGACGTAGCGACCTGGAAATGATTTTGCGCATGGTGGATGAATCATCAACAATCAGGATGTTTGCCATATCAACTTCTCCTCTTCATGTGGTGTGTTTATATCAATTGATAAAAGGCTGCTTGTGACATCGACTCATGAAAACAACGAAGACAGATTATAAACAAATTTCCGACATGCGCAATCCCCGATTTAAGTAAATTGGCGAAATAAAGCTAAGATGCCCCGGCTATTGTGACTGCGGATCGCAGAAAACGCTCCACCTGATCCGGAGAAGCGGCTTCACTGTACAATCTCAATACCGGTTCGGTACCGGACGGACGAATCAACAGCCAGTCTCCATTATCAAAGATGAACTTGAAACCATCGCTAAAATTTGTACTCGCCACCTTACGACCGTCAATTTCAAGCGGCGGCTGGGAACGCAGCTTTGCGACCAGCTGCTCTTTGGCTGCATTTTCGATGCGACGGTCTAAGCGGCGGTAGTGAAAATGTCCGATTTCATCCATTGTTTCATCAAGCAGTTGCCGAAGCCCCTTGCCGCTGACCGCCATTGCCTCCAGCAGCAGCAGGCCCAGCAGGATTCCGTCCCGCTCCGGGATGTGCCCCTTGACTCCCAACCCGCCGGATTCCTCGCCACCCATCAGTATATCCCGTTCCAGCATCAGTTCGCAGATATGTTTGAAGCCGATCGGAGTTTCAAACAGTTCCAGATCAAACTTCTTGGCCAGCAGATCAACCATGCGGGTTGTGGAAACCGTTTTTACCACACCGCCAGTCAACTTTTTATATTCAATCAGGTGTCTCAGAATAACGGTAAAGATGCAGTGCGACGAGAAGAATTCACCGTTTTCGTCGACCGCTCCGATACGGTCGGCATCGCCGTCCAGCGCCAGACCTACCTTGTATTTCCCGCTCTTCAGCAAGCCCGACAGTTCCTGGAGGTGCTGAGCGATCGGTTCGGGAGCCTGGCCGCCGAATGATGGGTTTTCACAACTGTGAATTTCGCAAACCGATGGCAGCAGTTGCGGAATGTAGCCACAGCCTGCGCCATACATCGGATCCACTACCGCCGGAATATTCGCCTTTGTTATCAGATCCAGATCGATATAACGGCTGATCTGGTGAAAATACCCTTCGCGGGGATCAAAAAGTTCGATCAGCCCTTTTCCCAGCGCTTCTTCATACGGGATCGCCACAACACGACGATTGTTATCCATGTTGAAGGCAACTATTTCTTCGAGTATTTTGGTGGTCGAAGGGAGGGCGGATCCGCCAAAACCCTCTTTTACCTTGAATCCGTTATATTCCGGCGGATTATGGCTGGCGGTTATCATGATGCCGGCTCCAGCGCCGGATTCCCGTACCGCCCACGATATAGCCGGGGTCGGGGCGTATTCTTCAGCCAAACGTACTCGTATACTGTTGCCGGTGGCTATCTCGGCCACCCGGCGGGCAAAATCCCTGGACATGAATCTGCGGTCATAGCCGATTACAAGCCCCTTGCCCCCCAGGCCTTCCCTGTTCAGATAATCCATGGTGGCCTGTGCCACCAGTGAAAGATTATCGAAGGTGAAATCGCGGGCAATAACTCCACGCCAACCGTCCGTGCCAAACTTGATCTGCATTGTTCCTCCCGTAATGGTAAATTAAAACCGTTCATTTTCCATAGCATACAGCCATACCAGAACTTCCGCTACCGCCCGGTACAACTCGGGAGGTATGAACTGATCGCAATCCACCTGCATCAGCAGCTTGACCAGTTCAGGCGATTCGTGAACGTAGACTCCGGCTTCGTGGGCACAGGCAATGATCGCTTCAGCAGCAACACCCTTGCCGCTTGCAATCACTACCGGCGCGTAATAGCCCTGCTTGTATGAAAGCGCCGCAGCACGGCGCTCTTCATCACGGCTCGGCATGGCTTATACTCATATTGGCCGGTATCAGTCCTGCGGCCTCCAGCTGTTCCGTAAGGCGTGCCCTTCCGGCATCAAGTTGTGAAACCGCGCTGCTGTTCCCGACTTGTATGTCCAGGCTGATTCTGGTGCCGTCAAGAGCCAGACGGACAGCAACCGGCCCCAGTCGCGGCAGATTTATACCGACACTGGTTTCCCAGGTGCGTTCACGTTCGCCGGAGCTGTTACGGCGGGCATCTCTCTCGTCTACGGTCCATTCCATGGGCTGACCGGGAAAAAGGTCTCCCCGGAAAACATGGTGGCCGTTCTGCAGTGTCGAAAGCTGTTCAGTGACTACCGTAAGAGTCCGCTGATCGGCAAATCCTTCATGAGACATGTTGCTGCCGGCCTTCTTGAAAACTGCCTCCATAACTTCGGCGGAAGCGGTCTTCAGGCTGATTCCGGCCAGCTCATTCGCAGGAGGCCCCGGCTGTTGTTCAAGCGTATGCGGCAAGCGTGGTGACAGCTTTCCCTGTGGCTCTTTCAGAAGGTCATCCAGTCGGAATTCGCCACCAAACCAGCGCGCCAGGTGAGATTCATAAAACAGGCCGCTTTCACGAAGCCCCTGCTGCAGCATCCGTCCAACCGTTGATGCATCGGTCGGGGGTGAGGAAAGCAGGGTTCGCAGGATGCCGATTGTCGTCTGGGGAGCAAGCGATTCGGCAGCCGTCCCCAAAAAACCGCTCAACCAGCGTCCGGTATCGCTGACACGTGAATCCCCCGACTTGCCGAAACGTGCCATCAAAAACGTGCTTTGCGGATCCTCTGCGATGAAAAACAGATTGATCATGTCGCCGCGCCGGATCCCTTTCGGCATCGTAAACTCAAGTTGCTGATCAGCAACCTGTACCATGAATCGGCCTCCGCCCAGTGCCGCCAGCACCTCCCCCTTCAACTGCTGGCCGGGAGTAAAGCCGGTCGGCGCGGCCTGTTGGCTGAGCGATTCAAGCAGCGCCAACCGGTTGCCCTTGATCACGGCCTGAAGAAGCTTGGCCATGTCGTCACTCAAAACGATGCCGTTTCCGGCCGGGACCGGCGCTTGTCCGGCCGTTGCCAGCGCCGTTGCCGCAAACGACTGTTCAGCAGCTGTTTGCGCCCGCATGACAGTCTGGTAGGTGATGGCTTCATCCAGAATGGCGGTAAATGCTGGCGAATCCGGCGGGAGGCTTTTCAGCACCGTATTCAGCCGGTCCAGGACGTACATTTGCTGATCGGATATGCCCCCCTCAACATGTTCCAGCACGCTTAGCCAACGTCCGGCTTCACTCAGGGAACCATGGGAAGTATCGGGTTGCGTGCGGGGCAGGGCAAAGGTTGGCTTGGGCTGTGATGAGATGTAGGTCAGGCGAAGCAGCTCTCCGGTCATGACGGTTCGGGGCAACACCAGCTCCAGTGCGGTACCCGCCACCTGCACAAAGGTTCGTCCGCCCGGCAGTGTTCCTACAACCACCGCATTCACCTCTTCACCCGGCATAAGCGGCAAAGGGGTCTGCAGCAGGTTGGCCGCCTCGACCAGTGCAAAACGAGAGTTATGGGCGATATTCCTGAGTATCTGGCTGGCGTTGGATTCAAAAGCCGCAAGCCGGGTCTGGTCCGGAGTCAGCTGGCGCGCACCTGGCTGAGATGGTGTCTGTTTGTCGCCTGGTTCCTGCATCGAATCGCCAGGCGTCTGGGGCGCCGCCTTGACACCTTCCCGCAAGCTTCCGTAGGTCAAGGCCTCGTCCAGCAGGTTGGCCAGAACGCCGGCCTCGCCGGATGAACGTCGCAGCATGTCCCCGATATTCTGCAGCGAGGAGCGCAGCTTGGGATCTAAGATCTGTTCGCTGGAAATCAGCAGGCTCAACAGGCGTGATGCATCGGAGAGGCTAACCGGAGGTGAAACGCCGGCCTGCCGGGCAATGGCAAATGTTGAACGGGGATCTTCGGAGACGAAAGTCATCTCCAGCGTTTGCCCCATGCGGGCCGTCATCGGCAGATCGAGGTTGAAGCGCTCATTGCCGACCCGCACCTGGGTGCGATTATTCGGCAGAATCCCTATGACCTCTGCCGTGACCCGCTGGCCGGGTGTGAGGGCAATCCGTCCGGCGCCCTCCTGGTCAGCAGTGACAAAAGAGACGTTTGATGAGCGGGAAAGGAGGTCGAAAACCTGTTGCTGGATGTCAGCTGCTATGGCCATGTAATGTTCGCAAATTCTATTTTATTAGGTGCCGTAACGGCACAGCCGCCCGGTCAGCCCCAGATCAGGCAGCCGGGCTCGTACACATTTCCGAGAACTTTGTGATGAGGCATTATTCGCAGCATGAAACCGTGCCTGCCGCAGAAGCGGCATTCCAGAAGGCCGCTGTACTCATACAATCCGCCTCCCAGATCGTTCTTCACCTGAAGAGCTACGGTCTCGCCTCCCTGAATGTTTCCGGTTGAGTCCAGCGATCCAAAATAGCCTTCGACCGAAACGTCATCCACAGACAGGTTTCCGAGGACAACCCGTGCAGATACGGGAACCATGCTGCCGACCGCCACGGCGTCGGTTGCCTCGGATTCGGCCTGATCAATACGCACCTGAGGCCACAGCTTGAAGATCCGTTCCTTCCAGCGGGCCAGGTCAAGAGCCAGCGCCAGATCATCATCCACAAGGCGCTTCCACTGGGTATAAGAGGGAATATATGAGTGTACGGAATACTCCTGCACCATCCGGTCGGTGGAGAAAACCGGACAGAGACTCTGCATCGAAGCCTTCATTGTGGCAACCCATGCACGGGGGACTCCATCGCTGCCCTGCTCGTAGAAATGCGGTATAACCTCTTTTTCCAGCAGGTCGTAAAGCGCCCGTCCCTCGACCTGGTTTTGATACTCGATATCTTCGTAGACCTCTCCCTTGCCGATTGCCCAGCCGTTGTTACCTTGGTATCCCTCGCACCACCATCCGTCCAGGATACTCATGTTCAGGCCGCCGTTGAAGGCCACCTTCATGCCGCTGGTGCCGCTGGCTTCCATCGGCCTGAGCGGGGTATTAAGCCATACATCGACCCCTTGAACCAGGTGGCGGGCCACCTCCATGTCATAATCCTCGATGAATACGATACGGTGGCGGAAACGTTCCTGATGGGAGGCCTGAACTATCTGCCGGATCAGCTCTTTTCCTTCCTGATCCTGTGGATGTGCTTTTCCGGCGAAAATGAACTGCACCGGCATTTCCGGGTCGTTAAGGATGCGAGCCAATCGGTCCAGGTCCCTAAGAAGCAGCGTCCCGCGTTTGTAGGTTGCGAAGCGGCGGGCAAATCCGATTGTAAGCACTTCTGGATCCAGCACCTCTTCCGCAGTCGCGATTTCCTTGGTGGTGGCCCCGACTTTGACCAGTTGCTGTTTGAGGCGTCTGCGGGCAAAATCCACCAGCTTTTCGCGACAGCTCTGCTGGGTTCGCCACAATTCCGCGTCCGGAATTTTAGAGATACGCCGCCAGACGTTATGGTCGGTCGGATCGTCGAGCCAGCGTTTTCCCAAATAGCGTATCAACAGGCTTGCCATGTGGTTGGACATCCAGGTCCGGGTATGGACGCCGTTTGTGATCGAGGTCAGCGGCAATTGTTCCTCGGGAAGTTCGGGCCAGGCATTCTTCCACATCTTGCGCGACACTTCTCCGTGCAGCTGGCTGACGCCGTTGGCATGTCCGGCCAGCTTTAAGGCCAGAACAGCCATGCAGAAGTTTTCCTGCTGATTTTTAGGGTTCTGGCGCCCCAGGCCGATGAACTCTTCATGACTTAGTCCCAGCAACTTGGAATAACGTATGAAGAATTTATCCATAAGCTCGGATGGAAAATGATCTATACCGGCTTCAACCGGGGTATGGGTGGTGAAAATGTTTCCGGCGGTCACGATTTCGCGGGCTTCGTTGAAGCTGATGCCGCGCTTTTCCATCAGCAGCCGGATGCGCTCCAGCGCCAGGAAGGCGGCATGCCCTTCGTTCATATGGCAGACGTTGGGAATTATTCCGAGGGTTCTCAGCGCACGGATACCACCAATCCCGAGCAGAATTTCCTGGATCATGCGCATTTCCTTGTCGCCGAAATAGAGTTGCGCTGTGATCAGGCGATCTTCGGGACTGTTCTCCTCCAGGTTGGTGTCCAACAGGTAAAGCGGCACTCGTCCAACCTGAACCCTCCAGATGTGCACCTTGAATTTACGGAGACCGAACTCCAGCTCAAACGAGCGCGGAGTGCCGTTTTCGTCACGTTCCAGTGTCAGCGGCAGGTTATAAAAATCATTCTCGGGGTAATACTCCTGCTGCCATCCCTCGTTATTCAAGTATTGGCGGAAATATCCCTGGCGGTACAAAAGACCGACTCCCGCCAGCGGAAGCCCCAGGTCCGAGGCTGATTTCAGGTGGTCTCCGGCCAGTATTCCGAGACCGCCCGAATAGATCGGCAGTGACTCGTGCAGGCCAAACTCCATCGAGAAGTAGGCCACCTTCATTTTGGAATTTCCATTGGCATTCTTCTGGAACCAGGTCTTCTCCGCAAGATATTCGGAAAGTTTTTCATCAACCATTTTGAGATGGGCCATGAAACCCTCATCGGATTTGAGGGCCTCCAGCGTGGTCTGCTGCAGGATGCCCAACATCTCGACCGGGTTGTGGCGTGTTGATTGCCAAAGATCGGTATCCATGCGACGGAACAGGTCGATGGCGTCCGGCTCCCAGCACCACCACAAGTTGTAGGCGATACGCTGCAGAGCGGCCAGTTCATCTGTCAATGAGGGGACTACCGTGAATTTATGCAGGATATTTGTAAAATCCATGTAGACATCCTTTCTATGGGGACCGGTTGTTTGTTTTTATCATACATGGCAATTTGTTAGCGAGAGTTTTTGTTTCGGCAGAAGCAATGGCGGGCTTGAGTGTAACGGCGCGGCCGAAAATGGGCTAAATTGCTTGACAAATAAATGTTAGCGGTGCTATCTGAAAAGTTCACTTTTTTAAACCATATCGGAGGACACACCATGGAACGCACATTTGCTATTATCAAACCGGATGCAGTCGAGCGCAAGCTGGCCGGTAAAATTCTGGACAGGATCGAAGCCAACGGTTTTAACATCGTCGGCATGAAGAAAATCAAGCTGAGCAAAAGCCAGGCTGAAGGTTTTTACTATGTTCACAAAGAGCGCCCTTTCTTCAACGACCTGTGCTCTTTCATGTCCCGCAGCCCGGTGATCGTGCTTTGCCTCGAGAAGGAAAACGCCATTGCCGACTGGCGTACTCTGATGGGCGCCACCAATCCGGCCAATGCCGAGCCGGGAACCATCCGCAAGGACTTTGCCGTCAACATCGAGGAAAACTCCTCTCACGGTTCCGATGCTCCCGAAACAGCCGCTTTCGAGATTCCTTACTTCTTCAGCGCGCTGGAACTGGTATAGTCTCTTTTATTCAGCACTGATACCGTCTCACTTAAAGCCCTTCGAAAGAAGGGCTTTTTTATTCACAACTGAACATTGATAGATTATCGTGATTGTTATTTGAAATGAAGCCGCTATAATCCGTAATGACGGAGCCTGACCGGAACGGCACGTGGGGGGATAAACAAGTGCATCTGATTCAGATACTTCTGCCGCTTTACGACAACTCGGGAATAGCTTTCCCGCAACAGGAGTATGTTACTGTGCGCGAAGAACTTACGGAGCGTTTCGGCGGCATCACCACCTATCTCCGCTCGCCGGCCGAGGGCTCCTGGCGGGAGAGTCCCCTGCTGACGATCCATGACGAGATCGTCATCTACGAGGTTATGGTGGAAAACCTTGATCGGGAATGGTGGCGCACATATCGCGAAGGGCTTGCGAGACGCTATCGCCAGGATGTACTGATAGTGCGGGTAAGCGAGATTCAGCTGATTTAAATCATGCGCGCCATATGATGCTCAGGGCGGTCAACAGAAATGAGCTTCAATCGCTGCCGTCAGAGCGTCCAGCGTATATGAGGCCGGCTCGACATCCACTTTAAGGCCCAGATCACGGCAGCTCTTGGAAGTGATCGGGCCTATCGACGCAACCGTCACTCCCTTCAACATGTCAAGCAGCAATTCCTCCCCCATCATGGCAGCCAGATTCTGAACCGTGGATGATGATGTGAAGGTTATGCAGTCCACCGAGCGCTTCTCCAGTGCAAATAATGTCTCTGGCGGCAATCTGTCCGGCAGTATGTTGCGATAGGCCACCGGGCCGTCCACATGGGCCCCCATGCGTTTCAACTCGCAGGGAATGACTTCACGGGCCTTATCGGCCTTGGGAAACAGGATTTTCATGCCTTTCAGGTCAAGTCGCGAGAATTCATCCACGACCCCTTCAGCCTTGTAATCGGAGGGGACCAGGTCAGGTCGCACTCCGAACATCCTGAATGTATCGGCCGTTTTTGGACCCACTGCGCAGACCTTGCAGCCTGCCAGGGCCCTGGCATCAAGTCCCAGAGCCTCAAGTCGATTAAAAAAGAAGCGTACGGCATTGGCCGATGTCAGAATCAGCCAGTCGTAACCGGGCAACTCTTTTATGGCCAGATCGAGCAACTGCCAGCTTTCAGGCTCCACCAGCCGGATTGTGGGGCATTCCAGCACCGTTGCCCCCCGCATCGCAAGTTTTGCCGAAAATTCGCCGGCCTGTTCGGCGGCGCGGGTGACAATGATCTTTCTGCCGCAGAGAGGGCGACTGTCGTACCAGCGCAGCTTTTCTCGCAGCTTTACAACCTCGCCGACAATGGTTATGGCAGGAGGCTTGAATCCGGCCTCCTCGGCCCGGTCTGCAATATCGGCAATCGTCCCGGTCAGAACCTGCTGGCAAACGGTTGTTGCCCAACGTACGAGGGCGACCGGTGTATCAGCCGCTCGGCCATGCTGTATCATGCGCTGCATGTTACGTCTGAGCGTCGTGATTCCCATGTAAAAAACCACGGTCCCGCCTCCCAGTGAGAGACGGTCCCAGTCGATGGCCGATTCCTGCTTGTCCTTGCCTTCCTGGCCGGTTACAAAGGCAACCGAGGCGGTGAAGTCGCGATGCGTAAGCGGGATGCCGGCGTATGCTGAGGCGCCGATCGCTGCCGTAACTCCCGGAATCACCTCAAAAGGTAAGCCGGCTTCGTTCAGCGTCTCGCACTCCTCGCCGCCGCGGCCGAAGACAAAGGGATCCCCCCCCTTCAATCTCACTACGACCTTTCCCTGCTGCGCTTTTTCAACCAGCAAATTACTGATCTCTTCCTGGTCCTGGTTGTGCCGTCCGCCGATCTTGCCGGCGTAGATGCGTTCGGCAGCTTCCGGAGCATGATTCAGGAGCTGTTCGTTGGCCAGGTAGTCGTAAACCACCACGTCGGCGCGTTGCAGGCATTCCACTCCGCGCAGCGTGATCAGAGACGGGTCGCCCGGGCCGGCGCCGACCAGGTATACGATGCCATTATGTCGTTCAGGGTTTTTCATGGGTGTGATGGAGATTTGATTTCTCTCTGGTACACCTCTTCCAGAATGACCTTGCCGCCGTCGGCCAGCAACTGGTCCGCCAGACGGATGCCCAGCTGCTCGCATTCGGTCACCGGCCCGGATATCTCGCCGCGAACCGAACGGCTGCCGTCAACCGCGGCAATGAAGCCTACCAGTCGCAACTGGCCATCGCTGACCGTCCCGTGTGCCGCAATCGGCACCTGGCAGCCCCCTTCGCAACGCTTCAGCAGAGCCCGCTCAGCCCGCACGGCATAGCTGGTGTCGGCGTGGTTGAAAAAGGCGATTGTCTCAGTGATTACCGGATCCGCCAGTCGGCATTCAATCCCCAGTGCGCCCTGGCCAATGGCCGGAATCGACAGTTCGGTATCCAGGTATTCGGCCACCTGTTCGGTGAAGCCGAGGCGCTTCAAACCGGCGGCAGCCAGGATAACCGCATCCAGATTGTCGTCGGTCAGCTTGCGGATGCGGGTTTCGACATTGCCGCGAATGATGCACATCTGCAGGTCGGGCCGCACCTTCAGCAACTGGGCCTGACGGCGCAGGGCGCTGGTGCCGATCCGGGCGCCCTGAGGCAGATCAGCAAACGTGATGTTGCGGGAAATCACGGCATCGCGCGGATCTTCACGCTCGGTGATGCAGTACAGCCCCAATCCTTCCGGGAATTCGGTCGGGACGTCCTTCATGCTGTGCACGGCGATGTCGATCTCGTCCCGCAGCATGGCCTCCTCGATCTCCTTTACGAAAAGTCCCTTGCCGCCCACTTGGGCCAGCGGCACATCAAGGATCTTGTCGCCGATGGTCTTGATCTTGGTCAGCGTGACTTCCATGCCGGGGTATTTCTTCTCCAGCTCGGACTTGACCCAGTTGGCCTGCCAAAGTGCCAATTGGCTGGCACGGGTACCGATGCGTATCTGTTTTGGGGGCATAAATTTCTCCGTTTTTATTTGGATTTGACTATCGTTTTCTAAACAATCACCGGCAAGCGCTCCGTCAGCCGGATCTCATCGGGTGTCACCAGTGCCCGGTAGGCCAGCGCTTCCACACCGTTCTCCAGGGCCAGCCTCAGAAGGCGTCCATACTCCGGGTCGATTGCGTCGGCCGGGGCAACCGCGTCGCCGTCGCCGCGCTGGACCGTGAAAAAGATCACGCCACGATCACCTTCACGTACCACCCGCATCAACTCCTGCAGGTGTTTCTGTCCTCTCGTTGTAACGGCATCAGGGAACAGAGCCCGGCCATTCTCAACCAGCGTGACGTTCTTGACCTCCACAAAGCAGCGTTCGCCCGGGCGTTCCAGCAACAGGTCGATGCGGCTGTGCTCTCCGTAGGGCACTTCCGGACGGATGGCCGCATATCCTTGCAGTTCCGCCACGGAGCCGTTTTCAATCGCTTCCCGCACCAGTCGGTTGGGCAGTCCGGTGTTGATGCCGGCCCAGTATCCGTCCGACTGCACCAGTTCCCAGGTGAAGGGGTACTTCCTTTCCAGGTTGGGGCTGCGGGAAATGTACACCCGGCTGCCGGGAACCGCACACCCTTTCATGCTGCCGGAGTTCGGGCAGTGGATGGTGACTTCGCTACCGTCGTCAAGCAGCACATCCGCCAGAAAACGCTTGTAGCGCTTGACCAGGGTACCGGCCAGCAGGGGCGGCAGGCGCACTATTCTTCCAGCTCCAGCTCCTGATCATCGTGCTGAAGGGACTCCAGCTCAAAAAGCTGTCTGAGAGCATCTACATACAGATCAACCCGCCCACCTTGGCCGGCTTTCTTCAGTACGGAGGTAGGGGCGTGGAGCAGCTTGTTCATCATGGCCATCGTCAGAGCTTCAAGTCGTTTTTCCGCATCGGGTGGCAGGTCTTTCCAGCCGGAAATCGTTTTCTCCAGTTCAGCCTTGCGGATCTCGTCAAAGCGTGTCCGCAGGGCAACGATGGTGGGAGTCACCTCCAGCGTCGAGAGCCATTTATGAAACTGGCCGATCTCCTGGTTGATGATTTCCTCGGCTTTTTCCGCTTCCAGGCTGCGCTGGGCCAGGTTGGCCTGAACGATCTCCTGCAGGTGGTCCACTGTGAAGAGATAGGCGTTTTCCACATCGTCCACCTTGGGGTCGATGTCGCGCGGAACAGCAATGTCGATAAAGAACATCGGCTTGAACCTGCGCCGCTTGACGATCTCTTCGGCATCCTTCGGGCCGATTATGCAATGCGGGGCGCCGGTGGAGGAGAGCACGATATCGGCGCGGTGCAGATGGTCAAACAGTTCTTCGAAGCGCACCGCCTCGCCGCCGAACTCTTCGGCCAACCGCTCAGCCCTTTCAAAGGTACGATTGGTGACCATCACTCCCTTGGCGCCACTGTTGATGAAGTGCTTGGCCGCCAATTCGCACATTTCGCCTGCGCCGATCAGCATGACGGTTTTGTTGGACAGGTCTCCCAAAATTTTCTTGGCCAGTTCCACAGCGGCAAAAGCTACCGAAACGGCCGAAGAAGCGATTTTAGTCTCGGTGCGTACCCGTTTGGCCACCGAAAAGGCCTTGTGCAGGAACCGGTTTAGAATTATGCCGGAAGATCTGAATTCGGCAGCGTATCCGTAGGAGGTCTTGATCTGACCCAGGATCTGCGGTTCGCCTACCACCATTGAATCGAGGCTGGAAGCCACCCGAAAAACGTGGCGGATGGCGGCTTCGGAATGGTAGTTGTAGAGGTGCGCTTCGAGAGTTTCGAGCGAAATATGATGATAATCGGCCAGGAAACGTTTGATGCGGGCGATGCCGCCGGCAATGTCGCGGGTGGTGGCATAAATCTCCACCCGGTTGCAGGTGGAGACAATCACCCCTTCTATGATACCGTCCAATCCGACCAGTTCAGCAAGCGGTTTTTGCATATGATTGGGAGAAAAGGCTACTTTTTCCCGTATTTCAACTGTGGCGGTCTTGTGAGAGAGACCGACTACGATGATATTCATTCAGGTTCTATCCTTGGAACGGCTATTTGTAGGCATGCAGACCCGGAAGCCAGAGGTTGACGCCAATAAAGGTAAAGAGCATGACAAGAAAGCCGGCTATCGTCAGCAGCGAGGCGCGCTTGCCGCGCCAGCCGGTCGTGAGCCTGCTGTGCAGCAGTGCGGCAAATATGAACCAGGTGATCAGCGACCAGGTTTCCTTGGGGTCCCAGCTCCAGTAAGTGCCCCAAGCCTTTTCAGCCCAGATTGCGCCTGTAATTATAGCGATCGTCAACAACGGAAATCCGATCGTCAGGCAACGGTAATTGATGTCATCCAACGTATTGAGCGAAGGTAGCTTCTGAAACAGCGCCCCTAACCGTTTTTTCTTCAAAAAATATTGCTGAATCAGGTAGATCACTGCTGCGCCGAATGCGATCGTAAACATGGCATAACTGATAAAGGCCATGATCGTATGTATCCAGAGCCAATTGCTTTTCAGGGCCGGGTTCAGTTCACGGATCACGGACGGAAAAGCGCTGGACGAAATTACAAGCAGAAGGGCGATCGGGACAACAAATGCCCCGAGAATCGTAACCTTGTATTTGCGTTCGAAGAGGATAAAGGCACCCACAATCGTGAGGGCGAAAAAAGACAGGGATTCATGCATATTGGTGATCGGCAGGTGTCCGGAAGAGCTGAACCGGTGAATCGTGGAAAGCAGGTGTGTCGCGAATCCGGCCAGAGCCAGACGGTTGGCCCAGACTCCGATCACGGAAGCCGTACGCAGCAGGAAGGTCAGGTAGGCCGCCGTGGCACAACCATACAGGGCAAACGTAAGGTAGAAAAATATTTGACTCATGCGGTATCCTTGCGTTCAGTTAGCTCGGCGATCAGTCGCATGGCAAGCGAGCGTAAAACCTTTTTATTGTATGTGCTGGGACTCCCATCCGTCAACAGCTTTTCTCGTTCGGCGGCCAGTTGTTCCAGTGCTGCTCCGTATTCGTCGCCGATCAGATCGGCAATCATGTCCCGAATATCAGTTGCCAGGGTCGGGCAGCGTCCACCGGTCGAGACGGCTATTTCCAGGTTTCCACGGCGCAGGACAGCCGGGAAGGTGCAGTTTCCGGCGGCAGGATTGTCAGCAACCGCGACAAGGATTCCGCGCTTCCCCCCATCTGATGCTACCGCCCGGTTTACCGCAGCATCATCGGTGGCAGCAACTGCCAGAAATACGTTGTCAAGATCGGATGCGTCATAGCTTCCAAGGCGAACAGAAACGTAACCTGCAGCTGCAAGTTCTGCTATTTCCGGGCAAACTTCCGGGGATGCCAGCTGCAGGACAGCCCCGGCCTCCAGCAGAGCGCGAACCTTGCGCAGTGCCACTTTCCCGCCACCAACGATAAGCGCTGTTTTGCCAAGCATGTCAATGTTCAACGGCAGTGCAGACATTTCCGATCCTCCCCAGATTTTCCTACCATACTCTCTTGCGCCGGTCTTATCAACGCAATGCCGCGCCCGGAGTTTGGGCTTGATTTTTTCGGCTTCTGGTATATCATCCATAGACAGATATAATTCCCAAAAGGAGATAACAGATGGCTAGTGAAAAAGTAATGGCGTTTACTGACGCAAATTTCGATCGCGAGGTACTGCAGTCCGATATACCGGTTCTCGTCGATTTTTGGGCTACCTGGTGCGCTCCCTGCAAGGCGATCGCTCCTCTGGTAGATGCAATAGCAGATGAATATGCTGGAAAAGTTAAGGTAGGAAAGGTCAATGTGGATGAAAGTCAGTCCACACCCAGCAAATATGGCGTACGCGGCATTCCTACCATTATACTTTTCAAAGGTGGTGTACAGGTCGATCAGGTTGTCGGAGCAGTTCCAAAATCGCAGATAGATGCCTTGATCGCCAAAGCACTCTAGGGGCCATGAACATAAAAAAATCAGTTATATATTTCTTGCTGGCATACCTGACGGCTTCGCTTCTGGCCCTGCCGTCCAGGCTTGACGCAGCCCCCAGGCAGGGGCAGCCGGCACCCAACTTCAAGGTAATCACCACCACAGGTCAACCGGTAACACTTGAAAATTACCACGGTCATGTACTTGTGGTGGATTTTTTTGCCACCTGGTGCCAGCCCTGCCGACAATCCATACCCCATCTGGTGGAAATGAACCGCAAGTACGGCAAACAGGGACTTCAGATTCTGGGATTGAGTGCGGACGAAGATGGTGAACGAGACGTCAAGGCTTTTGCCAATGAGCACCACATAAATTATCCGCTGGCGTTGGCAGGTGATGCTGCTACCGTCGATTTCGGCGTCCGTTCCGTTCCGGTCATGTTCGTGATCGACAAAAAAGGCGTAATTGCCGAAGTTTATCGGGGTTTTTCGGATGAGATGGGGCGCAAGGTGGAACAGCTGATCAAGCGTCTGCTGGCTGAGAAGTAGAATCTTCCGATTCGGAGTTGTTTCCCGGGTAGAAAACCTTTATCAGGCAAAGACCGCAGGCTGGCGCAGTAACGCCGGCCTTTTGCCGGTCGCCATCCAGCAGCAGCCGTTCAACATGTTCCGGCGTGAAGCGTCCCCTGCCCACATCCACCAAAGTTCCTGCCATCACCCTTACCATGTACTTCAGAAATCCTTCTCCGACCACATCAATAGTAATAAAATCGCCGGTCTGATCGATTTCAATCGAATCCATCCTGCGTACGGTCGTTTTCGCCACGCAGTTCGAAGCCCTAAACGCTGCAAAATCGTGTCGGCCGACAAAATAGCCGGCGGCCTTGACCATCGCCGGCAGATCGAGGGATTCCCGCACCTGCCAGCTGCAGAGCCGGTCCAGCGGAGAACGGATGGTCGAATTGAGGATGGTGTAGCGATAATGCTTGGCTAGCGCGGCGCTGATCGGCTTGAAGCCGTCCGGAACCTGGCTGGCGTTCTGAATGGCAATATCATCGGGAAGATAACGGTTGGTGCCTTCGATAAATGCCCTCAACGGAAGATTTCGGGTCGTAAAAAAGGCTGCAGGCATGGCCCGGGCATGAACGCCGGCATCGGTGCGCCCCGAAGAACAAAGCTTGACGCGCTCGCCCAGCATTTGTTCGAGTGCTTCTTCCACCACCTGCTGCACGGCAAGGCCGTTTGGCTGAATTTGCCAGCCGGAGTAGTTGGTGCCGTCGTATGCGATTGTCAGCAAAATAGTGGGCACGTTTATCTGCCAGGGGCTTCTGATACAAGTTTTATGAGCTGATCCAGGTTGTTGCTGTCGAAGCTGTATGTTTTCCGGCAGAATTCACAGGTGACTGCTGCCCCGTTATCCTTTGACTGCATATCCTTCAGTTCCTTCGCCCCCATCGTAATCAAAGCCCGCTCGACTTTCTCCCTGGAGCAGCCGCACCGAAAGAAAATGTCGTGGGTTTCAAGAACCGTGTAAGGTATATCTCCGAAAATCTCCCGCAGTATAGCTTCCGGGCCTGATTCTGTCAGCATTGACGAAATCGGTGGCAACGCGGATAATCGCTGCATGATTTTTTCCAGTGCTACCTGATCGGCTTTCGGCAGTGCCTGGACCAGAAAACCGCCGCAGACCGCTATCTGTCCGTTCTCATCAAGAGCGGCCCCCAAGCCGACCGCAGAGGGGGTCTGTTCGGATTCGGTCAGGTAGTACGCCAGGTCGTCACCGATCTCGCTGCTGACCAGCTGCACCAGGCCTTGATACGGTTGCCCGCCGACCCCGATATCTTTTGAAACTGTCAGAAAACCGGCCTTGCCGATCAATTCGGCTACATTCCATTTGCCGTTCAGCGGTTCTATTTCCGCCGCCGGGTTTCCGGCACAGCCGCAAACCGCTCCTTCGCTGTCGGCTTCGATCAGCAGCTTGCGGAGCGGACCGTTGCCTTCGAACTTGAGAGCAATCCTTTGGCCCGTCTTCAGCAATGCCCCCATCAGCGCCCCGCCGGCAAGTCCCCGTCCCATGGCAATACTTGCCGTTGCAGACGTACCCTGGAGTAAACATATTTCGCGCGCCAACCCGGTTGTGTTACAAGCCAGAACCCGAATGCCGCCCGACAGGCATAATGCCCGAATCATCTGATCTGCCATATCGCTTTTTGCTCCTGCAAAGTTATTCCTGTGAATCCTGCAACTGTTTGTATATACCAACTCACGGCACAAAAAAAGCCGCATCTTTCGATGCGGCTTTTCTGTTCATTCGCGAAAAACGAATTACTTTGCAGCAGGAGCAGCAGCTTCTTCTTTTTTCACTTCTTCTTTTTTCACTTTCTTTGCTTTCTTTGCTTTTTTAGCAGGCTTTGCTTCTGGCTTTGCTTCAGCAGCAGGAGCAGCGGCAGCAGCAGGAGCAGCAGCAGGAGCAGCAGCTTTGTCTGCAGCGATAGCAACGGCGGCGAAGGAAACTGCTACGAGGGCGGCAACGATTGTGGACATAACTTTTTTCATTTGTACTACCTCCAAAGGAATGTGTTTGATCATGTTACTGCAGGCTGTGTGCCAAAACAAAAAATAGCTCATAACACACTACAGTTACTGATTATTGCACTTATTTGCTGATCGGATGCGGAGCTTCATCTTACCCCATACACAACATTCCATACCCCATATGCGGTATTAATGAGTTTGTCCGAGCAAATTATCCACTATGCCAACTTTCAGGCCAACTTTTTATTATTGCTTCCTCGTCTCTGAAATGTTGGTAATGCGTTCATTATTCCCAAAGGTATCAGATTTTCGGGTTATATTCGACTTGACGGACCGGAGATGAAAACGATATGACATGGACCTGCATCTGCTGTCGGCCGGAATTGCGCCGCTGAAATAGCGCCAGATATCACGAAGGAGTTTTAAATGAACAAAGTTGGTGTTGTCTTGACGACAATCATTATAGCTGCAGCCGCCAGTGCCTGCAGTAACAGCAGCTCAAACAAAGCTCCGGTTTCCAAACCGCCGATTGCAGTTGAGAGTTCCACGGCGAAGCCTGCCGAACTGGTTGAAAATATCGAGGTAACCGGCAGCCTGGAGCCTAAATTTTCGGTGGATGTGAAAACACAGATCCCCGGCCTGGTGAAACAGGTTTTTGTGAACGAGTGGGTGCGGGTGAAAAAGGGGCAGCCGCTTGCCAAAATCGATGTGGCCGAGACCGAAGCACAGGTCAAGCGTGGCGAGGCCGGCATCGCCACGGCCAGGGCCAACTTAGCCCAGGCTCAGGTAGCTGCCAACCGTGCCGAGCGTGAACTGGTCCGCATTCTCAAACTGAAAGAGTCCGGGCTGGCGACTCAACAGACGCTGGATGACGCCGGCACCGAAAAGGAAGCCGCACAGGCAAAGATAGAGGCTGCCAGGGCGCAAATCCGCGTTGCCGAAGAGGAAACGCGCCAGGGCGCGGCACGGCAGGCCAAGGGAACCGTCGCAGCGCCGATGGATGGCATCGTTGCCCTGCGTAACGTCAACGTAGGTGATCTGGCCAGCGATGCTGCGGCAGGCAAACCGATCTTCCGCATTGTCGATAATCGGATACTCAATCTGACCGTGACCGTCTCATCGGCAGATTCCAGCCGCGTCAAGGTGGGGCAAACGCTTGAGTTCACGGTTGACTCGCAGCCCGGTGCCAAATTTACAGGCAGAGTCATGTACATCAATCCGGAACTTTCCTCCGTAGACCGTTCGCTGAAAGTGATTGCCGAGGTGCGCAACACTCCTGAAGCTCTGAAGGGGGGGCTTTTTGCCAAGGGGCGTATTATAACCGGCCGGAGGGCCAATGTTCTGCAGGTGCCGCGCAGCGCCGTTGCCGCACTCGATCTTGCGGCCGGAAAAGGCGTGTTGTACGTGATTGAAAATGGCACGGCGCGCAGGCGCGAGATAGCGGTTGGTGTGGCCAACGGCGATTTGATCGAAGTAAAATCGGGAATCAAATCCGGTGAGCAGTACGTGGTTCGCGGCGGATTCAACCTCAGAGATGGTGACCGGATAACCGGAACGAGGGGGGCTGGCGCATGAACAGCATACCGGATAATACACCGCTTCGTTGTCGCTGGGCCGGTAACGACCAGGATTACATCTCCTATCATGATCGGGAGTGGGGAGTTGCGCTCCACGATGACAGGCAGCTCTTTGAATTTCTGATCCTGGAGGGCGCCCAGGCCGGTCTCTCCTGGATAACGATCCTGAAGCGGCGTGACGGCTACCGGCGGGCCTTTGCCGGATTCGATCCATCAGTCGTGGCCGGTTTTGACCAGCAGAAACAGACCGAACTGATGGCCGATGCCGGCATCATCCGCAACCGGCTGAAGATAGCCGCCGCCATTAGCAATGCCCAGGCTTTCCTGAAGGTGCAGGCCGAGTTCGGCAGTTTCGACAGCTATATGTGGCGCTTTGTGGATGGTAAACCGCTGCAGAATTCATGGAACAGCCACAGCGATATCCCGGCCAGCACCCCGTTGTCGGACGCCCTCAGCAAAGATCTGAAAAAGCGCGGCTTCCGCTTCGTCGGATCAACCATCTGTTACGCCTTGATGCAGGCGGTAGGCATGGTCAACGATCACACGACCGACTGTTTCCGCTGGAAAGAACTGGGAGGAAACGATGAGTAATCTGACGATGCTGGTGCTGATGGTTTGTGGCGGCATGGCGGTGGCGCTGCAGCCTTCGATCAACGCCCGGCTGGCACAGAAGACCGGTGCTTATGAAAGTTCCCTGATCTCGTTTGCGGTCGGCACGCTGGCCATGCTGATCATCACAATGGCAGCCGGAAAGGGCAGTCTGCGCAACATTGCCGGCGCTTCCTGGTGGGAGCTGACGGGCGGCTTTTTGGGCGCTTTTTTTGTGACGCTGACGATCATATCGGTTCCGCGCATCGGTACGACCGCCGTCATGGCAATGGTCATTACCGGTCAGTTGATTACCGGAGCCGCCCTGGACAACTTCGGAGCATTCGGATTGCGTCAGATACCCTTTACTCCGTTGCGTGCGCTGGGCATCCTGCTGCTGGCCGGGGGCGCCTGGCTGATTGTCAAACGTTAGGGTGGTCAGGCGGTAAACGAAGTTCGGGATGGCTTACAGATGGCGCAACCTCAGAGCAATAATCACAAGGAACCTGAAACGAAATGATCCTCTCCAATACCTCCATCAAACGGCCGATCTTTGCTGCGGTGATGATGCTGGCCCTGGTTACGCTGGGGCTTTTCTCCTACAAACGCCTCTCGGTCGAGATGTTTCCCAACGTCGAATTCCCGTTGATCTCGGTTGTGACCACTTTCCCGGGCGCCTCGCCCGAGACGGTGGAGCGCGAAGTGTCCAAGCGGATCGAGGAATCGGTCAACCAGATCGCCGGGGTCAAGCATGTCTTCTCCACCTCCCGCGAAGGGGTTTCGACGGTCATGGTCCAGTTCCAGCTGGAGCAGAAGGTCAATGACTGTGCCCAGGAGGTGCGGGCCAAGATCAGCTCTATCCGGGGCACCCTGCCGGAGAGCATCGACGAGCCGATCATCCAGAAACTGGACTTCAACGCCGCGCCGGTGGCGGCCCTGGCGGTGCAGTCCGATACGCTTTCGCCCCGTGACCTGACGATCCTGGTCGAAAAAAAGATCAAGAAACGTTTCGAGAGCGTGGCCGGAGTCGGCAAGGTGGAGATGGTCGGCGGCCGCAAGCGCGAGATCAGCGTGGAGCTGGATCCGGTGCGGCTGGATAGTCTTGGCCTGGGAGTCAACGACGTGGTAGCCGGCATCAGATCCGAGAACACCAACACCCCGTTGGGACGGCTGACCAAGGGGACTGCCGAATACCCGATGCGCATAGAGGGCAAACCTGTCCGGGCCGAAGAGTACCGCGGCATGGCGATTGCACAGCGCGGCGGCCGGGCGATACCGTTGGGCGAGGTGGCCAGGGTCTCCGACGGCACCGAGGAAAAGCGCAAGCTGGCCCTGGTCAACGGGCAGCCGGCCATAGGCCTGGATGTGTACAAACAGTCGGGCGGCAACGAGGTCGAGCTGGTTGACAACGTCAAGAAAACCATGCTCAAGGTCCGCAAGGAATTGCCGCCCGGTGTGACGCTGACGATGGTGCGCGACGGCACGATCATGACCCGCGACTCGCTGACCGACGTAAAAGACACGCTGATCATCGGCGGCATCCTGACCGTGCTGATCGTATTCTGCTTCATCAACTCCTGGCGCTCCACGGTCATTACCGGAGTGACGCTGCCGATCTCGGTCATCTCGGCCTACATCATCATGTACGCCCTGGGCATGACCCTGAACGTGATGACCCTGATGGCGCTTTCGCTGGCGATCGGCATGCTGATCGACGACGCGATTGTTGTCCGCGAGAACATCGTGCGCCACCTGGAAATGGGCAAGGATCATATGGAGGCCTCGCGTTTCGGCACTTCCGAGATCGGCCTGGCGGTCTTTGCAACGTCGATGTCGATCATTGCCGTCTTTGTGCCGGTGGCCTTCATGAAAGGGATCGTCGGGCGTTTCTTCTACCAGTTCGGCATCAGCGTGGCCTTTGCCGTGCTGGTCTCGCTGTTTGTTTCCTTCACGCTTGACCCGATGCTTTCCTCGCGCTGGCACGATCCATCGATCCATTTAAATGGCCGGCGCAAGGGGATCGCCAGGCTGCTGGAACGCTTCAACCAATGGTTCGACAGCACCGCCGACAAGTACCGTTTTGCGATCAGCTGGGCTCTGGATCACCGCAAGTCGGTGATGGCGCTGGCTCTGGGCGCTTTCGTAGTCGGCATCATGCTCTTCGGCACTCTTGAATCCTCATTCATGGCCCTTTATGACAAAGGCGAATTCCAGGTTTCCTTTAAAACCGCCCCGGATGCCAGCCTGGCCGAGACCGAGAACAGGCTCGACGCAATCCTGGCAGCCCTGAAAGACATCCCGGAAATCGACCACAGCTATGCCACGATCGGCGCCGGCGACAACGGCACCGTGCGGGACGGACTGCTCTACCTGAAGCTGAAGGAGCGCAAGGAACGAAAACGGAACCAGTTTGAACTGCAGCGGGATGTGCGGGAGAGGTTTCGCAAAATTGCCGGGATTACCTTCTCGATCGAGGAGGTCGGGCAGATCGGCGGTGCGCAGAAGCCGCTCAACGTCAACCTGAAGGGTGATGACCTGAACACCCTCAAGCTGTTGGGGCAGAAGCTGAAGGAAGAACTGTACAAAACGCCCGGGATCGTCGATCTGGCCGTGACGCTGGAGCATGACATCCCCGAATACCGGCTGCGTGTCGACCGGGAAAAGGCGCTCTCGGCCGGTGTGACCACCAACGATATCGTCGGCTCCCTGGGGCGTCTGGTGGGGGGCGAGGCGATCAGCACCTACGAGGACGAGGATGGCGATGCCGTGGATGTGCGGGTGCGCCTGCCGGAAAGGCTTCGGCAGAATCCGTCACAGGTGGCGGACCTGAAGGTGTCCGTAACAGACGGCAACGGCGGGGTCAAGCTGTTGCCGCTGGCCAGTCTGGTCAGCACGGTCGTGGCCGCTTCGCCGACCGAGATCAACCGCCGCGACCTGGCCCGCCAGATTACTGTCTCCGCCAACCTGGACAACCTGCCGATCGGCACTGCCGTCAAACATGTCGAGGCAGCGGCCAAAAGGATCAACATGCCGCCCGGTTACTCGATCGATCTGTCCGGTGAAGCGGAGGATATGGCTGAATCCTTCGGCTACATGGGCGAATCACTGCTGCTGGCGATCATCTTTGTCTACCTGATCCTGGCGGCCCAGTTCGAGTCGTTTTTCGAACCCTTTGCGATCATGCTCTCCCTGCCGCTTTCGATCGTCGGCATGGCCGGCATGCTCAAACTGACCGGCGACACGGTCAACATCATGTCGCTGATCGGCCTGATCATGCTGATGGGGCTGGTGACCAAGAACGCCATCCTGTTAGTCGACTACGCCAAGGTACTGCAGCGACGGGACGGCAAGCCGCGCCGCGAAGCGGTGATCGAGGCCGGTCGCACCCGCTTGCGGCCGATCATCATGACGACACTGGCGATGATATTCGGCATGCTGCCGCTTTTTCTGGCCATCGGCGCCGGGGCCGAGATGCGTGCCCCCATGGCCAGGGCGGTGGTGGGCGGGCTTTTGACCTCGACCCTGCTGACCCTGCTGGTGGTTCCGGTCATGTACACGCTGATGGATGATCTGGGAAGCTGGCTTAAAGGGAAATGGAAGGGCAGGCATGCCTGATTTTGTTCCGACCGTACTGCTGGACTCTTTCGGCGGCAGCGGATTCGGCACTTCCTGGCGTTTTTCAGGCTATGCCGGAACGGTCGAAGCCCGCACGCCGGATAAGGTTGCCGGAGCCATGGCCGCGGTGGAAGATGCGGCGGCCTGCGGCCTTTATGCGGCCGGTTTCGTCAGTTACGAAGCGGCCAATGCGCTCAATCCGGACCTTCTCTCCCTGCCATCTGCCGAGGAACTGCCGCTGGTCTGGTTCGCTCTCTTCCGCGAAAGGCGGGGTGTGCCCGCCGGCGCCGGCCTGCCGCAGGTGCCGGGCGGTGAAATCAGGCTGAATCAATCGGCAGCAGCTGATGATTACACAGCCGATATCGATCGTATCCGCAGCTATATTTCCGCCGGCGACTGCTATCAGGTCAATCACACCTTTTCATTGCAGGGGGATTACAGCGGTGATCCGTTGGCGCTGTATGCCCGCATCGGACGGGGGCAGCGGGCTCAGTTCTGCGCATACCTGGACACCGGACGCTTTACGGTGGTCTCCGCCTCTCCGGAGCTGTTTTTCTCGCTCAAGGATCGTGTCATCACGACCCGCCCGATGAAGGGAACCGCCCCCCGAGGCTTATCGGCAGCCGGGGATCGTGACGCTGTCGAACGATTGCGGCAGAACGCCAAGGAACGGGCCGAGAACCTGATGATCGTTGATCTGCTTCGCAACGACCTGGGGATCGTGGCCGAGACCGGTTCCGTCGCGGTGGATTCGCTGTTCGAGGTTGAAACCTATCCCAGTCTGCATCAGATGACTTCCACCATAACAGCCCGCGTCAATCAGGGGACAGGATTGCCGGACATATTCCGGGCCCTGTTCCCTTGCGGTTCCATCACCGGCGCACCCAAAAAGCGCAGCATGGAGATAATCGCTGAACTGGAAGGAAGGCCGCGCGGCGTTTACTGCGGTGCGATCGGTTGTGTCGCTCCCGGCGGCGAAGCGGTCTTCTCGGTGGCCATCCGGACCCTGCTGCTGGACCGTTACAGCGCCCGGCTTTCGATGGGAGTGGGCAGCGGCATCACCTGGGACTCGCTGGCTGGGCGTGAATATGCCGAGTGTATGAACAAGGGCGCATTTGTTAACGGTGGCGCTTTGGATTTTCAGCTGATCGAATCGATGCGCCTGCAGGACGGCAGCTATGCTCTGTTGGAAGGCCACCTGGGGCGCCTGGGAGCATCGGCGGAATATTTCGGATTCGCATTTGACCTTGGTAAAACACGGCAACTGCTGAACGATCATGCCGTAATGGTGCCGGGACTCCGCAAGGCCAGGCTTCTGCTGGCATCAGACGGCACACTGCAGCTGTCATCCGAACAGCTGCAGGATACTGATTCGCCGTTGCGTTTTGCTGTCAGTCATGTAAGGGTTGATTCGCGGGACCCTTTCCGTTACCACAAAACCACACGCCGCGAACTGCTCGACAATGCCCGCTCGGCCTGCCCGGAATGTGACGAAGTGCTATTTGCCAACGAGCGGGGCGAAGTGACCGAAGGGAGTTATCATACGCTGGTCATAAAGCGGGCCGGCCAACTTCTGACTCCAGCCCTCAACAGCGGCCTGCTGCCGGGGGTGTTGCGGGAAGAGTTGCTGGAATGCGGCAAAATCTCGGAAACGATACTGTATCCTGATGATCTGCTGCGGGCGGAAGAATTATGGCTGATCAATTCGGTGCGCGGCTGGCGCCGGGCAGTTTTAGTGCAAGGAGAAGTTTTGCTATGAAATTGTTGATTGTGGTTGCAGTTTGCGGTTTGACGCTGATCCCCTTTTGTCGGGCCGAGGCCCGCACCCTGACCCTGGAGCAGGCCATCTCCCTGGCGATGGAGAAAAATCGCGACATCGAGAAGGCCCGCGAGTATGCAAAATATGTTCAGGGCAGGTATGTGGAGGAGCGTTCGGCGGCGCTGCCACAGTTTTCCCTGAACGGCTCGGCCGGACTGTCGCAAGACCAAAGCCAGAAAGCGCTGATTGGCATTACATCTCGCCAGTACAACGGTTTGGTTGATCTGACGGTTTCCCAGCCGCTCTACACCTGGGGCAAGATCAATGCCGCCATCCGTGCCGCGGAGTATGGGTTGAAAACGGCCGATCAGCAGTTGCGTCTGTATCGCCAGGCCGCCTATCGCGATGTGTCGGCGGCCTATTTTGATGTCCTGCTGGCGCGCGAACTGCACCGGCTGGCGGTGGAAAATCAACTGCAGAAGGCTCGACATCTGGAGGAAGCCAAACGAAAATATGCGGCCGGCGTTGCGACTGATTATGACGTGCTGGCCGCCGAGGTTTCGGCAGAAAATGCCCGCCCGGAAGCCATCCGCAGCCAGAACGTCATCCGCACGGCCCGTGAGCGGTTGCGCTTTCTGTTGGCGCTGGGGCCGGAGGAGGTCCAGGTTGCCGGTACCCTGGACATGGCGACGCCGGATCGTCCGGTTCCGGTCAGTTACGAGGCGGCCTTGCTCTCTGCCGGCAAGCAGCGCCCCGAGCTGGCGGATCTGCGGTTGCGGATCGGTGTATATGACGAGCTGGTTACGATTGCCGATGCCGAAAACAAACCGCGGCTTGATTTGAAGGGGGGAGCCGGCTGGCACTGGACAAACCTGGACGAACCGGGGCGGAAACGTGAAGTCGACGGTGCCGCCTGGAATGTCGGTGTTTACCTGTCCTTTCCGTTCTTTGACGGTTTCAAAAGCAGCGGCAAGGTTACCCAGGCCAGGAGCGATCTGCGGACAAAGCAGATCGAAGAATCGAAGCTGCTCGATTCAATCGCCCTTGAAGTGCGTGAGGCCGGTTATGCGCTCCAGGAAGCGGCCGAAATTTATCAGGCGGTCTCCGGAACGGTCAGGCAAGCTGAACGGCTTGTGCAGATGGCTGAAAAAGGGTATGAATATGGAGTCAAGATCCGGCTGGAGGTTGAAGATGCTCAGTTGAACCTGCTCCAGGCCAGAGGCAATCTGGCCAGGGCTCAGCGTGACTACCGCGTGGCGCGAGTCAATTATGAATGGGCGTCGGGTGTGGCGGGAGAACAATAAATCAAAGTACTTGTCCCGTTTAGCGGGGTTAGGAAGTGTTTTTATGATTGCGACACCGCTTGAATTCATTGGTAACAAGCTGATATACGCCCTGCGCATTGTTGGCGAGGTCTTGACGCTGCTGTGGAAAACTATCGTTTCATTCCGCCAGATTCCCCGCAATCTGCCCGCCATATTTTCCCAGGCCGCCATCATCGGCTACGAAACGGTGCCGGTGGCCTCGGTCATGGCTTTCTTCGTCGGCATGGTGCTGGCGTTGCAGACCGGCATAGAGCTGGCCAAATACGGTACTCAGGATATTATCGGCAGTGTCGTCGGATTTTCGATGGTGCGGGAGCTGGGGCCGGTCATGACCAGCTTTCTGGTGGCAGGGCGCGCCGGCAGCGCCATGGCGGCTGAAATCGGCGTGATGAAGGTTTATGAGGAAATTGATGCCCTGAAGACGCTGGATATCGATCCGATTCGCTATCTGGCCATGCCGCGCCTGATTGCGGGCCTGATCTGCGTCCCGATCCTGACAGTTTACGCCGACTGCGTCGGCATAGCCGGAGGCGCCATCATCAGCCACCTGCACCCCAGATTGTTCATATCCTACGGCACCTACGTCGACTCGCTCCGCATGGCGCTCAAGCCGTCCGAAATCGTGATCGGCTTGACGAAGTCCTTCGTCTTCGGCGGAATAATCTCGCTGATCTCCTGCTACGTCGGCTTCAACACCTCTGGCGGTGCTCGTGGTATCGGCATCTCCACCACCCGCTCCGTGGTACTCTCATTCATGCTGATCCTGGTGGCGGATTATTTTCTGACCAGACTGCTGATGTAAACCCTTCTTGTCGCAACTTTGCATGAGTTTTATCTGCAAAATGCGGGTGAGAAGGCTGAGCCTCCGATTTCCGCGAACAGTAACGCTTGAAGCTGATCAAGAGCACGCCGCCGTTTCTTGAGCTTGACGGTAACGATGCGAATGGGTTGGTTGGGACGGATGGGGAGTGAGGGGTGGTGTTTTGGTCTGATCCGTTGACAGGTAGGCGTTGCCGGTATAGTGTGAGCGATCCTTTATGTCATGGAGTTGGTTATGGAGTGGGATCGAGCTAGATAGATGACAGAAGCCGCTTTACCGGTATGGGCCGGTGGAGCGGCTTTTTTATTTTTTGGAGAATAGTATGTCACAAGGCAAACCATGGACACATGATGAGTTGATGCTGGCAATGAACCTTTATTGCAAGCTCCCGGAGCAGAGGCTCAACCCGCACAACGGCCTGTGCCTTGCGCAGACCCAGGATGCTGCATTTGACAAGGGGCTTATAACCTTGGACGAAGATTATCGACTCGTTATTAGTCCCTATTTGCGGGAGTTTTTGCCAAATGATTCGTTGACGCGGAACTTCCTGGATTATGAAGGAAAGCAGATCGTGATGCCGGAAAAGTTTCCGCCGGATGTTGGGTTTATGCAGAGACACCGGGAAGTGGTGTTTCTTTGTTGAGGTGACTCAATTGGGGATCATGAGTTACGAGTAGACCGAGGATGCGTTTTTCAGCATTCATAATTCATCCTTCATAATTGCTGCGTTTTTTGCCGGTTGAGTTGTTTGAGCATAATCGGTGGGTTGGTTGAGGATTGTATTGACATAATAATTAGTATTGTGTCCCCAAAATTCGCGAGACGTTTCATAAATAAAATGGGTGAGTTAATTTATGTCTGATTCTGTTATTCCAAACCACACTGCAACAGTAGTGAACACTGGAAACGTTGGCGCGTTGGCAATGCCTGGTGCAACCGCAATTTCAATTAATACTATTCAACAGTTCTTTACTGGTTTTGCCCCTGAAATGTTGCATAAGCCGATAGAAACAATTCTTGAACAATTTCGGCAAGGTAATAAGGAAGTCGCCAAGGCGCAACTTAACTTAATTCGAGAAATAGGTAACCAAGACTCGAAAGTCCTAGCTGCGCTGGATGTAGTATCTATTTACCTTAACTTGTTAGATACGGGAGAATCAACCAAAGCAAGACAGCACCTGACTAATTTCTTTTAGGTAAACCCCCACCTCTGGTGGGGGACCCCAAATGTTTGAC